>JABWCL010000083.1 GCA_013360295.1 Ignavibacteriaceae bacterium | reverse complement strand
CTCATAAGCCACGCCTTCCCTAAGTTCTTCTGTTGGGAAGTTGGTGCGTATTGTTACAATGTCATTCTTACTTTCGTATTCAAGCTTGGCCAGACGGGAGGAGAGAATACCACCCATTCTCTCTCCAAGACTATCTTTTACGAAGAGCCCTAAAGTATTCCATCTTGGAGTATCAGGCACCGGTTCAATATATTCCAACAGGCCTTCCGTGATATAGCCATTTGCAGATTGATCTCCCAGATAGGAATCAAACGGTTCGATAAATATCCCTTTACATCCATAAGCCAAAGCAGCAAAAATCGAAGCTCTTAACGCTTGCCCGGTGGGCTGCCGCCACCGAAAATACTCATTCGTGCCTGTTTTTCTGTATCCCCACGACTGGGCTGTATAGTACCAATCCTTGGATGGGTAATATTTGTTGACTGACTGTTCTGATAACCATAGAGCAGTGCTGCGCAGAGCGTAAGTTTGAAAATAGTATAACCCGCTGATGTCTGTATGTCCGACGTTGAACGGATAATACCAATAAAAGAGCGGGTTTGGCTGGGCAATCTCGATTATTTGCTTTAGAAAGTCCCGCCCGTCAACGTTATTATCCCAATTTGGATAAAACATTGTGAACATTGGGGCAGTATTAAAGCCCTCAGGGGCAGGTAAGGCACACAATGAATCTACAAATCGAAACGATCTAAGCAAATCCACCGTATGAGGCTCGTTAAGCGAACTCCAGCCGCGAAGTTTAGAGCTAAAATCGGACGAAGAAGGGAAATAATTTAAAAATTCCCATCTTGCTTTGCTTCTGAATAGATTTATAGCGGTTTCATCTATTGCATATTTATCCCAAATCGAATTATCCCATACCTCCACTTTGTAAACTAATATTTCGGCATTTCCGAGCCATTCAATAACGAATTCTGTGCCGAGCTTTTCATTATTATTATAATATCTCTCGATTATTATATTTGAATCCTTTATATCATTTTTATAATTATAGCTTAGTTGTAGATTTGGATCATTCAATAGTTGCGTTGCGTTGATTTCTTGGTAGGGGAAGCGATATACTCTTGTCATCAGCGGCGCGGACTGATCATACGGAAACTGACGAACCGTATCAGTATAATAAACCGACACTCTGACACAAGGGGCATTATATTGTGGATTTAGTGGAATTGTTGGGTCGCCGGGATAAATTATAAATTTGGCATTGTAAGTTATCGGCCTGTCCATATCCTGTGAGTACAGTTCATACCCCTGGTGCTGATAGTAATGCGGGCCACGAACTAGAATTTTATCCTTATAAGCCTCATCAATACCTGAAGAAAAGCATTCCTTCTCTTCTCCATTAATCGTTATCGTTTTTTTATCACCGAAATAATCGGTTCCACGCTCAAGGCAAAACTCCTGGTTGGTTGTTATACCTGCCAGTTCAAAAGAATCTGCACGGGAAGCATAAAACTCATTATAATACCCTCCGGTCACGGCGTACAGCCAATCCAACTGCACGTGTTCATTAACCTGACGAATATTGCCCTGCCATTCTTGCGCATTAGTATTAACAGCAAAAATATTTGGATATTGAGCTAACTCGTCAAGATTATTTACAACACTTCCGGCCTTTGCCTGACGTATTACCGTGTTGAACTTTGCGGAGTCATAAAGCGACTTTGGAATTCCTCCGTCTGAATAATCCCACGCCGTCCAATAAAGTTTATCACGGTTAAAACTCGACTGCCTGCCGCCTCCCTGGCTGTATGTCTCTGCTGCACTAAGCAGCGCTAAAATGAACACTAAGTAAAAAAACTTTTTCATAATAAGCCTTTCTTTTGTCATAAAATTAAACTTAATAATTTTTACTTCACAAACCAGCGGAGCCGGTACAATAAAGAATCAGGGAAACTCCGGAAGCAACCCGAACGCCAAAGATACTCTAGGCATACTTACGGAAATCACTGAAGTGATTCTCCTCCCGTTTATATCCTCCACCAAAGCAGTGAAATGGCTTCAGCCATTTGCGGGTATGACGAATAAC
>JABWCL010000056.1 GCA_013360295.1 Ignavibacteriaceae bacterium | reverse complement strand
TTTCACTGCTTTGGTGGAGGATATAAACGGGAGGAGAATCACTTCAGTGATTTCCGTAAGTATGCCAGAGTATCTTTGGCGTTCGGGTTGCTTCCGTAGCTTCTCTGATTCTTTATGGTACCGGCTCTGCTGGTTTATGAATTAAGAATTTTTTGAGGAAAGGGATTGAACACAGATTATGCGGATACAACGGATAACTGCAGAATTGCAAAAGTAGGGGAGCGGGCTTGCCCCTCCCGGCGATTTTTATGTGGCGTATGATTGATTCCCCTCAAGAATTAATGTTATAAAGAAGCCCTTTTGTGTTCTTTGCTAAAAAAGCAGATAGTTCTCCCGCTAAACGGGACAGAGTATGCAACAGAATAACCGCCGATGACGTGCTGGTCAGGAAGTCCTGGCCTTTGTGGCAGCCTTTGGGTTGAATTGCCATTAATCAACCTCGGATTGGGGTCGGCTTAGTTTATGTAACATAATTTTACATATGAGATTGCCAGATTCGTTGCGCAGAGTAGTTCAACACAGGTCATCAAGAGTTTTGCCGCTCGTTTTGTTACCCCATTTTTGCCGGTCAAATGTGAAATACGATGAAGAAGAATTGAAAAATAGCTTGTTTAAGATTATGCTCTCAAGTAAATTCAGTTAATTAATTTTCAACACAAGAGGACGATTTGCGAAGAATACTTTCGTTTATTATTATTTATTTACTCCAGTTAACCGTGCCGGGGCAGTTCCTGCCACAATATGTAATCGGGAAGGGGGATGTACGTTATTTATCGAATGAGATCATAGTGAAGTTCAGAGAGGATGTGAGGAGTGATGCTTCAGGCAAAGTGACCCTTCCTCTTGACGCGGCACATCTGCTAAGGGAAGCAAAAGCGGGAAACGCCAGGCTTCTTTTTAATTCGCCGCGGATCCGGTCAAAAGAACTGAACAGGATAGTATCAGTTTCCTATATGGAAAACCTCGATCCGTTTCTTGCCGCTTCAAAACTCGCCAAACATCCTCTTGTTGAATGGGCTGAGCCGAGGTATGTCTATGAAAGCGCGTTTGTGCCCAATGATCCTTCTCTGAATCTGCAATGGGCTTTACAGAAGATAAACGCGTCCGCGGCGTGGGACCTCTCCACCGGCGATACTTCGTTAGTAATCGGCATTATTGATACCGGTGTTGATTGGGATCATCCCGATCTAAACGCCAATATCAAGCGGAACTGGGCGGAAACACCCAACAATAACATTGATGACGATAATAACGGATATGTTGATGATTTCCTCGGATGGGATTTCGGCGGGCTGACCGGTGTAGCGGATCCAAATCCGATGGAAGACCAGCCGGACCACGGTACTCACGTAGCAGGAATATCTTCGGCAGTAACGAATAACTCTACCGGAGTGGCTTCAATCGGCTATAACTGCAAAATTCTCGCCGTTAAAACCTGCCAGGATAATTACCGGAATACGTCAAATCAGCCGTATATCGTTTACGGATATGAAGGAATAATGTATGCCGCGGTAAGAGGAGCGAAGGTTGTTAACTGCAGCTGGGGCGGCGGCGGATATACCATTTTAGGTCAGGCCGTTATAGACGAGGTGACCGCGATGGGGACCCTTGTGGTTGCCGCCGCCGGAAACAACAATTCCGGAGGGCTTTTTTACCCGGCCAGTTATGACAAGGTTTTATCAGTTGCATCTACAAATCAGGGGGATCAGAAGTCATCCTTCTCAAACTACGGTTTTGAAGTTGATGTTTCCGCCCCGGGTGAGTCAATATACAACACCTGGATGAACGACACTTATCTTTATCTCTCCGGTACCTCTATGGCTTCGCCCCTGGCGGCGGGGCTGGCCGGACTCGTAATGTCAAAGTTCCCGCAGTTATCGCCCGCACAGGCAGCAGAGCGGATACGGGCAACCGCGGATAACATAAATAGCGCGAATCCCGGCTATGTAGACTTTCTGGGGAAAGGGAGGATTAACGCGTTCGCGGCGCTTAACAATGCCACTGTTATTTCAGTACGGGGGTATAATATTGTCCTTTCAGACGCAGAAGGCGGCGACGGTGACGGAGTATTCGAGAATGGTGAATCAATTTCAGTACGCGCGTATTTTAAAAACTATCTTTCTCCTGTTTCCGGATTGTCCATCGGGTTAGAGAGTACAAACGCAAATGCCACGGTATCAATTCCGACAGTTTTATTTAATCAGATCGGGACACTTGACAGTGTTTCAAATATTTCCAATCCTTTCAGATTCACAATCACCACGACGGCGGCAAATGCTCCGCTGAGGTTTAAGCTTAACTACGCGGCGTCCGGTTACTCGGATTACCAGTGGATACAGGCGGTGGCGAATCCTACCTACGCCACTCAATCCGGTAACGATGTAGCCCTTACCGTGACAAGTAAAGGCACACTGGCTTATAATGATTACCCTTCAAATCTTCAGGGGGGAGGTTTTAAGTACAAAGAAAATTCAAATTTCCTGTTTGAAGGAGCGCTTATGCTGGCAACCTCAGCTTCCAGGGTATCTGATGCAGCGAGAAATAATTCTAATGGAAGCGCGCAAAACGCGGATTTTACGGTTGTTAAACCATTCACTCTGCAGTCGCCCGGAGCAGCGGCGGATGTTGAGGGGAGCGCGGTGTTTAATGATAACGCCGCGGGCGCGAATAAGTTGGGTGTTACGGTTAAACTGAACAGTTATACTTTTACTTCCTCGCCTCACGATAACTATATTATACTGCGTTATAATATCATAAATAATTCTTCGGCAGGGGTCTCTAATTTATTCGGGGGTTTGTATTTCGATTGGGATCTTGTGGACGGCAGCGGCGCTGACGATTATACTCAGTGGGATACAACAGGCGCGCTCGGATATGTTTATCACCTTGGCGGCAACCCGAATGACTGGGTGGCTTCGGCGGTAGTTTCGGATAACAAGTATGGATTCTGGGGTATTCTTAATGCAGGAGGGGACGGCGGATTCCAGGTGTATGATGGTTTCAGCGACTCTGAAAAGTGGCAGTCATTATCAAGCGGAATAGGTAAAGCACGTGCCGGGGGAGGAGATGTATCGCACGTCATATCCAGCGGGCCGCATAACATCCAGCCGGGTGATTCGGTCAGTATCGCTTTTGCTTTGGCGGGCGCTGCCGATCTTGCAGGACTTCGTAACGCCGTTGCAAACGCGAGGAATAAATATTTGTCCATCCTTACAGACGTAATTGATGAGAAGGAATCGGTTGAACTTAAAACGGGACTCTTCCGTAGCTATCCGAATCCCGCTAACGATGGTACAACTATATCTTTCAGTCTGAGCAAAGGCGCGGTCGTTTCATTAAAGATCTACGATATAATGGGAAAGGAGGTCGCGAGGCTCGCAGACGGTTTTATGCAGGCGGGTGAACAGAGTGTTTATTATGATACAAGGAACCTGTCCCCGGGAATATATTTTTATGAAATTGTAACCGCGGGGTACAGGTCGGCGGGGAAAATGGTTGTGGTGAGGTGAGAGTAGCTAGTTAAGTAGTTAGAAAAAATATTCCGCGCAAATTGGTTATAATCTGCAATAAAATCTCCTCCCATTTTTACAAAGGGGAGGCCGGGAGGGGTTATCGCAATTAATAACTTCTAATCATCTCTTATGGTGCCGGCTCCGCCAACTTATGGTTTATAAAGAAAAGATAAACTCTCCGTGGTTCTCTGTGACCTCTCCGTGGCTCTCTGTGTAACCATTTTCCGTACAGGAACTAATAGTAAAGTTACTTACAGAAAAAACTAATGCAAATTGTAGGCATCGATACGGACTATTAGTACTGAGATAGTTACACGGAGAACCACAGAGTTTACACGGAGATACTCGGAGAATATAAAGAGTTAGAAAAAATATTCTGCTCAAATTAAAAATCCCTCCGGGAATGGTTATTATTTGCAATAAAATCTCCTCCCATTTTTATACTTGTCCCACAGGGGAAAGGGGAGGCCGGGAGGGGTTATCGAAACAAATATTAAGCTATTACTTATGGTACCGGCTCTGCTGGTTTATGTATACATTGTCCTGATTATTCCAGAGTGTTTATTAAGACCGGCAGGATTTAATTTACTCCGGCCTGAAAATATAATTACTTCCAGGCTCCCAGGATTGCTCCCATTACCATAAATGTCACAACAAAATATCCCGCGTCAATCAGGAACAACTTAAAAGATCGTCTTTCAAATAAGAACAATACACCGATTGATGTTACAATCCAGCCCACGGCAATAATCATTCCCGCGATCATCCTGAAGAGCGCACCTTCCTCGTCCGCGACAAATGAAGAAAGCATCACCGACTGAATAAACATAAGGACAAATGAAGTACCGAATATTTTTACCATATTGGCATTTTTCAGTTCTTCTTCTTTAAGGCCGGTTTCACGGACCCATACCTTTGAGAAAAGCAATGGCGAGTACCATATCGCGCCTATGATAAAACCAGCTAAAGCAGCCACGAAAACCGCGAGATAATTAATATCTGTAAAATCCATAAAACACCTTATAGTAATTAATGAAATGAATGAGGGAGGAGAAAATACTTAAAAGTTGGAAAAAATGAAATTGATGGGAAAAATTCCGGAAGCGGCACTGCCGCTCCCGGAAAACATAAGTCTATTCTTCTTCTGGTTCTGTTGATTTTTTTGGCGGACGGTCATAAGTCTCGCACAGGTCTTTGTATGTGTGAATCAGGTTGTGGGATATCTGGTCCCAGGTGAACCGCCATCCCCAGTTGCCGCCAAGCCTGCCGGGGAAATTCATTCTTGCTTCCGAGCCGAGGTTGAGTACATCCTGCATAGGGATAACCACTATGTTCGCGACAGAGCGGTAGGCAGCACGTATGAGTTCGAAAGTAATATTCTCGCCGTAATAATTCAGGTATTTCTGCACGGAAGCGTAGATGTCGTTGCTCTCGTACTTTGCCTTTTCGAAATATCCGCGCGTGGTATCATTGTCGTGTGAGCCGGTGTGAACACAGCAATTTGGTATAAAATTGTGAGGAAGGAATTTCCGTTCCATATTTGTGCCGAACGCGAACTGCAGTATCTTAATTCCCGGGAAATTAAATTTGTCTCTGAGTTCAACCACACCTTTGGTTATTACACCGAGGTCCTCGGCAATGATAGGTACTTCGCCAAGGTATTCTTTAACTTTACTGAAGAATTTTTTGCCGGGGGCTTTTACCCACTTACCTGTTTCAGCGGTCGGGGCATCGCCGGGTATCTCCCAGTATGCTTCAAACCCGCGGAAGTGATCAATCCGGATTATGTCCACCAGTTCGAGCAGGGCACTGATACGGGTACGCCACCATTTAAAATCATCTTTTTCCATTTCATCCCAGCGGTAGAGAGGGTTGCCCCATAGCTGTCCTGTCGGACTGAAATAATCAGGCGGTACTCCTGCTACAGTTTCCAGTTTCCCTTCCTCGTCTACTGAGAATAGTTTTTTGTTCGCCCAGAGGTCCGCGCTATCGTATGCAATGAAGATCGGGAGGTCTCCGATAATCTTTATGTTCTTACCATTTGCAAATGATCTTAATGACTTCCACTGCCTGAAAAACTGAAACTGAATAAACTTCTGATAAAAGATTTCATCAGCCAATTTTTCTTTCCACGCGGGTAATGCCGATTTTTTTCTTAAAGCTATTTCCTTGTCCCACGTTGTCCAGAGATTTCCGCCGTGATAAGATTTTGCCGCCATAAACAGGGCGAAATCTTCAAGCCAGACTTTATGGTCCGACTCAAATTTTTTCCATTCTTTATCTTCAGGATTAAAATTTGTTTTGAAGTTGGCAAATGCTGTACGGAGCAGTTTCTGCTTGTAATCAATAACCCTGCCATAATCAATATTATGATAATCAAAGTGAGGGTGGTGCTGAATATCTGATTCGGGTATCAATCCTTCGGAGGCGAGTAATTCGGGACTGACAAGGAGGGGATTACCGGCGAAAGCGGAGAAACACTGATACGGTGAATCGCCATAGCCAGTAGGGCCAAGAGGGAAGACCTGCCAGAGTGTTTGGCCTGCAGCTTCGAGAAATTCAACAAATTTATATGCATTGGGACCCAGATCACCGATACCGAATCTGCCCGGTAAGGATATTGGGTGCAGTAACATTCCTGCTGAACGGGTGAAACTCATAATTTTCCTAATATTTTAATAAAATCAGATTCAATTTAACCATTGCCGGATGATTATGGAAAAATGAATTTTCTTAGTTTACTAATTACCTGAATGTGACCGTCAATTCCATACAGTTTTATTAATCTTTTTAATTTAATCGGGGCACCGAATGTTCGTTAGTAATGAATAATGTTGTTCATTACCAATGAAAACTTATGATAATCAGTAATCCATTTGCCTTTAATTGGTTAAATTTGCAGTATGAATCCGGAAATGAAAAAACCTGAACTCCTTGCCCCGGCAGGGAATATGACTATGCTGAATGCGGTCATTAATGCCGGCGCGAACGCGGTGTACCTTGGCGTTGAGAAACTGAATATGAGAGCAACCGCAGCCAATTTTACCGCAGAGGCATTACCTGAAATAGCTTCACTATGCCACTCGAAGAATGTCGATCTTCATCTTACGCTGAATAGTATTGTTATGGAGGATGAGGTTTATGAAATTGATGAGGTGCTGAGCATCGCAAAGTCCGCGGGGGTAGACCTTATTATCTGCTGGGATAATGCCGTAATTCAGAAGTGTATTGAGTATGAAATGCCTTTTTGTATCTCCACCCAGGCATCGATTTCAAATTCGGGTTCCGCACGGTTCTATAAAAATCTTGGTGCCAGGAGGATTGTACTTGCGAGGGAGTGCACACTGGATGAAATTAAAAAAATAAAAAGCGCCGTCGACATTGAAGTTGAAACCTTTGTTCACGGTGCAATGTGTGTGGCAGTCAGCGGAAGGTGTTTTATGAGCCACGAATTATTTGGCAGAAGCGCAAACCAGGGTGATTGCCTCCAGCCTTGCCGGCGGGAGTATGAAATCTATGACGGGAAAAAGGATTATTCGCTGCTGCTTGGGGAAGATTATGTGATGTCTGCCAAGGATATGAACACGCTCCCCTTCATTGAGAAACTGATCGAAGCAGGGATAGATTCATTCAAGATAGAGGGACGGAAAAGAAGTCCTGAATACGCGGCTAAGGTAACAGGAGTATACAGACGGGCGATTGACGCGTATTTTGACGGTGCACTAACGGATGAGCTAAAATCCAAACTTGATGAAGAGTTGAGAACAGTCTATAATCGCGGGTACTCCCAGGGGTTTTATTTCGGTACTCCGACCGGAGATGATATAAGTAAAGTTGCAGGAAGCGAATCGGATCACTTCAAACAATACCTGGGGAAAGTACTGAACTATTACAAGGCACCTCAGATTGCTTTTATAGAACTGGAAGCCGGTGGCCTGGCTGCAGGTGATAAGGTGCTGATCACCGGGGAGACTTCCGGTGTGGTTGAAGTTACCGTTGAGGAGATGCGCGTGAACGACCTCGACGGAACAATGGCGAATAAAGGAGACAGGATTACATTCAAGTCGCCGTTACGGGTCCGCGAAGGAGATAAAGTTTACGTAATGAAAACGAAATAATGGAAACCGGTTAAATTCGGGGAGACTATGCCCCGCGTTACTGAGCCGCTTCCTTTTTCTCTCCCCACCTGCCCATAAGATACCTGTGAAGTAAAACAAAAAGATACCCCATCACGATGCCAATCACGGCTCCGCCGAGTATATCCGAAGGGTAATGGAGTCCGAGGTAAACCCTCGAGAGGGCGATCAGGGAGGCTACGGTATATAACAGGTATTTCAGTTTTGGGTAGATCAGGCTGAAAAAGGCAGCTACCGCAAAGTTATTTAATGCGTGATTTGAAGGAAAGGAGTAAGTCCCCTGAGTGCCAAGAGGGGTAATTGCGTCAGGGAGCACATTGCAGGGGCGGATCCTTGCAAACCATTCTTTTAATACTTTGGCCCCGAACTGGTCAGAAGCCAGTATCAGGAAGATTACCAGCAGACCCGCAAATTTTCCTCTCCTGCCGTCCTTTGTGAAAAGGATACCCAGCAGTATGATATATGAGATATACCAGTTGTTAACGTTTGTAATAAACGAAAAAAACCTGTCAAAAAACCCTGTTGATAGGGTATGATTAAAAAAGTAAAAAACCGAAAGATCCAGAGAATAGAGGAAGTCTGCCATAAAACCAGATAATTTATTTGCGTTGTGTTAATATACTCTCCATTTTAATAAAAATTATATTATTTTAATTTCTTAATTTCTCATTAATGTACAGGATATGAGTAAAAGATCTTCTGCCACAATAGTAGATTACGTATACGAGACCGAGAGTAAGACCGGCGCGAAGAAACGAGCTTATATAGAGCGTGAAAGCGCTGAAAGGCTGATCCTCCCCTTGCGGGTAATCACACTTATGATAGCCATATCCGGGCTTTTTGCGATGATATTTGAGGTGAGGCACTTCCAGCAGTTTGCTCTGGAAGTCTATCTTACCCGCCTGAGCGCGACGCTCATCTCTTTCATTATCCTCGTTGTACTTTTTATTAAACAGGAAATTAAGTATCCGGCTCTCCTTGTACACATCCTGCTGCTGACAATAATAATCTCCAGCAGTATAATGATTCTGCTGATGCCTTCCACGCTGGTGGTCAATTCCCAGATAATCGGTTTGATGATATTCACAACCGCTCTGTTCCTTGCCTGGGATGTCAGGCACCAGATTCTTGTCGCAATCTATTATAATATCGTTTTCGCTGCTGCGGTCCTTCTTAATGACATTAATATCTATTACCTGCCGAATATGTTTGAAACCGTGCTGTTTGTCATATTCCTTTCAGTATTGTCGGTCATCGGGAGCGCGCTCAACTATAAACTGAGGACAGAATTAGCAGAGAAGAGTTACAGGGTACACCTTAGCGAACGCAATTTCAGGTCGATTTTCGAACATTCAGCGGAAGGAATTTTCCAAAGCAGTCCTGAAGGAAAGTTTCTCACAATAAACACCGCAATGGTGAGAATCCTGGGTTATGAAAATTCAGAGGAATTGAAACAGATAGATATTGGTACCGACCTTTATTATGATCCGGATGAGCGTACAAGGCTTCTGGAAATAGTCAGGAATGAAAAGGAGATCAAGGATTATAAAATAAGGCTAAAAAAGAAAAACGGGGATATAATTTACGCTCTTCTAAACGACAGGATTATCGAATCTGATGCCGATAACAGGTTTTATTACGAAGGCTCAATACAGGATGTCACCTCGCAGGTAAAACTTGAAGAAGAACGCCAGAGGGCTGAAACTGAATTAAAGAAAGAAAAAGAGAAATCGGATAAACTGGCAAAGGAAGCCGTTAAATCGAGTGAAATAAAGAGTCAGTTCCTTGCCAATATGAGTCACGAGATCAGAACTCCGATCAACGGAATTCTGGGATTTCTCACACTGATTGAAAACGGGTCTTACCAGGATGAGGCAGAATTAAAAGATTTTATTTCGAGCGCGAAGTCATCCGCAGAGGCATTGCTTGATCTTGTAAACGATATATTAGATTTTTCAAAAATTGAAGCCGGAAGAATGTTCTTAGAAGAAGCTCCGTTCAACATTCAGAAAGTAATCAATGATTCTCTTTCAGTCGTCTATGCCACGGCGACTGAAAAAGGACTCAAACTGAGTGTTGATATCGATAAAAATACCGGGATTACCCTGATAGGGGATCCGTCGCGTTTAAGGCAGGTATTTATTAACCTGCTTTCCAATGCCGTAAAGTTCACTGCCGAGGGAGAGGTCATAGTCAAAGTCAGATCAGAGAAGGTCTCCGGGAATCAGTTACGGCTTACCTGCTCGGTCACGGATACCGGAGTAGGAATACCACCTGAGAAGATCGCGGTACTTTTCCAGCCGTTTTCACAGGCTGATGGTTCTCATACCCGCAAGTTTGGCGGCACAGGTTTGGGGCTGGCAATCTCCAAACAGATCATATCACTAATGGAAGGATCGATCTGGATTGAAAGTGAAGTGGGAAGGGGAACAACATTCTTCTTCACAGTCGTGATAAAATTCCAGAAACAGGTAAGCTTCCTCGATAAAATAAAGTCAAAATCACCCCAATTGCCAACGGAGAAGACTCTGCCTCAGGTCCCTGATTTTGAAGCTGTCAGAGAGCAGTTTAAGGAGGATGTTTCCGTGGAATCTGCTGAGCAGCGGAAGTCTGCAGAAGCAGCAACAGCAGAGCCTGAAAAAATCGAAGCACCTCCTCCCGCGCCTCGTGTTCCGGTTCTTAGAGGGACGGATCACTTTAAACCTGAAGTGAAATCCCTGAGGAAGAAATACAAAATTCTGCTGGCGGAAGACAATGCAGTAAATAAAAAAGTGGTAATGAGAATTCTGAGTGACGCCGGTTTTGACGTTACAGCTACATCAAACGGACTTGAGGCTCTTACTGCTATAAGTTCAGATGAATCTTATAACCTGGTGCTTATGGACGTCCAAATGCCTGAGATGGATGGATTTACTGCAACACAAAAGATAAGATTATTAAAGGGAGATATCAGCAAAATTCCGATAATCGCTCTCACTGCCCACGCCCTTGCAGGTGATAAAGAAAGATGCCTTGCCGCGGGTATGGATGACTACCTGACGAAGCCTATCAGAAATGACGAACTTCTTTCGTTGCTTGATAAATACCTCGGAGTTGATTATGCTCAAATGGCTTCGTTGGAAAAATCTGCAGTGACAGTAGATTTTGCAGAAGAATTATTTGACAAGGAACATTTCAAAACCATAAGCCTTGATAATCAGGAATTCCAGAAAGAACTTCTGACTACTTACATTGACGATACCAAACGCAGGCTTACCAACCTTGAAAAAGTTGCGCGTACCGGCGAGGTCACTGGAGTAGTTGCGGAAAGCCATACCATTAAAGGCGCAAGCTATTCAATAGGCGCTAAACTGATGGGTGACCAGGCAAAGGAAATAGAAATGGCCTCAAGAAATAACCAGATGGACGGAATGCTGGATAAGATTACAGTAATGAGGAAAACATTCGAATCGCTTATAGAAATCCTGAAGGAATATTTGTAAGATGAATTATAAAAGGCTGCCGGTATGACAGCCTTTTTGCATTATTAATAATGGGTGATTCATTCTCTGTTGGATCAATACTCAACTTCGGAAAATATAAACTTATTTCCTGTTTTTGAGACACTTCCGTTATTTAGCTTTCCATTCGGATAATAATTTTTCCATTACCGCATAGTCGAATGGTTTTTCTTTCAGCTTTCCGCCGAATTCAAGCGCCTTCTCCATAACAGCCACAGCCTCCTTAGTATTGCCGGTCTTCGCGAGGAGCTGCGCTTTTATCTTCAGGTTACCGTAGTTCTCTCCCATCATAACGGAATAGTTGATCCACTTCAATCCTTCTTCGAGGTCAAAGTTGTTTGTGAGCATATATGACGCCGCTGCATTAGCCGTTGCGGGCGAGAATTTTTTCTTAATGTTATCCATTACGATCTTTTTCATATCCATCGAGAAGGGGATTTTAATTTTTACTTTTTCCCACTTCATTACAATAGCCGCGGAGTTATCTGTTATCTCCTCAAAATCGAGAGTGAGCCTCTCGGTCATTTCGCAGGTTTCCGGTTTAACGCTAAACCTGAGCGCGTCGTTTTCCTGTTTGTAATTATAATCTCCCCACAACTGATTGTCCTTACTAAGCACTATCGTCCATTGATCTTTTCCGGGGATCATATGGAGACCGTAGGTGCCAGCGGGAAGGGGATTGGCAGCACCGCTAAACGAGACCGGTTCCGGGAAATTTATCGTTGAGTTCTCATTCGCCCCGACACGCCAGATTTTATCATAAGGAACCAGTTCTCCCCATATCACTCTTCCTTTAACAGCGGGACGCGAATAAGAAACCGTGATATCAGTGATACCGATCGTCTGAGTGATCTTTGCCATCGGACTGACGCGCGGCGTGAGCGGCTGAGAATGGACAGAAATAAACAACGCAATGATGAAGGTGAAAACCGGGAAAATTTTAATATTCATATGAAGTGGTGCTCCTGAATTTGTTTGAAAAAATATTAATTTAGTAAAAAAAGGGGAAGCGGTAAAGGGAAAAGGGAGCCTTGGCGTTATTAAGTTACGATTATCAGGGAAGTTCCTTTTTCTTCTTCTCCCAGATTTCATACCACTCTGTGTGCGGCATTGTGGCAGGGAACGCAAGTACTTTGCCGCCAAAACCAAGTAACTTAAATACTACCATATTATTAAAATTCAGAGGTGCATTAACCACCTTTGCAAAGTCAGCGTTTAATTCATTTTCAATAGCGATTTCAGCAGTACGGCGGTTGATCAGATCCTTAAACTTCTCGAAGCGTGCTTGCTCGACGTAATTTTCTTTTACTTTATCAAATGCGTTTATTTCAGCTTTTTCTTCCACCCGGTCAAGCAACTTGATGATATGGTATCCTTCGGAAGTTCTGACGGGTCCGAATACCTCCCCCTGTTTAAGCCCCAAAATAATGCCTGAAAGTTCGCCGAGGTGGCTGAGAGGCGTTAATCCCCAAACGCCGCCTCTTTCTCTAAGCGAGTCCCTCATTGTGTGGCGTTTCGCGAGCATCCGGATATCTTCTTTGTTCGCGAGCGAGTTAAGTATTTGTTCAACGACCGAAAGAGAATCAGTCAGTACTTCAGCAATATTGACTTTAACTATCCCTTCACCTGCGGCGAGTTGCTTATTGTAGAGTTCAAACGCTTCCTGTTCGGTAACAGATACGGAATCGGTGTATACTTCCTTAGCGAAGTACGCGAGATAATATTCCTCCCAGATTTTTAACTGTCGCAGATCTTCTTCATACGCCATTAAATTTCTTCTTTGAGCTTCGCGAAACAGTAACTCGTATTCGATAATCAACCGCACCGAACGGTTTAATCCGGCTGCGATTGAGCGCGGGGAAAGTGAATCAAACAGAACTGTTTCAAAACCAAGCTGGTCAAGGAAATCACCGAACGGCAGAGGTTTTTCATCAATCAGAATGAATGGCATATTAAGTTTTTCGCGGCTGAAACCAGATCTGAGGGAATAGACATCTTCCACTGTCAGTTTTCGTCCTGCCTTAGAAGAATCTCTTTTCCCTTTGAGAAGAATTTCTGTCTTCTCGGCCAATTCCCAGAAGAGTGTCCCGTCAGTTTCAACTTTTTTATCACCAAAAAATTTACGGTAAAAGGCGGAATATAATTTTTCAACCTGACGGTCGTGCAGCAGCGTTTTTATGAAGCTGTTTATTTTCTCCCTATCCTCGCCGGATAGATTTTTTTCTGTCCGCTCGCGAAGATAAAAAATGTACCAGTTGCCTTTATCTTTATAAGGTTTGGAAAAGTCGCCGGGATTAATGAGAGAGTAAAAAACCTGCTCTGCCTGTTCATCAGCCTTGCCATATTCAATTACCACCGGTTCTAACTGTAATTCTGCTTCAGGGCGGGAGGCGAAGAGTGAATCAAACTGAATGCCGGAAGCCAGGGCTCTGTGCAGGTTATGTATCTCTGCCGAGTCGGATGAGAAAAGAAAATTAAGGCTGAGATTAGTTTTTGCTTTCTGAAAAGCGCGGATATAATCCAGTTCTGTTATGTCAACTTTGCTTTCAATTTCTTCTTTGAAGAGCATATCACGGTAGAAAGATCTCATCAGAGGGATGTATGCCCTCTTAAAGTTTTCGGTTGTATCAATACCAAGCCGTTTCGCTTCTTCAGCCCATAACTTTTCTGAGATTACTGAGAGAAGAAAATTTCTTTTCTGTAAAGGTTCACCGCTTAACCCGCCTGAACGGACCTGCGGCATAAACTCGAAACGGTTTTTTATCTCCTCATAACTAATAACCCTGTCCTTAAGTGAGGCTGGGGCATCAGCAGTCTGAGAAAATAATTCACACCCTGAGAGCAAAAGGAGAACAATGATAAATCCGCGGAGCATGAGATCAGTCCATCAGTTCAGCTTCATCATAAAACATATGGTCATAAGTTTCCCGGCTGCGGATAACCCTGAACTTATCACCTTCAACCATAACTTCCGGAGGCCTTCTGCGGGCGTTATAGTTAGAGGACATTACCATACCGTAAGAGCCGGCGGACATAACCGCAAGCAGGCTGCCGGACTCTGATTTCAGTATCTCTCTGTCTTTGGCGAAGAAGTCACCGCTCTCACAAACAGGACCAACTATATCTACCTCAAGCGTTCCCGAAGAAACTATCTTTACGGGCTGAACGTGGTGATAAGCAGAGTAAATACTGGGGCGCAGGAGGTCATTGATAGCGGCATCAACGATATAAAATACTTTCTGCCCGTTTGATTTTGTATACTCAATTTTCGTGACAAGTATTCCACCGTTGGCCGTAAGGTACCTGCCCGGTTCGAACAGGGCTATTGCTCCGGTTTTTTTAAGTACCGGCATCAGCGCCGCGGCGTATTCTTCAATCGTAAATGTTTTTTCATCCTTATACCTCACACCGATGCCTCCGCCAAGATCAAAATGCTGAAGGGGCACCCCCATCGCGGCTATCTCGTTGTAGAGTTTGGCGACTCTCTCGGTAGACTGGATAAAAGGGGAGAGTGTGGTGATCTGTGAACCGATATGCATATCAATGCCGGTGAAATCAATTGATTTATATTCGCGCCACGATTTATAGATTTCCATTGCTCTCGCGATAGGGATACCAAATTTATTTTCCGCGAGTCCAGTCGAAATATAAGGATGAGTCATTGGGTCTACATCAGGGTTAACACGGAGGGCTACTCTCGCTCTGACTCCCAGTGAGGCCGCTATACTGTCAATTGCACTAACTTCTTCACAGCTTTCCGCTTTGATCATCAGCACATCATAATCGAGCCCGAGTTTTAACTCATCCGGTCGTTTCCCTACACCGGTTAGTATCATCCTTGATGGTTTCGCGCCGGCTTTTAACGCACGGAAAAATTCTCCCGCGGAGTTTACGTCAACTCCCGCGCCGCTGTCAATAAAGGCTTTTATGACACTGAGATTGAAATTTGATTTGACCGCGTAGAATATCTCAGCTTCCATACCTGAAAACGCGTTCTTAAAACCATTGTAACTAGAAATGAAATGATTCTTACTGTATATGTAAACCGGAGTACCGACGGACTCGACGATCGCGGAAACGGGCGTTGACTCACAATAAAGTTCTCCGTCAATATAACGGAATTGATCTGTT
>JABWCL010000005.1 GCA_013360295.1 Ignavibacteriaceae bacterium | reverse complement strand
CAAATATAATGCTTTTATTCCGCTTTTCCTCCTGTATTCATGCGGGTACAACCACCATTTCTCATATTTTATTTATTATGCTTATGCGACAGCCACCTTCGGGATTTTGTGCTTTGTTTAGGGCTTGGGTTATAATAATAGCATCCCTTCGGGATTAAGTAGTTAGGAAAAATATTCTACGCAAATTGAAAATCCCTCAGGGAATGGTGGGAATATTCAATAAAATCTCCTCCCATTTTTACACTTGTTTCCAGGGGAAAGGCGGTGCACTGTTCCGATGCATCGGCACGAAATGGGAGGCAGGGCGTTGCACTGAGTATCCCGAAAGCCTTCGGGAGTATCGAAGTGAGGGGTTATTGAAATAAAGCTATACTTGCAAATCAACTCTTTACGGCACCGACCTCGCCAGCATATGAATTATGAATCCCTTGAGAATCGGAATAACTTTTGAATTATCAGCGTTGTCGTAACTATTATTTACCAGTCGTGATAAACCCTGTGCAGCGGATCCTCAAGGCAAAATCTTTTCCATTTGAGCCTGTCCCTTATATAATTATATATTGACGGCAGACCGTAGACATAACCTTTTGCTCTCACTGTCCCCGCCCTGATCGAAGCAAAGAGATCCTCCTTTGTCCGTCCCTCAAATATCGTATAGGACTTCCCTATGGCTGACTGAAAATGCGAATCACTGCCGCCGCATACCGGTTTTTTGAAAGTAATGGAATTGATAAACTGTGTAACTAAATTGTTAATCGTTTCGGTGGGATTCGCGTTCCTGATCTCGACCGCGTCCAAGAGCGGGCCGATATTCTCATCGTAAATGAATTTACCTATCCCCTTCAAGCCTTTCATAAAAGGGATATAGGCGAAGGGATGCGCCGCAATCGCTATGCCTCCCTGATCGTGTATTGCCGTTATAGTATCCAGGGCCGACATATCTTTTCGAACATTCTTCTTTATATCGAGAGCCAGGATATGCCCGTCTTTTGATGATACCTCAGCACCGACGATAATCTCAAGCGTGCCCGTTTCGTAGTGTGAGTCAAGATACTCTATCGCGGTTGTAGCTCCTTCAATTGCATCGTGATCGGTAACCGCTATTACATCATAAACCCGCCTGCCGCTGCTCCTCTCGGAGATCAGGTTTTGGATAACAACCTCATTAACAACGGCCTGGGGAGACATAGTCCCGTCACTGACAGTTGTGTGCATATGCAAATCCGCGGAACCAAAATAGCGCTCATCCATAAAGCAGGCTCAGATAATTATGATAAACTCTCCAAAGTTAATCATTTTCACTTAATGTAAGAAGAATATAAGTCCGGTAGTTGATAACATGTAACAAGCGGGAATAGCTGTCCGGGATAATGCCTTCCTCTGCCCACTGAGTGAACAGGTAAAGGTCAGCGGGTAAACCTTCCCGTGATATGGCCATTTGATAAAGGGAGAAGAATCTTAATGCTTAAGCAGCTATTTCAATCCCTTCCTGCTTGACAATTCCGATAATTGGCGACATATCGTCGGTCTCAAATCTTTTCTCGCCAACAATAAACGGCTCTATCCTGTTTTCGGATCGCAGATCGGACCACCATATAGCCTTCAAATATGGCGTATAATCCCCATCAAAAATCGGTCAAACAAGCATAAGATCAATATCACTTTCAGCTCCGGCTGTACCACGTGCCTCGCTGCCGTATATGTACGCCTTTTTAATATATACGCCTTTCGTTTCGAGTTCGCGCAAATATGCTTTTACAATATAATCCGTGCAGAAATTTTCCTTTCTGAATAACGATTTCCGCCTGTTCCATATCAGAAATGGCTGTAATCTTCCAGTATTCTATCTGTTTTTCTTTATTAAAGGCTGTCATAAAATTCTTGCGCTGCCCAAAATTACAGAAAAAAAATTATATTCAGGAAATTTCCTTCCGTATTCGCTGTCAGAGTCCTAATACTAAAGAACACAAAACAGAATAAGAAAACCAAATTTTAAGCTCTTTGTTACAGGTTACCCGAGTTTAAACATAATCGGTATCGTGATCTGTACTTTCACAGTCTTCCCGTCTTTTTTACCCGGAAGGAATTTTGTTTTCTTCACCGCTTCGATGGCAGCTTCATCACATCCGTAACCGACACTTTTTAGTACTTTCAGTTTTACTGCATCCCCTTTTTCATCAATGACGGCGGTAACGATCACTTTCCCCTCAACCTTGTTTTCTTTTGCCTCCGCGGGATAGACTATGTTCTTCGCGAGCGATTCCATTCCGCCGACAATCTCCGGCATCACATCCGCCTGGGTAAATACTTTCTCTTCCGCATCGCCGCTGACGGAAGTCTCTGATTTTTGTTTAGCTTTCTCCTGCGCGGCTTTCTCCTGTTCAGCCTTCTCCTGTTTCTCTTTTCCGTTAAGTTTAAAGGATATCGGGAGCGTAACCTTCACTTTTACGTTTTTCCCGTCCTTTACACCGGGGGTAAATTTCAATCCGTTAACAGCCTCAAGCGCTGCTTTATCAAGCGCGGGGTGGGCACTCTTCAATACTTCCCGCTTTATTACATCGCCCTGCTCATTCACCACGCAGGCAACAAATACTATTCCTTCAATTCCCTCCTCCTTCGCGGCTGCGGGATATACAATTTTTTCCGCGAGGGCTTTAACTCCGCCTGCTATCTCGGGCATCTTGTCGGCGGACAAGTGAATCTCTGAGTCGGTATCCGTGCTCTTCGATGATTTGCTCTTTTCCTGGGGCAGAACACTTACTGCCAGCATTAACAATAAAAACAAAAACTTTTTCATGGCTGATCCTTTCGTAGATATATTTAATTATTCATCACAGGTTTAACTGTCACGGTTGGTAAACTGTTATAAAGCATTTCAATAGTGTTATATTGTTCTTTCACTTTGGTATCGAGTTCACTGAGTTTCGCGCGGTACTCCCTCACCTCGCCGTAGATAAAAAAGGTAATCGCAATAAGCAGTACCGCTGCGGCTGACGTAGTGTAGGTTACTATCCTGTTTATATCCATCCGCGGCGCTGTATGTTGTTTCAGCGACTGTAAAACTTTTCTGTCCAGTGCCTCCGGGTATTCTTCTTCCGCGCTTTTGACTGCCATCTTCAGGATGTGCATCTGCTTAAAATAGCCACGTGCATTTTCGTCTGAAGCTATTGCGGTGAACAGCAGCACCTCATCTTCTTTACTCAGCCTGCCGTCAAAATATTCATCTGTCATTTCAAAAATTCTATTCTTCTGCATATCTCAACACGCTCAATTATTTACTTTCTCAGATAATTTACATAACAATTTCCGCCTCGCGCTAAAAAGCCGGCTCTTTACCAGTTTTTCTTCTATCTGCAGCGAAGCCGCGATCTCATCATATGACAGGCCGCTGTACTCCCTGAGGACAAAAACTTCCCTGAATTCAACCGGCAGGGCGGAGACCGCCTCATCCATCATCGTTTTCAACTCCGCGTTCTCGAATAATGATTCCGGGAGATTTACATCGTCGGCCGCCTCCACATTATCAATATCCTCTGTAAACCTGACCTTCCGGCTCCTGAAATACATATATATAAGATTACGCGCTGTCGTAAAAAGCCAGTAGGAGGAGGCATCCGCGCTCCGGATATCCTGCATATTTGAATAATATTTTTCAAATACCGACTGGATAATATCCTCGGCGATCATCCTGTCCCGCGTCATCTTAAAAGCATAATTGTAAAGCTGCTTTTTATAGCGGTTATATACGATTGTGAACTCTAATTCTTTATTCAATGTATTTGCTCTCTACCTGATAGATGCTTATCCCGTCAAAAAGTTGTCGGAAAATTAAATCTTTCAAAAAAATATCGCTCAGTCATCACTCACTCCGTTAAAAAGATTAAACTAATGAGGAAAACTAACCATTTTCCTGATTATTCAGTTATCCGGCAGACAACTCTTCCGATGTCTTTATCCCCTTTCCTCCGGCAGCTTATGTATTATTTGCCCAAACTTCCCGGAAGAATACTTGCGGGGCACACAATGTTTATTTAATTCTCAAATTGGTATTGCTTGCGCCGTCTTGAAATGTGATGGCGCTTCGATCTTCCTAAAAGCTTCCGGGATGTTCAGTGCAACGCCCTGCCTCCCACTTCGTCCCGATGCATCGGGACAGTGCGCCGCCTTTCCCCTAGGGGACAAGTGTAAAAATGGGAGGAGATTTTATCGTAAATTCTAACCATTTTGCGCAGAATACTTTTCCTAAACACATAATTCTTCATTCATAATTCTAAACCAGGTGGCGTCGGAACCATAAAAAATCAGGCATACTGCGGAAGTAACTCGACCGCAAAAAATACTTCGGGCTTACTTCCGGAAATCACTGAAGTGATTTTCCTCCGTTTTTATCCCTTCACCAAAGCAGCGAAATGGCTTCAGCCATTTGCTGTCATAACAACCCGGCACTCTGATATTTTGTCAATCTGCGGTCATCCTTTGCATCTGCGTAATCTGTGTTCCTTCACAGCAAATTAAGCAAGCTATATTCTCAGTTTTCTCAAAGTCCTTTGTAATATTCTTTTAACTCTTAAATTTTAACTTAAGATTAGGATTCTTGTCATTTTGCGCAGACTATTTTTCCTAACTACTTCATTCTTAATTCTTAATTTTTAATTTTTAATTGTAAAGAATTGCTTAAATTTTTCCCTGTTTTCTACGCTGTTTTTAGCTAACTTTGTATAAAATTACTCTCTTAATATTCTCGATATGGACAAAAAGAAATCTGTCAAATTTATAGCGATCATAGGCATCGCACTGCTGATTATTTTACTCTTAGTCATCCCCAAACTTAAAGAAGACGAACCCGCTCCCGGTGAAGTCGCCGGCGCGCGCAAGATAAATCCGGTCGTAACCGTAAACGCAATGGTAGTCAGACCGGCAAAACTCACGTCACTATTCCTCACCTCGGGCTCACTTATAAGCAATGAAGAAACAGAGTTAAGAAGCGAAATCACCGGCAGGGTGACCGAAATTAATTTCGTGGAAGGGAGTTTTGTGAAAAAAGGTACTCTCCTCGTAAAACTCAATGACGCGGAACTACAGGCACAGTACACAAAAAACAAGCTAAAAAAAGAACTTGCCGAGGACAGGGAATACAGGGAACGTATGCTCTATGAGAGAAATGCTTCCACGAAAGAGATATATGACGTTGCCGTTAACG
Organism: Ignavibacteriaceae bacterium; assembly: GCA_013360295.1. Lineage (GTDB taxonomy): Bacteria > Bacteroidota > Ignavibacteria > Ignavibacteriales > Ignavibacteriaceae > JABWCL01. The sequence goes on along the minus strand of JABWCL010000005.1, from coordinate 182,455 downwards.
AGCTGAACTCGATAAAAGCCGAAATGGAATTCATTCAGGCGCAGATAGTTAAAACGGAGATCAGAGCGCCGTTTGACGGAAGAGTAGGTTTAAGAAATATAAGCGTCGGAAGTTACATCTCTCCCACAACGGTGATTGCCACATTCCAGGATTCGGATCCGATCAAACTTGATTTCTCCGTGCCACAGAAATATAAGGAATATGTGAGAAAAGGAATGAACGTCAGGTTCAAAACTCCGTCCAGCGGAAGGACATATAACGCCTCCGTCTACGCGATCGAACCGAGGATTGACGCCAATTCACGGACTCTTAGAGTAAGAGCAGTATCACCCAACACAGGAGGTGAACTGGTCGCGGGCGGATTTGTTGAAGTGGAAATTTCACTCAGCGGATTGGACAGGTCTCTTGCGGTACCGACTCAGTCTGTTACACAAGATATCAAAGGTGAAAAAATATTTATTTATAAGGGAGGAAAAGCTGTGCCGATTCAGGTTAAAACGGGGATCAGGACAGATACCGAGATACAGATCATCAGCGGGATTGGTGAGGGAGACACAATCATCACTTCAGGCATTATTCAGCTCAGACCTGGTGCACGTGTAAAAATCGCAGAGCTAAAGCATTAAAAGGGTTTTATGAGTCTTTCATCAGTCAGTATCCGCCGCCCGGTTCTCTCGATCGTACTTTCGATTTTGATTTTACTGTTCGGTTTTATCAGTTACACATTTCTTGGCGTCAGGGAATTCCCCAGCATTGACCCGCCGGTAATTACTGTAAGCGTCAGTTATGTCGGCGCCAATGCCGAGGTTATCGAATCACAGATCACGGAACCCCTTGAGGAATCCATTAATGGTATCGCCGGAATCAGGTCACTTACTTCTGTTAGCCGCGACGGAAGATGCAATATCACCGTTGAATTTAATATCGAAATAGACCTTGAAGCTGCCGCCAATGACGTAAGGGACAGGGTTTCCCGCGCAATAAACCAGCTTCCGCCTGATATTGATCAGCCCACCGTGACAAAGGCAGACGCGGACGCATTCCCGATCATTTTTATAAATATCCTCAGCGATAAAAAGAGCCTCCTTCAGCTCTCTGATATAGCAAATAACATTTTCAAAGAACGCCTTCAGACTGTACCCGGAGTGAGCCAGGTCCAGATATGGGGAGAAAAACGTTACTCAATGCGCTTATGGCTCGATCCGCTTAAGATGGCATCACTGCGGGTAACACCTCAGGATGTGCGTAACGCTCTTAATACGGAAAACGTCGAACTTCCCTCCGGGAAAATTGAAGGGTTCAACACGGAACTGACCATCCGGACAAAAGGGAAATTAACCACGGAGGAAGAATTTAATAATCTGATCGTGCGCGAAGACCGCGGGGTTGTCATACGATTCTCCGATATCGGATACGCCCAATTAGGACCGGAAAATGAAAACTCTATTCTAAAGCGGAATGGTATTCCTATGGTCGGGTGCGCGGTTATTCCTCTCCCCGGTTCCAACCAGATACAAATTGCCGATGAGGTTTATAAACGGCTTGCTGTGATCCAGAAGGAACTTAGTGAAGATGTACAGACAGGTATCGGGTTTGACGTAACCAGATTCATACGTCAGGCTATTACAGAAGTTCAGGAAACTCTGTTTATCGCCTTCATGCTGGTAATACTCGTTATCTTTGTTTTCCTGCGCGACTGGCGTACAACTCTTATCCCAAACCTGGCCATTCCTGTGTCACTGATTGGTACATTTTTTATAATGTACATCGCCGGATTTACGATCAATGTACTCACTATGTTGGGCCTCGTGCTTGCAATAGGCATTGTCGTGGATGATGCTATCGTCGTAATGGAGAACATTTACAAAAAGATCGAAGACGGAATGGATCCGTATGAAGCAGGCATCAAAGGTTCAGCCGAGATCTTCTTCGCGATCATTTCGACTACGGTAGTACTCGCGGCAGTCTTTCTCCCGATCATTTTCCTTCAGGGACTCACGGGCCGGCTCTTCCGGGAGTTTGGTGTCGTTATCGCCGGATCTGTGCTGATATCATCTTTCGTGGCGCTTACTCTCACGCCGATGATGAGTACCCGCCTGCTTAAAGGGAAACTGCAGCATAATAAATTATATAACGTGACTGAACCTTTTTTCAGCGGTATGGTAAATGTATATACACGCTGGCTTGACTACTTCCTCCACCACAGGTACATCGCCATTGTCATAATGGGTTTTTCGATCCTGATGATCGTGCTGGTCGCGCCCGTACTAAAGGAAGAACTTGCGCCCCTTTCTGACAGGTCGCAGCTCCGTCTTCAGACGACTACTGCCGAGGGTTCATCCTTTACTTTTACAAGCCAGTTTATTGATAAACTCGCGATGCTTGTAGATGAAAACGTTCCCGAGGCCGATGCCGTTATTTCAGGAGCCGCAGCGGGCGGAGGCGGAGGCGCGGTCAATTCCGGCTTTATTCGTCTTGTGCTCACCGATCCTGAACAGCGCACCCGCACCCAGCAGGAGATTGCCGAAGAATTAGGTTCTAAAGTAAGAAAATTAAATGACGGCAGGACCTTTGTTATCCAGGAACAGTCTATTACCACCCAGCGCGGAGGCCTGCCTGTGCAGTACGTCATTCAGGCAACAAGCATTGAAAAACTGAGATCCATCATTCCAAAATTCCTGGAAGAAGCAGGTACACATCCGTCCCTAGCGCTTGTCGATGTTAATTTGAAATTCACTAAACCTGAACTCACTCTTGAAATAAACCGCACTAAAGCAAAAGAGCTCGGTGTAAGTGTACTTACAATAGCGCAGACCCTTCAGCTTGCTTTGAGCGGACAGCGATACGGTTTCTTCATTATGAACGGAAAGCAGTACCAGGTGATTGGGCAGGTCGCAAAACACGACCGTAGCGCACCCGTTGACCTCTCCACGCTGTATGTCCGGACGAAGACTAACGATCTCGTACAGCTGGATGATTTTATTTCTATATCAGAAAGAAGCACGCCTCCACAGCTCTACCGGTATAACCGTTATGTATCTGCTACGGTATCCGCCAGCCTCGCGCCGGGTAAAACCGTCGGAGATGGAATTAAAGCTATGGATGAAGTAGCGGATAAGTTACTCGACGATACATATTCAACCGCTCTTTCCGGCGTTTCAAAAGATTTTGTTGAAAGTTCATCAACTCTGATATATACTTTCCTCTTCGCGATGGTACTGATATATCTGGTCCTCGCGGCACAGTTTGAAAGTTTCAGGGACCCGTTCATCATAATGCTCACTGTTCCGCTTGCTATCTCGGGCGCGCTAATTTCTCTTCTGGTATTTGACCAGACTATGAATATCTTCAGTGAGATAGGACAAATAATGCTTATTGGGCTTGTAACTAAGAACGGTATTCTGATAGTTGAGTTTGCCAACCAGAAAAAAGCATCCGGCCTGAGCGTCGCGGAGGCGGTGCGGGAAGCAGCGATTCTGAGGTTCAGACCAATCCTGATGACCAGCATCTCAACAATACTCGGAACCCTCCCCATTGCTCTCGCGCTTGGCGCGGGATCCGAAAGCCGCGTCTCAATGGGTATCGCTGTTGTAGGAGGAATGATATTCTCAACCACGCTTACTCTTTTCGTCATTCCGGCAATGTACACATACCTTTCCGAAAAGACTAAATCGGTATCGAATGTGGCAGTTGAAAATTCGAAAACGGAAGAATGAGATGGATTATTTTCTCGCTAGCGGGAGCCGGTGAATGAAACTGACAAATGAGAAAATAGAAGAGATACGCGCCGCCATTAATATTGTGGATATCGTCTCCGGCTATGTGCCTACACTTCGTAAGCGCGGCGCGAATTACACAGGGTTATGTCCGTTCCATCAGGATACGCACCCTTCCTTCAGCGTCAGCGCGCAAAAGCAAATCTTCAAGTGTTTTGCCTGCCAGGAAAGCGGAGATGTCTTCAAATTTATTATGAAGATTAAGAACGTCTCTTTTATTGAGGCAGTGAAAGAAGTTGCCGACGAGGCAGGTATCATTCTTGAGTTCAGGGAATCCCGCTCTGAAGAGTACTATGATGAGAATGAAAAATTATATGATATAAATGAATCAGCCGCGGAGTTTTATTCGGCTTCTCTCATAAGCAACCCTGAGGAAAATCCCGGATTCACCTATCTGAAAAAGCGGCGTTTGAAAAAAGAGATGATCAACCATTTCAGACTCGGTTACTCCTCTACCGCGAAAAAGGCTCTTTACAAATACCTTACCGCGAAAGGTTATGATCCTGAAATCGCGGTCACACTCGGGCTACTTGGGAAGGATACAAGCGGTGAATACTACGATAAACTACCCGGCAGAGTCATTTTCCCTATCTTTTCAACAAATGGCAGGGTGATAGCTTTCGCAGGCAGGTCACTTGATCCGAACGTTAAGGCGGCTAAATATATTAACTCACCTGAATCCCCTATATATTATAAAAGCAATGTGCTCTATGGGTTATTTCAGGCGAAAGAGCATATCCGCTCGGAAGAGTGTGTGATACTTGTTGAAGGGTATATGGACCTCATCTCCCTTTACCAGAACAATATACGGAATGTAGTAGCTGTCTCAGGAACGGCTTTCACAGAATCACACGCGCGGTTAATATCAAGATTCACTAAAAATATTTATCTCCTCTTCGATTCAGATTCCGCGGGAATAAAAGGAACTCTCAGAAGCCTCGATCCGCTAATAAAATTCGGGATGAACATCAGGGTAATTACGCTCCCCGAAGGAGAAGACCCTGACTCATTCGTGAATAATCAGGGGGAGAAGGCTTTCAGGGACAGGATTAAAAATGCTGTGGACTTTCTTGAATTCCAGTTTTCCGTCTACGAGCGTGAGTCACCCGAAGCCGACCCGTTCAAGGTTTCAGAAATGATCAGGCGAATATTGCGTCCTCTCACCGTAATGCCTGATGAACTGATGCGGGAAAGCCTGATCAAATCAGTCGCAAAAAAATTCGATCTGAGAGAAAGCACCCTGTTCAGGGAATTTGATAAACTGCTGGAACAGACTCAAAGGGAACAAACACGGAGAAAACTCCCTGAAGGTGAACCACAGGAAGAAGTTAAAAATAAATCATCCTTACCCGAGATTTCAAAAGAATCAATTATCGCGGAGAAGGAAATCCTGACATTACTCCTTAATTCAACCCCCGAAGTAATTGAGTTCGTAATTGACAGCCTTGTTGCCGGGGAATTTCAAATCGCGATCCACAAAAAAGTTTATGAAAAAATGAGAGAAGTGTTTCACGAGTACAATGAGATTTCCGTTCCTACTTTACTTTCTAAATTCAGTGATAAAGAGGCGATTCAGTTTGTTACGGATATCTCAATTGAGAAATATTCTATCAGTGACCGCTGGAGGGAACTGCTGCCCGAAAAAAGAAATGACCGCTCGGCGGTCCTTCGCAACGTGATGGATGCAATCAGGAAACTGAAATTATCCAAACTCGAACATTCTCTGAAAAAACTGATAGCCAAAACCAGATCCGCGGCCAACGATGAAGAAAAAGCCGGTATCATGATGGAAATCGCGGAAATAAACAGGAATCGGGCTGCCATTCTCACCGAGATGGCGGAATCCCGGGGAGAATAAAAATTAACCCTTTTTTTCGTATCTTTCCGGGTTGCATTAACTACCAGAGCAGATGTCCTATTTATCCAAATATCTCGATGAGCATACTACCGCCCTGATTAAATACAAGGGGCTGCTTCTGTTTATTGAGGGGAAAGTATCATTCTCCTCCTGCCAGAAAAATTTCGCCGAGTTTGCCGTCCTTGAAAACTGGGAATACACCGTTGATTTATTCTTCAATGAACACCGTGAACCGGTAAAGGTCGTCTGCGAATGCAGCAAATATACTTCACAATTATGCAGGCACTCCGCGGCCTCTCTCTATTTCCTTAACTCCCATAAATACTTCCAGGAAGACGGGCCATCCCTTGACGAGATCCTTAATAAGACAGGTACGGAACGGACCATCCTCGCGAAAAAGAGTTTTGATCCGGAAGAAATGATCGTTCCCGCCTCAAAAATCGACCCCGAATATACAAGGATCGTAAAAGTGATGCGGGAAATTGAAGAGCGCTCCAAACCTGCGACACCAAAAATAATTGAGAAACTTAAGAAAAAGAAAGAATCCGAGAAGAAATCCGAGGTCGATCCGGTAACAAGGGTAAAAGATAAATTAAATGAACTTATTGTACCTGAACGCAAAAGCAAATCGAAGCAGAACAAAAGATTTGCCTACGGGCTTTCAACCGGCTATAGCTCTTCTTCCTTAACACCTGTCTGGGTGGAACTTGACCGCAACGGAGAAATTAAACGAAGCGGAAGAGTGTACTCTGTGGATCAGTCTGAAATGGAAAGTATATCATTTGAAGATAAAATAATCCTGAATTTCCTTGTTAAGTCAGGCGGTGAACTTAGTGTAGACCTTTTTGCTAACCTGACCGGTGAAAGATACAAACGCAACAGGAACGCGTCATACCTCCTTTCGGAACTCATCGAGAAATATCTTGGCAGCAGAGATCTCTTCTATGGAGGCCAGGATAACCTGGATCTGACTCACAAAGTGGCCGTCTTGCAGCAGTCCGCTAAAGCGATAATCAGAATCGATACGGACAAAAAAAATATTAATCTTTCTCTCGAAATAAAGGCGGACGGTAAAAAACTTAAGAAGCTTTCTGAGTTTGAACTTTTCCTCCCCGAGCCATTATGGATATGGAATAAGAACGAACTGATAAAGGTTGACAACCTGACCAGGGAACAGTACGAATTCTTCAAAGACAATAACTTCACTTTCTCCTTCCCGAAACTTCTTCAGGAATTCTTTGAGAAAGACATACTCTCTCAACTGCTGAAAACGATCGAGATTGAGTCGAAACTTTATAAAGTCGAGAAGCTTTCCGTTCCTCCAGTTAAACTTTTGTACCTCGAAGAATCCGAGGGTAAACTTATGCTCAGGCTCAGATTCCGGTACAAGGACGATGTAATCGATTTTGGGAATGGGCGTGAAGTCGAGGGTCTGCTTAAGGAAGGATTATTTATCCAGATCATAAGGGATACTATCAGCGAAGAGAACGCGCGTGCGGAAATAAAAGAATGCTATGTAAGGGAAGTTGAACCGGGTGTTTTTAATCCCAGGAATGATCCCCTTACTTTCCTTTTCACTTACCTCGATACCATAAAGGAAAAGGGTTTCGAGATCTATGGTGAAGCGGAGCTTAATAAATTTAAGATCACAACTCATACTCCGAGCCTTAGTGTTACAGTATCCTCCGGGATAGACTGGTTTGATGTTACGGCGGACATTAATATTGGCGATGCTCAGGTCAGCCTCGGCGCGCTTTTTGATTCTATTAAACAGAGAAAAACTTTTATTAAACTGTCGGACGGAAGTAACGCCCGCCTTACCAAAGAATGGCTTGATAAGTTCGAACGGATCTTTTCTTTTGCTGAAATAAAAGATAATACCGTCAGGTTCTCAAACACGCAGGCAGTATTTGTTGAGGAATTGATCTCTGAAGTTGACGAAGTTGTCGTTGATTCAGCCTTCAGGGAACACACAGCTAAACTGAAAAACTTTACCAGGATTAACAAGACTCCGATTCCGGAGCGGATAGAATCAAAACTCAGAGAATACCAGAAACTTGGTTTCGACTGGTTTTACTTTCTGAAAGAATTCAGGTTCGGCGGAATCCTGGCGGATGATATGGGCCTTGGAAAAACAATCCAGGTACTCGCGCTTCTGCTGAGGGAAAAACAAATGAGAACATCTCTCCCAACACTTATTGTCGCGCCTACCTCAGTCGTGTTTAACTGGATAAATGAAGCAGAAAAATTCACTCCTGAGTTAAAGATACTTGATCATACGGGTGTTGACAGGATCAAAGAATCCACCATCCACTTTGAGGACTATGACTGCATCATCACCAGTTACGGGATCCTTCTGAGGGATGAAGACATTTTTACTCAGAGGGATTTTCATTACGTTATCCTTGATGAATCGCAGAGAATAAAAAATCCCCTTGCGAAAACATCAAGGATTGTACGTAAACTTCACGCTAACCATCGCCTTTGCCTCACCGGTACGCCCGTGGAAAATAATCTTACCGAGCTCTGGTCGCAGTTTGCATTTCTCAACCAGGGAATGTTCGGATCACTCGGTACTTTTAAGGATAGTTTGGTTAAGCCCATTCAGAAAGACTTTGACAGCAACGCCGCGGATTATCTTAAGAAAGTTATTTACCCTTTCATCCTGCGGAGGACCAAAGACCTGGTGGCTAAGGAACTGCCTCCTAAGACAGAAATCGTGCACTACTGCGAGATGGATGATGAACAGGCGAGGCTCTACGAAATATGGAAAAATTCCATCCGGAATGAAGTGATGTCGCAGATAGACAGGCAGGGACTCAGAAAATCAAGATTCAAGATCATTGAAGGCCTGCTGAGGCTGAGGCAAATATGTAACCATCCGCAGTTACTAAAGAATGTCACGGTTAAAAAATCAGGAAAGTTCGAAGAATTTAAAGACCTTACCCACAAGGTAATTGAAGAAGATCATAAAGTTCTTGTATTCTCACAGTTTGTAAAGATGCTCGATATAATTGAAGCGTATCTGAAACGTGTGGGAATGAAATACGTCGTCCTAACCGGAAAATCAATGAACCGCGAAGAGATCGTCGAGAGGTTCCAGAATGACCCTAAGATAAAAATCTTCCTCATCAGCCTTAAAGCGGGAGGATTCGGGCTGAACCTGACCGCCGCAGATTATGTTTTCCATTATGATCCGTGGTGGAACCCGGCGGTAGAAATGCAGGCAACCGACCGTACCCACCGAATCGGACAGGATAAAAATGTTTTTGTTTATAAATTCATTACGAAAAACTCCGTGGAGGAAAAAATCCTTCAGCTTCAGGAGAAAAAAAGGGAATTGGTTAGTAATATAGTGTCTACCGATTCAAGTATATTCAAGAGCCTCGAAAGAGACGATATAGAAATTTTATTCAGTTAATGAGCGAAGAAATTAAATACAGACAAGCGAAAACCGGGAAACTATTAATCGAAATCCTGCCGGATAAGTGCGACTTCTGCGGGTGCTGTGTCGGGGTATGCCCCGAAGATGCGATCGAACTTAAAGAAGCGGAGATATATATTATCGATCCGCGGTGCACAAACTGTGCAAAATGTATCTGGAGCTGCCCGATTGAAGTGATTAAAATGAATAAAGACGGTGTACCCTTTGGAGGGACAATTAAATGATAAGCAAAGAATATGATGTAATTGTTGTCGGAGCGGGTCCCGCGGGAAGCATGGCTGCCCGGTTCGCTGCTGAACAGGGAGTCTCTGTCCTTATTCTTGAAAAAGACAGAGACGTTGGCTACCCCGTCAGATGCGGTGAAGCAATCAGCTATGCGGGAGTCGCGGAGTTTATTACCCCGGATGAGAAATGGATAAACGCGCATATTAAAAAGTTTGCGCTCATCTCTCCGGATGAGACTGAAGCTGTTATTGAATTTGATGAAGCGGGCTTAATCCTTGAGCGGCGTATCTTCGATTATGAACTTGCTAAAACTGCGGCGAATGCAGGAGCTGAAATACTTACACGCGCATATGTGAACGGTTTACTATTTAACGACGGGAAAGTAAGCGGAGCCAGATTCGAATACCGCGGAGAAACGCACGAAGTACGCGCGAAAATTGTAATCGCTGCCGATGGTGTCGAGTCCCGCGTGGGAAGATGGGCGGGATTAAAAACTCACATTGATTTCCGGGATATGGAATGCTGCGTACAGGTGACCGCATCGGGAGTAAAAGCGGAACAGGATACCTGCTACTTCTACTTCGGTCAGGATTACGCTCCAAGCGGATATCTGTGGGTATTCCCAAAAGGTGATAACACGGCAAATGTCGGTTTGGGCGTGGGCGGCGCTGTCGGGAAAAAACGCTCCGCGTTATCCTTCCTGAATAGTTTTATGGAGAGGAAATACCCTAAGGCATCCGTACTTACTTCGATAGCCGGTGGCGTACCTTGTTCTCCAACATTAAGCAAAATATCGGCTCCGGGTATTATGCTCACGGGTGATGCAGCGAGGCAGGTTAATCCGTTAAGCGGCGGTGGCATAGCGAGCGGAATGATCGGCGGTAAAATTGCAGGTACAATTGCCGGTGAAGCAATTAAACTTAATAAACCCGATCATATCCTTAACTACGATAAAGCGTGGGATGACCGCCTCGGGAAGCGCCACGAAGTCTTCAACAGAATAAAGAACGGGATCTACGGTTTCACGGATGATAAATTTAATTCAATTGCGCATTCATTTAATAAAGTTCCGAAGGAGAAACGCGCCCTTGGTAACCTGTTCAGGACAGCACTGATCCAGAATCCCTCGCTGCTGATAGATGTGGCAAAAGTATTCCTAATCAAGTAAACTGATGTATGACGAAAAAAGATAAATCGCCTGTGGCACCGGCGGCTCAGCCTAAAAAGTACCCCTTTTGGTTTTACTTTGCCGCCGCCTTCCTTCCCTTCATTTTCCTTCTTCTAATTGAAGCCGGACTCAGGATATTCAATTACGGAGATGATTACAAGGTTTTTGATAAAGTCTATTCTTCCTACAGTGATTTACTTTTCCTGAATTCTGACGTGGCCCGCAAATATTTTGTTAACCTTAAGAATCCGCCCACCGCGATAGCTGATGGTTTTTCGGAACAGAAGAAGGAAAATACATACAGAATATTCGTTCTTGGGGAAAGCAGCGCAGCGGGGTGGCCATACATTCCGAATGCTTCATTCCCGCGTCATCTCCGGAGAATGCTTGAATTAAAATTTCCGGATAAAAATTTTGAAGTTATTAATCTGGGAATGTCAGCGGTGAGCACCTACACTCTGAGAGATTTTACAGAGGCGCTGGTTGAACACTCACCTGACCTGGTTCTGATATACACGGGACATAACGAATATTACGGTGCGCTTGGAGTAGCTTCAACCCAATCCGTTGCTGGTTTCCCATTCCTGAATAATCTTTACCTGAATCTGATCGAGTTCAGGACAGTTCAGCTATTCAGAGATGCAATTAGACTTATCTGGGGCTCGGTTGCCTCCGGCGAATCGGATGAGAAACCGGTTCAGAACGAAACACTTATGGAACAAATGGTTGGCGAGAACCTTGTACCGTACAATTCCTCACTATATACCGCCGGAATAAAACAATTTGAAGAAAATATGAGGGATATCATGGAGTTGCTCCGCAAGAATAAAGTACCGGTTATCCTTTCAACCCTAACCTCTAACCTCAGCGGCAACAAACCATTTGAATCCGTTAAAACAGAAGGGCATCCTGATGCAGCATCGGTTTTCAGGGATGCGCTTGAAAAGCAAGAAGCCGGTGATTACGCCTCTGCAAAAAAACTTTTTGAATATGCAAAAGATCTTGATGCCCTCAGATTCCGCGCTCCGTCAGATATTAATAAAATTATCAGGAAATTGTCCGCGGAATATAAACTCCCACTCGCCGATGTGGAAGCGGCTTTTCATTCGGGAAGTCCCGGCGGAATAACAGGCAATAATCTGATGGTTGATCATCTTCACCCTAACGTCACCGGGTATAAATTAATAGCCGATACATTCCTTGATATTATCACTGATAAATACCTGGAGGATGGTGATTCTTCTTCAATAACCAAAGAAGATTTACGGAGGATATCGTGGGAAAAATTCCCGTTCACAAAGCTTGATTCCGTAATTGCAGATTTAAGAATTAAAATACTCACCGGCAGCTATCCTTTTGCAGCAAAAGGTGCAGAGAATAAACTTGTCGAATCCTTCCGTCCCGCGGACAAAGTGGACTCCCTGGCGATGTTTGTTGTTGACAGGATTATGACGCTTGATGAAGCCCACTTCAAACTTGCTGAGTACTACTGGCAGCAGCAGGACTACGCTTCCGCGGCAAAGGAAGTGAGCGTGCTTATCGAGGAACGCCCGTTCAACACTTCAAATTTTGAACAGCTTATAAATATGCTTATTGATGTCAAACAGTACGATCTGGCGCTCCATTATCTTCAGAGGTACGATAAAATAAATTCTAACGCATATACAAACAAATGGCTTGGCTCAATTTATCTTGACAGAGGAAATCACAGCGAGGCGCTGAAATTTCTTCAAAAAAGTTTCAACTTCACGCAGAATGACCCGCAGTTATTGTATAACCTCGCAGGCGCTTATTATCTGAATAATAGGCCGAAGGATGCCTTCGAGGCGATCAGGCAATGCCTTAAAATTAATCCGCAAAACCAGGCTGCGCAAAACTTCTATTCACAATTAAAGCCGCTTGTTGAATCGCTACAATAAATAATTACTTATAAAAAGAGATGAGGTGTTTATGGAAATAATGAAAAAGGATGCATATTTTCTGAACGAATATTCATACGCAATTACCAGGAACAAGGAATACAATGCATTGGATGATTTTTTCGGTTACGACGGGAATAAAAAGAGGATCATCAAATTTTTAGAGCAATTGGGGTATGAAGAAGTGACTGTAATCAATCTTCCGGCAATCTATTACCGTGAAGAAAAATATAAACCCGAGATTGAGTTACGTGACAATTTAACCACGGGAAACCGGCAGATAAAGTATTTACTTGTCGGTGAGGGAAACAGATGTATATGCGAATCCAAAATCTGGTATAATCGGCGTAAGAGGGCTGAATAGCCGGTGCAGGATTTTCGCCTCCTCCCCTAAAGCATCATACATTACAAACAAAAAAATCCAATAAAAAAGCCCGTGACTATTTCTAATCACGGGCTTCATCAATTCAGATGATGAAAATTACTTCATCAAAATCATTTTCTTGGTAAGACTTACGTTATCAGCAGTTAAGGTATAGAAATAGATACCGCTGGTAAGCTGTGAAGCATTCCACTCGATGGTGTAGTTGCCAACCGGTTTAACACTGTTAACCAATGTTGCAACTTCTTCGCCCATCACGTTGTAAACCTTCAGGGTTACTAAACCGTCTTTAGCGACAGCATAATTCAGCCTGGTTGAAGGATTGAACGGGTTAGGATAGTTCTGGCCAAGTGTGAACTCAGAAGGAACAAGTCCGTTGCCCGGTAGTTCTCTAACGGATGTTGTGAAATCACCAAAGTTGTTGAAGAGTACGATTGGACCCGGTTCTCTTAAGATGAGAATGTGGTTCTCTCCGAAACCGCCTTCGTTGTCCAGAGGAACAGTGCCGCCGTTAACGGTGTCAGCACCCGGATAAACTGCAGCATATTTGAACTCAATCGCGCCTGCTCCAATGCCAACCCAGAATACAACTGTATCTGTAAAGATCTTGTCGCCTGCAACGAGGTCACCATCGATACCAGCATCATTCAAATATTTCATGACGCCTGTAGTAGTATCTGAAGCAACCCAGTTTCCGCCCCAGTTTCCAATAGGAGCAGAACCGCCCTTTAATCCAACCCACTGAACAGTAGCAGGATTGATTGGCAGACCGTTATGAGCGTTTACAGGATTTTGGTTCATGCTAACCTGGAATTTTACGTTAACATCCTGAGTAAGATTTCCAAGAATAGGGAATATTCTCGGAACAATAGGATCGAGTGTGACTGTCTGACCGTCAGCAACATACTTAAACCATCTGTCCGAACCAGTTTCCCAACCGGTGTTGGTGAATCTTGCATCCGGGAATGTTTTGAATTTCCATTTTGTGGAATCACCGAGAGGTCCTCTAATGGTCATCGAAGTTTTAAATTTCTTTGGCTGGAAAGGATCTTCGAGCATTTTCCTGTTACCGCTGATTATTGTTCCAAGTCCATCCCAGTCTAAACCCATTACCTGGATTGAGTCTGTTGCAGGATCAAAATAACCAATACCGGTACCATAAATACTGGTAAGGTCAGCGGTAAAATTGATCGTATTTGTTACCTGCTGAACAACGACATAAGAAGAGTCGTCATTGAACCAGTATTTCGGAAGAACCTGTGTACCGCTGGCAGCGAGTGTAAAGGTTCTGTTTGGGGTGCCTTCCCAACCATCAGGGAGTTTTACGAATTTGAATTCGTAATTAGTTCCCGCAAAGCTGGAAGGAATGGTAGCGTTTACTGTGTAAACTGTATCACCGTCACCATCAGTAAGGGTGAAGAATTTACCTTGCCAGTTTCCGCCCGGATCGCCGGCATCAGCCTGGAACGAACCGCGGACAACCACCGAATCGGTGGAAGGGTTAAATAAGCCGCGGAAAACCTGAGCGCCTAAGTCAACACGGAATGTAACCGTAACCTGGGCAAAGGTAGCGACTGTAAGAAGAACAAAAAGAATGAATATTCTTTTCATATGTGTACCTCGTTTTGTTTGTTATTATTTATTTAGTTAGATCCGCAAAAAACCATTAAAATCCTACGGATAATGTTACTCTCGAAATCTGTTTAAATAATCCGAAATCGTTGTAACTGTAATCAATCTTTGAACTGAAAGCTCCGAAATCATATTGGACGCCGACACCTATTGAATAAAGTCCGCTCGAGAGCAAGTTGGATTGGTCATAGAATACTCCATCCTCGTGGGAACCTTTTCCGATCGATCCGTATCCGGCACGCAGAGAAAGGAGATTATTCCATACAATTTCTCCTCCGAGATTCACGTGAGTTGACTGGTTATTAGGAATGATTGCGTCAAGCGCAAAAGAGGTTTTGACATCTTCCATAATCTTTAAATCATATCCTACTCCAACCGTAAATGTCAGGGGAAGCGTCCAGTAATCAGTATTCAGCGTCGCGGTGATCTTTTCATTATTACCCGCCTGTGCCGGGTCTATATCCACCGGCTGTAAAAGATCTTTCCCGTCCAGTTTCATTTCAGTCCCAAAATTACTAATATTCATACCAATTTTCAAACCCTCAAGCTGGGTAATAAAGAGCAGCCCTATATCGAGGGCGTAAGCTGTTGCAGACTCATTCCAGATTTGCTGGCTGATATATTTAACGGAACCGCCAATGGAGAACCTGTCTGTAAGATTCCGGGCATATGTCAAGCCTAAAGCGATATCCTGAGCATCCCATTTCTGCCCTGTACCGTTGGGCTGTGTCGCGGTAGTTATCTCTTCCTGACCGTAATCAAGCTGATTAATACTGATTCCTATCGCGCTTTCATCGTCCATTTTGAATATAAGCCCGGCGTAGTTGTAAGATGTTCCGACTAACCAGTCCGTATAGGAAACAAGTAATTCACTTCCCTGCAATCTGCTGGCCGCACCCGGATTCCAATACAACGAAGATGCATCGTCTACCATCGCTACAACCGCGCCTCCCATTCCTGCCGCTTTCGCGCCTACAGGAATTGTGAGGAAGTTTGCCGCGGTCGTTCCGACTTTAGACTGTGCGAATAAACCGCTGCTAAGAACCGATATAAGAGTAATTAAAATTAATTTTTTCATAGTAATATTCCTCTCTTTCCTACTTTATTACAGCCAGTTTACCGAATTTCTTTTCGCCGGAGCCGTCAAGTTCAACGACGTAGAAATAAACACCGTATGCCACTTCCAGGCCTTCCTTCGTTTTCAGGTCCCACTCCATTGTGCCGTCATGTATATCGCCATCGTGCTGGATAGTTCTGACGTGATCTCCGGATGAAGTGAAGATTGAAACCTTCGATTTCGGAGGCAGGTTGATAAAATAGATTATGCGTTCACCGCGTCCGCGAATCTGAGGAGGAAGCGGTGATTCGAAAACGTTTGTAACCACGTACGGGTTAGGAACAGCTTTAACATTCTCAAGGGACCTGAGCGCGGCAACTGCATCATATTTTGCAGGATTGGTTGCTAGTACGAATTTATCGCTCGCGGTGAAAGGTTTTGTAAATGAAAGGAAAAGACTGTCACCTTCTTTCGGCCTGTAGTAATCATTTTGACCGGCTGAAGTATCGAACAATACGCGCCACGTTAATTTAGTAAACTGCTCATTCGAAAGGAACAGGAGATCATCCATAGAGAGTTTTCCTTTATCAGCCGCGTTGTTCTCAACCATAGCGAATTTCACCCGCTTCGGGTTCTGCCTGTCAGTTATGTCAAAAATCTTAAAATTCAGATTTGTGAGTACAGGCAACGGTATGCCAAGCGGTGCAAGATTGAATGAAGAATCAGTACCTGCATCATTGAATACAAAAACAAAATCTGCCGGGTCTCTCACTCCTGTAAGGCTGAGCTGAGGAATATCAACCCTAGATACAATATACCTTAAATCTTTAAGAGTATCAGGTTTGGCAGTCAAATATTTCCAACCGCCCGGGAAAGGATTCGTTAATTTAATACTGTCTGAAACCTGGTAAGAAGTATCAAATGATAACCTCACTCCGTCAAACACGACACCGTTTCCGGGCGTGAGTTTGGCATTGCTGATAAGTGTTTCCCCTTTTAGAGAGTCCTTAACATCATATCCGTAAGCAAATTTAATTCCGTTCACCAGTGAATCGTGCATAGATACTATATAAATAGATTCCTTCATACGGACAGGGTCAATCACTTCAAAGTACGGAGTGGCTGAGGACTTACCTGATACGCGGTTAAGCATTTCGCCGGAGACCGGGGGAACATAACCTGCGACCGGCGCATTCGGAACTACAACTGCGGTATTATTGTCAGTGGAAATATTCCCTAACGCGTCCTTTGCTACAAACCTTGTGTTCTCCGAAGGATAAACATCCGCCGAAGTTTTACCGCGGTCATAAGCAACAACGGCGTAGTAATATGTTTTTCCGTTAATAACATCAGTATCAATGAATGAATTCTGAATGCCCGTCTCGCTGCCAAGGAAGAATGGAGCTCCGCTCGTCAGATCATTAAGGCTTGCTGAAGTCTGGAAATAGCCATAGATACCATTCGCGAGATCAAACTGTGCGATCGGTTTATAAAATACTTTCTGCCCTGTTCCGTCCGAAATCTGCAATGCGTCAGTAAAATCAGGATCAGTACCTTTGTATATTTTATATCCTTCAAAGTCTCTTTCTTTCAGAGTCGGGTCAATGGATTTTTCGGCAGCGTTATCCCAATAAAGGGTAACTTTTTTATCTCCTGCAACAACCCTCAGTGTCGGTTTATCAGGCGGTCTTGGGAAATTATAATTAGCATTGTAAATAAGCTGAGCGACGCGTTTGGTCTTAAGTACTGCCGGGAAATCATCTCCGAACGCGAGCGCAAGAGAGAACCTTTCGGTTTTACCCGGAAGCAGAGGGAAGTAACCGGATCCGTACATAAAATCACCGTCTTCACCTTTTATCGCCACGTTATTTACGATTGATTTCGGCACCTGGAAATAACCGGGACGAAGACGGAGCCACATATCTTCTTCGTTGCTCATCGTTATATCGCCTGCGGGAACAAAGTACTGGAACGAAGTTAAGCCAAGCTGATCAGACTCATCAACGTCTTTTGAATCGAAGTTAGGTTCACCTTCAGTAGGCTGTCCGTCTCCTTCGCCAAAATCATTGGTGCCTGCTTTACCGTCGGCGCCAACGTCATCAAGGAGTACACTCCAGTCACCGTCATTATCTATTCCGTCATCGCGCCTTTCGTCAATCATCGGATCAGTCAGGCCAAGCGATGCGATGTAATTTTTATACTGCACCGGGTTGATTGTATCAATCAGGACTAACCCGGTTGTCTGATCTTTTTTATACTGACGGTAGTGAACGATATAGTTCTCGTCAATTAAGCCATCCAGATCGTTGTCAATTCCGTCGAGAGCGTTAGCGTTTACGTTTCCTAGAGGATCAATATCACCTTCAACCAATTTCGTAACGCCGGGGGAAAGGAAGAAATTTACGCCCATCGAGGACACCGTCACAGTATCATTGGGCATTGTAAACGGCGTCCTGGTAAATGTATTTTTATCTATCAGGATATATTTATCGCCTGCCGCGACGGTCTTTGAATTGAACGAATTTCCGTCAAAGTAAGGGGCAGATAATGCAGCGAACTTCTGGTTATCACCGTCATTATCTACTCCGTCATAAGGGTTTCCCGGAGATTCAAGGAAGGCATATGCGATATAACCAACCTGACGCGGATTCGGCAGCCACTGAGGATTAGCTGTGGGACGGATATATTTATCAAAATCCCAGGTATATGTGATCGCTTCGCGAACGTCAAAGAAAGATACGTCATCGTTCCACTCATCACCGTCTATACCCACATATGTACCTACAAGCGTTCCGAAAACCGTTTTGTCGTAGGTCTGTGTTCCGTCATTTTTAATGTCATAAAGCCAGAAGACCACATCCTGGGCCAGGAAGTTAGACCACTGAAGCCCTCTTACTTTCACTTGTAAAGCCTGTCCTCTTCTTAATGTATCATTCATATCAGGATAATACTGGTAAGCACCGTACATTTCATCATCCGCATCGTCATCCATCCAGAAGTAGCTTTCCTGATCGGCATTGAACTGTGCACGTCCGAAATAACCGTTCCAGTCAACAAGCGGGGTTACATCAACACCGTTTACTATAATGGGATTTCCTGAATAACTCCAGGTCGGGTAATCCGGCCAGGTCGCTGGCCAGGTTTCAGGCTGATGGCTCATTGCCACACCTTTACCAACGGAATTGAGATTCGGATTAGCAAAACCCGGGATAGGCTCAAAACCGCGGAATTTTCCGCCTGCGCCGTAATCTCCTCCGCCCGGCCTGTCTACAGGAGTAATAACTACAGAGTGAAGTGTATCAGGATCTGTAGTGCCTCTGTAATCTCTTACGGGGAGCATTACGCCAACAACCGGGGAAACATCGCCAACATATCCGTTAGCGTCATACTTCCAGGAACCCCTTGGTCCCTGAGCGCCCGGCTGCGCGATAACTCCGTAATTAGAAAATACCGTTCTCACCTGGTTTCCCCGATGGACGCCGACTTTTCTAAAAGTACTTGTGCCTCTTGCCGTAATCCTGTTCTGAGAATAAACCTCACTTGGAATGATGAGGAAGAGGAGCCAAAGTGTTAATAATATTTTAGTGTATTTCATATTCTTAAAACCATTCCAATATTAGAAAAATAATGTTGTTCCTAGCTCGATCCTGCGGGGCTCCGAGTAGAAAGACGGGTTTCTGTAAAATTCATCCAGCGAGTTGACCAGTTCAGGTAAATTCTGCTGTCTCCTTAAAAATTCATCGATAGTAAAATCTGCCGTTCCACTGTCGTTATAAACACCGAACTGATTCTTGGTATCGAGAAGATTATATACTCTGAGGAAAATGCTCATCTTCATAAAGTCGAACTGAATATCCTTATAAGCTCTCAGGTCAACATTGAAAAATGTAGGTTTGATTTCGCTGTTTGTAAGCAGTGCTGAGATATTGAGCGACTGAGTCGGTGTGTAAGGGAAACCGCTTCCGTACTGTCCAATAAGGCTGAAGCCCCAGTCTTCTTCAGAAGTGTATGAGAATGTGCCGTTAAGCGTGTGTGTCTGATCCTGGTCAAGCCTTATAAGCTGAATCTCAGGCTGGCTGCCGCCTAATAAAGCGTTTCTTGTTGCAGCCGGGTCAGACGCGTTTCCTTTAGCTGACTGAAGTGTATAATCGATCGTCGCTGACCAGTTGTCACTGAAGCGTTTTGAAAGAGTAAATACTATTCCTTTTACAAAACCAAAGTCAGAGTTAGCGTACTGGCTGTATCTTCCCGCGCCGCCCGCGAGCGTGATCTCATCTGCTCTTGTACCCGCGAGATTCCTGATATCCCTGAAATAACCTGTGAGGTCAAGTGAAATATCATCGGTTAACGCCTGCTGTAAACCAACTTCACCGCTGATTGTCTGCTGCGGCTTAAGGTCCGGATTTCCAACTAAACCAACGTTACCCGTTCCCTGACCAACTTTGTACTCCGGATTTGAATAAAGGAGATCAAAGTTGGGTACCTGGAAGAAGTGACCGTATGAAAAGTGAATTACGCCTCTGTCAGTGATCGGGAATGCAACTCCGAGCCTGGGGCTGAACTGCAGTTTGGAAGTCGGATCTTTATACCAGATCGCTTTCCTCTCCTCAAGGGTTAGCGCTGAGTTCGCTGCTTTCCTTGGGCGGTATACATCAGGATCTGATGGATCAACAAGAAGTTTTCCATCCGGTTTGAAGTAGTCCATCCTGACGCCGGCGTTGATGATCATTTCATCAAGTTCTATCTTATCCTGGAGATAAACAGAAAACTCGACCGGATTGCGTTGATAGAGGTCAATCTGCGCGTTTTCATTTGGATCGTTAGGATTCGGCACCCTCATCTTTACATAAGGGTTGCCACTGTCATCGGGATCCGGAATTCCCTCTTCCTGTATCAGGTTAATATTATCAAAAGTCAGGTTGTGGTAATTAAATTCAAGTCCGCCCTTTACCTGGTGAGCCTTAGTTACCTGGGAAGTTATGTCATACTTCGCTCCGTAAGTTCCGGTGGTACGTTTGAAGTGTGAACTCTGGGTACCCCCTGTCTTGAAGCTTGGAACATCCGCTGGCTGCTGATTAAGCAACAAGTAGTGAGTATAAGCTGGGTGCGCCCAGTCTTCATAAACATACTGGCGGTACTGTTTGAAGAAATACGTCAGGTTCAGCTGGTAAAAAGTTGAAGAGCCGAGAGTATGGGTCATACCGAGGATGTTTGTGTTTCCTTTTCTGAACCTTTTAAAGTCGCCGTCAGGGTTATACGCGAATGAGTGGTCATAATCGCGGTACTTGACGTTATCATATATATAGTTATAAGTAAGTTTGATTTCGGGAATGATTCTGTATGTAAGTTTTCCCTGTCCGTAAAGTTTTTCATTCCAGTTCATCGGAACGATCTCGCCGTCGCCAACACCGTCAGGATTAAGGCTTAGAACGTACCGCTCGGTAATATCAAATGACGGGCCATTATTTACGGTAATGTTATGGGGGTTAAATTTCCTGACTCCGTTCAGCCATCCTCCGAAATAAACATATCTTAAGTTTCCATAAAAGAAAACTTCATTTGGAATTATGGGGCCTGATAAAGTCATTTCCATATTTCTTATCGAAACCGGGTTAAAATCATCTATGGCACGGAATATTTTGGTATTGTTGCTGAAGTAGTCTCCGGCGTACATCGTAACTGTTCCGGCGAAATTATTGTCTCCGTCTTTCGTCGCGATATTTACATAACCTGAGAGCGCTCTTCCGTACTCAGCGTTGAAAGCTCCTGAGACAAACTGTAATTCCTGGATGGAGTTCGCGTTAACGTCAACCACAGTGCTGCCATCATAAACGTCCGTAACAGGCACACCATCAATCGCGTAAACAACTTCACCCTTACGGCCTCCCCTTACGGATCCTCCGACTATACCTGCTTTAAGTTGTAACACTTCCTGGAACTCTGTTACAGGGAGAGCCTGTATATCATCCGCCCCGACTATTGCCGTTGAGGCAGTTAAGTCCTTGGTTACCAGCGGACGGGTCGCCACAACGACAACTTCCTGCTGCAACTGGATAGATGTTTCAGCGAGTTCAAAATCAAGTTTAGTTGTGAGATCTATTGAGACGCGTGCATTCTGCATGGTGATCGGGTTATAACCGATTGCGGAAACTTTAACGTTATAATTTCCGGGGGGAACATTCAGTATGGCGTAGTAACCGTCAATGTCGGTTGCGGCACCCTGCTTTGTACCCTCAATAATTATGTTGACAAATGGTAGGGCTTCTCCGGTTGTTTTATCGGTAACACGCCCCGCGATTTTTCCCGACTGAGCGAAACTCAATCCGGCAAAAATAACAATAAAAAGAGATGAAATGGTAAGTCGTAACTTCATCATACCTCCGGTGTATGTGTAATTCGATTGTTAGAAATTTTACTAGACATTAAAATTCTGTCTTCTTAAACGGATAAAAAAATATATCGTTGTAATTTACTACTTTTTCCAGTAAAAAAGTAAACATTTAAAAAGACATTTTGGTTCGGTGGGAAAGGTTAAGAAAGCGCCTAAAATGTTTAAGTAAGTGTTTGGTGTGCCTTAAAATTTTTCAGCTGCGGAGGAACATAATCTAAGCGGGATTATTCGATAACTTTTAGCTCCTTATCTGTCGATATGCGCTTTTCCGTGTATCCTGCTCTGAAATGATACGCATCCAGTATCACGCGGTCATTCGAGATCTCAAAACTCTTCACTGCCAGGAATGGTAACATTTTCTTCTCAATTGATAAATTACTTATCCTTACAGCTGCCACGAAGACATTATCCTCCTGCAGTTCAAGTGCGGCCGGTTTAAGGTTCCCGGCAATATAAACTCTTTCTTCATCCGATTGTAGAAATATCCCCCGTTCCATTTCATATTCGATACTGCCAAACAGCTTTACATCAGAACTATTGCCGTAATTATCCGTTGTAAGTTTCAGCGTTCCCGGATCGCAATAAGCAATAACCCCGGATTCATTGACTGTGAACAAGGGGTGAGGCATATCATAATATCCTGTTATTTCACCTTTATACGCTACCCCTTTTACCTGTTCCAGCAAATAATATGTTATGGGATAGTTTTCTTTATTTTTAGTAAAACCGTAATTAATCAGTACTGCCATACTTTTTTCCGAAGAAAAAATTACTACCTTTTTTCCGGTGATAGTTATTCCGGCAATTGTGGAATTACCGTCAGTCATTGAGAAAGAGTCATCACTGTAAATGATTGTAACGGATCCGAAGACGCCGGATTGAGCATTCCCCTGTGCTGATTCCTGTGCCGGAGTGGTTACAACTAATAATAGTATGGCAATAAAAATTTTTTTGATCATTGTATCTCTTTTCCTTCCATCAGATCGTTTATCCTTCCGATCGTGAGAGGGGCGCTTCCTTCATAGTGATTATTTACATTTATATACAAGTCCAATTTACGATTAATATTATTTTTAATAAAAGCCACAAGTTTTACCAATTCTTCATTCTTGGGATCGGTAATACGGTCCCAGACTCCTCCGGTCTTTTCCTCAATCTCGCTCCGGTTCGGTCCGTGCAGCCTGACCACAATTGTATCAAACTTATATTTCAGGGCTGCATCCAGATGCGGGAAGACGGGCGGCATATAGTATCCCTGCAGGAAGACCGGCACCGCTTTAATTTCGCTGAGAAAACCGAAATATTTATCATTCAGGTAATTCGGGTTTCGGATTTCAACTCCAACCTTAAAATCCTTCTTTAATTTGGAAGCAAACTCCCCGAAGGCAGACATAAACGCATCCTGGCCGGGCATCTTCTGTTTGTTCAAGTACTCAAACTGGAATATGAGTACACCCGTAAGTTTGGTCATAGGGGCGATAGTTTCAAGGAATGAGTTGTAAAGGTCAACAGAAAGGAAATGTGCATTCGGAATCAACTCTTTATCACCTGCCTTTTTATAGTGATGAGTGAGGGTAATACTGTTCGGCACCTTAATCGTAAACCTGAAATCCGCGGGGACGGATGCAGTATAATCTATTACATCCTTTTCCTTTGGTAGGGATACACTCGTCATCGAATGGAGCGACCAGAACCACTGATCAATTTCCACGCTGTTGAAATGCTGTGAGTATTCCTTCAGATAATTTATCCCCCTCTCATTAGAATACACCAATCCCCTCCAGGAATCATACTTCCAGCTGCACGTACCGGTTCTTATTATCATTTTTTAACTTCCTTCAATTCTTTGCATTCTTTGCGTTAACTTTGCGTCTTTGCGTTTTCGACTGCTTAAAGTCCATTCACAACCCTTTTAATCCCATCCTTAATTTTTATAACGTGAAAATTTATCAGTAAGCCCAACTTACAATTTGTCAGCCGGAGATAAGTGAGAGTCTGTGCCAGAAATACACTATTAAGCGCTTCAACTGCTTTAACTTCGACAACAACTTTTTCCTCGGCAATGATATCAGCCCTGAAACCGCAGTCCATTTTTATCTCGTCATAAACAACAGAAATCGGGACCTCTTTCAGTGCCTTCAACCCTGCTTTTTTCATCTCGAAAAGTAGGCATTCACGGTAGACTGATTCAAGTAAGCCGGGGCCAAGTTTGTAATGCACTTTATATGCACAATCAACGATAATTTTAGCTATTTCATTTTCCGTCATTTCTTTCATTCCTTTTTTTCTGACTTGGTTATAAAAGGCACTCAAAACGCAAAGACGCCAAGCACCGCAAAGATCGCAAAGAAAAGATCATTTCAGCAATATCATCGCTCGGGTTTCGGATTTTCCGGAAGCGAGGAGACGGTAATAATAAACGCCGGAAGCAAGCCCGACAGCTGAATACTGCACCGAATGCGTACCCGCTGACTTCACCTCATTCACCACTACACTAACCAGTTCCCCGATTGAATTATAAACAAGCAACTGCACCTTAGCCGGTTCAGTTAAGGAATACCTTATCGTCGTTACAGGATTAAACGGATTCGGATAATTGTTATATAACGTAAACGTTCTATTATTAAGCTCATCCTCAATACCGCTTGCCGGGCCATCATACACAAACCTGAACGCATCCGCCACTATCCTGCCGTTCGCGCTGTCACTGACTGTTATGCTGACCGCGGATTCATTCAGCAGATTGATCTCAAATAACTCGTTCCATATCCCGCTTCCGGACTGCTGGTTTACTATCTTCGAGACGCTTCCCCCTGACCAGGAGGCAGTCATCTTTGTGTTTGTAGCGTTAACCGTTGCCCCCGGCCACATAGCGGATACTTTATACTTTCCTGCCTTTAAAGAAGCGGTGCCAAACTGAACATCTCCCTTATTAAGATTTGTATAAGTCCAAAGGAAATCATTATTGTAAAAATTATACCCCGTTGTATCGGAGTTCCACGACGAAAAACTCTGGTTGTTATCCGCGATAAATCTCTCAGGATGATCAAGTTTCAGATACTCGCCGACTGAGTAGAGCGTCCTTTCACCGAGGTAGTAAAGATTCTCATTTGTAACCAGTGTGCCCATCGAGTAAAAATCATAAGGGGTTTCGTAGGTGAGCGCCATTACCTGCTCTCCGTGATTGTTCCAAAGCCATCCCTCCGGGAACTTCGGCTGCAGGGATGAGAAACTGTAATCGGAGGCAACAAAATAGGGGTTATCAGAGATATTAAGATTACAGAATTGCATTTCCCTCCTGTAGAAATATGCCGAAGTGGATGCCGCCGTGTGTATCCAGAATGTGGCAAAAGGCGATGCCTGCGAGTGAAGGTTTAGAAAAACGCTCATCACTTTCTGTTGGTTGATCTGACGCATCCTCGCTTTCAGAACCAGAACTTCCTTACTCGTCTGCGCGTCCGGTCTGTCCCAGTCTGATTCAACGTCAACACCGTAGAAATTAGTCCTGGAACGCCCAAAATAAACACCGTCAGGATTTGTAAAAGGAACACAATGAAAGATCACTTTACTTTTATAATAGTTCACTACCGGTTCGTCTTTTAATAATTCATTAATTATCCCTTCAAAATGAAAGGAGGTAGGTGTTTCGCTGGGATGCGTGCGCGCGTGTATCCACACTCTCAGTTTTTCAGAGGCAGGCACCGAGGGATCGGTGATGGTTAGTTCCTGAAGGGGGTAATTATTTAACGTATAACCGAGCGTATCAAGTGTGGTTCCCGGTTTTGTCAGCCAGTCTGCAAGTTTTCCCTGAAGTTTAGCATATGTATAGGGATCGTAGTAAGCAACAAATACGGTATCTCTCTCATAGGTCTTCTCAAAGGTATTTGTCGCGGGACTTTCGGCTGCCGTAAACCTTATCCAAAGCACATCATCATATGAATATACTGCTCTTTTCACATCGCTGGAGGTAACCTTCACTCTTATCAATCTGTTCTTAACACCTGTGATTCTAAAGTAGAACCATCTTCCCCCTATATCCGTTTTGGTGGTTACGTTATATGTTATGGAATCTGTGGTGGTTACTGTGTTAATATTACCGCTTGGGAAATTAGCGTCGAACCTGACCTGTGCCGGTGCGGAATAAGAGAGGACAAATACAATAAAAAGGGTTGCTGAATGAAGTTTCATCTGGAATTTTAATATTTATAAGAAAAACAAATGGTAATACATACAAAATAAAGAATTTATTTATTTTTAATCCCATAATTACTTGATTTAAGATTCGTTATGAACAGACATCTCCATTTGGATCCGATCGTAAAGTTCTTCATTATACTGATCGGAATTATACTTCTCGGCATTACCTTGAAGGAGTTGCAGCACATCTTCCTCCCCTTCGTTATCGCTTATGTCCTGTATTTCCTCTTTGCCCCGCTAAATAATTTCCTTGGGGAGAAAAAGATCCCCGGAGTTTTTATCGTAATTCTGAATCTTATTATCATGCTCACTATCTCATTCGGCTCAATTGAAGTCATACTCCAGTCTATTGATCAGTTCACGCAGGACTTGCCGGAATATTTCAACAAACTGAATATCCTCGTCAGAGACGCGGCAAGAAGCATGGGAATTAAGGATCCATACTTCAGAAATTTCTCAATACAACGAATAATTCAGAAACTTGATTACAAAGAACTCGCCGGCGGCGCGTTTTCATCCGCGGTCTACCTGAGCGGCGCGGTGCTGCTCCTCATTTTTTTCTTCGGCTTTATCGTTACGGGGCATCAGGCAGTCTATAATGCGATTAAACGCAGGTATGTCGCCAGAAAAATAAAACCGATGCTTAAAAACATTGAAGCTAAATACAGCACTCAGGATCTTATAACAGATGACCTGCCTGCCCTTGAGGAAAAGATCGAGGAGGAAAAGCACATTAGCGAGATCAGGCTTGAGAGTACGATTAAACAGATCACTATCCAGATACAGAAGTATATCATCTCAAAAACAGCTTTGAATTTCATCGCAGCGGTTACCATCGGTTTGCTGTTCTATTTCATCGGGCTCGACTTTTCCCTGATCTGGGGAGTCCTGGTATTTATACTTAACTTTATCCCGACTATCGGCTCGGCTATCGCGCTTATATTACCGACACTTATGGCTTTTATTCAGTTCGAATCAGCCGGATATGCGTTACTGATCGCCTCTCTGACAGCACTTATCCAGACAATTTTCTTTAATGTGCTTGAGCCGATTGTACTGGGCAGAAGGCTTGGGCTTAACCCCATTGTAATATTATTGTCGGTGCTGGTGTGGGGATATATCTGGGGAATTCCGGGTATGCTGCTGGCAGTTCCTATTACGGCAATTCTGAAGATAATATTATCGAATTCAAAAAGCGCGAACATCAGGTTTATTGTCGACCTGATGGACCAGGATTAAATTATTTCTTCCAGTTTTTTTAGCTGATCGGAAGAAATAAATACTTCGTTAAAGATTTCCTTTATTATCTCTTCTTTAACCTTATAAAAATCTTCCTGCCTCGGAGTAATACAAACACCGCAAACATCCACAGACGCGGGGCTAAGAAGTATTTGCCCTAAACCTTCAGCGAAATAATAGGAGGGGCGGTGCTTCTCCCTTAATAAAACAAGCAGCCTGAAATTATCTCCATCCCTTGCACATACAAGATTATAGAGCGGTTCGGTATCATCATCCCTGAAATCACGGTATGCCTGGTCAAAGTGGGTGAATACCGCGGTAATGCTTTCCGGCGAACCGGATTCAATCAGGATGTACTTTCTCAGCCCGTCATCTATACCTGATACTTCCGCGGAAAAAAGGCTTTTTGTCCAAATGCTTTTCTCCTTTTTAATCCCGCCTTTTTCAAACACCGGAAGAAAATCCTTGTTCCCTGCCTGAAAATGGAAATGATCGGGGGCTGAAGCACCGCACTTAGGCCCGTTGTAGAATACCACATACTCGTCGGTCAGTTCTGAAGTGATCCTCACAAGCTCCATTATTCTCCCTTCAATAAGCTGAGGGAGATGCTCTTTGAGCGGAATGGTGAAGTGTTCGGGGAAAATAGGGTACGGGTTTACCAGGACATAAAAATCTTCATCGAGGTGAAAATCGTTTTGTTCAGGAGGACGGTTTTCGCGGCAGAGGAAACAACGGCGAGTACTGATGCTGGCAGCATCAACTTTTGCCGAAGTGGAAGTCATTCGGGCGGGATTAAATTGAACCTTGACCACGTTCCCTTCCACATCAAAAGTATGTGTCTGAACATTTTTTAATGCTTCATAATTTTCCCGGCTCAGTGTCCAGATCTTATTCTGGTCCCGGAGAAAGCCGTGAAGCTGTAAAGGATAGTTACCGTCAGGCTTAAACATATCAGCTTTATTTTTTTGCGTTAAGTCTTAGCCTGGCGTTGAGTTCGAGAGTACGGACCTTATCCTTATAAAAATTGTGTTTGTTAACTGCCTCAACTGAGAGTTCGGAATCACTGTTGCCGGACCATCTTCTGCACATATAGACAGGTTCATATATCCTGCCGATCTGGTACTCGCGAGAAAAGCGGAGTACAACAGCGTAATCTTCACCATAGCTGACGTTTGGGAAATTATATTCGCGCAGAAGCGGAGTAAAGTACGCGCGTGGTGCGCCCAATCCATTTATGCGGAGCGCGTTATTTCGCCCGTTATCCGGCGTCCATTCTTTATGGTCAATTATTCCCGGAGGTATTTCATTCAGGTCGAAGTCCGTCATCTGGTACGAACCGATAACACAGGCAACTTCTTCTTCATAAAACTTATCTACAATCTTCTGAAGTGTAGTCTCATCTTTATATATGTCATCGCTGTCAAGCTGAACCGCGAAACGCCCGCACTCAGGGTGATGGGCGGCAGCGTTCCAGCATCCTCCGATGCCAAGGTCTTTCCTTTCAGGGATATGATGAATGAGGCGCTTATCGCCTTTAGCGATCTCAGCTATAATTTCCGTTGTTCCGTCGGTGGAATAATTATCACAAACGATCAGGTTATAATCAAAACTGGTTTTTTGTGAGAGCACTGATTTTATCGCGTCGCCAACAGTTCCTTTCCGGTTTTTAACCGGAATGATAACCGATGCTTCACTCTTGAAATCGCCCGATTTTAAATCAGGTTTACGGAATGAAGGGGCAAGGTACCCGTTAATATGTTTAAGATAGGCTGTAACCGCTTTCTCCATTTCGATCTGATAGTTCCTGTTTCTCGGATCTACGTAATCAAATAGTTTCTCTCCCGACTTCCTGGTATCAGTTTCTAATTTGGTATAGAGAAATTCCTGAATCCTGAAAGGAGCGGCGAGAGCTGTCAGTTTAAGCCTAAGGCTGTACCACCCCGCTGAATTATATTCTTCTTCAGTGTAGAGGGAAACAGCTTTTTTAAGAATTGAAGTATTGATAAAAATGAGAGCCCCGAAATTAAAGTCGTCTCTCAGGCTGCCTGACTGGTATTCAATCGTGGGGTGAGCGTTAACGGCCCCTTGCCTAACTTCGAAATAGTCCGAGTAAACAAACGACGCGCCGGCGGAAACCGTTGCCTCGCGAAAACGCTCAAGAGCAAACTGACCGAGAGATATCGGTGAATCCTGAAGAAGGTAAACCGTGAAGTCGCTCTCGCTCCGGCCGGCCATAATCTCAACGGCCTTTTTTGATATAGCAGATCCGCAGTCTATCAACTCACACCCCTCTACCGCCTTAAGGGAAGGGGCAGAACCAAGCAGAAAAATCTTTTCCACTAATCCTGTTGATAGAAAGTTCTTAACGGTTTCTTTAGTATGCTCAGCGCCTGAGTAATTTAGAAATACGGTTACCGGTTTCATTTCGGGACTCTCTGCAAAATTATTTTACATTAATTAATTCAATCTCAAAAATAAGAGTGGCATTCGGTCCGATTACGTTACCTGCGCCATACTCACCATAACCAAGATCTGAAGGTATATAAAGCATCCACTTATCGCCTTCCTTCATCAGCTGCAGGGCTTCTGTCCAGCCTTTGATAACTCCGGAAACAGGAATTGTAAGCGGTTCGCCTCTCTTGAATGAATTGTCAAATTCTGTACCGTCTATGAGCGTTCCCTTGTAGTGCGCAACAACGGTATCGGTAAGTTTCGGTGACTTCCCTGATCCGCTCTTGAGAACTTTATACTGCAATCCTGAAGCAGTTGTCTTAACGCCTTCAGTCGTTTTGTTCACTTTAAGGAATTCTTCGCCTGCTTTTTTATTTTTATCGCCGGCGGCTTTCATTTCATTATTTTTCTGGGACATCATATCCTGCTGGAATTGCTGCATCACCTGCGCGATTTCTTCCTGGGTAAGGAGTGATGAGGTATCGGTCATACCGTCTTTCAGTCCCTGGACAAATTTATCCATTTCAACTTTGATCGAATTCTGCTTCAGGTTACGCCCGATATCGAGCCCGATGCTGTAACTTACTTTGTCTTGTTGTGTCTTGAGGTCTTCTTTTTTCACATTATTCTCCTGGCACGATGCCGCCCCCAAACTAATGAGGATTAGTACTATTACGCTTGAAAAACGCATTTATGCTCCTTGATTGATTAAAATTATACAGACTTTAAAGATAAGCTAAAAGGCAATGAGAACAAAAAAATGCTGAGGATTACCCCAGACCGGTTATGCTGCAAACCTATTTTCCGGTAAAATTACTTCCCGCCCGGGAGTATTATCCACCTCTCCTGCTTTTTAGCAGAATGGCAGCTAGATTTCCTGATCCGGCAGGGTAAGGGATTTAAGACGAATTTGCACGGAATCATTTATTCACAGGAATTTTAAGAAGTTTAAGAATGTGAGCCCTGTTCCCGTTCACGATCCTTAAGAAGTAAATTCCGTCTGCTTCCTCTTTACCGCGATAGTTTATTTCATTCACCCCCGCGGCTTTTACACCGTCTTCAAGAACAGCTATTCTCCTCCCTAATAAATCATACAGTGAGATATTCACGTAAGAAAAATTCCCCTCATCATCTCCTGCATGATATCTCAGAGTAAAAGATGACGAGAACGGATTAGGATATATTTCCGCGATTAATTCCTTCTGCTCACTCACATCAGTTTCAATTCCCACCGCGGCATCAGCGTTTACTACCTGTCCGGCTCCCACGCTGACTACCCGCCTGTACGCGCCGCCGTTAGCGGTTATGGTATACGTTCCGGGTTTCACGTCCCCAAAGGCATAATTTTCATTATATATATCATCCGACCCGATATAGGTATCATTAAAATTATAGGTTAATCCGTAGCTGAAAGTGGTATAAGGAGGCCTCGGTTTGGGATCCGGAAAGATATCCACCCTGGTACTATTGGAAGCATCCGGCACCCTGCCATAGATTGCGCCTGTTCCCTGAATGCCAAACCAGAGTTCAGGATTTCTGCGGGTCCTGGGATAGCTGTAGCCTGAGTAAAACATCCTGATCTCGAAATGCAGGTGGGGGCCGGTAGAGTTGCCGGTATTCCCTGAAATGGCAACCGGTGTCCCGGGGTAAACAGAATCATAAAGGCTGCTGATCGGCTTTTTCAGATGGAAGTAATATATATACGCGAGTTTGTTATCCCATATACTCCTTACCAGGATATAGTTACCCGCGCCTCCCGGTTCGTATCCTCCGACGGTATCATTGGGATTATACCCAACAAAAGTGACCATTCCCCTGGAAGCGGAACGGATGGTGTCGTTGCGGATTGAAATATCAAGCCCGGTGTGGGCTAAAAGAGGATTCTGAAAATTCGGTTCACCATATAAATAGTTGCCGTTGTTCTGGACCGTATCCGGCACAGGGCGCGTAAACCTGAACTGCTGTGGATAGAGACTACTCCCAATGACAAGGAAGATTAAAAATATTGTATGTCTTGGATTCATATAAAAAAACAGATTACTAACTAAAAATAAGGAATATTCTTCAAACTCGTGATTTTGCCCATAACCCCTGAAAAAATTCAATGATTTTCTCCCTCCCTCTTGATTATGAGGCGAAATTAAGTTAAAATACCAATGCAAATTTTCATAAAAATGAAAACTAACCCCCAAATATTGTCCGGAAGCTCCGGCCGGGGTTTCCGACGCCGGTTCAAAACCACACCTGAACCTTTAATTAATATTGCCCTTACCGTTTTTATTATAGTTACCTTTATTCTGCCGGGAGGCGTGATCGTGCTGCTACACTTTGCGTGCGCGTTCTGCCTTAATTTGTACTTGCAACATTTTAATCACCCCGCACGTTTTTTTCAGTCAACAGGAAATTTAACACTTATTTATAATCAATTGCGAGAGGACGCATCGGTATGAAACTGACCAAATTCAGAGTTCCGTTTAAGAAAGGGATCTCACTATCTGATTACCCTACTGATTACTCGGGTAAATTCAAGTCCAAAGAGCAAACAGCTAAGCTGCTGGAAAAGAACATCAAGAGAATGGCAGAACTCCAGGACAAGCTTTACGCCCACGATAAATACGCCTTACTGCTGATCTTCCAGGCGATGGATGCAGGCGGAAAGGACGGCGCCATTAAGAATGTAATGAGCGGACTGAATCCGCAGGGAACCCAGGTATACAGTTTCAAGCAGCCCTCCGCTGAGGAACTCGATCACGATTACCTCTGGAGAATAAATAAATCCCTCCCTGAGCGGGGCAGGATCGGTATCTTCAACCGCTCACATTATGAGGAACTGCTTGTAGTACGCCTTCACAACCTCCTGGAAAAAGAAAAACTTCCGGATGAAATTATTAAGGACAATATCTGGGAGCGCAGGTTCCGGCAGTTCAGGGACTACGAACGCTATCTGCACGAAAACGCGATCCGTACTGTAAAATTCTACCTCCACGTATCAAAAGATGAGCAAAAACGCAGATTCCTTAAGAGGCTCGATGATCCGGCCAAGAATTGGAAATTCTCTTCCTCCGACCTGAAGGAACGCGAGCACTGGGATAAATACCAGAAGTTATTCGCTGAAACACTCAGCGCCACCAGCACCAAGTATGGTCCCTGGTACGTAATCCCGGCGGATAAAAAGTGGTTCGCCCGCCTGCTCATATCCGAGATCATAGTAAAGCACCTTGCAGCACTGAAACCGGAATACCCGAAAATGAATGATGCACAGATTAAGAACCTCGAAATCTACCGCGAGAAACTTCTTTCCGAAGACGTAAAGGTAGACACGAAGTAGAAAAACCTTCTATTTTAACCTAATAAACCCTCTTCTTAACCGGGGAGGGTTTTTTATTTTTTCTGGGGGGTTATTGACAAAAACCCAAAAACTCCTTATATTAATTGTTCTATTATATAATTTTCCGCAATAGCTCTCCCGATGCATCGGGACGGCTGTTAACGAAAAAACAAATTCCGCGATAGCTCAATGGTGGAGCATTCGGCTGTTAACCGAAGGGTTGTAGGTTCGAGTCCTACTCGCGGAGCCAGGAAAGCCCCGACTTGTTCGGGGTTTTCTGTTTTAAAATCTGCGGTCATCCAATCTTACCTGTGCAATCTGTGTTCCATCTATCCTCCGTCGCATTTACTAATTTTCAATAGGACACAGGTAACACAGATTTTAACGGATGAGCACATATAAAAAGGGGAATCAAGGAAAAAATGTAATTCTGATAAGCTGTTATTGGCCTGATTGAAATAATTTCCACTTTTAAGTCCCCTTGCATTTGTAGTATTATTGTGATAACTTTTATTTCAGTTACCAATAGATTTGTAAAGATTATCATGAATTATGATTTAGTATTTAAGGAGATAAAGTCCCTTCCGGTTGAGCTCCAGAAGGAGGTTCTGGATTTTATTACTTTTCTGAAAAGCAAACAGCAGAAACAAGTTACTAAAGCAGAGCGCGAATTCGGATACGCAAAAGGTAAGATTATAATTCATCCGGATTTTGATGAACCATTGGATGACTTCAGGGACTACACAAAATGAAACTTCTGTTAGATACTCATATCTTTCTCTGGTTTATGAATGGCAGTTCAGAACTCCCGGAAAAATTGATCAAAATTATCGCGGATATGGGAAGTCAATGTTTTTTAAGTATCGCCTCAATATGGGAAATTGCAGTAAAATTATCATTGGGAAAGCTGGAAATCACAATTGATTTTTCTGAAATTCAAAGATTTGCCGAAAATAACAAAATCGAAATCCTTCCCATTTCATTTGAAGATACTAGAGTTGTAAGGGATCTGGCATTTCATCATCGGGA
Organism: Ignavibacteriaceae bacterium; assembly: GCA_013360295.1. Taxonomy (GTDB): domain Bacteria; phylum Bacteroidota; class Ignavibacteria; order Ignavibacteriales; family Ignavibacteriaceae; genus JABWCL01. Next base: position 148,358 of record JABWCL010000005.1, on the reverse strand, counting down.
TCCTTTTGACAGAATCATTATTGCTCAAAGCATTACTAATAAACTCACAATTATTACAGCCGATCGTAACTTCCGTAAATACGAAACAGAAATACTCTGGAATTAATTTTCTCAGAACAACACATCTTAAACGGATACTGTTTCAGGGAGTAAATTATTTATCACAATTAAACAACCCCGTACAAATAATCATTAGGATAATTTAGATTTTCCCCGACACAATTCGGGGTTTTTTGCTTTAAAATCTGCGGTCATCCAATCTTATCTGTGCAATCTGTGTTCCATCTATCCTCCGTCGCATTTACTAATTTTCAATAGGACACAGGTAACACAGATTTTAACGGATGACCACAGATTCAGTAATATCATACTTACCGGTGAATATCCTGAACTATCGCGACAGAGCTTAGCCCCGACACAATTCGGGGTTTTCTGCTTTAAAATCTGCGGTCATGTCTTTCCTTCATCGTCGCCTATGTTAATTTTCAATAGAACACAGATTACTCAGAATTGACGGATGACCGCGGTCAGTTAGCCGATTAATTATTTAATTATCTCATCAACAACCCTCAGGAAGTCAGCAATTTCCAGAGGCTTAGTCAGATAGTCCATTGCCCCTGCGTCGAGCATTGCTTTTAATTGTCCCTGCATAGCATCCGCGGAAAGGATCACCACCGGAATATCGGCAGTAAGTTCGCTTGCCCTCAGTTCCGTGAACACTTCCGATCCGTGCATATCCGGCAGATTCAGATCTAACAGTATCAGATCGGGTTTGATCTCTCCTGCCAGTCTGGCAGCGTTTTTTCCGAAGAGGCTCGTAACGAGATGAACACCGGGCCGGGATGTTGTGAGTATTTGCTCAACCAGGTCAATATTAGAAACGTTGTCCTCGATATATAATATCGTTCCGTGCTTTTGTATCTGCACATGATTTCCTGCCGCAAGCGCGCCCGAATGTTCTGCCCGTTCAACTTCGCTCTCCGTTACCGGCAGTTCAAACCAAAATACCGAGCCCGCCCCTTCTGTGCTGGATACTCCAATATGCCCTTCCATCAGATCAATTAATTTCTTCACAACCGCTAAACCTAATCCGGTTCCCTCAGTCGCGGTTTTTTCCTGACCTATTCTTTCGAATGGTATGAAAATTTTCTTCAGGTCTTCTTCGGATATCCCTATACCGTTATCCTGTACTGACACTTTTATGAATCCTGTACCAATTTCACCGGGGGCCGGCGCTCCGACACTAATTGAAACTTTGCCACCTTCAATGTTATACTTTATCGCGTTATTAAGAAGGTTAAGGACAACCTGCTTCAGACGCTGTCTGTCCGCCATAACATAGTATGTGCCATAAGGCGCAACCTGACTTTCGATTGTAACATTCTTTGAGACTGCCAGCGGTGCAACAGTATCTATCATCTCGCTAAGGACGCTGCCGAGTTCAACCGCCTCAACGGAAAGAGAGAGCTTGCCTGCTTCGATGCGGGAAATATCAAGGACTTCATTAATAAGTTCCAGAAGATGCCTGCCGCTCTTCAGAATATGCCCGACTCCTTTTTTCTGAGAGGTGTTCAGAGCCCCCATTTCGAGAAGCTGAGCGAATCCGAGGATTGAATTCATCGGTGTCCGCAGTTCGTGGCTCATACGAGAAAGGAATTCGCTCTTTGCCTGGTTTGCTTTTTCAGCTTCTATTCTTGCTGCTTCAAGATCCCGCGTTCTGGTCTCGACACGTTTTTCCAGAGTTTTGTTAAGCTCTTCGATTTCCTGCTGCGTCTTTTTACGTTCAGTTATGTCTTCCTTGACCGCGAGGTAATTTGCAATTTTTCCTTTCTCATCCATAACCGGAGTGATTGATATGTTTTCCCAATAAAGATCGCCATTCTTCTTTTTATTGATCAGTTCGCCACGCCACGGATTCCCCTGCTGGATTGTTTCCCACATTTCGACATAAACCTTCTTCTCCGTAAGGCCTGATTTAAGGATCGAGGTCTTATTTCCGATCGCTTCCTCAGTTGTATATCCTGTGGTTTTGTTGAACGCAGGACTGACGTAAAGAATTTTGGCATCAAGATCGGTGATAACCAGCGATACCGGGCTCTGCTCTATCGCCAGAGTCAGCTTCTTGACTTCACTCTCAATGCGCTTCCGTTCAGTTATATCAATGCTTACGCCGCTTACTGATACCAGTTTATCATTATCGAAGAAGGGAACCATACTGGCCTGGATCCATTTTTCAGATCCGTCCTTCAGGATAAACCGGAAATCGAAAGTTTCAACAGTTTGGTCAGAAATCATTTCCGAAAGCTTTGATTCGAACAGATCCCTGTCATCAGGATGAACCATTTTTCGAATTTCTTCCAGCGGAAGAGGTTCAGCAGAGGGATCAACACCGACAAGTTTAAAATAATTTTTTGACCACGTAACTTTACCGGTCGCGATCTCAAATTCCCAGCTTCCCATATTGGCGATCTCCTGTGCCTGGTTCAGGCGCTGTTCGCTGTTCCGCAGCGAAAGCTCGGCCTGTTTCAGGTTTGTAATGTCCACCGCCGTAGCCCACATAAACTGCGGTTTTCCGAACTCATCACGCATTATCATCGCGTTCATAAGTGAAGGAAATGCTGTGCCGTCTTTGCGCGTGCGCCAGATCTCGTATGAACTGAATTCCCCTTTTTGCTGAAGAATCTGAATTGATTTACCTACTTCCACCAGCTGTTCCTCAGAATGAAGCATCGAAAGATTTCTCCCCGTGATTTCCTCCGTCGTATACCCGTGCATACTCGCGAAAGATTCATTTGTATAGAGCAGGGTTCCGTCCATGGAGGAGATTGCGTTTCCGTAATTCGCCTTGTCCGCGATCATCCGGAATTTCCTGAGTTCTTCTTCTGCTTTTTTCCTTTCCGAGATATCAATTGTCGTCGAATAGATGAAGCGGGGGACATTATCGCTGTCGTATATGAGCAGCGCGTTCATAAGTGTCGGGATCGGAGTTCCGTCCTTTTTTGCGTGCCAGACTTCGCGGGACTCAAACCTGCCGTCACGGAACAGAATTTTTAACCCCTCCATAGCCCCGGGCAGCTGATCTTCTGTGTGGCAGATTGAGAGATTTTTGCCAATCATTTCTGACTTTTCCATATCGTGCATCTTAGCGTAGAATTCATTCACGAAAAGCAGATTTCCTTCCATATCAGAAATCACGTTACCGATGTTGGCGCTCTCAGCGATCGTCATAAATTTTCGCAGTTCCTCTTCCGCGAGTTTCCTTTCCGTAATTTCAATATCCGAACCCCTGTACCCGGTAATGTTCCCGTTCTTATCTGTCACAGGAGAACCGTTTGTTGATACCCAGATTAGTGTACCATCGGGTTTCAAGATTGCATTATCGAAGCTCTTTAGTTCTCTTCCGGCTTTAATTAGACTCAGCCCGTTCGTCTTGAATGTTTCCCGCAAATTATCGGGATGAATATCATAGAAATGGCGCCTCCCGGTAAGTTCTTCGGGTTTGTACCCAAACACCTGTTCAGAGGTTTCGCTTACATAAGTATAAAGTCCGTCAAGGTCCACTTCCCAAATCACTGTACGGCTGTGCTCTGCTACCTGCGAGAAACGATTCTGGCTTTTAATGAGTTCTTCCTGTATTCGTATCCGCTCTGTGATGTCCTCTTTAACGGCAAGATAATGAGTAGTTTTACCACCCGAATCTGTAATAGGAGAAATAGTGGAAGATTCCCAGTAAAGATCACCGTTCTTTCTCCTGTTATGGAAAATACCTCGCCAGTCCCCGCCTTTTGAAATGCTGCCCCAAAGTTTTTGATATTCTTCCGGAGAAGTATCACCGGACTTAAGCACCCTGGGATTTTTTCCGACAAGCTCCTCGAGCGCGTAACCGGTAGTTTCACAGGCAGCTCTGTTCGCGTATTCAATATCGCCGCTAAGGTTTGTAATTACAATACTAACAGGGCTTTGTTCCACCGCGCGGGAGAGTTTCCTGACTTCTTCCTCCGCTCTTTTTTTCTCTGTAATATCCTGCCAGTTTGTGAAGAGCACTTCTTTCCCCTCATAATTCATTACGCTGAGGCTGACCTGGGCTATGAAGTTTGTTCCATCAAAGCGTTTATGAACCCACTCAAAAGTATTCCTCCCTTTCCGGTAAGTATCGGCAATTAGTTCTGCCGAATACTCCGAAGAAAGCCTTCCGTTTGGCTGATACTCGGGTGATACTTCGTCAGGTGTTATTCCGATCAGTTGTTCCCTCTTGCACCTCATCAGCGCTTCTGATGCTTTGTTGCATTCAATAAATCTTCCGTCGTGGATCAGGAGATAACCGTCAGGGGAATCAATAAAGAGAGTTTTGTAATTCTCTTCACTCTGCCTTATTTTAAGTTCAGCTGTTTTTGATACAGTAATATCTGTAGTGAACATCATTACGGCATAGGGAATACCGGCTTCATCCCTCACGGGCTGTATGCTAGTCCTGAAGTAACCTGTGCTCCCCCTGATGATGACCTCTGATTCTTTTACCTTCCCCGTTCCGCTGTCGATTACATCGCGGATATCCGCAAGCAGTTCGTCAGATTCCTGCTTTGAAAAATACCCTGACAAATAATTCCCGGTCATCTGTTCAACAGTCTTGCCCAGAATAGCGGCGGCAATACTATTAAGGAAAAGCATCTTTCCTTCCCGGTCGGCCATCCAGATAACCGCGTCAGAACTATCAATGAGACTTCTGTATTTCTCTTCGCTTTCGCGTATTTTTATTTCGGCCTCCTTCTTCTCTGTAATATCGGTGGCTATTTCCATCCGGACGAGCCTGCCGTCATTCCAGCGTATAGCCTTATCCTGAATGCTGTACCATCTTTTATTAACAAGGTTCTGAAATTCCCAGTTGTATCCGTCCGTTGGGTTTCCTTCCGAATCAATAAGATTTTTGTTTGTGCAGAAATCGCACGGTTTATCAGAGCCCTGTAATTCGGTAAAGCATTTTTTCCCAACAATGTCTCTTCCCCAAGTTTTACTTCCGTACTCATTAACAAAAAGGAGTTCGTGTGTATCTATATCCGCGATATAGATAAAAGATTCCATAGCGTTCATGATCGAAAGCGAGCGTTCATTCGACCGGGTAAGTTCATTCTCTTTATTCTTCAGTTCGGTGATATCTATCCCCATACACTGAATTTCTGAGGGATTTCCGTCAGCGTCGGTAAGGCAGACAAACTCCCACAAAGTGGTGCAAATACTTCCGTCTTTGAGCGGTTTGTCAAGTTCAACCTTAACAATATTCCCGGGTCTTAAAATACACTTCTCAACCGTTTCGTAGGTCCTCTGGTGATGATGAGGGCAAATCGCCGAGAGAGCGGATGCTTTCTCCAGGCTTTCCTCAGAGTATAACCATCCGAAATCCTCTCTGTATTTATCATTCCAGTAAGTATAATTACCATTGATATCAGTCCGGAGGACATAATTGGTCTGAGAGTTAACGAGATTGGAAAGCCGTTCCTGGCTGGCGCGTAATTCCTTCTCAGCCAGTTTTATGTCGGTAATCTCAGTACTCATTCCGCAGATGCCGGTTCGTTGACCGTTCGCGTCCCTGACCGGAAATTTTATGGCCAGAAAATATTTAGTTCCATTTGGAGTATCAAGAATTTCCTCAGTGGTAATCGAAGAATCCGAATTGAAAGCGATCAGATCATTCTTTCTGAATTCGGCAACATTATCGGCACCAAAAAGCTCGGCGTCAGTCTTGCCAATTGTATCTTTTTTACTGATTCCTGTGACCTCCTCCCATCTCCGGTTTGCTGTAATATATCTGCCGTCTTCGCTCTTCACATAGATAAGCGAACCGCTGTTCTCGATAATCGCCGCCAGGAATCTCCTGTTTTCTTCCAGTTGTAACGCGGCATTTCTGGATTCAGTTATATCGGTGAAAGTTGAGAATACACGATACGGTTTATCTTCGCCGTCTCTGAACTCGGGTTCTCCGTTAGTAAGCAGCCACACGTGACTTCTAAGTGACGGATTGTATATCCCTATTATTACATTATGAACCGGCTTACCGGTCCTCAGAGCCACCATCGGAGGATGCTCGCTTCCAGGGAAATCGCTTCCGTCCTCCCTAATTGCACGCCACTCCGGATGCACTGAAGTTCTTCCGCGCATCTGGTCCACAGTCAATCCAAGGAGTCTTTCAGCAGCCGAATTAGCATCAATAGCAATGCCGTCTGCATCCTGGTAGATAACCCCCTGCGCCATGTTCTCAAACAGTTTCCTGAACCTGTATTCGCTCTCGGCGATTGCTTTCTCTGTCTTAAATCTTAGCTCGACACTCGCGAGCATTTGTGTGAAAATCTTAAGAAGTTTAGTCTCGCTTTCTGAAAAATTATGATAACCTTTTACTGAATCAAATCCCGCGAAGCCGGTACATTTATCACCAACCATAATCGGTACGGCAATAAGACTTTTTATCTCCTGGGGTTCAAGAATTTCCCGCAGGGAACTGCCGTGCGGGAGCGCTTGCACGTTTTCAACTATCAGGACTTCCCCCTTCCTGTGCTTTTCCACCCAGTCAGGAATAAATTCGACCGATATATCCTGCAGATTATGAATCTGCGGCTCTATCCCGTCGGCACACCATTCATAAGTATTGTTACTGGTATTCTTCTTGAAATCATATTCAATAATATAAAACCTGTCAGCGCCGATAAACTCACCTATCTCCTTTAAGGATTCATTGATTGCGCCGCTTAACTTATCCTGGGGAAGAGTGATATAGGTGGTTGAGATCTTCATAAGGATCTCCTGCATTTTTGACTGTCGCAGAAGTTCGTTCTCAGACTTTTTCTGGGCTGTGATATCTGTAAATGTTTCGAAAATTCCGATCAGATTCGTCCCGTCATCATCGTACTCCGGTTCAGCATTAACAAGGAGCCACCTGCGATCGTTCAATCTAGGGTTAAAAATGCCGATGATCTGATCACGAACCGGCTTCCCGGTAACTTTTACTTTGGCAACCGGCTGCTCATCCGATTTGATTTCCGTTCCGTCTTCCCTGATGACACCAAATCTCTCTCTTGTTGAACTGGCTTTCAGTTCAGATTCAGTCAGTCCGAGTATCTTTAGAGCGGAGGGGTTGATGGATAATATTTCACCGTTAGCATCCTGGTAAATAACCCCCTGCGCCATATTATCAAAGAGGAACCTGAATTTCCTTTCGCTTTCAGTTACACGCAGTTCGGTTAATTTTCTCTGAGTAATGTTGGTTATCTTCGAGATGACCCTGTCAGCCCCCAGGCTCGAAAACTGGGCTTCGTAATATCTGAGTCCGTCACTCATAGGCAGTTTGTATTCAATACGCTCTACCGTCTCCCCGCTAAGGAGCGCAAGAATATTCTTTTCCAACAAGCCCGATAACTCAGGTGGGAAAATTTCGTGCACGCTTTTATTGAGGAAAAATTCAGGCGGAGCATAAAGATCGTCATTCTCGGGCGCTATATAATCAATTATCCTGCATCCGGAATCGAGCACAAAGATCATATCCTGCAGCGACCGCAGGATTGATTCTATATACAACTTCTGCTCGCTCAGTTTATCCAGAGCGAGCCTCTTCTCATTTACGTCGGTGATAACGCCCCTGTACCCTTTCAGTTTACCGTAGGTATAGACCGGAGAAGGAGAGAAGCGCAGCCACTTTGGGCTCCTGTCCTTGTGAAAAAACCTGTATTCATAAGAAGTAACATCTTGTTCTATACTCGTTTCGAGCGATGAAACTGCGGCGGAGAATTGCTCTCTCTCTTCCGGGAGCAGAATATCGAAAAAGCTGCGCCCCGTTAACTCTTCCTCGTGATAACCAAGTATATCATAGACCGCCGGGCTGATATACTTTATTCTGCCGCTGTCATCCGCTTCAAAAATCACATCATTAATGGACTCAACCAGCAAGCGGTAATCTTCCTCTCTTTGGCGCAGCATCTCTTCTGTTTTTTTCCTTGCCGTAATATCAACAAAAGTCGCAACACCTCTCCTGCCGATAAGTGAAAAGCTCACTTCAGCAATAACTGTTGAACCGTCCGCGCACCTGATTTTTGCCTCCACGGGAATGAATGGGGTGCCGGTAGCGAGAGATCTTTCCGTCTCTTTATACCAGGCATTCTTCATGTACTCCCTGTAGTTGCCATCCGGATATGCCATTTCCCACCAATTACTAACGGATCCAATACCCTCAGCAGTGTAGCCAGTAATGTACCTAAATTCCGAATTGGTAAAAACAAGTTTTTCTTTTTCGTCAAAGACCGCAACTCCGATCGGCATTGAAGCAAGAATCTCGCTTGTCTCTCTCTCCGCATTTATTAGTTTCGCTTCCGCTTCCTTCTGGTGTGTAATATTCATCAGTGTACCCCTGATGCTTACTATTTTTTCTCCCTCAAAGACGGGAACCACTGAGGAGCGTACCCAGACAATGTCGCCAGCCTTTGTTCTGTACCTGTAATCTATGAAGGGGCGGTGGTTATGGCCAATTGACCTGAGTGAGTGAGCGATCTCTTTTAAGTCCTCTTCGTAGACAAATTGCAGGAAATTTTTTCCAATTAGTTCTTCTACGGTATAGCCAATCAACTTAAAGACGGAGGGACTAAGAAAATCTATCGTTCCGTCGGCTTTAATATCAAATATTACTTCATCAACGGTCTCTACCAGGGTCCGGTACTTTTCCTGGCTTTCCCTTGCTAACCGTTCCAGGTTCTTCCGCTCTGTTACATCCCTCGCGATGGAGACAATTCTCGTCATATCCCCTCCCTCCCCGATAATAGGCTGAGCGTTCACTTCAATGTCTATAACTTTTCCGTCTGCACGGAGGCCTTTTAGCTCAAAACTGCGTGCCGGTTTTCTGTCCGGGGTTTCGGGTGCGATGGCTGGCGGTGATTTGATCCCTGTTGAATCCGTAAATTCATATAAACTTCTGCCGGTTAAATTTCCCGGTTCCGTTACGCCCATCATTTCGGCAAATTTTGGCGACGCGAGAATAATATTGCCTTTAAGGTCGTGGATCACTATTCCGTCAGGAGAGGCTTCAAAGACAGTGCGGTTAAGCTGTTCAGCCTCTGTAAATTTTCTCTCAAGGCCTTTTCTCTTTGTAATATCCCTGGTAACAAACATCATGTTAAGAGGATTCCCGCGTTCATCCCTGATGATCTCGCCGTTAACCTCTATATCAAATGTCGTACCGTCCAGTCTTAATCCCACATATTCTTCAGCACCAAGCATGTTCCCCTTCACCATCTCAGTTATGCCGTTGATCGCTTTTACGTGTGAATCGGAATGTATGAACTCCATAAGGTTGCGCCCGGTGAATTCATCAGTGCTAGAGCCGCCAAACATTTTTAAAACGCTCGGTGAAGCAAAAAGAATCTTCCCTTCAAGATCAGTAAAAGTGATGATGTCGGGCGAGGCGGTAGTAACGGACTTATAGAGAGCTTCACTGTCTTTAAGTTTCTTCTCAAGTTCTTTTCTCGAGGATACGTCCCTGGCCGCAAAAATCATTCCCGCGGGGGAACCGGATTCATCATTAAAGAAATTACCGGAAACTTCAAGAGTAAGAAGTGTGCCGTCCGGCTTTTGCGCGGTATATTCCCGGGTTTGAAAAAGTTCTCCTGTTAGTCTTTGGTTTAGATCATTCGAAGCGCGACCTGAGTCCTCTGCCGAGGTAAAGGCGGCAATATTCTTACCTATGAAGAAACTCGAGTCGCTTAATCCAAAAATTTCCGCAGACTTTTGAGAAATGAATGTAATTTTCCCGGTCAGGTCAGTCACTGCGATCATGTCCGGCGAAGCCTGGAGGAATGATCTATACAGTTTTTCGCTTTTGTGGAGTTCCGCCTCTATCTTTTTAAGTTCAGTAATATCCGAAAGTGAACCGACTATACCGCTGACTTTCCCCTTTTCAGATATGATTATTGAACTGCTCCTCAGCCATCTGTCTGTCCCGTCTTTATGTGACACCTTATGAGTAGCGTTCCGGAATTCACTTTCAGGAAGTTTTTTAAATTCTTTTTTGAGTTTCCCAAGGTTATCAAAAAGCAGTTTGAAAAATAAATCGCTGCCGGTTATTTCTTTAGCATCATACCCGAGTAAATTTTTTATTGAGGGACTTATATAGGTGATTACGCCCTTCCCGTCAATTTTAAAGATCACATCCCTGATAACATTGATTAGGTACTCGTACCTGTTTTCGCTTGCTATGAGTTCTTCAGTTTTTTGGGTGCTGGAAATATAAAAAGCAATTTTGGCGGCGATATCCTGCAGAAGACGTTTTTCCTCTGGAAGAAAGATTTTCTCCGGCCTGGAATTTTTTTTGAATTTATAACATACCTGGATAAGGACTGCCGGTTGGCCTTTTGGTGGATACTGAATTTCTAGGCAGTCTGCTGTAACTTTAAATCCTGAGGTTTTTGCCTGATGTCCTTCCGCGGTGATTCTGACCGATGCTTTTTCCGGGAACTGGAAGGCATCCGAAAGTAATGAAACTGACTCTTTAAGGAAAGATGTGATACTCAGGCCTGGCTTAACCAGCAGGCGCGCAAACTGATCCTGACACCGCAATTCTTTCTCGCGCTCCTGAAGATCAAACGATAAACGCCGCGTCAGTTTTTCGCAGTTTTCGGAGGCTTTAATGGCTCGCTCAAGTTCTTTTTGGAGCGTTTCAGAGGTTGAGTTATTTTTGTCCGTATTTTTGGTTTGTCTTTTCATGAGGAATCAAAAAAATTATTTAAAAAAAGAACGCAGAACTCTCGTATGGACTCTGCCACCTATTGGCAAAAAATCTTCGCAGGCAAAGTCATTACAAATTTAAGAATTTTTTATGGATTAGCATTAATTGCGACAGTAACAGTAATTTAATAAAAAGTTCAATCGTTTCCGTCACGGATCGCTCGGGATTACCAGTTTTTAATCTGCTGCCATCCAATCTGATCTGTGTCCCGCCTTACCTTCGTCATCGCATTTGCCAATTTTCAATTGGACACAGATAACACAGATTTTAACGGATGACCGCAGATTGATTTTGGCGGCGTTATCCTTACCTCTTTCTGAAAACCATATTTACCCGTTACCAAAGGGAATTAAAATTAAATTCCTACCGGATTTTTACCCTGACAAATAATTAAAAAGCCTTGCACAGGATGGGCAATGTGATTAACTTTGAAATAAAAAGTACTTTTAGTATGAAAGACACCCAGGACTATCTTCGTGACATAACCGAGATCCGTTCCATGATGGAGCGGTCTTCAAAATTTCTTTCCCTCTCAGGCTGGGCGGGAGTATTAGCCGGCGTCTATGCGCTTGCAGGCGCATATATAGCTTACGGGATTTTTAATTTTATCCCCGACGGCTCCATTTACGGCAGTGCGCTCCAACCAGGGGAGCTTACAAACCTGATTATTCTTGCTTTTATCGTCCTCGCGCTGGCGCTCGGTTCAGCAATTTTCCTCTCTTATAGAAATGCGGTGAAAAAAGGGGAGGTGGTCTGGAATCCGGCTTCAAGAATGCTGATGACAGATATGATTGTACCGCTTGGCTCAGGCGGCCTGCTGATTATTATTTTATTATCGCACAGTTTAATTGGATTAATTCCGGCGACGATGTTAATTTTTTACGGTTTGTCACTCTTCAATGCAAGTAAGTATACTTTTGGTGAAGTGCGGTATCTCGGGCTGATACAAATTGTACTGGGCCTGGCAGCAGCCGTTTACCCGGAATACAGCCTTATTCTCTGGGCGCTCGGTTTCGGAGCAGTCCATATCATTTACGGAATCTTCCTTCATTACAGGTACCAGCGGTGAAATCTGCAATTGAGGCGTTGAATAAAGCGTTCGAGAGCCGCGTCAAACTCGGGATCATGTCCGCCCTCGCGGTAAATGACGAACTTGATTTCATAACACTGAAGGAATATCTCAACGTAACCGACGGTAATCTCGCGAGTCACATAAAAGCGCTTGAGAAGGAAAACTATATAGGTGTCGTTAAATCATTTGTCGACAGGAAACCGAACACAAAATATTATATAAGCAAAGAAGGTAAAAAAGCTTTTGATAATCATCTGAAAGCGCTGCAGAAACTGATAGAATCACAAAAACAGCTGGAGAAAAAGTAAAAATTTTTTGCTACTCTACTTTGATTAACAAAGTACTTTTCTAAACAATAATAACCAACGAGTAAAATATTTATGGAAACACAGGAAAAATCTATAATCGAAAGCTTAACACTATCGATCCGCAAATCAGTGACTCTGAAACTGATCTCCGTCTTCATTCTGATGCTTATGCTGATGATCCCGATGGCATTCATCCAGTCTCTTATTGATGAGCGTGAAACGCTGCGCCAGGCCGCGATAAAAGAAGTCAGCGACAAATGGGCAAATGAACAGCGGGTATACGGGCCGGTGCTTACTATCCCCTTTAACCGTGAAATTCTTGAGGACGGAAGAAAAAAAGTGATCAGGGACGAAGCGCATCTCCTCCCTTCTCTACTTTCAGTAAACGGCAGAGTTAACCCGCAGTCCCTGCGTCGCGGCATTTATGAGGTGGTTGTGTATGATACTCGGCTCTCATTCTCGGGTAACTTTTCCGGAACCGAAAACTATTTATCCGAAATTCAAAAGTATGATCTGTTGTGGGATGAAGCCTTCCTGACAATAAATATATCAGACCTGCGGGGAATAAAGGAAAAGATTTCGTTTAACTGGAACGGTGCCGTATTGCCGGTCGAACCGGGATCAAAAATTCCGCAGATCGTACCATCGGGAATAACAGTAAATAATATTTTCGCCGCCGCGCCGGTTATTAAGGATCTCACATTTTCTTTTGACCTCTTCCTTCAGGGAAGCAGGCACCTCGGATTTATCCCCCTTGGTAAAGAAACAAATGTAAAAATCGCCTCCGAGTGGAAAGATCCCAGTTTTTCAGGAGCGTTCCTCCCGGACAACCGGAAAGTAAATGAGAACGGATTTAGTTCAGAATATAAAATACTGGAACTAAACAGGAACTACCCCCAGTTCTGGTATGGAGTTCAGAATACTAATACACTTCTTAGCAGCGCGTTTGGAGTTGATCTGCTTCTGCCAATGAATGATTACCAGAAATCCACAAGGTCTGCTAAGTATGCCCTGCTCGCGATTTCGCTTACGTTCCTCACGTTTTTTCTGGTAGAGATATTTAACAGAAAAAAAGTTCATCCGTTCCAATACATACTTATTGGGCTTGCTCTGATTCTCTTTTATACACTGCTTATTTCAGTTTCGGAACATACTAACTTCGACTTCGCGTATGCGGTTGCCAGTGTTGCCATCATCGGAATGATCGGACTTTACGCGAGAACCATTTTCGGCAATCTGAAACAGGCACTATTACTTGTCCTTGTTCTGGCATTCACATATCTTTTTGTTTACATAACCCTTCAGCTCCAGGATTATGCCCTGCTGATCGGAAGTATAGGCTTGACAATCATACTTGGGACAACAATGTTCATCACCAGGAACATCAACTGGTATGAACTGGGTTCATCAAAGAAAACTGAATCAGACTAAACCGCCGCTCACTTCATACTGTGTCCTCTGTGTTTCACTTATTCGGAACACAGATGACACAAATATAAAAGGATGACCATAGATCATTTTTCCTCCGCGTTCTCTACGTCAGCTTCGCGTTATTGCGTGGAACACATCGCCGCACGCTTCCGCCCATTTCATAGGAGCGACCGTAATGCCTGCGAAGTCTAAGCTAATCCGGTAAATCCTCGTTCTCTTCACGATCCAATTCTGCAAAATGCCTTTATTTAGAAATTTATATTTATCTTATCAGGTACATAATTTTATAATCAACAAATAAAACATTGGATACATTAAAATCAATCTCTCTCCTCCGCAAGGAACGCGAACTCATTCTCTCCGGTGTTGGCAGCCTGTCAGATGATCAGTTCCTCCGGATCCCCGTGGGTTTCAAAAACAATATTCTCTGGAACCTCGGCCACATAATTATTACCCAGCAGGTTTTATATTATACATTATCGAGATTAGAAACACATATCCCAAAAGAACTAATCAGCCAGTTTCGCACAGGCACCTCTCCTGCTTCCTGGGTCTCCCCGCCCGGAATACAGATGATGAAAGAGTTGCTTGTCTCACTGCCGGAGAAAGCGATAGAGGACTATAGTAACGGAAAATTCCGTGAGTTCAGGCCTTATACAACCTCAACGGGCGTGCAACTGTCATCATTTGAAGAAGCGGTAACGTTCAATCACTTCCACGAGGGAGTTCATACCGGTATCGTGCTTTCAATAAAAAAACTAGTTTCAGATCAATAATGACTACTAAAAGATATTTATCTATCTTTGCATCAAGCATCACCATTTTAATCTTATTCTTCGCTCCGCTTTCCGCTCAGGAGAAACCGGCATATGTTTACCTGATGAATCAAAAGTACATTCAGGATCCGGCAGACAATTACCAGGACAGTATCTGCACGCTCGATCTGTATTATCCCGATAAGCAAACAGGTTTTCCTACAGTAGTATGGTTTCACGGCGGCGGACTAAAGGGAGGGAAAAAAGAGATACCCGGTGAACTAAAAAACAAGGGTATTGCAGTCGCAGGCGTAGGGTACCGGCTCGCTCCCCGTGCGAAGAATCCAGATTACATACGCGATGCCGCCGCTGCAGTCGCGTGGGTGATTAAAAACATTTCAAGATACGGAGGGGATTCAACTAAAGTAGTTCTTTCCGGACACTCTGCCGGAGGATATCTCTCTCTTATGGCCGGAATGGATAGTAAATGGCTTGCTGCACACGGAATAGATAATAACCTTCTCGCGGCATTAATACCCCTCAGTCCGCAGTGCATAACTCACTTTACAATCCGCGGTGAAAATAAAATACCTGAACTTCAGCCTACAGTAGATGAATACGCGCCGCTTTATCACGTAACAGCCAAGACTCCGGAAATTGTTTTAATTACAGGCGACAGGGAAACTGAATTGTTCGGAAGGTATGAAGAAAACGCGTATATGGAAAAGATGCTGAAACTCAACGGCCGAACAGACGTTAGCCTTTACGAACTTGACGGCTTCGATCACGGCGAAATGGCGCGGCCGGGCTCGCTGCTGCTGGCGAACATTGTGAAGAAGAAGTTCGGGATTAAGTGAAAGAGTTATAAGTTAAAAGTTAAAAGTTAATATTTGTTAGTACAATTAAAAATTAAGAATTAAATAATTGATAAATTTATTCTGCCCAAATTGGCATAATATACAGCTTAAAAACGTAAGGTCGCTGAGTAGCCCGACCTCTTTTCTTTTTCAATTTAAGTCGGGCGTATCGAAGCGCTGTCATCAATCAAGGTGGTACTCGCCGTACCGGCTTATGAATTAGTTTATTATCAGAGCCTGTCCGGGTCTGAGATTGAGCGGGGATTTGGCATTTCGGAATCATCATAAATCATTTTTTAATTCGTTTATTTTTCCTTAGTCCCTAAAGTCTCAACAATAGCTCCACTCTACTCAGCTACCTAATTTCAGTTTCCCTAAATACTTTAACGATAATATCAGGTTCAACAATTCTTAACCTGAATTCTCTTGATAATCCCCGTTCCCCTTCGTATCTTGGTAAAACATTTCCAGTTATTCCAGAATCCAGATAATTAAATTTCCACAGGAGAAATACATTGTTTTCACAAAGCCTTGAAAATGTAAGAATGTCCCCTATCGTTACCATTAGCGAAGAGGTGAGAAAAAGGTCAAAAGAATTTAAAGAAAGAACCGGCAAGGATTTTCTTCTCTTCCAGAGAGGTGAAGTTGATTTTGCTACACCGCAGTACATTAAAGACGCGGCGACTAAAGGACTTGAACTTGGCTTGACCAAGTACCCAAAATCCGGAGGTGAAGCATTTTTTAAGGAAGCGGTTGTGAAGAAACTGGAGTATTACAATAATGTAAAAGGACTGACCCCTGATAATGTAATTGCCACATACGGCGGTCAGGAAGGGCTTGAGCTGACTTTCAAACTTTTTGAAGGAAAAAAAGGCGCCGGTTTTGCCCCGTGCTGGAGCTGTGTGCTGGAAAACTTTGTCCCTTACTGCAATATTGATTTTATGGAAGTACCTCTTGAACCTGATTTCACCGTTAATTATGAAAAACTTGAAGATATGATGAAAGGGATATCCTTTTTCTATCTGAATAATCCGCAAAATCCCTCCGGTAAACTTTTTAACGAAGAAGAGATTGTAAGGATCACGGGATTATGTGAAAAATACGGCGTTTATCTTATTACGGATGAATCATACGAATCAATTGTTTATGACGGAGATAAGGTCTTCAGCGCGCTCTCACTCCCTTATAAAAATATTATCAGTATTTACACACTTTCCAAGACTTACTCAATGACCGGCTGGCGAATCGGCTATCTTGCCACACGAAATGAAGCAATCCCCCGTTTAATGCTCCTGGGAAACTATACACAAACTGCAGGCGTTACCACCTTCATACAGTTTGCAGCGGCAGAAGCATTAAATAACAGGACTGAAAGTGAAAAGGCCATCTCGGAAATGGTAAATGAGTACAAAATTCGCCGCGATGCTTTATATGAAATTCTGAAAGGAATTCCAGGATTAAAAGTCTATATGCCTCACGCCGGTTTTTATTTCTTCCCTGACTTTTCCGGGTTAATTCCAGGAGGGCTTGGTGAGGAAGAACAAAAGCTTTACGCTTACCAGAAAATGATGGACGCGGGAATAGCGACAGTTTATGGCGCGTGCTTCGGCCACCATTTTAATAATAACGTAAGGTTCTCCTACTCCGCAACTAATCTCAGCGTAATCAAAGAAGCGGGCGAAAGACTGAAGATTCTTTTTAATTAAAAATTAATAAATACGAATTAAGAATTATACTATCATAAAAAATATTCTGCACTGATCGGGAAAAAAATCTAATTCAAATACGTGAGGTCGCTGAGTAGCCCGACCTCTTTTCGTTTTCAATTTAAGTCGGGAGTATCGAAGCGCCGACACTACTAGAGATGAGACAGTCTCGTCGGCTTATGAATTAAGAATTTTGCTATCATAAAAAATATTCTGCACTGATCTGGAAAAAAATCTAATTCAAATACGCGAGGTCGCTGAGTAGCCCGACCTCTTTTCGTTTTCAATTTAAGTCGGGCGTATCGAAGCGCCGGCACTACCGGGGTTTTACCTGCTCTTCCCATTTTAGGATTAACCACTGTATAATTTAATCAGGACGGCTTAGTATCACACCGGTTAGAGTTTCTTTTCGTCTTCACTTTAACTTTGCGTCTTTGCGTTTCCAACGGTGGATTGGTTTGCATTTACTAAATAAACCACCAATCCCTTTTTATCGTAATCCGGGTTCAAAAGTCAGCTGATCTAACAGTGGAGCAATACTTTCGGTTATCATCTCAATTCCGGCTCCTCTTTTCTTTGCCTCGCCCGCTGCATCCACGCTCCCAGCGAGTACGGACTTAAAATCCAAAATCCCCGGAAGCTCCGGCAGTTTTATTTTGGATTTTTCAATAAGCGGACGCAGAAGGCCTTCAGCCCAGTTCTGAACATACCCCTCAACAGAACTGCTAATGTCTCCCCCGTTCAACACCTCCCGTAGACTTACATCTATTTTCACTCCGGCTATCTCCCTGACCAGTCTCCTGTCAAGGACCTCATTTACTTCATCAGCAATCTTATCAATCTCCCTGTACTTTTTCTCAAACTCCGCGAGTCCCGTATTAACTTTCCCGACAGGCTCCTGAATTTTGTTAAGAACATCACAAACCATATCCACCTGAGATAAAGCGGTCCCGATCAATCCCATCGCGGATCGCACTGATTTAAGCCGTTCGAAAACATTGCCGGAGAACAGAATCGCTTTATCATATTCTCCCGACTTATACATTTCATAAATATCTTTCTTCAGGCTATATAGTTTTTCTTTATGAACGCTTAACTGAGTTTTCAGAGTTATCACCCTGCTGAAAGCAAACGAAATATTTTCATAAACAGGATCAATAACAGGTTTTTTGAAAGCATCAATACCGTTTTTAACATTTTCGAGTTGTGTCTTTGAAAAATCCAGTGTAACAGTTAATGGTTTTAACGCCAGCCCGAGAGCCGGAATTTTCGTTAAGGGGGCTATAGCGGTTAAAGTATTGTTCATTCTTGCAGTCAGTTTTTCAATGCCGGAGGTAAGGAGGAAAGCCCCTCCAATTGTTCTCTGCAGGGCAGAAATTTTTGAAAGAGTCTGTTCAGTTGCAGGCTGCAGCCTGCTTACAATCTCATACACTTCGTCAATCAGTCTGAATGCATCGGCTATTTCCCCAGGCTCCCCAACGCTGAACTTTTCCAAAGTTATTTGCTGAGTCGTCTTCCCTTCCGGAAGTGCGATCCTGTTTTTATCGCTGTCAATAAGATACCATTCTGTATGCGCCTCTTCTGAATCTTCAGTCAATTCAACATATCCGTTCGTTTTCTCCGCTGCATTTTTCAGGGCAAGCACCCTGCCGTCCTGGGCATAAATTTTAACCCTGCCGTTTCCCCTGTACTGAAATCTGAAATTCTGTATTCCGGTAAGATCCGCTTCTTTAAATGTTATGGCAGATCCTGCCGGATCAGCGGATAACATAAGATTAGTCCCTGCTCCCGATACTAGATTATAATAAGCAAAATCGGAGGCTGACTGCAAAATGTTAAACTTAAACCCCTGGCCCACTTCTTTAAGGTCACCGGAAAAAAGTTTATTACCAGAGTTTCTCAAAAATCCTGACGCGTTTTTTCCGAAGTTCATAGCTGACTGTATATAGAGAGTTCCAATACCGGTCATATCCTCGCCTGTCTGCCTCCTCCTCTCATTTATTTTATCGTCCGGAAGCAGGGGTTTATTGGTAACCGTGGAAATAAGAACCCACTCAGTCCAGGGTCCGTCATTATCATCCCAGAGGATCACTGTTCTGCCGCTGTCGGATGAACGGTTTTCAAGCGAGATCACCTTTCCGTTCCGGTTATAAATCTTAAACCTTCCGTGCCCGTTGTATCTGAAAGTAAATTCCTGATTTCCGTTTTCGTTTGGTTTATTAAATACGAGCCTGACTCCATTACTGTCGCTGCGCCCGATAAAATCCAGAAATCCCGCGATACCATCAATATGTATTTTTACAAATCCCGGAACAGAGGACCTCCTGACCGCGTACTTCCTGTCATTTTCGGGGCTTATAAATTCAGAAACGATTAAAGGCGACCTCTCCCGTAATATCGCGCTGTTGCCGGGTATATCCCAGTACCCGTGCTGATCATAATTATAATTTAACGAGGATTGTATATAGAAGGACTCATCACGCGGGATCAGATCGTTTATTGTCTGAGAGTTTCCGGTCACGAATAAAATCAGAAATAGAAGCAAAACCATCGTGAATTGTTTATTCAACTATTACTCCTCTCTTTAGCACTGACCCCGGTGATTTTGACATTTCAGAATTATAACCTTGCTTCAAATGCCAGCCACCACTGAGCAACTCTTATATATGGATCAAATGAAGGTTCAAACATTACTCTCGCGCTTAGATCGCCGGTTATATTCATCTTAAACTGCATCATAAACCTTGCGAGGTCCTCAGTTAACTTCTTATCCGGGTAAAGGTATTTCTCGCTGAAATCAGTTTCAATTTTGGAAGTATCCGCATCAGTCCTTTCCCGCTTAGTAAAATAAGCTGAGGTTGATTCTTCAATATTCCATGCGTTAGAGATCCTCGCGACGCCGATTAGCATCTCCCATCTTTCACCCAACTGAGTACAGAAGATCACCGGGATCTGAAGAGTCGTGTATTCCGAAGTATAATTCCAAACCAGAGTCTTATCTTCGATAAGTTTTAAGAAGTAATTCGAATTTGATCCGCCTGAACTGCTGTTTGTGTAATCCGATACTCGATACGCTTTGACAGGCTCGCGCGTGTCAACAGTGGTGGATACCATATTATAGTACACACCCGCGGAAAGAGATGATCTCCCGGTCAGATTCCACCGGAAGTTCAGTACCCCCTCGTGTGATTTGATATTTCTTTCCCCCCTTCCGGTACGGTTGTCGCGAGCCGCCGAGTGCCCCTTATACATATACCAGTCAGAAATATACTGCGATCTGCTTGAGGATCTGTTTGTATCGTTGATGGAGGAAAAAGTGTTAAGGTCGAGCCCTGAATAACTGTATTTATAATAGCCGTGAAGTTCCTTGCCGCCGCGAAAGGATTTTTGAAAGTCGAAACCGATATAGGTGGTCTTTCCGTCAAGCGTCCAGGTCTGAGAGGTGGAACCATCAGAGAAATAATAATACCACGTAGATGAAGTATCGGGTTTATTGTTTTGGGAATAATAATAATTATAAGCCTCATAAGACTGGTCTGCGGTTCCGTTAAGCATCCCGGCTTTAAAGCCAAGCGAAAGTGTTTTCGTAAGTTTATACTTAACTCCCGCGGTAAAATCAAGATGGTCGTACTTTTGTTCCCTGCCAACTGACTGCGCTGATGACCAGTCTCCTTCCCCCGTGCTTGAGTACTCATCGCGGTAAGTGTTCGCGTATTTCCCGTCTCTTGTATGAACAACACCGTTCATTCCCACTCCGATCTTAATATCATCGGAAATTTCTAATCCGGCAAAGAGGCTGAAGAAGTGCCCGTTATTGGTTAATTCATCCGCTCCGAGGTAACGATAGACTGAAGGGGAAGAGTATTCAGAACCCGTCCTGTAACCGAGCGCGTCATAGTAATAATTGTAGTAGTAGATGCCATAAGGAAATTCGTTATAACTCTCATTCTTCCTGAGGTATTCGTAAGATCCGCCGAGATAAAATTTGTCCGTAATTTCACTGATGGGGCGCGATATAAACCCTAGGGAGACTATCGGTTCCGGTTCGGTACGGGAGAGGGAATTCCACCGGCGGTCCGGGGTGTAATAGGGATATGCGATTCTTTCACTGAACGTGGGAACGGCATAACCATCATAATAATCCGCTTCAGTCCAGTCTCCTCTGAAATCAAGGTAAAATAAGAGATCGCTCTCTTCCATTTCCGGAAGGTTGGCTGGATTAATCTTTAATTTCAGAAATGGATCGGAAATAAACCCGGCCGCGATTTCCTTAAAACCCGCAAGCCCGTAGGGATTCAGATAGTAGGACTTAAAGTGAATATTGGAGTACTCGAAATTTTCGGCTGTCGTTCTTTCGTTATAGTACTGCCCGAACGTTACCACACTGGCAAGAAGAAACAGAAAAAAACACTTTTTCATAATAACGGATTCTTTCCGGATAAATCGCATAAACAGGCTCTTTCGCGGTATTTGTACCGTCTAAGCCGTAAATATATAGTTCAAAAATATCGTTCCGCCTGTTAAAAACAAGGTAAAAATCGGGTGCCCTCTCCGGCTCTTTTTTTGCATTACAACTGCAGTTTGACGGCAGGGAGAAAACAAAGGCCGTTCCGCATATCACATCTATTTTCCGGACAAGCGACATAAAATCCATTTATTTTAATATTACCTGCATTTATGAATTTCTTGCTATTTTACAACCTGATTTAAATTTCGTTTTAAGGATAAAATATGAGAAATGCAAAGTTAATTTTACTTTTTCTAGTGACCCTCATTTTCGCCGGCACGACTGATATTTCAGCACAGTCAGGAGGAATCAATCTGACTCTCGGCTTCCCGCGGGGTGAGTTTTACCAGTATGTTAAAAGAACAGGAATCGGCGGAAGCATCGAGGGTTTGATCTACCCTTACGGAGACAGGACTCCCTTTGGTATCGGACTGAATCTCGGTTTTATGAATTATGGCAATGAATCCAGAAATGCCAGGTGGAGCACTACAATCCCCGACGCCACAGTTAATGTAGACCGGTCAAACAATATATTAAACTATCACCTGCTCATCAGGCTGCAGACTAATAATACACTTATAAGGCCGTACCTTGATTTGCTTTTCGGCGGTTCGTACTTCTTTACCGAAACAACCGTTCGTAATGAAAAAGATAACGAGGAGATAACGACTTCCAATAACAGCGAGGATCATGCCTGGAGTTATGGCGGCGGCGCGGGTATACTTTTTAAGGTAACAGACCTGAACGACCCGGCTACAGGAGGCAAGTCACCTCTGTTCATCGATTTTAAGGTTCGTTATTTAATGGGTTCTGAAGCACAGTATCTTAAAGAAGGCGATCTGATAGTCAATGAGACAACCGGAACAGTTACCCCAATTTACAGCAATTCAAAAACTGATCTGCTTACCGTTCATTTAGGAGTTCACGCATACTTCTCCGCTGTAGGTTACTGATCCTTTTGTAATTTCATCAAAGCTGTATCGTCAACTGAACGATACAGCTTTTTTTGTTTTCTCAATTCTCCGGAAAAACCTCGCCACAGTTCAGTTTTATCTGCCGTCTTCACTATAAAAAACCATTTATTTTAATTAGATTAAGCGAGTTAAAATTCTTCTATTAATCACTGTAGGTGGCTGATTGAATACAATAGGACTTACGTTTGCCGACTGGCTTATAATAGCGGCATACTTTGGATTTATTCTTGGTATCGGATGGTACCTTAAAAAATTCACTAAAGGCGAAAATGATTTTTTTATGGCAGGAAGAAAAAACAGTTCCTGGGTAGCAGGGCTTGCTTTTCTCTCCGCCAACCTCGGCGCGCTTGAACTTCTCGGAATGGCAGGCAATACGTTCAAATACGGAATGTATGTCGCGCACTTCTACTGGATCGGCGCTATCCCAGCGATGCTCTTCCTCGGTATCTATATGATGCCCTTTTATTACAGCAGTAAAATCAACTCTGTACCCGGTTACCTTAAAGAAAGATTTGATGAAAAAACCCGTGTGCTGAACGGCATCGCGTTTGGCGTTATGACTGTACTTGTCTCCGGAATAAACCTTTACGCGATGGCGCTTGTAATGCATACATTCCTCGGATGGAACTGGGACGTAAGTATGTGGGTATCAGCTGCCACGGTAGCTGTTTACGTCACAATGAGCGGCCTCCTCTCCGCAATCTTCACGGAAATAATCCAGTTCTTCCTTATCTGGTTCGGGCTTTTTCTTGTTTCGCTTCTCGGCATAATTGAAATCGGCGGAATTGACCAGGTATTCGCCAGAGTCCCTCAACAGTTTAACACTCTCTGGTCAACTTCGGCAAACCCCGCGGATAATGGTATGCTGGTTACCTGGGGAGGGATAGTTCTCGGACTCGGTTTTGTCCTTTCCTTCGGCTACTGGACTACTGACTTCCTTGTTGTTCAGCGTGCGTTTACGGCGAAAGACCTCCGCGCCGCGAGGATGACCCCGGTGCTTGCATCTTTTTTCAAAATGGCGGTTCCGTTTCTCGTAATCGTTACCGGACTGATCGCTCTTGTACTTGCAAATGACGCAAACAGCGGATTCAAACTGCTTGAGGATAACGGGGTAGTGAATTACGACTCGGCCCTCCCTCTGCTGATCGCGCGTTATTATCCCTCCGGATTGGTTGGTTTAGGAGTCACCGCGCTGCTGGCAGGATTTATGGCAGGGCAGGCCGGAAATGTAAGCGCGTTTAACACAGTCTGGACTTACGACATATATAAATCTGTGATTAACAAGAAGGCATCACCCGAACACCTCCTCTGGATGGGAAGGGTCGCAACGATTGTGGGCATACTTATAAGTATCGTTACCGCTTACTGGGCAAAGAGTTTCCCTAGTATAATGGACTATATGCAGGCGATTTTCTCGTGGGTCAACGCGCCGCTCTTCGCTACTATGCTTCTCGGAATGTTCGTCTGGTGGATAACGCCAAACGGAGCTTTCTGGGGGCTTGTTGCCGGTATGGTATCTTCGTTTACGATGTTCCTCGGAGTTAAATATAAATGGCTGGACGAAAGCCTCATCACAATGTCGAATGTCTCAAGCGATATGGCGGCAAATTTCTGGCGCGCGTGGTGGGCCTGGGTAATCTGTTTTGTATTGACAATCGTCATAAGCCTCTTTACAAAGAAACGCCCGAAAGAGGAACTAGTGGGGCTGGTCAAGGGACTTACAGCGGAAAACCACAACGCGGATGTGCCGCTATTAAAGAGGCCGGAATTCTGGGCTGTGATCTCGCTTGTCATTCTGGTAATTCTTAATATAATGTTCTGGTGAGAGGAGTATAACAATGAAACCTATCTGGTATTTTGTCGGATTGATTCTCGGATTAATGGGACTGATCATTTTGGCGGCTGGTATTACTGACGTTGTTTCGGGAAAGATTCCTTCTACCGTACTCGGTGAGACACATCCTAATCTCTGGTGGGGCGCAGTTATGATAGTTGCCGGAGTGATATTTGTCGTGAAGAATAAAGACAAAGCCGTAAACTGATCCTCTGAGTGAAAAATGGAAGAAATAGTCCTTAACATCTATCTTGATATTGACGACGGAAGGATTAAAAATTTCCGGGCGGCGAGTTACAGGATTGACGGCAGCGATGAGGAGAAGGTCAATTTTCTCCGCTCGAAAGTTGAAGAGGATTATTCCTCCTCTTATAAATTTGACGCCCCGCAGGATGAGCGTGGCGGCTTAATGACCTGGAAGTCGTTCGAAAAACTTCGTAAGAGAAACCTTGAAATAGGTTTATTTGAGGAGATCTTTTCAGAGTTCGGCGTACCCGATGAACCCCTTATACTCGTAACACCGGTAATAGACGGTAAAGTGGGGGTGCCTGCATAATCACCCCGGAATATGAATAGTATTTAACTCAGCGCAGAAGCAGCATCTTCGACGCCTGGATATCCGTGCCCATTTTGACTCTCGCGATATAAACACCCGTCGCGAGGGGGTTCCCGGCATCATCCCGTCCGTCCCATATAAACTCATTAAGGCCAGAATTGATTACACCTGCGTGCAGAATCTTTACTTTTTCTCCGAGTATGGTGTATATTTCCACAAGCGCGTCATCCTTGAAAGCTGATACGAAGGAAACCGTAGTTCCGCTGTTAAAAGGATTCGGATAGTTCTGGTTTATTAAAAAACCTAAAGTAACATTTGATACCGAAGTAGTACGGACATCGGTACTCCCGTAATTGAAATTGAGATAACCTTTCCGCGGATACATCCTGTAACTGCCGTCTTCGCCATAATACGAGAAACGGAATTTGACCTGCTGATCCGCGCCGAATGAAGGGATGGCTGCTTTATACTTCACGCCACTGAGAGTCATCAGAACGGAATCTTTCCTGTTATCCACATTAAAGTGCATATAAAACAGAGCGTTCCGGTCAATACTATCAACAACCACTTTGTGCATCATAAAATTGAATCCCTGCTGTTCGATAGTCGGGAATTCGATGGCTCTCACTGCAGAGAGGAGCCCGTATCCCCTGTAGTTATTCGGCGTCGCTGAATTATTCGCCGTCTGCCTTAGTATACTACGCAGCTGAACGTTACTGAGATGCGGATGCACCGAAAGGACAAGCGCCGCTATGCCGGATGCAATCGGAGTTGCTGCAGATGTTCCGTTATTAAAAAGATATTCATCATCCGTTGAAGCCCTGGTACCATAAACAAAAACACCCTGTGCAACAATATCCGGCTTTACTCTGCCGTCGTAGGTCGGGCCGCGTGAACTGAAAGAAGCAACACTGTCATCACCGGAAACAGCTCCGACTGCCATCGTATTAAAACCATCCCCGGGTGCAATGACGTGAAACCAGGCACCGTTCCCCTCATTCCCTGCCGCAGTCATAGTGAGTATCCCTTTACTGAAAGCAAGTTCCGCCGCTTTTGTTACGATCGTGGTTTTACCGTCCATATTACTGTATGTATAAGAGGTTTCCCCCGCGTCAAATGTATTATAGCCAAGCGAACTGGTGGTAATATCAACACCCTGATTCTCCATCCACTGAAGGGCGGCGACATAGTTATCTTCTTCGATATGTTTTTCAGACCTTACATCTTCCGTCTTCGCAAGCATAAATGACGCATCGTAAGCCGCGCCGATCATTACGCTGTCTTTATACCCTCCGATAATACCAAAAACGTATGTGCCGTGATTATGCTGTCCCGTCGCGTCACCGGCTTCATTCGCTGTTATATTATCGTTGAAGATAAAATCTTTTTCGGAGATTACATTCCTCGTCTTCAGAGCCTCGTGCCTTTGCCAGTCAAATCCGGTGTCAAGGATCCCCACCTTAACGCCTGACCCGGTTATTCCTGCGGAGTGCACCCTTGTTACATCCGAGATCGCAAGTTGTGTGTAAGATTGCCCGTACCTGTCCGAACTAAACTTCGCGGGGTTGCTAGCTATGTTAGCTGCCTCTTCAGGCATACCTTTCAGAGGAAGTTTTTTCACGGGTTCTATACGAGATACAAATTTCAAATTTTTTACCGCGTTAAGCTGATTCTGATCCAGGTAAGCGGAAACTGCGTTGAACCAGTCCAACCGGTGGATTATCTCAATACCATAATTCTCCAGAGCATTTACGTAAACCTGCTCAACCGGAATATCTTCGTATGTAACATTTTCTCCGGCGCTGGTTTTCTCTCTCCTTAGAAGCGCAGACGGAGAAAGCGATTTTGATGCTTCGCTAAGTTTCGACTGCAGTTTCTGAAGTGAATTTCCTTCCCCCTTATCACGGAAGAAAATAAAATACTTTGTACGCTCCTTAGCGAAAGCAGCCTCCGGAGGGGCGGCAAACATAAGGGCAACAAGCACAAAAATTGCAGTGTGGAAATTTAATATTTTCATTTGTTAAATTCTTTTAAGTATTCGGTCTCTTCTGATACTCTGTTCTATTGATTCAGATTCTTCATTGAATGATACAAAAACAAGGAACGCCTTACCGACAATATGGTCTTCGGGAACAAAGCCCCAAAACCTGCTGTCGAAACTGTCATCACGGTTATCACCAAGCACAAAGTAATAATTCTTCTTAAAAATATACTCATTGCTCTCCCTGCCGTCAATCAATATTTTCCCCCCTTCCCTCGTTACGGCATCCCTCCCCAGGTCGTGGTTGATCGTTTCAATCCACGTTTCAATATTTATTGCATTGAGTTTAAGTTTGTAGCCTTTATACGGGACAAATACCGGGCCGTAATTATCCTCATTCCACCGTGCACCTTTGGGGAATATTCTTGGCTCTTCCCTTCCTCTTTCTTTAACAGATTTATCAAAGAGAAAAGGCGGCAAAGGCGGAACAAATGCACCATTGATATACAATTTTTTATTAATAATTTCAAGCTTTTCACCGGGCAGGCCGGCAACTCTTTTAATGTAGTCTACTTCCTCAGATTTTTCATATTCAGCCGGGGACTGAGGTAACTGGAATACGATAACATCGTTCCTTTCCGGCCTGCCATATTCAAGGAAGGTAAAATTTCTTTTATTTGCGATTCTTTTATTATCAGGAAAGATAAATTTGATGCCATACGACATCTTGTTTATGATCACGATATCGCCTGAGACCAGCGTCTTCTCCATAGAGGAGGATGGAATGAGATACATACCAAGCACAAAGAACCGGAGAAAAACAACAACCGCAACCGAAATAAGTAATATCTTAATGATATCCTTAAACCCGTGATGTTTAAAGAATCCCGCTTTCTTATCGCCGGTATCCATATTTGGGCAGGACTAATCTTCTATCTGAAGCACTGCCAAAAAGGCTTCCTGCGGAATTTCAACATTTCCGACCTGCTTCATTCTCTTCTTTCCTTCCTTCTGCCTCTCGAGGAGTTTCCGCTTACGGCTGATATCCCCGCCGTAACACTTAGCGATAACATTTTTGCGCAAAGCTTTTACAACAGACTTGGAAATGACTTTTGTCCCGATCGCCGCCTGGATTGATATCTCAAACAACTGGCGCGGGATTAGTTCCTTTAGTTTGTCGCATACTTTCCGCCCCCAGTCGTAAGACTTGGACCGGTGAACGATCATTGAAAGTGAATCAACAGTATCGCCGTTGAGCAGGATATCGAGTTTAACGAGGTCGGACTCGCGGTAGCCCATAAATTCATAATCAAAAGAAGCGTAACCGCGTGTAGTGGATTTTAATTTATCATAAAAATCGAATATGATCTCGGAAAGGGGGAACTCATACTGCAGGTCTGCTCTTGTCGGGTCCAGGTATGTTGTATTCTTGTATATGCCCCTTTTATCAGTCGCGAGTTTCATAATATTCCCCACGTACTCACTCGGAGTGACGATCTGCGATTTTACATACGGCTCTTCAATCCTGTCTATCTCTCCGACCGGCGGCATTTCCGCGGGGTTATCAACCACCAGTTCAGTACCATTCTTTTTATATACAATATACTCAACGTTCGGCAGCGTGGTAATAATGGACTGATTGAATTCCCTGTAGAGCCTTTCCTGCACTATTTCCATATGAAGCAGCCCGAGGAAACCGCACCTGAAACCAAAACCCAGCGCAGCCGAGGACTCCGGCTGATAAACCAGAGCCGAATCATTAAGTTTAAATTTCTCGAGCGCGTCACGCAGGTTTTCGAATTCTTCGGAATTAGTCGGGAACAAGCCGCTATAGACCATCGGTTTAACTTCTTTGTAACCCGGTAATGGCTCAGAAGCCCCGCCTTTGCGCAGGGTTATGGTATCACCGACTTTAGTGTCGTGAACATCCTTGATTCCGGAAATAAGGTACCCAACATTGCCGGCTGATAATTCCCCGGTCCGCATTCTCTTTAACCCCAGAACTCCCACTTCTTCAGCGTCATAATCTTTTGTATGGGCGAAAAACATCAGTTTATCTTTTTCACGCAGAGTACCATTTACTATTCTGATGTAGGCAATCGCGCCACGATAGCTATCAAACACAGAATCGAAAATCAAAGCCTGAAGAGGCAGATTAGGGTCGCCCACCGGCGGCGGCACTCTTGCGATCACCGCTTCCAGAATATCCTGTATTCCGAGGTTAGCCTTGGCACTTGCAAGGATTATGTCTTCATCCTTACACCCAATCAGGTCTATGACCTGGTGTTTTACTTTTTCTATCTCCGCACTCGGAAGGTCAATTTTATTAAGTACCGGTATAATTTCCAGCCCGGAATCAATAGCCTGGTAGAGGTTGCTTATCGTTTGAGCTTCAACGCCCTGCGATGCGTCAACTATAAGCAGCGCTCCCTCACACGCGGCGAGTGACCGCGATACCTCATAGGCAAAGTCCACATGGCCGGGGGTATCTATAAGGTTC
Source organism: Ignavibacteriaceae bacterium (assembly GCA_013360295.1). Lineage (GTDB taxonomy): Bacteria > Bacteroidota > Ignavibacteria > Ignavibacteriales > Ignavibacteriaceae > JABWCL01. Next base: position 119,121 of record JABWCL010000005.1, on the reverse strand, counting down.
AGGGTGAACTCTCCGCCTGATTTCGATTTATATTTCATCTGGATGGCGTGGGACTTGATAGTTATCCCGCGCTCTCTTTCAAGATCCATATCATCAAGCACCTGGTCCTTTGCCTCGCGGGCAGTGATAGTTCCCGTATACTCCAGGAGCCTGTCCGCTATGGTGGATTTCCCGTGATCAATATGCGCTATGATACAAAAATTGCGTATTGTGTTCATTAATTCCAAAATAAGTAAATTTTAAATATACTAAGGAGTAACTGTCCTGACAATCAGTAATAATTAGCCCCTCCATCGTAATAAGGGATCACACAGGCAGGGAGATCGATTTTCTCGTGAACGGTGCTATGGCATCATATTCTATTTGAAAGCCGTGGGCTGGTGGAACGTTGTCTTGTTAAGTTTATCCCTGCGGGGCAAATAACCCACGTTAAGGGATTTAAATACTAGCGCGATTTTCAGGCAACATCATCCGGAAACTGTATCCGCTGCGTTCGGAATGATCTTGGGAATCTGCTTTTCGCCTTCCCCTCCGATACCGCGGCCGTGCCAAGAACAAAACCTTTATATTTGACAGCCCGGTATCCCTTAAATTCCTCGGGTACCTTAAAACTCAAACCCTGCATATATACGGTGAGATCGTGCAGATTGTTAATCTCAATAATATTTTTGGTGATGCTGCTTCCAAAAAACTGCGCGGCGGCGGAACTCAGTATAAAATTTCCGTATTTATCCTCTGCTCCCAGTTTACTCCCGGCCTTTAATATTTTTGGGAGGTGCGCGCCGGTGAAATCATCATTTAAGAAATAATAATCCCCTGACCTGAACATATATTTATACTTTAGAAATTCATCCGTGGGGATGCCAAAATAATCCTCAAGAATTTGAAAATTCTTTTTAATACGGTTGACCGGGGTAAACTCAATTCTTTCAAGTTTTTCCTCTTTAACAAGCGGGTTTTCAAATTCCCCCGTCTTTCTCAGTTTAACAACAAAGAAACCTTCGGAATTGATCTGCCACGGGATCATCCGCTGCGATTGCGCGAGCGCGGGGCTTAATGCCTCCTCGCCATAGACCGTGAACCCGTTCTCGGAAGCCACGGGCAATTCAAAGGGTAATACTTCGACCGGATATCTCTTTAATATTCTGTCTACAACTTTTTCATTCTCCTCGAGTGTGAGCGTACACGTGGAATAAACAATTATCCCGCCGGGTTTACAGCACTTTACAGCGGAGACAAGCAATTTATACTGCGTCTCGGCGAGCGCTTCCATCCTATTCCTGTTCCACCACTTGCTCACTTCTCCCTTCTTGTGCAATATGCCGAGCCCGCTGCACGGGGCGTCAACCAGGACTTTATCAAATGAACTGTAAAAATAGTGTGGTAACTGTTCTCCTTTATAGTTGGTAACCGCGGCATTCAGCGAATGCGTCCTGTCAATATTAAATATGAGGGATTTAGCGCGCTCGTAGTCCGCTTCGTTGCATATAAGTGTCCCTCTGTTACGCATCATCTGGGAGAGCATTGTGGATTTAGAGCCGGGCGCGGAACACATATCAAGAACCTGCTCAGTGGGCTGCGGGTCGAGAACCAGAGGAGGTATCATTGAGGATAAACTTTGTATATAGTAAAGCCCCATAATATGTTCCAGAGTCTTCCCCGCTAGATTAGACGGGTCCTCAAGCCTGAGTGCGTTGCCAATCCCGTCAAGTGGTGTTGTCTCAATTTTATAATCCCTTAATAGCCTTTCACCAAGCTTTTCGGGACTGATACGGAGATCATTAACCCTGATGGTCTCGGAATGATCGCCGGTTATATATTCTTTATAAGCATTGAACCAGTCTTTGTCGTATACCGCGGAAAGGTATTCCTCAATATTGGAACTGACCGGTATGTTCTTGTTTCCCAATTTTTAGTAACTATCCCTCAAGAATTTTCTTATAATAATCCTCATAGGCGGGCACTATAAGTGATTTATCAAAATTGTTAACCGCCCTCTCTCTGGCCCTCTGGGAAAAGAGTTTATACTTCTTCTCGTTAGTAAGCAATTCAACTGTATATTTCGCCATCCTGCTGATGTCGCCTATCTCCGCGATGTATCCGGTCTCGTTGTGCCTTACTAATTCCGGCAGCCCGCCCACGCTTGAACTGATGACGGGCAAACCGCAGGCCATCGCTTCCAGCGCGGCAAGGCCAAAACTCTCGGACTGGGAAGGGATAATAAACAAGTCCGCCGCACTCAGGATTTCAACCAGGGCATCCTGCTTACCAAGGAATATTACCTTGCCGCAAAGATTCAGTTCCCTGCAGAGTCGTTCGCATTCCGACCTGTCGGGACCGTCGCCCACCAATACAAGTTTCGCGTTTACTTCATTCTCGATTTCTTTCATCACTCTGATCGCGTCGGTAACTCTCTTCACAACCCTGAAATTCGATGTATGAACAATCACTTTCTCACCGTTGGGGGCAAAATGTTTCCTCAGCGGGGCATCTTCTATTCGTTTATAAACATTCGTATCCACAAAATTATGGATAACTTCGATATCCTTATCAATGTGATAATTAACCTGAGTTTTCTCCTTCAGATGCCGCGAGACCGCCGTCACTCCGTCACTCTGCTCGATACTGAATTTAACGAGATGGACAAAAGAAGGTTCAAGGCCCACGAGAGTAATATCGGTTCCGTGCAGAGTTGTAATAAACTTCAGGTCTTTTTTCTCAGCTAATATCTGTTTCGCCATATACGCGCTAGTCGCGTGCGGTATGGCGTAGTGAACGTGAAGAAGGTCAAGGTTCTCGTATGTCGCGACTTCCACCATTTTGCTGGTTAACGCCAGACCGTAAAGTGGAAACTCAAAAAGAGGGTAAGTGCTTATCTCAACCTCGTGAAAAAAAATATTTTCGACATAATGGTTAAGTCTGAAAGGGAGCGCGTAGCTGATAAAGTGGATTTCGTGTCCCCTTAAAGCTAATTCTTTTCCGAGTTCGGTGGCTAAAACACCGCTCCCCCCGTAAGTGGGATAACAGGTAATTCCGATTTTCATATTCTATCCTGGCAATTGGTAATAATAATATCCTCTTGGAGTATTCAACAAATCATTTTCAAAAAAAATTCGATAGATAAGATAAACATAAATATTATTTTAATGTTTATGATTGCCATATTTTGCCACTTTTGGATATCAGCAGGAGCCTTGCGACGGTGAAGCTTTTTGAGTTTGGGAAAAAACCCGCGAAACCGGCTTTTGGGAGCGCCTTTTTCAGGAATGAGGTGAAATCCGCCCATACATCCGGAAAGCATTATCCTCCGGACAGTATACTGAAAAGGTACCGGAAGGTGCTGGATAAAGCGCTTCCCGAATACCTGCTTTCCTTCCCGGCTCAGGAGATTATTTCCCGTTTCCCCAGGGAGGATTTCCGGCAAATTATTGAATCCGCGGATAAAGTGCTCGGAAATGAACTCCCCCTTTTCCGCACAAGCATCAAAATATCAACACCCCAGATTGACTGGCACTATGATTACCTGAACAGGATATCTTATCCCCTCGTTTATATATGGGATAACCTCCCCGCGCAGCTCAGCGAAGCGGCTGATCCGGTGAACGGGTGGGATATAGCCAGGTTCCATCAGTTATACGATCTGGCTCTGGCTTACTTACTTACTTCTGAAGAAAAATATGCCGGGGGTTACTTCAGTATGGTAACTTCCTTTATGGACTCGAATCCTTTTTGCAAAGGGATAAACTGGTATGACGGCACTGAAGTCTGCCTGAGAGGTGTTAACCTGATGCTGACTTTGCCCTGGATCAGTAGGTCGGTTCATTTCGGGGAAAACTTAGACCAAATAAACACCTTCCTTCTCTCGTGCTTGTTGTACATCCAGAATATTCAGCGTGCCGGCGAAAATGATTACAGGGCTTTTGCCAGACATAACTTTCTTCTTCTTTTCAGCAGGTTGTATAAAGGGGATTCGCTCGCCGGAGAGTTTTTCGAACAGACAGTAAAACGCTTCCGGGCTGAGGCGGAAAAACAGATCTTAAAGGATGGTTCGCTCAGGGAATCATCTACCGCTCCTTACTGGCACCTGGCAGAATCGGTAACGCTCTACCTTACCCTGGCGAATATCTTCGATCTTCCGGCGGATGCCAAAACAAAGAAACTTTTTGAAAAATTACTTGAAGTATTGACCGCTGCCGGCGGCAGTGAAGGTAAATTATTCCGCTCAGGAAAGATCCCGTTCAGCCGTTTCCACTCGTGTCTCGCGGCGAAATATAATTTCAGTCTTTCAAAAATTTTATCTCCGCTAAGTTACCTGCTTCATTCATCAGGCAAAAATGAGATCGGCGCCATACTCTTAAACTTTTTTACAGAGGTAACTTTTGAAGGAAGCGGACTGCCAGCTAATGATGCCACACATTTATCTTCTGCCGGATATACAGAGGGAGGGAAATATTTTTTAAGGTCGCGGGATTCTGAACTTTATATCTCTATTCGTTCTTCTCATTCAGACCTTCCGCTCCCGGTTGTATTCGATGATATTTTCAGTTATGAACTGCGAAATAAAGGGGAGAGTTTTATCGTAAATCCGGGTGTATGCTCATATTTTAAAGACCTGACGTTATTCGATAAGATGCGATCAGCCTGGCACCATAACACATTTTTGATTGACAACACTCCCTCGCTTAGCGACGGAGGAACCGCGGTGGATCTGAGCAAACCTAAAGTAGTTGAATGGAACACGACAGACGCGCAGGATAACCTTGTAATCCTCAATCACGCTTACGTCCGGTTGCCTGACCCGGTTATCTGCAAACGCGGTTTCTTTTTTGATAAGAATAAAAACAAGATCACCATTAAGGATGAGTTTATCGGCGGCGCTTACCATCAGATTACAAGCATTATCAATATTCACCCGGATATTAAAATCGAAAAATCCGGCGGTAATGAATATCTGTTAACCGGGAAATCATCAGCAGTAAAAGTAAAATTTGTATTCCCCTCAGAAAATGCCACCGTGATTCTTAGGGAATCATTTTATTCACCGGAGTATAATATCCTTCACAATTCTTCGCGTCTAGTGCTTACGCTGGATGACCGGCTCCCTGCCTTTTATATCATCGAGTACACACTTTTATGAAGTTATTAGTCGCCGGCACCGCGGTTCAGGATACAATCATCGAAAACGGTAAGGTTACCAAGAGCCCCGGCGGTATTTCCTACACGCTTACCGCTCTTAAATCCTTTGCCGGCGCGGATGATGAGTTATGGGTGGCAACTGTACTGCCGAAGGAGATTCCTTCAGAGATGAAGCCGGTATTTAAAGACATTAAATATTACAAAGTATCGCCTGCCTCCTCTTTCCCTTCAGTTACTCTTACGATTCATAAAGAACGTGAGCGCGATGAGGTTTTTGATTTTTGTGATATTCCATTAGACGTTCCCCTAAACGGACTAGGTAACTTTGATGGTCTTCTGGTGAATATGATTACCGGTTTCGATCTTACTCTTGAGAGCCTCCGTGAAGTAAGAAGAAATTTCAGCGGAATAATTTATGTTGATATTCACACACTTGCCCGCGGTTTGGATGCATCCAACCGGAGAATCTTCCGGCCGGTACCAGAAGCTGAAGAATGGCTGAAAAATACTGATATTGTTCAATGCAATGAAAATGAATTGCAGATGCTTTCCCCTCTGAAGTCACATAACCTTATTGCCGATTTTGTTCTGAGTTGCGGTGTGAAATACCTCCTTGTAACATTGGGTGCCGATGGCGCAAAGATGTACTTCAGGGAAAAAGGAGACCTGAGATCGGTTTATCTATCTCCGGTAAAAACCAGGACCGTAACCGCCGTTGGGTGCGGCGATGTTTTTGGTGCGGCTTTTTTTTACTATTTTGTCAAAGAAAAGAATGCAGTAACTTCATTGTACGCTGCAGTAAAATACTCCGGCCTTGCGACCGGTTACAACTCTGTTTATGATTTAATTAATTTAAAGAAAGATGCAATTTCAAGACCTGATTAAAAAAAGAATCCTTGTTTTCGGAGCAAACGGAATGCTCGGACAGAGAGTCATTGAGCTATATAAAGACCAGCCGGGCATAGAACTTCTTACTTCTTCATCAGAAAATGAGTCCATCTTTCCCGGCCTGGCATACCTGCAGTGTGATATAACTAAAAGAGAGGACGTTAAGAAATTAATTTATGATTTTGTCCCCGACGCGATAATCAATGCTTCAGCCTATACCAACGTGGATAAATGCGAAACGGAACGGGAACTCGCCTGGAAGGTAAATGTAAAGGGGGTTGAATACATCTGCGAAGCAGCCCGGGTGCTTGATACTCATCTCATTCATATCTCAACTGACTATATTTTCGACGGTACTGCCGGGCCATATTCGGAGGTTGACGTCCCCTCACCGGTCAGCTATTACGGCAGGACAAAGCTTGCAAGCGAAAACGCGATTAAAATCAGCGGCGCGCTCCACACGATAATCAGGACGAATGTTCTTTATGGTGTGATCGCCAGCGGCAGGCTTGACTTTGTAAGGTGGGTCGTTAACTCCATTCGCAAGGGAGAGAAAATAAGGATCGTGACCGACCAGATAAACAACCCCACTTTTCTCGATGACCTTGCAATCGCCATTGTTGACATTATCCGGTTCAAAAAGTACGGGATCTATAATATTGGCGGGCGTGAACTTTTATCAAGATATGATTTCACGATGCGTATCGTTGATTTCTTCGGACTTGATCCTTCTTTTGTAACTGCAATAGTAACAGAAGACCTTAAGCAGCCCGCGAAACGCCCTCTGAAATCAGGGCTGATCATATTAAAAGCAGAATCAGAATTTAACTACAAGCCGGTTTCGATAGATGAATCCCTGGCAATTATGAAGAAAGAACTTGCTCTATGACTTTTCTCCGCTTCGGGGGATTACTCGCGTTTATATTCTTATTAAATTCAAACATTTATTCACAACTGCCGGAATGGGCAAAAGGGATCGTGTGGTACCAGATCTTCCCTGAGAGATTCGCGAACGGCGATACAACTAACGATCCGTCCCCTGCCCGGGTCTTTGTTAACGAAAGGAACATTGATACCGCCGGATGGAGAATCACTCCCTGGACTTCAGACTGGTTCGCGCTTTCCGAATGGGAAAAGAAAACCGGAAAAAAATTCCGCGATGTGCTGCTTCACAGAAGATACGGTGGTGATCTCGCAGGAATTATCAGATCGCTGGACTACCTGAAAAAACTCGGCGTGGGCGCGATATACCTTAACCCGATCTTCGACGCGGTGTCCCTCCATAAATATGACGGCTCAACTTTTCACCACGTAGATGTTCACTTCGGCCCTGACCCAAAGGGTGATCTTGAGATCATCAGATCTGAAGTACCTGATGACCCTTCCACCTGGAAATTCACTTCTGCCGATCTAATGTTCCTTGAACTGATCCGGCAGGTGCACGCACGGAATATGCATATAATCATTGACGGTGTGTTTAATCATACCGGCGTACAGTTCTGGGCGTTTCAGGATATTGTTAAGAATGGCGCAGCTTCAAAATACGCAGACTGGTTCCAGATAAAGAAGTTTGACGATCCCAAAACATCCGAAAACGAATTTGATTATAAAGGGTGGTGGAACTATAAGGGATTACCTGAATTCAACCGCACCAAAGACGACCTTCATCCCGAAGTTAAAAAATATATCTTTGCCGCTACAAAAAGATGGCTGGACCCTGACGGCAACCCTGCTACAAGAGACGGAGTAGACGGCTGGAGGCTGGATGTTGCGAGGGATGTACCCGTAAATTTCTGGGTGCAGTGGAAGAAACACGTTAAGTCGGTCCACCCCGAAGCAATAACAATCGGCGAACTTTGGGAATTATCCCCTGACTTTGTCAGCAGCGACGGCGCCTTTGACGCGCTTATGAATTATAACTTTGCTTTTGCGGTAAAGGACTTGTTTATGGCTGACAGAAAACGAATCTCCGTTTCGGAGTTCATCAAACAGCTTCAGGAAATTGATAAAAATTACCCGGAGGAAAACCTCCACGTTCTTCAGAACCTCCTGAACTCGCACGATACGGAAAGATTGTCATCAATGATTTATAATCCTGACCGTGGTTATGACAGGGACGGTGACGAAAGGAATTCTGACTTTAATCCCGGTAAACCTCCCGCCTGGGTAAAGGCACGCCAGAAACTGATCACTGCTTTTCAGATGACATACCGCGGCGCCCCGATGGTCTATTACGGCGATGAAGCCGGTATGTGGGGAGCCGATGATCCGCACGACCGCAAACCGATGCTGTGGGGAAACTATACTTACGAGTATGAAGATATTGACAGCAAGTCCGGGTTCTCGTCAGGGAGAGGAGTCTATAAAGTTGAGTTTGATCTTGACCTCCACGATTTCTACAAGACGATCATTAATATCCGGAACGCAAGCCCCGCTCTCACTAAAGGGGATGTTCGTTTCATTTACACTGACGATAAAAACCGCAGCTTCGGATTTGAGCGGAGATATGAAGATGACCTTTATATAATCTTCTTTAATCTTTCTCCCGAATCTGAACTGATGGAATATTCAGTCCCCTCAAATTATATTATGGATGTTTACCACAATGAGCGGGTGCAGCTTGAGGAAGGAAAACTCCGGTTTGTGCTCTGGGGAGAATCATTTTCCATGTATAAAATAATTCCCGAAACACGGTAAAATAAAAACCCTCAGTAAACAGGAGTCCGTTTACTGAGGGTTAAAAAACGGGTTATATTTTTCTTTAGACTAATTTAGCGTTAAGGATAAACTCAACATTTCCCGTCAGCGCTCTGGATACAGGGCAACCTTTTTTGGTGTCTTCCGCGAATTTCTGAAAAGTCGCGTCGTCAATTCCCTCTACTTTAGCTTCGACAGTTACTTCTATCTTGGTAATGGTAAAACCTGCTTCAAGTTTTTCGAGATGGAGTTTGTCCGAGGTATTCACTGAAATCGGTTTGTATCCGTTCTTTGCGAGCCCGGCTGAAAGAGCCATTGAATAGCAGGCAGCGTGAGCGGCGGCAATCAGTTCTTCCGGATTTGTTCCGATACCGTTCTCAAACCTGGTAGAAAAAGAATATTGTCCGCTTGCAGCGCCTGTTTCTGTTTTAAGGGTTCCGTTTCCTGTCATTAAGTCGCCGTTCCATACGGCATTCGCGCTTCTTACTGGCATTTTTGTCCTCTTTAATTTGATGATTAATTGTAAATTGGAAAGCCAATTTAAGGATTTATAAGAGGTTAACCAAAATTGAACATCCAGATATTCGGCACCAAAAAGTGCGCCGATTCCCGTAAAGCCGAGCGATTCTTCAAAGAAAGAAGGATTCAGTTCCATTACCGTGACCTTTCCGAAAAAGGGATAGCGCCGGGGGAACTTGACAACATTAAGAGAGTCATACCTGTTGAGGAACTGATTGATAAGGAAGGAAAGCAGTATCAGAAAAGAAATTTGTCGTATATGCGATTCAGCATCGAAGATGAACTGTTAAACGACGCTCTCCTTTTTAAGACGCCGATCGTAAGAAACGGAAAATTCGTAACGGTTGGTTACCAGCCCGCAGTGTGGGAGGAGTGGATAAAATCCGAAAAATGAAACGCTCGGATCCTGGCGATTGTTAAATTTTAAAACTGAACACCTGTCATTAGGTTCTCAGAAAGTTCCTGTTGCCGTTTAATTCCTGTCCCCTCTCAACTTCCTACATCAGTTTTTTGAGCGAGGAAGTTAACTTTGAAATTGACCTCTTATGCTAGCTACAAAAGCTCCCTGACAAAGCTTCGGTCGGAGCGTTGGAATGTGTGGCTTTGGCAATAACTTACAAATGCGTTGGCTTATTCAATTTTTGTCTGACTATTAATTTTATCTTCTAACTGCTTTAAAGTTTTCGTTGACTTTTTATTCACATTGAATATTGCTTGCTTAACTAACAAATAATTCCACTCCAAACCTGTCTGCTCTGATACTGCTTTGCACCAGCGCCCGATAGCTTTGTTCTTGTTGTCAAGATCGGGGTATTCACGTCCTTTGGTTTCTAAAATCCAGAATACCTTTTTGTTCCCAGCCAATTGTACCGCCACAAAATCAGGAAAATAATAACGAATAGCTCCGGTATTTGAAAGATAATCTATTCTGAAAATGTCTGCTAATGCGGCAAAAGCTTCTATGTCGACTGCATTATCAAGAAATTCAGCAAACTCAGCTTCAAACGGGTTGTAGGTGGCAACGAAATTAAACACGGTTTTCTTCAGACGTATGTGACCCCGCCTCCAGGTAAATTTTGGCGTATCTGATAGTTTTAAGCTTTTTCCTTTGATTTTTACCTGCTTTTTCTCAACTGTGGCTTTTCCTATTTCTTTTGCCAAAAGTTCAATGATAGCCTCCTGAATAGAGAGTTCTCGTAAAACCTTTCTTAATTCTTCTTTCTCAATATCATCAATTTTAACTTCAAAACATTTATTCAAAATATAGTCTTCACAAATCGGGTAAACAAATTGGAAACAATCCGTTAAGCCGGCTTTCTTCATAACCTGAGAAACAATGTACGATGTCAGGTCCCTGCCTAATTCGAGAAATTCAGATTCAATAGCAGTCTGATGAACTTCAACGCCCAGATTCATCACTTCCATTCTCAAAAGCGTTTTCCTGTCCTCGCTCAGTTTTGAAGATGAAAACAGCGATGGAAATTTCTTGCCGTCAATTCCAGAAAGATTCTTATATGCCCTGGTATATGAAAAGTCAGTAGCCGGAATCTCGATGTCATAAGGTAATCTCTTTTTCTCAGGAGCAATGGTAACCGGAAGTGGTGGCGGTGTTTTGGTTGTGTTAATGCCCACACCTTCGATCTCTAATTGTTTAACAATCTTCTCAAAGTTTTCATTTCCAATTACCTCCAGCGTTTGGGTGCGGTCGGGACTGATATCTCTCATCAAACGTAAACCTCTACCAATTGCCTGTTCCGGGAGTATAGCAGAATCAAATGCACGTAAACCCAAAACAATAGTTACATTCTGAACATCCCAACCTTCACGAAGCATAAGGACACTAACAATTACTTTGATTTTGTTTTTTGGATTATCTACATCCCTGGCCTCCTCTCTTAAACTTTCAAGATCGCTTTTGCGAACTTCACCGGTTTTTGTATCTGTGTGAATGATCATTACTTCATCATTGGTTATACCATAGACTTGACCACGTTTTGTAATTGCCTCAGCTATTTTATCAGCAAAGGCATTTTTTTCAGCCATAATAAAAAGCACGGGTTTCTTTTTCACACCTTTATAAGCCTCGTTGTGTTCTTTCCAACGGGCAAGGGAAGCTGAAATCCAATCTCCATATTTCTGAACCACATTGTCTTTTGTGATTTTTTCCGGGTCTTTCTTATTTACTGAGTGAACTATTAAAGGAACTTTTACAATTCGGTCTTCCACTGCCTGTGCTAATGGATAATCACAAATAATCCAGGGGTAATAAGTGTTTTCGGGTGTTTTAGGGGTTGCTGAAAAATCAATCCACATCTTTAAACCGCCAGGTAAGTTTTTGTGAATGGCAAGCAAGCTTTCATTCCATTTTAATTCATCGTCATGCACGTGATGTGCTTCATCGTTCATCACAAGCAAATTGTCCAGTTCTTTTATTCTTTCCAGTAAGGTTTGGGGTGATTTACCCGGATCACTTTGTGGTTTACGGCCAAGAATGGCTTCTATGATTGTATTTGGGTTAAATTCTTTAGTACGGCTTTCGTAAAGCTGGTGAATATTGTTCAGTATAAAATTGTTTTCAGCAGCAAGCGGGCTTTCATCTCCACGTACTTTAATATTAAGTTTCCATTGCGATTTCCATGCATCGGGAATGAAAGGAAATTCCATAAAAACCTTACCATTGGCAAAGTCTTTTGCGAGTCTCTCATAAACAATCACATTAGGAGCTACCAGTAAAAAATTGTTGGCATATCGCCTGTCTTTTTCCCTTAAGCGATTGAAATAACTCCAAACCACCACAAAAGCCATCACAAAGGTTTTTCCAGAGCCGGTTGCCATTTTAACAGCATACCGCAACAAATCTTTTTCCGGCAACTCCTGCTCACCTTCCTGGTCTTTTTCGGGGAAGTATCTTTTTACTTTTCGCTTGCCTTCTAAATCTTCACTGAATTCGATGGTTGAAGCAAACAGGTTACCGCTAAATTTTTCATGGTACTTTTGGATAAGCGGAATTACATCTGTGAATTTTTTTATTTCAAAAAGATAGATGATTGTTTCCACTGCTTCACGCTGACAGAAATAGAAATGGAATGGCTCATTGCCAAAAACAGGCGGGTGCGACTGGTCAAACCAAAATGCCAGCAATTCCTGTGAAGTTGCTGTAGCTCCGGTATAACCATCGTTACGCCATTTATCTACTTCAGAACGGAGTTTATTAACCAGAAGCATTTTGCTGGGTCTTCGCCCCTGCACCACTTCATATTCATTTGCAGCTTTCTTCTTCAAAAAGCAGGTTGGCACCTCCCACGGGTTGCGGTCTTCAATGTATGGAAGTGTTTTGTCGTAATGAACTATCGAATTTGGCATAACTATTTCACCTTGATTTCATAAACCTGCGATGTATCAATTCCGAAAATATCAATTATCTTCACAAAAATTTTGTAAGTACCGGCTTTGGAATATGCATAGTCGGCAATAAGGCGTAGTTTACGTTCCTGTTTGGTGCGGTAACTTGTCCAACCATTATTAAAGGTATCATTCTGAAATTCAAAATCCACAGCCCAGTAATCAATCCAGTCGCTCCATTTTTTAATGCTTTCTCTTACATCGGGCGGAATAAGATCAGTATGCGGAATTACAAAATCTTCCAATTTTACTTTAACTTTCAGCCCGTTTGTCTCAATATTGGTTTTGAAATAAGCCAGTTCAAAGAATTTCACATCTCCTTTACCGGATGCCTGCGGGTCAATGGCATCCATAGGAATGATGCGTAGTTTAAGCCGGACAGCCATTTGCTTTGCCACTTCCTGTATGGCATCGTTCAGCCCCATCTCCCACTCCCATCCGAGTATGTGCAGTTCCTTTTGCCCCATCTGTTTGGTATCGTTCAGAGCATCGGTTACTTCCTGAATGGTTACCGGCGCATCCACTGCACCAATATACACCAATGCATTTCCCTTCTTTCCGTGTATGCTTGAAGAACCCGGCAGCGGCTCTGCGCCGTAAAGTTTTAGAATGAAAGCGAGGTATTCAAACAATGCCTGTTTCTCGTCTTTTTTGCCAAACGCTTTTATCTGCCAGAATTGCCGTTCATATCTGCCGAGGTTGAGTATCTCAAACGGCTTTGCTTTCTTACCGTATTTCTTCCCCTCCTCAGTTAAACTTTTACTGTTTTCAATTTCAAGAAGGCGCTTGCGGGTGGTGTGGATGGCATAGCGTCCCAAATCCACACCTATCCATCTGCGGTTTAGTTTTTCGGCTACCGCACAGGTTGTGCCACTTCCGCAAAAGAAATCGGCGATTAAGTCATCCTCATCACTGCTTGCTTTAATAATTCTTTCTAAAAGTGTTTCAGGTTTTTGTGTACTATATGCAACCCGCTCTAAAGACATATTATTAATAAAGGGAATTCGCCAAACATCACCTAGTGGTTTACCTTTTAATTCATCGAGGTATTGTTTTCTTCCAGCACGTTTCATAAATCTTCTCCCATTGTCATCAATATTGGAAAATTTATTTTCATAACCTTGTGGGTAATCACCAAACACCTTATTGAATGTATAATTATTTGATTTTGTGAACCATAATATTGTCTCGTGGTCCCTGATCCAATTATTTGCAATGCTCTTATAACCAGAGACATTATCAAAATACCAAATAATTTCTCTTTGAAAACAATCAATACCAAATAATTCTTCAAGAATTATTCTTACGTAATTGTGAACACGCCAGTCTAGATGAATATAAATTGAACCAGTATCTGAAAGAAGATTCTTCATTAGCGAAAGTCGTTCATATAACATTTGTATAAATGAATCTATTCCTTCACCCCAAGTATCTCTATAAGCTTTTTCTTCTAAAATTGAGTGTTCTTTATTTATTGTCTCCCCTTTATCACCTACTAAAAGCTCAAACTTAAAATCCGCACCGGTCGCAAATGGCGGGTCAATGTAAATAAGGTCAATTTTGCCGGCAAATTTTTCATACAGGGAGCTCATCACAAACTTGTTGTCGCCCCAGATAAGTTTATTTTTCCAACCGTCTTCAAAGGTGCTTCCCTCATCTCCTTTCCATGTATCAAACAGAGTGGTTTGCTTTGGAACTTCATCACCTTTTTCAACCCGAGGTTCGTTAATACTTTCCACTATCTGAAAGGGAAAGGGACCGGGTTTTTCAACGGGTACTAATTTCCCTTCGTCATCATACTTTCCACGCCAAACGAGTTCGGTTTTTTTAATTTCAATTTTGCTCATATTATTTCTTTTCTTTTAGTTTTTTCTTCAATAGTTTGCCTTTTTCAGTGAGGCGGTATTTCTGATTTTTGCTTTTGGGTTTATCGGGAATGGTCATTTCAATCCATCCCTTTTTCAGAGCAGGTTTCAGATAACTATTCCGGAAGTGTTTGGTGTCTTTTATGCCAAGTTTTTTTTGCAGATCAGGTCTGTTCATTTCGCCTGACAAAACTAGAATAAGTTGTTGATCAAGTTCATAGGGTGTAACATAGGGGGTATCATGAGGTGCATCATAGGGGGTATCATGAGGGGTAAGTATTGTTGTACGGATTTTGTTTTCAAGGTCTTTTTTCAATGCCATGCCTTTGGTGGTAAGCCTGTATCGTTGATTGGGGCTTGTAGGGCTGTCCGGCTCGGTCATTTTTAAATATCCGGCATGTAAAGCGGGAAGAAGGTAATTGGTTCTGAAAAAATCATCGTGCTTCAACTGTAATAAAACCTGCATTTCAGCTCTTTTCATTTCACGATTCATAATTAAAAGTACCCTCTCAACTTCCCTGGTAACTTCCCCAGCAACTTCCCCAGCAAGTTGTTCGGTAGGTTGTTCGATAGGTTGTTCGGTAGCATTGGTTTTTCTCCACAGTATCGTTCTGAAAGCGGCTTCCTGTATAAATTCCGGTTCAGGCAAACCGGAGTCGAGGCAGTGTTGTATCATATCGGGGATGCCGGTACCCAACCTTTCAATGTAGCCGGCATAAAACATTGCTTCGGCAATGACAGGATTGGCCGGGAACGATTCGTGGGTTCTTTTCAGGTCATCGAGTGATAACTGATTTGGGAGTTTTCCGGGGTTCCATATTTCAACGCGGTTGCGGAAAACCATCACCTGTACTGAGCCGTTGCTGGTATAGTCGCGGTGGGCAATGGCATTCACGATGGCTTCGGTTACGGCAAAGCGAGGAATTTCGTATTGAATATCTACGTCTACCGAGCGGCTGCGGTCGGTTACCAGCCCTCAGTGTGGGAGGAATGGATAGCAGCCAATTAGTACCGTGAAATTAGGTATCAGGGATCGTTGTATTTTATCCTCAATAAGGCATAATGGTTCTGAGCGTGGCGTTCTAGCGGGTTTCGGAGCATCCCGATGCATCAGGACAAGTCACCCCACCTGACGCATATCCATTGTTAACAGCCATTTTTTATTCGTCTCTCAATTTTCTTTCTTTAGGTTCCTGTGTTCAGTCGGCAGGTACAACTTCAATTCGCCATATTTAGTCTTATAGGTATACTTTCGCAACTTGGCATTCTGTGTGACTGCTTTCCATGAGTTTTATAATTTGTCTATTCGGCTTTTTAGGTCATCAATAGAATAAATGACTCTACCAAAATGCTTTATTTGAACATCAATTGTTTGCTCTAGATTAGTAACAGATATTTTTTTAATATGAACTTTCAGTTTGTCTCCAATCTTCATTTTATATTTCTCACTATAATAAAATGTGTTTACGATGCAAAGAGCATTATTAGGATTCGGTGCGTAAACCAATTCGAGTTTTTTATCCCGCAGAAACCTAAGAAAATATTTAGTGCATATAAATTCCTTTCTCTTATAAGAAAACATTACTGCAGAGAAATTGAAAAATGCTGTCTGTGGGATATACTTGTCAAGTTCATAATTTAGTGTTAGTTGATGATTTTTTACTGACCAAGTATCATTCATAAACCACAAATCAATGTTTAGTTTTTCATGTTCAATTTTATACCCACCAAAACTGTTAACTGATTTTTTATAATTAGAAAGATGTTCTTGCAACTCTATTTCTTTTTCGAGAACCAAGTCTAAATCTCTATTCTCGTTAATTTTAAGGAAGTAATTTCTGATTACTCCACTAAATATGTAAATATCGGTTTCCTCAGATAATTCGTTCAACAAATCAATCACTCTTTTGTCAAAGTTGCTTTGCAAGTAGTCTACAAAAGAGTGGTTAGATTCATTTACTAATAGTTCGATATCAGATAATTTTTTGGCCACTGATTTTCCGGAATTGATTTAAAGCAAATTGGTCAGTCATCCCCGAAATAAAATCAACAATTACTCTAAGCTTATAATAAGAAGATAACTCTTCGAATGAATCTTTTCCTGTTTCTAATATTGCTGCCTTTTTAATGCTTTTCGAAATCAATCCAACAGCTCTTTTTCTATAGGCACAATTAGTTGAAAAGGTAAAATCAATAAAATAATCCAGTAATCCTTTTATTACGGAATGTCCGGTTAACTCTAGTGATGTAATTTCCCTATTTGAAAATATTTTTGAAGTACAATAATTGCTTAGCTCTTTAGCAACTTCATTTTCGTCGTCCTTAATTAATTCTTTTAAATAAGCTCCATTCATTATACTATCATAGTTATTAATAAAGTTATTTACAGATAACACAACAAAATACTTAATCAAACCATGCCTTAGATTTACAATGTTGGATATTTCACTTTTAGACGCTTTATCAATTTTTTCAAATAGATCTTTCAATGGTTTATTTTTAGATAACACATCTTTAATATAATCATAATTATACCAACCTTTATTATATCCATCTTCAATATCCATAATTAAGTAACATATTGAATCTGCGGCTTCCACTATATAAGCCAATGGGTGACGCAGATATTTTTGATTTGACTCTATGCCTAAGTTTGAAGCTATGGTTTTAAAATATTCCTTTTCGGATTGAAAAATCCCCCTTTTCTTTCTGGTTAAATATTCAACACTACTCTTGTCTGATATTAATTCATCAAAGTTCGGATACTTTATATATGCTCCCAAAGTTGCATAAGTTAGATTTAAACCGAATGAGTCATCCAAAACTTGCAGTTTTGTTAAAACTCTTAATCCTTGAGCATTCCCGTCAAAATATTCAAAATCTTGTCTCTCTAAATTACTTATCTCAAATTTTGGATTTAAATTTTTTTCTTCATTTTCACGGTCGTGCATAAATAAGTTCTTGAAGTATCCTTGAATTACTGCTTCGCCAAAATGTCCAAAAGGAGGGTTCCCTATATCGTGAACTAAACATGCGTTTTTTACTATTACGGGTATTTGTCTTAAATAATGCGATTGATCTAGGCCACTGATATTTTTAAATTTCTGATTATTTAAAATATTTAGTGCAATTGATTCCCCAACCGACATAACTTCAAGTGAATGAGTTAATCTCGAATGGATATTGTCGTCATTTGTTAAAGGAAATACCTGAGTTTTATCGTGCATCCTTCTTACTGCTGGACTAAAAATTATCCTGCCATTATCACTTTCAAATTCATTTCTAAAATCATCAGACTTATCTCTTGATGAAGGTCTTAGCCTATTTTCATTTAGTAAATTCTTCCAATTCATATTTATTATTTTCTTGTCATTATTATATCAACTTCTCCGGGTTTCATTGTCTTATCTCCGTAAAGTTTTGTTTGTGTCCTAGTATCTTTTGTTAAAGGTTTTTCTACAATTTTTACTGAATGATTTGGAAAATGCTTTTTCAGGATTTCAAGTGTCGCGTTGAATGTAAATTCTCTCTTGTCTGTCCGAACGTAAATAGTGCTTTTCCGTTTCATCATTTTGGCACAAAGACCAAAAACATTGTCAAGCAGGTCATAATAATCTTGCTTGTTTACAAATCGTCCTTTGTGTTTGTCCTTTAGTGATTGTGGATTTTCAGAACCACCTAAAAGCCAAAGTCGCAACCATTGGTCAGCGTGATAGTCAGTAATTGAGTAATAGGGTGGTGAAGTAAACAGCAATGAAAATTTTATATCGTTTTTTACTGCTCGTTCTGCAATGTTCACTAATTCATTTGAACTGTCGCCAAACACTACGACACTCTCAGTAACTTTAGGCTTTCCTTTCTCATAACGCCACTCAATTTTTTTGAGAATAAAATCGCAAGGATTTATTTCAGGTGGTGTGGACATTTTATTTTTCTTCCACCATTGCACCGAGTAATTCATTCCCATTGATTTAGTCATTCTCATCTGATTGGAAAGTCCTTCGCCAAGTTTTGCGTGTAGATAAATTAGAAGGATTGACATTAAAGTCGCATCAACATTATTGTTTTTCCAATCTAAATGAGTTCTGGCAGCCAAAAGGAATTTCAGAACTTCATCACAATAGCAAAAACGATAAAATTCGGGCATTCGCTGTATGGCTCTATTGTAATAGTTTCTCTTACCATAAATTTCAAGAAGTCGGTCAACAACTTCTTCTTTCACCGCTGGTTGAAGTTTTACAGTACCATATAGCCAACCTACAGGATTAATTTCAATACCCAAACTGTTTCTTCCTAAAACACCACCTGCATATATGCTACTGCATCTGCCTGCAAAAGGGTCAATGATATAATCACCCTTCTTTGAATACTTCTCAACTACATCAAATGCAAATTCCAAAGGAAACATAGCATAGTATGGCCCAAACCTTGCCCAACGTGCTTCGGCTGTTTCAAAACCTTTTAATGTTTTTTCCTTTGCTATCATTCTTTTGATTTCTCTCTGATTTCTCTTGCTATATCTTCAAATATTCGTTTGCCTAAGTTCAATGGGATAGCTGCTTCTGCGTGTGCTGAAACTAATGGTGAAACTGAATTAGGATATCTGCTTGACACAAGCTGGTCGAGTATGTTCATAACATCTGCTAATCTCGTAAAGTTTGATGGATCACTTGATTCTAAATAATCTTTGTATTCTTGATTAGAGGCAAAACTTCTAAGTATAGCTATAACGGCAACAATCTTTTGACCTGATGCTGCTTTATAGAACAGTTTTCTGCCAAAATAGGTGTCTTGTCCGTATGGTTTAGAACTTTCAGAAAATATGATATTTCTTTTTATGTAACCATCATTCAAAAGCAGGGCTGATTGCTTTGGAAACTTGTCTGTTACTCCGTCTTTGGTAGTATCAATTTCAATAAAGTGATCAAAAAATGTTCCTGATTTTTCAATTCCAATTATAAGAAGGTCTTGCCCGTTTACTTTCCTTTGAAGGTCATTTAGGCGGGTTAATTCGTGGCTAATAACTTTCGTCAACCAAGATGAAGTGCTGAACACAGCTAAAGGGCCATCCATTATAAAAGCAACTCTCCGAAGTGTTGCCAGCCAACCTTTGCGTTCAAATGCTCTAAGAATATGAACAAGCCAAAGTTTTTCAAGAGTGGACATTATTTGTCCAAACATTTCACCATTACTCCCGCCTGGGTTCATAAGTTCGTGTAAACGTAAAGCATCAGTTGAGAAAAGCGGCTCACCTGAATGAGGACAAGTATATTCCCCAAAGTCATATGTCATTTCTTCTTCAACTCCTTCAATTGGACTTCTTGGTAAATTCTTTTCTTTAAAATGCTCCCGTTTTATTGTAAAAAGATGCTCGTAAGTGTCAAGCAAAGTTTCCCCATCTGTGAAAATGGTGTTGTTTCGTAACTCTTCAAACAAAGCTCTCCTTAAAGAAGATTTGGCATTCTTTTCTCTATCAAGAATTACATTACAGCCGGGAAAAACACTTTCAATAGTTGATGCCTTCTCAGTTTCCCGAAATTTCTTTGGTTCTACAAATTCCTTTTTTTCTAACTCTCCAATTAACTTTAAGTCAATTAAAACAGAAGCTATTGTAATGTAGCCAAATTCAGCACCGGGAAATCCGTTTTCTGCTTTAGCAGCTAAATTGCTTCCATCAATTGCAAGAACTAAATCAGGTTGCAATGTGCTTTCAGTCAAATCAGATTTTTTGACTATTGAACCTTCAAAGTCTTCTGTTTCTTCTTCTTGTTGCCTTATTTTAAGTCGGTTTTGAAGTGCTTTAACTTTTTCACTATCAAGTAACCGTCTTAAAGGCTCGTAACTGGCAAATTCTCCTTCAAAACTCATAATGATAGTGCTTTAAACTTCAAACTTGTCAACCTGAACAGGAATGACAAATAGGTTACTTAATGTTTTTACTCTTAAAAATCCCTTGTCTTGTGCTCGCCTTATTGATGGTTCAAAGTCTGCAAAGTCGTAATACTTGCAAAGTTCTTTTGTCTCATCTGTATTGTTCAAGTGACTGATAAACCAATTAGCAGTGTTTTTTAAGATGTTCTTTTGAATACTGCTCACTTCTTGTGTAGCGTATACCATTCCAATTCGATACTTAGAACCTTCTTTGGCAGTTCTTACCCAAATGTCAGATAAATCTAAATCATTACCTGCGGGTAAAATATTATGGGCTTCTTCAACATAGACTAAAATCTCAGGAATGTTAGTTTCGCCTTGAACAAATTTTCTTTGATTTTCTTTGAAAATCTTTGTCATTATTCTGGTCGCAGAAGATTTGTTGAGTTCGGGTTCACCACTTGACTGGTCAATTATTACCAATTTACCTTGAACAAGGTGGTTGTAAATATCTTCAGCGTAATCACTTGTTGTGTCGGCACTATGTTGTTCTGCCGCTTTACCGATCTTTCTTGTTCCGTTGGGATATTGAAAAATGCCAATGATTTTTTTCAAATCTTCATCAGCCCATCTGTCGCCTGAACCATTCGGACGACTTACATAGGCATTTTCAAATGTGGTGTAATTGCTACTGCTATCTCGAATGAATTTATCTAATGCTTCAAAAGCATTAGCAAGTTGCCCCCAAGCAGGATTTAGATTTGAGAATACTTGAGCTGCTGAAACATACTCAGGAGTTGGTGGATTATTATTTCTTCCTGTTTGAAGGGCAGTAATCAAGTCTTGATTAAATAAACCCCTTGTGCTTGCCCTTAAATTTGGAGGAACTTGAAAACCTGCTCTGGCTAATACTGAACGATAGGCTAATAATCGTCTGTTATAACGTGTAGTTGCACTTCGGTCATTTGGGTCAGGTTCATCAAAGCTTACTTGGCAAAATTGTTTGATGTAATTAGTGCTATCTTCTGATAAGATGCTATCAATTATACTTTTTCCAATCTGTGTGTTACTTGTTTCAAAGAAGTTTAGAAGCATTAAGGTTCTGTCAGGGTCGTTTGGATGACGTGTTATTCCATAGGTTACAACTTCATTGGCTTTTACGCCATTTGGAAGTAGTTGCCAAACATTCTTTAGTGCGGAATTATTGTCTTGAACATTTTCGTTTGCATACTCACCATTAGGGTCAAAAATAATTTGACCTATTCGTAGTGGTCTATCATTTGGATTTTCATTTGTTCGTAATTCAAATACTGATTTGGCGATAATTTTCGTAGTGTTTGATTTACCTGTTCTGGTCATACCGAACAATGCAGATTTTTGAGATAGCAAGTCCGCAGGGTAAATGTAAACAGGGACATCATCAATTTGCTGATACTTACGATTTGTTGAAGCATAGCGAACAAACCCAAGTTTAACTCTTTCAGTATTTCCATATTTTTCAATGTGAGCCTGAATGCTTGACGGGTCAGCGTAATTTACGATTTGTTCAAGTGCTTTTCCATTAGGCTTATATACTTTCAATCCCCTGTTTGGGTAGTAATTAGAAATGTCGCTACCAAATTTAAGGTTTAGTGGAGCTTCACCATTGTTTCCATTTTCTTCGAGAAAGAATGTTCCAATGATTCGGCATTGAACCCCTGCAAAACCAAGAATGTTTTTTGTTCGCAAGTCCATCGAACCTGCGTCATCCCAATGTTTTTCAGTTTCTCCGCTTATCCTTTGAGCTGTTTCAACCCTTATCCTTTCAGCTTCTTTGTCTTGTGGCAATGCCGCTGCATCCATTACACGCAAAAGAACAAATGAAGCATCTTCCTTTTTAAAGTCAATGTCTGTCTTGCTCGGGTCAACTCTTGTCGCAATCAGAAAACTTAAACTTGGTATTCCACCGACTTTTTCTCTGTAAAATTCGTGAATGATTACCCTTGCCGTCTCATAGTTGATAGAGTAGATGTCACCAACATACTGGTCTGCTTGAATCAGCTTTTGAAACCATTGCTGGCTTTCAACCTGCTTGTCGTCTTCTCGTCTTGAGTTAAGTCCTTGTTCTATGCTCATATCATCAATTTCTTGTTGTTAAATTTATTCATTTTTGCTGGTATTATAGCCAAAATGGCTTTTTAGTTTTACTAAGGAGTTGGCTTGCGGGCAGCGCAAAACCAAATGTGCCGGTTGTGTGGCGGGATAAAATTGAATTAAAAAGTGTGGTGCGAAAAAATAAAAAATACATTGGAGTCGGCAAGGCGTGACGGTTTGCTAGTTGTTCGCTCAGGAAATAGTCTATCTTTTGGTCACTTGTCAAATTGGTTTACCTTTTCTTTAAATTGTCTGTCTCTTGATGGTTATTGTGTTTTCGGCTACACTTGCACCTAACTTTTTTTACACAAATTTGCGTAAGAGTTACTTTAAAAATTGTATTTTCTGCATAATAAACGCATTTTCTCATAGAAAGATAATAACAGCCAAATGAAGAAGCAAGAGCTTTTTAACAAAGATCTTAACCTGTTTTCGTGAAAAGTTATTCTCATGCAACGAAGGTTATTTTACTAGTGCCTAACGCGGAACAACAGTACTCTGCACGGCAAGCACGATAATTTATCACCCGCCCACTTTCAATAAGCCCCGACCTCTCAACACCGTTACAGGTAAAATAGCCTGTACTTTTTTCCCATAGTAAGCAAATTACCAATACCTATAATTCAGGTAGTTAATTAATCTACGATATTTAAGGTCAACAATAATAGGTTTCAGCAGTTTTTGAGGAGTGATTACGTTATATTTTTGTGGTTCTTTGAGTTGAGATTTCCATGCCTCTTCAATCCCAGTTTGTAGCAAATCAGGTGCCGGAACCTGATATCGAAGATTTAAGTTGTTCTCTGGAATCACATCATAATGCAACCAATCATCGGCATTTAATTCATTTTCTTTGTTTTTGGTCATTTGCCAAGCCAATAAGGTTTGTCGCATAATTTGATAAAATGGCTCGTAATATAAGTTGTCGATGCTTACGGTTCTATTTATTGGAGAATTCTTGTCATCAATTAGCGCGTCATATCTGCTTTTCCTGGTTGTCCCTCTTGATCCTTCCGACTTATTAGATTTAGAATAATGTTCAGTGTATTTCCATTCAATAAGAACTTTAATTTTCTTGCCGTCCTTTAATTTCCCGGTCATCATTGCATCAACTGAAGTGCAGTTAGCCCCTCTTGTTTGAACTTGCTCATCTACAACTTCTCTAAGATAACTGTGTTTACTCACTACTTCAAAACCGATATAACCATTTTCAAAGTCAGGGCAAACCTCCGTGAAATCAGGATTTAAATTTTGCAAAATCTTAAGAGCAGCAGCTTTGTCATTTCTTAAAAAAAACAAATGATTGACACATGAAACCTGCGAAGATAGAAGATGTCCTGATGGTTCCGTTGCACCAGGCCACCAGACTATTTTATTATCAGCAAAATATTTAATAGCTTCCTCTCGGATTTTTGTCCATAGGTTTTTCTCCGCTTGCTCTAAAACATAAGGATACTTATATTTTAGATGTTCACCATAACCGGGGTCTTTGAAGAATTCATCTCTGATTCTTAGGGCTTTTTCCCGCTCAGATTCTCTATAATACATAATGGTTCATTCTCGATTATTAGTTTGTATCAGGAAGATTGCAATCTATGACAAAGCCTTGGCTCGAGAAGATTTTGCAATGTGCCTGCAAATAGGGTTGGCTTTTTCCTGTTATGCATTTTTTATCAAACAAATATAATATTAGTCAGATATAGAGGCAAGCGCTTTTTTATATGTATGTTAGACTTCTTAATTAGAATAATTATTCTCCTGCAACGAAGGTTATTTTACCAGTGCCTAACGCGGAACAGCATTACTCTGCAGGGAAAGCAGGATAATTCATCACCCGCCCGCTTTTAATAAGCCCCGACCTCTCAACACCGTCACGGGTAAAATAGCCTGTTTTGCAAACCTAATAATCTTTTTAGCACTGCTGGGCGTTCGGTGCCTTATGGGGATTCCGGCACGGAGGGTTCAAGTTTAAGCCTCCTATACGCTGTATAGTCTTCCTCATTTTACTGAAGCGAAAAATGGAAGTCAGGGAGCAACATTCTGTCTGCTGTATTGTTCGTTGCCCGGGGATATTACCGGAATGTATCTTTTACGGCACCAAAGGCGGATTTCGCGGGCGAAAATATATCATTTATCTCTTTTGACTTGCCAATTATGGAAAAAATTTGAATATTAATGCGTAACCACTTTAAAATATATTTAATGAACTCTCATCACTTTAGTATCGATGATGATAAAAGCCTCGTCCTGATCGGAGGAGGGAACGGTGCATCCGTAGATGATGCCGTTATCATCAAGGCGTCTTCCACGCTTTATGGAGCGCCCGCTGAAAACGATATCCTCGCGCAGGAATTCGGGCGGAAGGATATTGACTGGAAGGTAACCGGCAGGCGCCAATTAAAGGTAAACTCCCGCCAGATAGAACAGGTCGAAATTGTGCTTTCCAATGGGACCCGCTATGATTACTACTTTGATATTACAAGCTTCTTCGGAAAATACTGACCCGGTGAATTAATTTAATCCCGACAGTTTCTTTTTTATCTCCCCCAGCTTTTCGGTAATTACTCTTCTCTCCTCTGCCGATACTTTCAGCTTCAGTATCTCATTATACTCCGAGTACGCTTCTTCATTCAGTTTCATCGAATAGAGCAGGTCGGCAAAGTACAACCTGTCAGAGATGCGCGCCCTGGTTCCGGGGTACTGCCTGAATGTTTCTTTCGCCGCGACTAATCCGGAATTTTCAAAGCCGTTTTCCGCTAACTGCCGGGCACCGTTCAGTTTCAACTGTCCAAGTTCATCAAGCGATTTACTACCCGGTACAGCTTTTCCCGCGGGCGCTCCGTAGATTACGGTATTTCTTGCTTTCCCGTTATCTTCCTTCCGTGGCGCGGTTAAAATCTCCTCCAGCGCGAGCGCCAGAAGCAGATCATCGAGAGTCATTTTCTTAATACTGCCTACGTTTAATACCGCCGAAGGCCTGAGGGTAAACCGTACTGACTCGCCCGAAACCGAAATGGTTGAACTGGCGTCGGTCATTATCATTGTCGTGGGTTTAAGTTCCATACCCGGCTGAACGTCTACCCAGGACTCTGACGCGCCTATGAGCGCCTTTACCTTACCGGTAACGTTTTCCACTCTGTAAACCTGGCCGAAAACAAGCGGTGCGCATAACAGTAATGTGATGAGTAATTTCATTTTATTTTCCTTTAATAAACTTCGATAATTTCAACTTTATTCTTTAATAATCCGTAACCGGATATCGCTTCTTCATAAAACTTTTCTGATCCCGTCTCCCACGCGTGATCAAATCCTTTTAATATTGTGGCTTCAAGCGGGAGCCAAACATATTCCCTTCCCGCGGCGTCTTTTCTTATGTAATATTTTTTATCATTTTCGGTTATCAGCCCGGTAAACTCCGGTGCAAGTCCGGTATTAAACAGTAAGTTAACGTGAGAGATACCTGATTCCGATTTATAATCAACAAACGCGGTTTCAATTCCGATACTTTCAAAAAGAGAACTGAACAACACGCTAAGGTCATCACAGTCTCCCCCTTTTAATTTAATGGTCTCAGAAGGATACTGCACCCTGTCTGTATTCGCGTTCGGGTCGGAAACATACTGCAAATTTCTGACAACCTCATCATAAACCATCCTGGCCTTATAATAACCTGAAAGCGCCGGCGGGATAGTGTCAAGCTGATTTTTGTATCCGGAGAGGATCTCCCTGGCGAACTTAAGAGAATAATCCATTTCTGACAGCGCAAAATATCTGAGGTTTGATACATTTCCGTCCCAGGAATTTTTCCCGTGAATTAACACCGGTATCTGCCTCGTATCATCCGGAGTATCATTTAAGGTATAGATGGAAAACTCCGCGGATGAAATCCGGGGATTCGCGTTTAAGTCTTTTTCATTAACAATTGTATAAAACTTAACCAGGGCTGTGTCCCCGGGATTAACCCTGACAAGTTCAGAATAAACCGGCTCACTGTTTATCCCCTCTATTTTAGATGAGGGGCGAAGCGTTATCGCTTCATCAGAAAAATTATATACCTTCGCCATAGCAAACGGTTCGGTCAGATACATATCTCCAAGCCCAGTAAAAATATTCCTGACTATTTTGAGTTCAGTTATCTCCGCATATCTTTCTTGTACCCTGTTGATCCTGTAATATATCCCCGCGTTGAGTTTATTTGAACTGTACCTGTTGTGATAAATATCCGAGATCGCAGATTCATTAAAATCAATAAGAGAAAATTTATTCTCATCATTCAGATAATTAAAACCTGTAACTGATAATCCCCAGTTCTCCGTTCCGAACCCGGCTGAAATGGTTAATGCGTTCAGCCTCTCCCCTGATACACTGCTGAAAAATCCTCCTCCAAAAAATAAGCGGCCGTTAAATAAGTCCAGGCTGTAATCACTATTGAAGTAAAAGTCTCCGCCGGTTCCGATTATGCCGCTCAGATTCAGTCCGGTTAAAGGCTGATAATGTGCCGCGAATCTGAATTTCAGCGGTGTTTTCATTATATACCTGTTATTAATTTCACTAATTACCCCGTCCTTAAGAGTGAGAAGGTTATCACTCAGAAGACTAAACCTGAGATTATCACTCCACAAATAACCTATCCCGATATCAGCTTTGAGCATACTCATATTTTCCGCCTCGCTCTCACTGAACAGGTATAGTGTATCAGAAGTAAAAACTACTCCGACTATATCGTTAAGGAATTTTTGCGTAAAGTACCTTACGCTGATCCCCGCGGAAAGCGTGGGAGTTATGCTGTATGAATAAGCCGCGCCTGCTATTTCACTGTAATTGATTTTTGTTTTCAATTCGGATTCAATCGAATCAACCCCGGTAAAATAATTCGCGTTCGGGAAATCAAACTCTTTAGTTATTCCGGGAGTATAACGCAGATAGAAAAAGTGCCTGTTTAATCTTTTCCCCGCGCTCAGGAAATTAATACTGTTGTATGCCGGAGCGCTAAACTCGCTTCCGAAAGACCCGCTGAACACAAGATCATTAACAACGGGGAAAAGATATCCCCCTGTCTCAACCGAGGAAAAGGGAGTATCCCTGAATCTGCTGTCAGTCGAATAACCCGAATATCCCGCGAGGGACTGAGCGTGTAAGTTTACCGCTAACATAAGCGCCAGTAATGTTAATTTACCCTCGATAGAGATCAATTGAGACTGATTACTTTGTTATCTAAACTTTGTATCTGAAAATATATCCTTCCGGGAGAAAAATCCGCGAGGCTTTCAGTCTGACGGATAAAGGTCACAACTAGTTTGCTAAAATAAGAAACGGGGATTGACCTCATAATATTCGCGGGTATCACAAGCGCTCCGTCGTCGGTAGTCCTGATTCTGAAGAGCGGGACCACGCGGGAAGAAGAAAGAGATATTCCGCTCAGGACTATATCAATTGAATTATGGTTCAGTTTATCCCACTTAAGGCTGAAGGCCTTTGCGCCGTTGTTTCGGGTAATGACTTCCACTTCTCCCGTTATGTCGGGCGGAGCAGTCACATTGAATCTTTCAGCCGGTGAGAAATGTTTCTTAATATCTATGGGGATCACCGTACCGGGTTCATAATCAAAAGGATCACCCAACTGTCCCGGCCTTCGCACAAGAATAAATTTAGGGCCGAGAAGAGTATCCACAATCTGGGAGTTCCGGCGGAATCGCGCGATATGTTGCACCTCCCTCGCGGTGATGTTCTTAAATCGGATGAACTGCACGGGAAGAGTTTTGAAAGAAACGATCTTTCCGGATTCATCCTTCACCGGGGAAGATAAATCATAGAATATCCCCTGCGCAAGGTTCGCTTTTTTAACGGAATCACCGTCTTTTATTTTGCTCTTTACCACGACGATGTGAGCTCCAAACCTCAGGTCAGGCGGCGGAATGAACACAAGCCCCGAATCAGGTTCGGTGCTGTTCATTTCAGCCGAAGGATTCTGATTGAGAATTGTCAGCTCAATCGGGTCTTCGGGCTGCTGCTCACCGGTAGTAAGTTCCACCGGCGATGGTTTGTCGCAGGCGCCGATCAGCAGGGAAAGTAATGCAAGGATATAAATTAAATTCTTTTTCATTTCAGATAAATTAACATAAGCAACAGGAATAACCAATTAATTAATGAAGCCCCGGATTTCCGCCGGGGCTTCACTTCATCAATCACTACCTTACGATATAAGGCATTCCCCAAACTTTATTTTCAAACGGCTGATTGTCGGTAAAAATACTTCCGTTAGACATCACATCCATCAGCGCGTGGTAGTAACCCGCTGCCTGTGTCGGGCGGAACGTATGCTCATATACCTTATTATATCCGCCGGTTGCCGGCTCGGATGAGACGAGCGAGAAGCGGACTTTCTGCCGGTTTCTGCCGAGTGGATCAGCGCCAAATGTCAGCACTACAAGATCATCCACATCGTAGGCCGAAAAAACTTCCAGCTTCACCGTAACTGACTGGTTACGTGAAATGACCGGTATCTGCCTTCTCATTCCCGGAAACTTATTCAGGTAATAATCCGAAGGGGAAGTAACTATAATGCTGTCACCGTTGGGCAGGTAAACAGAAAGCTTATTAATTTTCAGGTTATTGGTAACTGTCCCTCCGTCAGGAAGTGATACCGCAATGAGCCTCCAGTTTAAACGGGGATTGCGGGTATTCGCGACCTTGGCAAAAATCAGCTTCCGGACTACGACCGATGAAAACGGCTTAACTATAGTAGTATCAATCGCGGTCGTGTCACCGACTGCAGCGGAATCATAACTTGCCACGAGGAAAAAATTACCTGTAAAATTGTACGTAGCTGTCACGTAAGCAGTATCAGTAAGAACAGTACTATTAATTGTACGCGAAGCCGTGGTGATCCGCCTTCCGATACGGATAGGATATACATTAGTTAATTCCTTGCTAAAATAACCCATCGGGTCGCCGTCATTAAATGCGGCTTCAAAAGAGGAATTGCTCGAATCTTCAAGCACCATCTGCTGAAGAACCAGCTGATCTGAATGGTATTCTTCCGGTGAAGTAACTTCCTCTTTACAGCCTGTAAGAAGGAAGGACACCAGAACCAGGGGTAAAATGAACGAACGAAGAAAAAGAAATGATCTGTTAAACATAAGAGAACCTTTCATTAGTTATTGTTGATTAAAAACTTCTGCCCTAAAGAGTCAAATTACGTGCCAACATACATATCGGTACAAAAACGCCATAAATGGAATATTTTTGAGGTTTTAACGCTTGTTCATCTGCGTGGAAAACGCATTTAATTGCGTGAAAGCGATTATAAAATCAGCATTATAATGGATGGAATAAAAAAAGCGCCCGGGTAATTCAGGCGCTTCAGAAAAATCATAAGATTAAATCAAAACCGGGGGGGTGTCTTCCCGTCTCCGTTCACTGCTTCGGCGCGTGGCAGACCGTGCAGTTCTTCCCCTCAATGTTCTCGCCAATATCCACGGGGTGAACATACTCCAGGCCGGTGAGGGATACCTGAATTAATTCTCTGGTAGTGCCCTGCTTTATTATGGTGTGGCAGACATTGCAGTCATTCGTTAGTTTATTCCCCTCCTCATCAAAGTGTTTGCCGTCGTGGCAGCGGAAACATCCGTCAAAGTATGTGTGCCCTATATGATTCGGATACTTCGACCAGTCAACCCGCATCTCGGGGAAGAAGTTACGTTTATAAATCCCGATAAGGGTTTCTTTTGCCTTCTGTATACTTTTAGTTTTTGCCTTGTACACATCTGGATAATTGGCGGAATAAAAGCCATCTATAAAAGTGACTATCCCGGCTTCGGCAACGTCTGTCGTAAGGTATTCCGCCTCAAGGACCTGTTTAGATACACTCTTGATATAAGGTAGTGTATGATCAATATCGCCGTATGCAATCGCCATGTTAATTACACCCGAAGGTTCGTGATAGATGTGAGACGGGCGGTTATGACAATCAATGCAATCCATCGTTTTCCTGACTCCATCTTTGGGTAAACCGCCGGTAAAATCATAATCAGAAGCACGATAAATCTTTTTCTTCTTGCCCGGGCTTTCAACTTCTATATATGGTATACTTAGTTTCGAGGAATCTGAAGAAACATAGGTGATTTTATTTGCTATATTCATGTGCCAGTGGATGCCGGATGTAATCCCGTGTTCGCTGTCTCCGCCGCCAACCTTCAGCAGCATCGCGAAAGTGGAATGGGTGTTCTCTTTATCGGAGAGGTAATAATCTTTTGTTACTTTCTTTTCACTATAGAAATGTTTCGGCCAGTGGCATTGCTCGCAGGTTTCCTGCGCAGGGCGCAGGTTGTGAAGAGGTGTTGGTATTGGCTTCGAATATTTATTGAACAATACAGAATATACCTGGTAACTTCCTGATATCTTCGCCCGTACAAACCAATCCGCGCCGGGGCCAATATGGCACTTCACGCATCCGACTTTGGAATGAGGTGAATTCAGGTAAGCAGTATACTCAGGATGCATTACTTCGTGGCATAATGTTCCGCAGAATTCATCCGAATCGGTGTATTCATAGGCTTTAAAACTTCCGAAGGCAGAGAGTACCAGAAAGAAAACTGTGCCAACCATTACAATCAGTGCCATCACCCGGTGGCGGTCGTTGTTAAGATCAATCACAGGAAAATGATACTCGCCTGATTTTCCCGCTTTTTTTCTCCTGGCTTCACGCCACGCTCCGAAGAAGATCAGTAAAAGCCCGATGATTAGGAACGACGGTAATATCACAAAAGCGATGATTCCCATATACGGTTTCTGGGTCTTTGAGGTCATCTCTATGACCATAAGGAACAATATAAGTCCAAAACTTACAGCCGAGACCGCAAGCCCGAGGAATGTCGTGGGATTATAGAAACTGTCCGGGAATCTCTTTTTCATTTCTGTTCCGAATTAGTTTTTGGTTTCTTCGCTTTTATTCTGTTCTTCTTCTTTTGCTTTTATTCTCTCCAGTTCGAGAGGATGCTCTTCCGCCATTTCTTCTTCAGTGAGAGTTCCCTTTATCCACGCGAGGCTCATCGGGTATATATCAGGATTGAACAGCACAAAATAGAAGTGCCATATAACAATCGAAAGGAACGCGAGCCACGCTTCATAATAGTGGATTGTCCGGGCAATATCCCAACCGAGTTTTGTAAAGAGGTTCATAAATGTATTATCGAACCACATAATAACACCGGTAACAGTCATTACGATTGTTCCCCAGATAAGCGCCCAGTACTCGGCTTTCTCTATGTAGCTGAACCTGTCGAGTTTTGGTTTATCTGAAGAGAGCCCGAGGTTAAATTTCAAAACGCCTACCGCGTCTTTTGCATCCTGCAACCTCGGCAGCAAATCAACAAATAACTGTTTCCCGCGCGGAGTGAAAGCGAGGTAATACATATGATAGAAACTCGCGGCGACCATAACAACTGCCGCGATCCTGTGAATAAGGCTCCGGAGTTCAAAAACTGAGGGGCTGAGATCATTGATACTTCTCACCCACCAGGCATCCGGGAACCGGAGCATAAATCCGGTTATAACGAGCGCGAAGAAACTTGTAAAGAGCGCGACGTGCTGGATCCTTTCATTTAAAGTCATTCTGAGATACAATGAATGCCCGTGATGTTCATGCTTGATCAGTCCGCGCTGTTTCATCTTCCTGATCTTCGCCTTTTTAACAAAGTCAATAAAATTATGGAAGAACATAGCTCCAATTGTTGAACCGATGAGTAAGATGTAGATATACGCTATCCAGTAGAGTATCGGTTCTTCATCCTTCTCAAGCGTTACGTGAACGGAACCTTTAGTAAAGTTTTCGTTGGCGCCCGGATGGCAGGTGCCGCAGGTGTTTGCCAGGTTTGATTTGTGGATCAGCGAAGTCGGATCGCTTGAAGGCTTAATATTATGCACGCCGTGACAACTCGCGCAGTTGGCTACGGTTTTGGAACCGCCTTTAATCGCGAGTCCATGGTAACTATCCACAAATGATGAAAACTTATTTGCGGAAATTCCGTACTTCTCCGATAGCTTGACTGAACTATGGCAGGGCGCGCAAACCTGTTCGGCCACGTTGCGGAAAGCAACAGGAGAATTCGGATCCTGTGCCTTTAATATATTGTGTTCGCCGTGACAGTCCGTGCAAACCGGGGAATCATTATTACCTCTGGCTGCCGCAACGCCGTGAATACTCTCGCTGAATTCCTTCGCGATATCGGCGTGGCACTTTCCGCAGGTAGCGGGAATATTTACTTTAGCAACGGAGGATAAGTTCTCTCTTCCCGGCAGGACATTATGCGATTCGTGACAGTCAACGCAGGTGGGCGCTTCTTTATTACCTGCTTTAAGCGCTTTGCCGTGAACGCTGTTTTCATATGATTTAATAAAATTTGCGGTCGGGGACACTCTCCCTTTCACATTCGGATCATCAAGGTGGCAGCTAAGGCACATATCGCCCTGCGCGATCTTTATCTTAAGTGTATCGCTCTTTTCCGGTTTTATAACAATATTACTCGTGTGGCAGAGCAGACAGTCAGGCGATCCCTGAACGTTATTTTTCAGCCCGCGCGCGTGGATTGAGCTCTCATATTCCTTCACCTGGTCAGCGTGGCATTTGCTGCAGTAGTTGATTTTATTCTGGCGGCTGAGTTCGGGTTTGGATGATTTTATTCTTTTTACATCGTGGGTACCGTGGCATCCTTTACAGCTGACGTCAGGGGTTCCGTTGGTTCCTTTGGCGTTCAGTATCTGCGGGTGGAAAAGATGTTTTACTCCGGCGTTTTTATGACAGGTAACGCAATTGATCGGTGTAATGTTTTCCTTGTGCGGCATTTCTTCCGCGTTAAATCCTGTGTGGCAGGAAGTGCAGCTTATCTTTGAGTGAACAGAACTTTTCAGAGTCTTCTCATTCACGTAGAGCGGTACTGTCTTGCCCTTCTTCTCCATGGTCAGTTCTTCATCGCTGTGGCAGGTCAAACAATCTTCGTCCGTTGCCTGTGCGAGTAAATTACTGCTTAAAGGCAGAAGAAAAAGGAAAATTAATACAAGAAAGAGACTGTTAATATTACTTAAAAAAGATGTTCCGCGGTAATCTGAGTGCATAAGACTAATTTGATTTGGTTGTTTATTAATTAAAAATCCGGAGTGCCTTGAGGAAAAGAAAACACTCCGGACTAAAAATACTCAATGAATAATAATTACTTTGCCTTTTTAAGCGAAGCAAGCCAGCTGGCGAGATTCTTCAAATCTTCTTCGCTGCCTTTAAAGTTGGAAGGATGAGCTTTGCCTTCGATTTTTTCTTTTTTCAGGAGATATTTCTCGATGAAATCAGCTTTCAGGCTTCCGCCGACGTCAGAGAGGTCAGAAACGTCTTTTTTCTTTTTTGACTCTAAGCCAAGCGAAGTAACTGAATGGCACGTCTGGCATTTGCTGTCAACAAATACTTTCTTTCCCGGAGGATCTGATACCGGCGCGGAAGCGAAAGCAAAACCATACATCGCGATAATAAAAGCGAGAAAAAGAACGAATGAAAGAACATTTTTCATAATATATACCTGGGTTTAAGAATGTTAAAAGTTTACTAATAATCAGGGTAAAGAACCCAAAACAACAGCCGGTTACTAAGCGACAAAAAAATAGTTATAACAGACCACTAAATTCATCGAACACATCCTGGTTTTGACTTGACAGAAATCACATATTGTGTCATTTTTCGTCACTGTTCTCAGACTATTATTTTCACTTAGTTATTATCAAATCAAATGCCAAAGATTAATACTTGCTGAATGTTCATTATTTAACCAATTTTTCAGGAATATCTCATTTTTGAGAATTAAAAAAGGGGGTAATTACCATGATTAAGAATAGGAGGTTGTCCTGTCATCCCTGGCGGTGGAGTATTTTCTATACATCTGTTTAAGATTACTTCCCCATCTCACATCTATTCGCCCTCCGGTCCTTCGAAAAACTTCCTCCGGTTATCCTTACCCGCCAATATTTTTAGGCTATATACTTTGAGAGATTTTTTCACTTTGCACGTACCGGAAAATTAATTACCATTTTTTTTATTTTATATAGGCTATTATCTTTTAATCTCAATATTTCAGATTTAAGGAGAAAATTAATGACAATAGAAAACGGCGTATTTGAAATGCCAGAAGAGAAATTTGAAAACGAAAATATCCCGGCAGACGCGTGCTCGCCCCTGATTAACGTATTGCCCCATGCTGAATTCGCGAAATCATTGGATGATTCAGAAGATTTAGGCGATGAAGATTTTGATGACGATGAAGATTTTGACGATGAAGATTTTGATGATTTTGATGATGAAGACGAAGAACTTGGCGAAGAAGAATTCGAAGATGACATCGAAGACTTAGACGATGAAGCGTTCTACGAAGACGAATATGATTTTGATGAAGAAGAACTCGACGACCTTGACGACTTCGACGAAGACGAGGAAGAAGACGAGGAAGAGTTTTAATATCCGTTTATAAAAAAGCCGTCCCGATAAATCGGGACGGCTTTTTTATTAAGGACTAAATGTATTCTTGTATATACTACTCTCCCAGGTACACGCCTTTCACCAAGTAGTTCCTCACGTAATCGGCGATCCCCTCTTCGAGGGTATATAGCCTCTTCGCGTATCCCGCCGACCTTATCTTGCTGATATCAGCCTGCGTAAAATACTGGTACTTTTCTTTAAGGTGCTCAGGCATTTCGATGTACTGGATATTCACGGGTTTATCAAGCGCGATGAAAAGAGAGGTGACCAGGGCATTCCATGATCTTGCCTGCCCTGAACCGACATTGAACAGACCATTGACATTCGGATGATTCAGGAAATAGAGCGTCATTTCAACAGCATCCTTCACGTAAACAAAATCACGCATCTGTTCGCCGTCCTTATACTCGGGATTGGCAGACTTAAATAATTTTACGTAGCCAAAGTCCCTCACCTGCTCAAACGCCTTATGAACCACCGAACGCATATCCCCCTTGTGAGATTCATTAGGGCCGTAAACGTTAAAATATTTTAACCCAACAATCTTATCCAGGAGTCCTTTTTTATAGGCACGGATATCAAACAGATTTTTGGAGTAACCGTACATATTAAGAGGTTTCAGCTTCAGCCCTTCATCGTTCCTGTCATTGAAGCCGAGAGCACCGTCTCCGTAGGTGGCGGCAGAAGAAGCGTAAATAAAACGTATGCTGTTCTTCACCGCGTATGACGCGAGCTTTTTCGTGTACTCATAATTGTTGGATATCAGATGGTCCGCGTCTTTTTCGGTAGTGGAAGAATTTGCGCCCATATGTATGATGGCTTCGATCTTATAATTGATCAGATTCTTCTCAACCTTATCGAGGAAATCCCACTTGTTCTGAAAATCAATATAATCGAGTTTCACCAGGTTTTTCCATTTTTCGTCTTTTCCAAGCTCATCCACGATTATTATATCGTTCTTCCCTAACTGATTAAGGCGCCATACTATCGCGCTCCCGATAAAACCGGCGCCGCCTGTAACTATGATCATTTTAAGCCTTTATTCAAAAGTTAATTTATAATAGACTTCAATTTAATTATATTTGCTGTTGGTTCAAATTTTTATGTGTTACATTCGGCGGTGAAGATTTCTTCAGTCCGCGTACCCGAAATATAAATAAGACAAATTTTTTAGTGAAAGCGTTAATGAAAGAACAATTGGAAATATTGCTCCGAGACAGGATCCTTGTGATAGACGGAGCTATGGGAACGATGATCCAGAGATATAAACTGACGGAAAGCGATTTCCGCGGCGAACGTTTCAAGGAACATCCTTATGACCTGAAGGGGAATAACGACCTCCTGAGCATAACCCGTCCCGACGTTATTAAGGAAATCCATACCGCCTACCTCGAGGCAGGCTCAGATATCATTGAGACAAATACCTTCAGTTCCACTTCAATAGCCCAGGCTGATTACCACCTTGAACCACTAGCTTACGAAATGAACTTTCAATCCGCAAAGATTGCCAAAGAGGCGGTTAATGAATTCAAAGGCGATAAAAATCAAAAACCAAGATTTGTGGCTGGCGCGCTCGGTCCGACAAATAAAACTGCCTCCCTCTCTCCTGATGTCAATGACCCCGGCTACAGGGCAATTTCTTTTGATGAGCTTGTTGCAAGCTATTACGAACAGGCGAAAGGCTTGATCGACGGAGGCGCGGATATTCTGCTCATTGAAACAATATTCGACACCCTGAACGCCAAGGCCGCGGCTTATGCCGTCTCTTCCGCCCTTTCTGATACCGGCAAAGAACTGCCGGTTATGATCTCCGGGACCATCGTTGATATGAGCGGCAGGACACTCTCCGGTCAGACGACAGAGGCGTTCCTCATTTCGATTGCCAACGTTAAAAACTTAATATCCGTAGGGCTGAACTGTTCTCTCGGAGCCAAGCAGATGCGCCCTTTCCTGGAAGAGCTTTCACGCCTCGCTCCCTTTTTCGTCAGCGTTTATCCAAATGCCGGGCTGCCAAACGCGTTCGGTGGATACGATGAGACACCGGATGAGATGTCGCTCCAGATAAAGGATTTTGCTGAAGCCGGTTTTATGAATATCGTCGGCGGCTGCTGCGGTACAACGCCTCCCCATATTAAAAAGGTCGCGGAACTTGTAAGTACCTACCCCCCGAGGAAGATACCCGAAGGGAATAAATATCTCAAGTTAAGCGGACTTGAACCGCTTGTCATTCGTCCCGAAACAAATTTCGTTAATATAGGCGAACGGACAAACGTAACAGGATCAAGGAAGTTCGCGCGGCTTATCACTTCCGGAAATTATGAAGAAGCGCTCAGCATCGCGAAAGATCAGGTGGAAAACGGCGCTCAGGTGATTGACATAAATATGGACGAGGGGATGCTCGACTCCGAAGCGGCGATGACCCGGTTCCTGAACCTGATCGCGGCCGAACCTGATATCGCAAAGGTGCCTGTGATGCTCGACTCATCGAAGTGGTCCGTGATTCTCGCGGGACTAAAATGCCTGCAGGGGAAAGGGATCGTTAACTCCATAAGTCTGAAGGAAGGTGAAGAGGCATTTATTGAGCACGCTAAAGAAGTGCTCAAATTCGGCGCTGCCGTGATTGTAATGGCATTTGATGAAAAGGGACAGGCTGATTCATTTGAACGGCGGGTGGAAGTATGTAAGCGTGCATATACAATCCTCACGGAAAAAGTCGGATTCCCTCCCCAGGATATAATCTTTGACCCCAACATTCTGACAGTTGCCACAGGTATTGAGGAACATAATAACTACGCGGTTGATTTTATAGAAGCAACGCGCTGGATAAAAAACAACCTCCCCTACGCGAAGGTGAGCGGCGGAATCAGCAATATCTCATTCTCCTTCCGAGGCAATGATGTTGTCCGCGAAGCAATGCACTCCGCGTTCCTCTATCACGCTATAAAGACAGGTTTGGATATGGGAATTGTGAACGCGGGTCAGCTTGCCGTTTATGAAGAGATTGATCCTGAGTTAAGGACGCTGGTTGAGGATGTACTGCTTAACAGAAGGAACGACGCGACCGAAAGGCTGATCACTTTCGCTGAAAATGTTAAGGGAAAGGCAAAGTCAGAAGCGGTTGCGGATGAATGGCGTTCCTGGCCGGTCGAAGAGAGGCTAAAGCACGCTCTGATAAAAGGAATTATTGATCATATCGATGAAGATACCGAGGAGGCCAGAAAAAAATATCCGGCGCCGCTGCAGGTTATTGAAGGGCCGCTAATGTCGGGGATGAATGTTGTCGGTGATCTTTTCGGCGCGGGAAAGATGTTCCTCCCCCAGGTTGTGAAAAGCGCGCGTGTGATGAAAAAATCCGTGGCTTATCTTATTCCATACATTGAAGCGGAAAAAGCTTCCGGCGCACCAAGTGACGCGGGCAGAATCCTGCTCGCTACAGTTAAGGGAGATGTTCACGATATCGGTAAAAATATTGTAGGCGTTGTTCTTGGTTGTAATAATTATAAGGTAATTGATATCGGAGTGATGGTCCCCGCTGAAAGAATTATACAGACGGCGATCGAGGAAGAAGTTGACATTATAGGGTTGAGCGGACTGATTACCCCCTCGCTTGATGAGATGTGCCACGTTGCAAAAGAGATGGAACGGAACGGCTTAAAGGTGCCGCTTCTTATCGGTGGCGCGACAACTTCCCGCATCCACACGGCTGTTAAAATCGCGCCTAACTACAGCGAGCCGGTCATTCATGTGCTTGACGCGTCACGCAGCGTTACAGTCGCAGGCAGCTTACTGAACAAAGATTCTAAACCCGCGTATACAGCCGCGATTAAAGAAGAATATGATAAGATACGAGATGACCACAGAAAGAAATCTGATAATAAAAAGCTGGTCAGTATTGAAGACGCGAGAAAGAACAGGTTTAAGTATGACTGGAAAACCGGTACGATTAAACCTCCGAAGAAAACAGGCGTACACGTGCTGAAGGACTACTCTCTCGCGACACTGCGAAAGTACATTGACTGGACTCCGTTCTTCCTTACGTGGGAACTTAAAGGGAAGTACCCTGCTATACTTGAAGATCCGAAATACGGAAAGGAAGCATTGCGGTTATTCGATGACGCGAATAAGATGCTTGATAAACTTGTCAGCGAGAATATCCTTAAAGCTAATGGCGTATACGGAATCTTCCCCGCGAACACTGTTAACTGTGATGATATCGAAATATACAGCGATGAATCGCGCAAAGGAATTATCACCGAATTCCATATGCTCCGGCAGCAGATACAAAAAGTAGAAGGTCAGCCGAACTATTCCCTTGCTGACTTTATAGCGCCAAAAGAGAGCGGAGTGAATGACTATATCGGCGCGTTTGCCGTAACGGCCGGAATAAATATAGAACCGCTCATCGCTTCTTATGAAAAGGATCACGACGATTATTCTTCAATTATGCTGAAAGCGCTCGCCGACAGATTCGCGGAGGCATTTGCCGAACATCTCCACGAGAGAGTAAGGAAAGAGTTCTGGGGATACGCAGCGGACGAGGCTTTAACAAATGAAGAACTGATCAGTGAAAACTACACTGGTATTCGTCCCGCTCCGGGTTATTCGGCTTGTCCCGACCACACGGAAAAATGGACAATATTCGATCTTCTGGAAGTAACAGAAAATACCGGAATTTCATTAACCGAAAGCCTTGCTATGAACCCGGCTGCATCTGTATGCGGATACTATCTCGCGCATCCGGAAGCGAAATATTTTACGGTTGGTAAGCTGAGTAAAGATCAGGTGGTTGACTATCACCGGAGAAAAGGAATGAGCATCGCGGAGCTTGAAAAGTGGCTGGCGTATGTACTGAACTATGACGGCGGCGAATGAGGCGGGCGGAAGAACAGCCCTATTTTTCTGAAAAGAAATTTAGTAAAAAAGATTACACGAAAAACCGGCTCCCGCAAGGTGAATATGAGCTTTGCGTTTTTGAAAACTGCGATTTTTCAGGTTCCGCCCTTAGTGAAATTGTATTTGTTGACTGTTCCTTTTCTGGCTGCAACCTCAGCCTCGCTCGCCCGGATCTGTCAGTTTTTCGTAATGTGAAATTTACAGACTGTAAATTAACAGGATTCAGATTCGATAACTGCTCTGAATTCGGGTTCTCCGTTTCCTTTCACAAATGCAGACTTGAACAGGCATCATTTTACAAAATGAGAATAAGGAAAACCATATTCAAAGGCTGTGAGTTAATTGAAACCGATTTTACCGAAGCTGATCTTTCCGGTTCAGTCTTCGAAGGCTGCGACCTGACTCGTTCCATCTTCGACCTCTCAATCCTTGAAAAATGCGACTTAACCTCATCATTTGGTTTCACGATTGACCCTGAAAAAAACAAACTAAAGAAAGCCAGATTTTCTTCAAATCAATTATCAGGACTACTGTCAAAGTACGATATTGAAATACTTTAATATCGTTTCATAGATCTCCCGCCCAAATAGTCCAAACTCACCCTGATGCCAACAAAACCTGCTGCGCCAACTTTATTAAACATCTCCTTAATAAAAGAAAACCTAATAAGTTTAAGTATAAATTGTCATAGTTAATGTAACTTATCAAAACCTTGTATGGTTTTAACAAAATTTGAAAAAGCAACTCTAAAGCCACAAAGAATCTTACATTCCAATTGCCCCGCTCCACCTGAACTAATTTTTTACAGTCCCGGTGATTGAGTTCGCGTTTACCCGTTCTTCCACTTTAACAAGCTCGCGCGCAGTTCCGCTACATTCTTCTCGTGGGCATCTATTCTGCCGGTTACAATTTTCATATCTTCCTGTAAGAGATTAGCTTTACTGCTGTTGAATGATTTATCAGGCGAAGGGTCTTCTGCTTCAGAAAGCCGGTTCTTGATCCAGTTAAGCATAGGCAGAATAAATACCACTCCCACTCCCAAAAACAGAATTGCTAAAAACTCTGCCTGAGAAATTATTG
This sequence comes from Ignavibacteriaceae bacterium, assembly GCA_013360295.1. Lineage (GTDB taxonomy): Bacteria > Bacteroidota > Ignavibacteria > Ignavibacteriales > Ignavibacteriaceae > JABWCL01. The sequence continues at coordinate 78,126 of JABWCL010000005.1, read as the reverse complement.
ACTCCCCTTCGTTAAACCTTTTAATATAAACCGGTAAATTCACGTACAAATAACTTAGACTTAGTACAGAAAAAAATATTGTAAAGAACCAGTTCCCAATAAACCACTTTATATCACGCACAGGGAAATAGCGGTAGAAAAAATTCATTCGCGCCTTTTCCTCATCCGATAGCCGGTTATACCTCTGATAATCTTTTTCAGTCTCGCTTTTTTCTTTCTCAAGCAGTTCACAGTCGTTGACGGATGAACACAGTTTCCTGCAGCCATCTAGCATCATTATTCTTTCATTAATAATATCAGGGTAAAATACGCTATCCTTCTCCGATTCTCTTAGCAGCACACCTTCAATCAGTTTAACATCATTTTCCGGTAATCCGGACATCGGATCTTTTATACGCTCTGCAACTTCTCTCCTCAGTCTTGTTATCTCAGACTGCTCACGGTTTACCAGATCATCAATTACTGGAAAGAAGATGGCAGACGAGGGAACTATATCAGGATCAGTAAGCGCGGTCAGTCTCAGTTTAGGATTGTCCTCGAGTACCGACGCTAATTCGTATACAGCTTTCTCAACAAAACCGCAAAAGTAGAGATTAACTACACGCCGGTACCGATGGCGGGGAGAAGAGTTCCTTTTTAATGAAAGCTCCGAATATTCAAGCGCTAAAGGGAAATTTTCCGTCGCATAGTTCAGCCGGGAGAGAAGCCAGAAAGGCCGCCCCCTAACTATCCCGTCAGGGCTGCTGCACATCTGATCCGCCATCCTGAAATAGTCTGTCGCCCGCTGAAGGTCACCGGCTATCACGGCAAAGATCCCCGCGTTAAGAAGCACCTGGTAATCAGCCCCCCTCTCCTCCGCGAGTTCGGCAAATCCTCTTCCTGCATTTTCAATATTGCCATTGTGATAATCAATCAGGCAGCTGCCTATTTTCTCATTCACTTCTTTTGAACGGTTCAGTTTGAGTTGTTCAGTGTAAGTATCAGTTCCTGTGAAAGCCTGCCGGTATAACCATCTCGGCACGGTAAGGTCGATCATTAGCTCATCGGCATAATCCTGGAAGGGGTGGGATTGCATTTCATTCAGCCTCTTGATTCTTTCCCGGAGTTCGGAGGCAAGCTCGGTTTTGCGGATAAGATCACGGCCGGGCATAAGATCGAGCGCGCTCACGCATAAAAGTATTTCCTGCTTCAGCGCTTCGGTGAAGAATGCAGCTGTTCCGGATTTACTGAAAACTGCCACGGAGGGAGCGATATTTCCGGCATAAGAATTACCATAGATCATCCTGTTGATAACCGCTGAGGTCATCCTTAATTCTCCTTTGTAGAGAAAAATAAATTAATATCATCAATTTTAACCAGTCGGCGGAAATCCTGAAAGAAAAAAGTGGAAGGAACTCTTTAAAAAGAAAACTGTCGTGGAAGAGGGCGTGACCACGACAGTTATGTGTGTTACTATAAGGAGGGGGTGCTATGTTTGAAACATTTGCTCCGTTTCACTCTAATATTAACAAATTCCGTGCCATCGCAATAAACTGCGTTTTTGGAAGATTTTTCGCCCCTGTCGCTTAAAAATTACTATAAGTGAGAATTTTTTTCCATATTTGATAATAAAAATTTACTATTATAGCCAGAAAATACGAACTATGACAACAGAAACGATGAATTTGACCAAAAAGCAACTGGAAGATGAAATTCTAAAATTAAAGAAAGAGCTAAACGCCGTAATCCTGGCGCACTATTATCAGGAATCAGAAATACAGGACGTAGCTGATTTTATCGGGGACAGCCTGGAATTAGCCAAAAAAGCTAAGACCACCACTGCTGATGTGATTGTTTTCTGCGGGGTACACTTTATGGCTGAAACCGCGAAAATTCTAAACCCTGAGAAAACGGTCGTTATTCCGGATATGCAAGCGGGTTGTTCTCTCTCGGATAGCTGCCCCCCGGATAAGTTCGCGGAATTCCGCCGTCAGCACCCTGACCATCTTGCGATCACATACATCAACTGCTCTGCCGAGGTAAAGGCTCTGAGCGATATTATCTGCACATCAAGCAATGCAGAAAAACTAATCAGGCAGATTCCGGAAAGCCAGCCTATCCTTTTCTCCCCCGATAAAAATCTCGGAAGGTATATAGCCAAAACCACGGGCAGGGATATGCTTATCTGGGACGGCGCCTGCATCGTTCACGAAGCATTCAGCGAAGAAAAAATATTAAAGCTGAAACTGCAGCACCCTGAGGCAAAACTGATCGCCCACCCTGAGTGTGAAGAAGTATTGCTGCAGCACGCCGATTACATCGGTTCAACAAGCCGGCTGCTGCAATACGTGAAAGACGACACTTCCTCCGCCTACATCGTGGCGACGGAACCCGGAATAATCCACCAAATGCAGAAATCACAGCCAAACAAGACTTTCATCGCTGCCCCGGCTCAGGATGATAGTTGCGCCTGCAATAATTGTCCCCATATGAAACTAAACACTATGGAAAAACTCTACCTTTGTATGAAGAATCTCTCCCCGCAAATTGAGATGAGTGATGATCTTCGCCTGCGTGCTCTTGCACCGCTTGAAAAAATGCTTCAGATGAGCTGATATGCAGGAAAGAAAACTAATCTCGTCCGGCGCTAAATGGGAGGATATCGTTGGCTATAGCCGGGCGGTGCGTATTGGTAATCTTATAGAGGTATCAGGAACCGCGGCAGTGGATGAAAAGGGGGTTGTCGCTCCCGGTAACGCGTACCTTCAGGCAAGATTCATAATTGAGAAAATTCAGAAAGCCTTGCAGGAAGCCGGCGCGGGACTGGAAGATGTAATCCGTACTCGAATATATGTCGTGGAGATTGCGCATACCTGGGAGGAAGTAGCCCGCGCCCACGGGGAATTTTTCGGGACCATTAAACCCGCATCAACTATGGTTGAAGTAAAGTCCTTGATTGATCCTGATATGCTCGTCGAGATTGAAGTCACAGCCCTGCTTCAATGATCAAAGTTCACAAAAGTAGTTTCAGTAACTGTATCAGTGTCAGTTACAGTGTCAGTTATCTTATAAAAGAAAATTAGGATTATTCAGACAAAGAATAATTCTTCATTCTGAATTTTTAATTCTCAAAACGAAGCGAAGCGCAGATAGCGGGTGGTTAGTTTCTCTTTTGGGCGGGCGATGTCGCAGTGCTTCGCGAAGATCCTCAGCGAATGAAGTTCTTCGTTAAAATTCTTCAGGAGCAGTTTCACCGCTCTGTTCTCCTTCGCGCTGATCCTCTCTTCTTCAGAATGAAAAAAGCCGAATATCTTCTCCCCTGCCATCAGCGAATCAAGTTCCATATACTGTAATTCCAGTGACGCCACTCTATTCTTGATAATTGTACTAAAGCGGTGATCCCCCTCAATATTGAGCTGAAACTCGCTAAGCAGAAGTCTGATCTTCATCATATCCGCGCGGCAGCAATTCTCCATTGCCAGCACTCTTTCGACCGCGGCGATCATAACGTCAATATAATTATCAAAATATTTGTTCAGGGCTTTCATAATTCAGCTTTCTCTGAAGTCAATATAGACTATTCGCCACACCTCCGTTATGTCACAGGTTACAAATACACCTCCGAACAGGTGTAATGTGACGATGGTCACCAAACCTCCCAACCGAAAAATCATCCCGGTTGGGTATAACAGGCCGGTTTGCCTCGACTTACAACATTTTTTTTCTTAGATTAAGATTTATTTCACTTTCATTTCACTAAAAGAGGAACAATAATGATTTACCGGTCACACCATCGCACGGGACACATACTATTATTTCTTTTATTCGCCATAAACATTGTTTTATCGGCGCAATCCAGAGTTTTTGACTACCATGATCTGCTGAAATTAAGGCAGGTTGCCGAAGCAGCCGTTTCACCGGACAACAAGTACATTGCTTTCGCGGTCAATACTCCCCGTCCGCTTACCGATAAACCGGGAGGCGACTACAGGGAGTTATATTTATATGACCTCAACTCAAAGAAGACATCAGAACTCCTGACAGGCAAAGTTAATGTTTCCACAATTCAATGGGTGCCGGGATCAAAACAAGTTGCATTCCGGGCAAGGCTCGCAACCTCCGGCGCTCCGCAGATCTATTTTATTTCCGTTCAGGGGGGAGAACCGTCAGTTGTTACCGATTTTAAGACCCCGATCCAGAACTTCACCCTTTCACCGGACGGTAAGAAAATAATATACACCGCGGGTGAAAAACGTTTCCCGGAGAAGGAAGATTACCTGAACCGCGGATTTGATGCGGAGATTTTCGAAGAAGAGTACGAAAATATCACTCTTTATTCTTATGATATTTCTACCAAGGAAGTCAAGCCGCTTACAAAAAATGAATCGGTTTTCAGCTTTGTCCTGAGCGCGGATGGCAAATTCGCTGCCTGCCAGATCGCCGAAAAAAATTTAGTTGACGATTCTTATATGTTCAAGAAGATTTTTTCCGTAAATACCGAAACGGGAGAAAAGAAACTTCTCGCGGAAAACCCCGGTAAGGTAAGCGATATGGCGTGGAGTCCCGACGGTAAGCACCTGGCTTTCGTAGCCGGAGTGGATATAAATGATCCGGTAAGCGGGTCACTTTTTGTCGCGTCCGCTGATAACTATAAGCCTTTCACCAGCCTTACAAATTATACCCTTAATTTCGAAGGCTCCGTTACGGGAGTTGACTGGCTTGACGATAACACCGTCATCTATTCTTCCGAAGAGAGCGTTGATCATACGCTCAGGAGTGTATCACTCGACGGTAAAAAACGTGACCTGGTTTTTGCCGGCGGCAAGTATATTTTCCCCGCATTTAAACTTGCTGATACCAAGATACTGCTCCTTGGGAATTCAGCCGCGCATCCGTCCGAACTGATTTTATTCGACGTGAAAAGTAAATCGACGGAAAAACTTACTGATCACAATCCTTTTCTCAAGGATATTAAATTCGGCAGGCAGGAAAAAATTTCCTATAAGTCACGCGATGGCTGGACGATCGAAGGCGTATTAATGTATCCCGCGGACTACTCCTCCGGGAAAAGCTACCCGCTGATCACTTATATCCACGGCGGTCCCGAAGCGTGTGTATCAAACGGCTGGCTTACAGGTTATGGAACCTGGGGGCAGATAGCCGCGGGTGAAGGTTACTTTATTTTCTTCCCTAATTACCGCGCCAGTTCCGGCAGGGGCGTTGATTACGCGAAAGCTGACAGGGGTGATCTTGTCGGTAAAGAATTTGAAGATGTAATAGACGGAATAGACCTCCTTATCAGCGAAGGCAAGGTTGATAAAAACCGCGTTGGTATCGGCGGCGGGTCGTACGGTGGATACTTTTCAGCCTGGGGCGCGACAAGGTACACCGACAGGTTTGCCGCGTCGGTGGTATTTGTTGGAGTAAGCAATCAGATATCAAAAGCGCTTACCACGGATATTCCTTACGAAGATTATTATGTACACTGGGGAATCTGGCCGCACGAAAATTTTGAACTTTATCTTGACCGCAGCCCTGTTAAATACGCGCCGAACGCGAAGACGCCCACACTCATTCTGCACGGTAAAGAAGATCCTAGGGTTCCGCCGCTTCAGAGCGTGGAATTATACCGCTCGCTGAAACTACACGGCAAGGCTCCCGTAAGGCTGGTTTTCTATCCGGGTGAAGGGCACGGGAACCGTAAAAACACCTCCCGTCTTGATTACGTTGTGAGGACGATGGACTGGTTCAATTATTATCTGCGTGATAATAAAGATAAAACAAAAATGCCCCCGATGTACTACGATATCCGATAATTTTCTAAAAGATGCCGCGCGCCCGGCGCGGCATCTTTTGATTTGTATTGCCAATACCCCTCCCCATTACTTACTTCCTTTTTGATTTGAAAAATTATTTTGTGTTTAATATATTTATTTCATAATAAACGATTCGATATCAGTATTGTGTTCTGATCGGGTATAGATAAAAATTACCCGCGTTACAAATATGTACCAGATAATTTCAGAGAGAGATGGAAAGAGATATTTTATTTTCAGAGACGCAGAAGTTCCGGATGCGGTGGATATTGATTCTGCTGCTTGGTGTTAACGGCATTTTCATTTATGGCGTGATAGTTCAGGTATTCGCGGGCATACCTTCTGGCGATAAGCCAATGAGCGATGCAGGACTGATTTTTGTAATGCTCTTTTTATTCGCCATCACTTTTATGCTCCTAAGTTTCCGGCTCGATACGGAAATTAAAAAGGATGGTATTTACGTCCGGTTCTTTCCTTTCCACCGCAAGCCGAAATTTTACCCGTGGGATAACCTGGCGAAAGTTTATGTGAGGGAATATTCCCCTATCCTTGAATACGGCGGCTGGGGAATAAGGTATGGATTATTCGGCAAAGGAAACGCGTATAATATGTCCGGGAATACCGGATTACAGTTGGTATTTAATAACGGGAAAAAACTGCTTATTGGTACACAGAAACAGAATGAACTTGAGGCTGTCCTGAGTAAACTGGGACAAATAAAAAAATAAGGAAAAATTAATAATTTTTTATTGTCCCCGTTCATTTTGTATCCCCCACTTTAGATCAACTCTTATTGTAATTCAGTCTCTGATACTGACACTGAATCAATAGCCTCGTTTAGCTACTTTAGCGAGATCGGCAGTTATCATAAGATCAACCAAGTCCTCAAATTTGGTGTTTGCTTTCCAGCCAAGTAACTTTTCCGCTTTCGCGGGGTTGCCAATCAGCAGATCCACTTCAGTCGGGCGGTAGTACCTGGGATTAACTTCAACGAGCACGGTTCCCGGCTTTGGCATAACAGGTTTTCTTATTCCAGTCGCGCCTTCTTTTTCAAGGACCGCGGCAAGTTTCGCTTCATCGGTTTTTACTACAACTCCCTTTTCATCTTTTCCTTTACCTGTCCACTCGATCTCAACTCCGGCAGTGGCAAAGCTTCTCTGAGTGAACTCCTTCACCTCGCGTGTTTCTCCGGTGGCGAGCACAAAATCCTCAGCGGTTTTGTGCTGAAGGATCATCCACATTCCCTCACAGTATTCGGGCGCGTAACCCCAGTCGCGCTTTGCGTCCAGGTTTCCCAGCGTCAGTTTTTCATCTATGCCGAAGAGGATCCTCGAAACCGCTCTTGTTATCTTACGTGTAACGAAGGTCTCGCCCCGGCGCGGTGATTCGTGGTTAAATAATATCCCGTTGCTGGCAAATATATTGTATGCTTCGCGGTAATTGACGATGATCCAGTATCCGTAAAGTTTAGCCACACCATACGGGGAGCGGGGGTAAAAAGGAGTTGTTTCACTCTGTGGTATCTCCTGTACTTTTCCGTAGAGTTCGCTGGTGGATGCCTGATAAAACTTAACTTCCCTAAGCCCTACTTCACGAATGGCGTCAAGGAACCTCAACGTTCCGAGGGCGTCAACCTGTGCGGTATAATCAGGAACTTCAAATGATACTTTAACGTGGCTTTGCGCGGCAAGATTATAGATTTCATCCGGCTCGATCCTTTCAAGCAGGCGGTTCAGGTTGCTTGTATCCACAAGATCACCATAGTGAAGGAAAAGCCTTTTTCCCATAATTTCGGGATCATTGTAGAGATGGTCTATTCTTCCCGTATTGAAGGAACTGCTCCTTCTGATTATACCGTGTATCTCATAGCCCTTTTTGAGTAATATTTCCGCCAGGTAACTGCCGTCCTGTCCGGTTATTCCGGTGATTAATGCTTTTTTCAAATTAAAAATCCTTAGCTGTTAATTTTCTGATAATTGTTGATAAACCAGTGATAGGTTTTGTAAATACCGTCCTTCAGGCTTGTCTTGTATCTCCAGTTCAGAGAGCTCAGCCTGGAAACGTCCATAAGTTTTCTCGGGGTTCCGTCCGGTTTGGATGAATCGTAGACAATTTTCCCTTTGAACTCAGTAACTGATTTGATCAGTTCAGCGAGTTCGGCAATTGTAAGGTCTTCACCGGTTCCGATATTAAGATGTGTAATTCCCTTTTCATATATCTCGGAAGCGTTGATCCTCGTGGCTAAATAAACAATGGCATCCGCCAGGTCTTCCACATATAAAAATTCTCTCTTCGGCGTTCCGGTCCCCCAGAGCAATACCTCTTCGCTTCCTTTTAACGATGCTTCGTGGAACTTCCTGATCATCGCCGGAAGAACGTGCGAAGTTTCTAGGTTAAAATTATCGTATGGGCCGTAAAGGTTTGTTGGCATCACCGAGAAAAAATTCGATCCATATTGCTTGTAATAACTTTCGCACAGTTTTATCCCCGCAATTTTCGCGATGGCGTAAGGTTCGTTAGTATATTCGAGATAACCTGAAAGCAGTTCCTCTTCCCTGAGTGGCTGCTGAGCCAATTTAGGATAAATGCAGGAGCTTCCGAGGAAGATCAGTTTTTTCACTCCGTGTTTATGGGCAGCGTGAATAACGTTCGCTTCAATCATAAGATTAATATAAAGGAACTCCGCTCTGTAAACGTTATTAGCGTGTATCCCTCCCACCTTGGCGGCAGCAATGATAACTACTTCGGGTTTTTCCTCTTCAAAAAAAATCTCGACATCCTTCTGTCGCGTAAGGTCAAGTTCCTCCATCGAGCGGGTAACGAGGTTTTTGAACCCGCCGGCGGTAAGCCTTCTGGTTATGGCTGAACCAACCATCCCGGTATGCCCGGCTATGTAAATTTTTGTGTCACTGTTAAGCGCGAAATCGCTCATTTTTCTCCGGTTTTTATAAAGTATCGAATTTGGTTATTTTTCTAAATTAAACTTCAGAAATAATATTTACGAACTCCTAAGATAAAAATAAAAAGGATAATATTTTGAATCCCAGAACATATGATGCCGTGATTATCGGCGGCGGGATTGTTGGCACCGCGACCGCATACCAGTTAATCCAGAAAAGGCAGATTTCCGTCCTGATCCTCGAGGCGGAAAGCAGCCTCGCGGCGCATCAGACCGGAAATAACAGCGGGGTTATCCATTCGGGATTGTATTATAAACCCGGTTCGCTAAAAGCAAAGAACTGCACCGCCGGCAGGGAGATGATGTATGAGTTCTGTGAGAGGTACAATATTAAACACGAGCGCTGCGGCAAGATCGTTGTAGCGTCTTCGAAAGATGAACTTGCTTCGCTGGATGAACTCGAAAAGCGCGGAAAGGCAAACGGCCTGGAAGGACTGATACGCCTTAAAAGCAGGGCAGAACTAAGGCAGTATGAACCTTATGTTGAAGGAATTGCCGGGCTTTTTGTGCCACAAACCGGAATCGTTGACTACACTAACGTTACCCACACAATTGGCAGGGTCTTTATGGAGTATGGCGGTGAGGTACACACCAAAGCCAGATTCCTCTCCCTGGCGCAATCAGGAGGCAGGTGGGTACTTGAAACCACCAATGGCGAGTATTCAGCCAAAGTGCTGATTAATTGCGCTGGCCTTCACTCAGACCGCGTGGCGTCTGCGTGCGGAGTTGATCCTGAAATTAAGATTATCCCTTTCCGTGGTGAGTATTACGAAATTAAAAAAGAGAAGCAACACCTGGTCAGAAACCTTATTTATCCGGTCCCCGATCCCCGCTTCCCTTTCCTGGGCGTCCACTTCACAAGGATGGCTAAGGGAGGAGTGGAGGCAGGGCCGAACGCGGTACTCGCCTTTAAGCGCGAAGGTTATAAGTGGTCCGCGGTCAGCTGGAATGATATTGCGGAGATGATAACTTACGGCGGATTCTGGAAGATGGCTTCAAAGTATTATAAGATGGGTATCGGAGAATTCAGACGCTCATTTTCGAAATCCCTTTTTACTCACTCCCTGCAGAAACTAATTCCGGATATCCGGAAAGAAGACCTGGTTCGGGGCGGCGCGGGAGTAAGAGCACAGGCTCTCGACAGGAACGGAAAACTTTTGGATGACTTTTACATTCTGGAACGTGAGAGGATGGTCCACGTGCTTAACGCGCCTTCACCGGCGGCGACTTCGTCTCTGAGCATCGGGAATAAAATAGCTGAACTGATCGTAAAGAACCACGGCCACGAGTTATAAACTTAAACTGCCGTTTTGATTTTTTGCCCTATCGCGTTTATTTAGCTTGTTTTTAACTGCGGATAGTGTGAAATTTAGGCAGCCTATTTTCAAATATCCGAGAAAATGATGCAGCCTTACAATATGCTCTCCCTCCCAGATGACTCCCCTGATAATGCAATGAACAGGGCGTTCAGGATTAATAACCTCCTCGCTTCCGTGAACAGCATTGAAACAATAGATACAACTGAATTGCAAAAACTGACTGACATAAGCGATCCCGCTATGCCCGCGATGCTTCTTGAGTTGTATATACGTTATTTCAAGTGGTGCCTCATTGACAAAAAACTGAGCAAAGAGGAACTCTCGCAATTAAAGCAGCTTAAAAAACTATTTCTTCTTAGCGATAAGGAGGTAAGGGAGTACAGTGATAAGATCATAAGCGAGATATATTTACAGGCGGTTGATGAGGTGTTGGAGGACGGTATTGTCACAAACGAAGAGAAGGACTTTCTGAGGAATCTCAGGGATGATCTTTATCTTGATGATACAATCGCCGCGGGAATTTTGAAACAGGCGTCTGAAAATTACCTTAAAAATTACCTTGAAGAGGCGCTGGCTGATGAGAGGCTCTCTCCGGATGAAGAGGAGCAGCTATTCAGGCTCTCAGAGAATCTTAACATCGGGATCAAAACTGATAAATACACCCGCGATCTTCTTGAGAGATATAAAATTTACTGGCTAATTGACAACGGTGAACTGCCTGTGGTACCGGTGGACATTAATCTTGATGATAATGAGGCTTGTCATTTTTATCTTGATAATGCTAGATGGTATGAAGCAGAAGGCGCGGATCCCGCTGAGCCGTGGAACCGCGTAACAATGCGCCGGAAACTTAACGCGGCAATCGCCTCACAGTTTTCGGGGCTTGACTTTATGGAACGGAAAATAGAAGACTACTCACTGAGCGACGCGGGAAAAATTTACTTCACCAACAAAAGAATCTATTTCGCGGGGAACGCAAACTTTATCTTCTTTGATTATGAAAACATCAAGGACTACAACATTTTCCGCAACGGTTTCGAGATAAATCTCAATTCCGGCACCCGTTATATGTTCCAGATTGACGAAAGCCCTGACATCACCTGCCTGCTGCTGAACAGGCTGCTCGCCGGCTGATCAGACGATCAGTTTCTTAAGGCAGCTTTCTATCGCGGATTTGAAACTCGCGAGGTTGACGGGTTTTGAGAACACAAACTCAACGCCGAGATCATTATAAATCAGGCCTTCGTTTTTCCTCATGTCCCCGCTGAGAACTATGATCGGCGGTTTCCCTTTGATATTTCTTTCCAGCAGAGTTTTAACGAATACATAACCTGACATCACGGGCATAATATGATCGGTGATTATGAGCGCGGGGGAATGTTTCGCTACCATTTCAAGCGCTTCCTTCCCGTCTGAAGCGGTGATGATGCTGTAATCGGGAGCTATCCCCTTTATGATCTTTGTATATAATATTTTATCGGTTGTGTTGTCGTCAACAAGCAAAATAGACGCGGATGCTTTCGGTAAAGTAAAAATGAATTTTGCGCCTTTTCCGTATTCGCTCTCCACGCGTATAGCGCCGCCGTGCTTACTTATGATCTCGTGCACCAGGCTCAGCCCCAATCCCGTCCCTTTTTCCCCGCCCGTACCGACAGTAGTGAACTTTGAATCAACCTGGAATATCTTGGAAAGATTTTCCGCTTTGATTCCGGCACCATTGTCTTCGACAGTCACTTCAATGAACCTTGGCAGATCGCTCTGCCTGGCGGAAATCTTTACAAACCCTCCTTCCGAGGTAAACTTGAGTGAGTTAGACATAAGATTGTTAAAGGCCTGCATTACAAGACCTTCATCAATAAACGTGTATATCTCCCCGGTAATTTCGTTGATCAGATCGATCTTCTTCTTCATCGCGTAACCCTTGAGGCTCACAATGGATTTTTCAGCCAGTTCGCTCAGGTTTACACGGTCGGGTTCGAAATTAATCCTTCCGGTCTGAAGTCTGGTCCACTCAAGAAGCGAGTTGACCATCGTTAACATAGAGCGGGAGGACTCAGCTATATACCCAACATACTGTTTTCGCTCTTCCACAGTCAGCTCATCATCACTGATGAGGAGGTCGGTAAAGCCGAGTATTGAACTGAACGGAGTCCTCAGATCGTGAGAAATGATGGATATAAACTTATCCTTCGTTTCATTCAGTTTCTGAAGGTTGGAAGTTGATTCCTTTAATATTTGTTCTGCCTTCTTCTGAGAAGAAACATCGGTAACCAATCCGAATATCTTCTGTATCGCGCCTTTCTTTTCCCTCACGGCGCTCATTTTGTTCCGCACCCAAACGACATTTCCGAACTTATTTATTATACGGAATTCTATTTCTTCCGTCCCCTTATAATAGTTAAGATAAAACCGCTTCAGTTTGCTCTTAAACATTCCAAAGTCATCAGGGTAGATAAGCTTTAAAAAGTTTTTCGAATCCGAGAGGAGATAATCCGCGTCGTGCCCGGTAATTTTAATAACTGAAGAAGTATAGAAGAGTACTCGAATAGCGTTTTCTCTCCGCTCCGCGATCCAGAAGAAATCGTCAAGGTTTTCAGTAAGGCTCCTGTATTTGATTTCGGACTCTTTCAGCCTTTCTTCCGCGATTTTCTCCCTCGTAACATCGCGCGCAATGAGCACTCGGTAGTTCTCATCATTTATTCTCGCGTCATTGGCTACCACCTCGACATAGACGAGATCATTTGAAGCGCTTCTGACCGGTAGAGTCAGACGGTGCTGATTAATCCCGCTCTGCTCATCAGAGCCCAGAAAAGTAAAAAGTTTGTCTTTATCACCGGATTCAATCAAGCTCCCCAGTTCTCTTCCGATAACAGTATCGTATGAAGGGAAATTGAAGAGTTTGATAAAACTGTCATTGGCAAGCTTCAGTACACCTTTATATAAAAGTGCCATCCCGTCATCGGCGGTTGAGAAAATTCCATTTAATTCCGCGAGCTCCCTCGCGTCCAGAATGGCGTCAGTCATATCCCTGAATGAAAGTATGAAATTGTTACTTCCTTCGGATTCTGATTTCAGAATATCAATAAAACATCTGCGCGGCTGATCCTGGTCCGCTTTTTTGTATAGAATAACTTCGTGCCCTGTCACGGGACTGCGGAAAAATTCTTTGGCGTACTTCAGATTTTTATAAGCATTGCTTCCGGCAAAAAACTTCCACAGGTATTCACCCTTTATCGATTCACCGGGGAGCGCGAAAAATTCCATGAAGGCTGTGTTAGCGTAGTTCACCTGCAGTTCGTCATCGTAGAAACAAACCGGCCTGTCAAAATTCCCCACGAAATTAGAAAAACTGTTCAGGCTGGAGCTGATTTCGGAATTTTTTTTCTTTTCTTCGCTTATATCGGAAACAAGAATTGAAATCTGAGGTTCTGCTTCACTGAGGGAAAGAAGTTTGAATATTATCTTTACTTTGCGAAGTTCACCGAGTTTGGAATAAAAATCCGTTTCCGTCTGAACTTCATCCGCTTCGAGTAATTGCTCATACAAACGGGAAGCATCATAACGCGAGGAAAGTCCGGTGAGTTTCAGGAAATCCTTCCCGAACACTTCACTCTTTTTGTAACCAAGGAGGTTTTCGATTCCCCGGTTCCAGTGTGTAATATTGCCCCTGCTGTCTACCATACAGAGCGCGAACTCAAGTTTTTCCGCAATAGCGTGGTAATGCTCAAGTTCTTCGATTGCCTTCAGTTGAAGGCTGATAGTGGTTTTAAGTTCCGTAATATCTTCAAAGACGAGGGCGTACATTTCTAGATTGGATTTTCCCGAAGGTACTCTGACAAGGTTGTATCTGAGGTAATACTGATCGCTGCCCGAGAAATATTCCGTCTCGCCGTAGAATACCCCCCTGCTGTCACTCTGGAGTGTTATCAATCCATCCTGCAGCACGGAGAGCAATTCGTCTCCGAATAATGAATCGGGGCGTAAAACTTTTCCCTTTTTAACGGCGATATTTATTTTTGGCGAGAGCTTTCCGTTCGAATGGAGGATCTCCAGTTCACGGTTGAGGATAAGCATAAGGGCTAATGTATTATCAAGTATGTGGCTGTTGGCGGATGAGAGAACATCCTCCCCCTTTTTCCTGGAATCGGAAATAACCTTCAGGTCCTCAAGCAGCAATATCCCGCCTTTGAATTCGTCTTCAAATATCGGAACGCCTTTCAGTATCAGTGATATCTCCCCGCCGTCGGTAGTGCGCTGACTCTTCAGTTCCTTCTCGAAAGGAACTCCCTCTTTCATCTTCTCAATTTCAGGCTCGATCGAATATTCTTTTCTAAACACCCCGAAGCGAAGGTCCTTACCCGCTTCTATCTCTGTTTCTGAGATACCAAACAGCGATAGGTTCTGATTAGAATACAATACGAGAAAATCCGCGTCGAAAATCAGGAATCCCGCGGGGATGACTTCCAACAGGTCACGAGTTTCTTTTGATAACTCTCTCAATGTATCCATTTTATATGACGAATTTATTTAATAATCATTACTAATACACAAATATTGTGCCTAAAAACATTCAATAGCGTGGCGTTTTCGCGTGTCAGAGGGGCATTCTTTCCCTGTCATTGTATAATTTTGAGATTTCCGCCCCAATAATGAACACAACGGCCGAATAATATACCCAAAACGCGATAACTACAAGTACCGCGTACGCACCGTAAATTTTACCGTAAGAAGCAAGATTATAAATATAATAACCGAACCCCTGCTTCGCTGCCTCCCACAGGGACGCCGCCCATAGTGTCCCGACCAATAAGGATTTGACTTTAAGTTTTTTGAAGGGAACTATACGGTAAAGCACCAGGAACAATACAAAGATAACAATGAATGATATTATTGTTGTAGTCAGCCTTCCGAGGAAAGTGATCTCCACGAAATAAAAATTAATTGTGGCTTCGGATGTTTTCCTCAGGGCTTCGTAAAGCGGCAGGAAAAATGTCGAGATGAAGAAGATCATGATGACAAGAATTATCAGCGCGAAATCTTTCAATTTAGCAAAAATGAAATTGTGGTCCGAAGTGGCGCCGAAGACACGGTTAAGTATTGTTCTCGTGCTGCTGAAAAAACCGCTGGCTGAAAGGAAAACACCTATCACACCCGCGATCCCGGCGGCATCGCGGTAATCGATCATCTCTTTCATTCTTCCGTAAATTATTTCTTTCGCGTAGCTTGCGTAGATTTCATAAGGGATAAGCGTATCAATAAAAGTTGATATCTGCATTTCCACTTCCGCCGAATCAAGCAGGTATCCCAGTCCCCACAGCAGCAGCAGTGTTATAGGTATGATACAAATGAATAATGAAAACGCAAGCCCGCCGGAAAAGAGGAAGAGGTGGTGGTCGTTAAAATTATTATACAGCCCTACACCGTAATACTTCAGAAAATTCCAGATCCTTTTTACGACCGGGGAGATGTGGTAAAGGAGCCTGGCTTTTCTGAGGAAATGAGTTTTCAGATTCCCGAATTTTTCTTTTAAGCCATCCAGCATTATTTGTGCGCCATTACTTCGCCAATTGTATTATAATAAGCCGCCCTCAGATTACCAGTGTCGAAGGAAAGGTCACCATTTATTGATAAGCGGTTTCCGCCTGTCCTTCCTGCCAGGGAATAGTGTATGCCGCTCCTTTTAAGTAATTCTTCAGCTTTCTCTTTATTGCTCTCACTTACCGAGATTATGATTCTTGACTGCGTTTCACTAAGCAGTGACAGGTCTGCGCGGGTTTTGTAACTGATTGTTGCATCAGCACCGATAAGTCTTTCTCCCGTTATGCAGCACTCGGCGAGAGCTGTGAATATCCCCCCCTCGGAAATATCGTGCGCTGAATTTATAAGTCCTGCGCGGATCAGGTTTAAAGTAGCATTATGAAGTTGTTTCTCTTTACCTGTATCAAGCTCGGGCGCGTCGCCGGCCGTTTTTCCCAAAACCACTTTCACGTATTCACTGCCGCCGAGTTCTTCGTTATCTTCCCCAAGGATATAAATGAAATCGCCTTCATTCTTAAAGTGGGAAGTTGTTATATGGTTTAAATCTTCAATCAAACCAAGCATCCCGATCACCGGCGTGGGATACACTGCCGCGTCGGGTGATTCATTATAAAAACTCACGTTGCCGCCTGTAACGGGTGTATCAAATGCCCTGCAGGCTTCTCCCATACCCGCGACAGCCTCGGTAAACTGCCAGTATATTTCCGGTTTATATGGGTTCCCGAAGTTCAGGCAGTTTGTAATCGCAAGCGGGACTCCGCCGCTGCAGACTATATTACGCGCGGATTCGGCAACAGCTATCCTGCCACCGGCTCTCGGATTGAGATATACATAGCGTGAGTTGCAGTCAGTCTTAAGAGCCAATGCTTTGTTAGTCCCTTTTATTCTAATAACCGCCGCATCGCTTCCGGGCCCGACAACAGTATTAGTTCTGACCATACTGTCGTATTGTTCGTAAACCCATTTCTTTGATACGATGTTATGAGAACTGAATACCCTGACAAGTGTTTCCGCAAGGTTTTCAGGAACGGGAATATCTTTGTTGGTGAATTTTCTAATTTCCTCAAGGTAGGCTGGAGCTTTCGTTTCTCTTGTATATACAGGCGCGCCTCCACCGAGTACCAGGTAAAACGGAGCAAGCGATGCTTTCATCTCTCCCCTGTGCTTAATGTCAAGTTTTTCTTCATTTGTTACAGTCCCGATTATCTCGCAATGAAGATCCCATTTTTCAAAGATCTCTTTGATCCGCCCCTCTTTTCCATTTTTTGCTATAACAAGCATCCTTTCCTGGCTCTCGGAGAGCATAATTTCATAGGCGCTCATATCGGATTCACGCAACGGAACCTTATCCAGATCAATTCTCATTCCTGCTTTCCCTTTAGCGCTCATTTCGCTTGTTGAACAGGAGATTCCCGCCGCGCCCATATCCTGGATTCCGACAACCAGTTCCTCTTTAATAATCTCAAGAGTTGCTTCAAGTAGTAATTTTTCCGTAAAGGGGTCGCCGACCTGGACCGATGGGCGTTTAGCCTCTGACTTTTCAGAAATTTCCTCTGAGGCGAAAGTGGCCCCGTGGATTCCGTCCCTCCCCGTAGATGAGCCCACGATCATTACCGGATTACCTTCTCCTTCCGCTGTCGCTGAAACAGTCTGTCCGACTTTTACTATACCAACGGCCATAGCGTTCACCAGCGGATTACCTTTGTAGCACTCATCAAAATATACTTCACCCGCGACGGTCGGAACTCCAAAACAATTACCATAATCCCCGATCCCCCTTACCACACCATCAAAGAGATAACGGGTACGGGCATCATCAAGTGTTCCGAAGCGGAGTGAATTAAGGCAGGCGATGGGTCGCGCTCCCATCGTAAAAATATCGCGGAGAATTCCGCCGACGCCGGTAGCCGCGCCCTGGTATGGTTCAACAGCCGAGGGATGGTTATGGCTTTCGATCTTAAAAGCGATCGCGTAGCCATCGCCTATATCAACAAGGCCGGCGTTCTCCTCGCCTGCCCCGACAAGCAGCCTGCCGCCTGAACGGGGAAGAGTCTTAAGAACTTTGATTGAATTTTTATAACTGCAGTGCTCACTCCACATCACACTGTAAATACCCAGTTCGGTGAATGTCGGCACCCTTCCGAGTATTTCAATGATCTTATTGTACTCCTCTTCGTTTAATCCGTGCTGAGAAGCGAGGTCAAAGTTAACTACAGGTTCTTTCATAATTTCCCGGATAAGATTAGTCCATAATTAAATTAAATTCAGAACAGTATAATAAGTAAATATGGGGACTAATGGAATTGAGAAATGCAGGCAAAAACATCAAAATTTGGCTCAAATTCAGGGGATTTATTTGAATTTAATCGAATAATAAACAATTACAAGATTTAGATTCACCCCGGCGAGCCATCTATTTACAGGAACTGGAATTTCCCGTGAGTGATTTTTATATTTTTATTACGATTTGAGGGGATGGGTTATTTTTATCCAATCGTGTTATATTTGAATATGCAAGCAGACGAATTTTGCACTGCAAAGTTTCCTTACGATAATTAACAATCTGATTTCAACCAATGAACGAAGAAGAAAATAAGTTTAAATCTGTCCCATTTCTTATAAAGGAGTGGCTCCCTTCTGCAATCGTTTTTTCGCTTGGGATATATTTTATTTCCTCGAGAGAGTACTCCCTTATTGACCATTTTCACCTTATTGTTCACGAGGCGGGACATGTTATCTTTGGTTTCTTCGGGCAAGTGATAATGGTACTCGGCGGTACACTGATGCAGCTTATAATACCCCTTTTGCTTTTGATATATGCTTACATGAACAAGTCAAGGATATTCTTTCAGTTTATGCTTCTGCTTGAAGGGCATTCGTTCATCAATGTAAGCATTTACGCCGGTGACGCGCAAAGGCTTCGGTTAAGGCTCTTCGGGCCTCCGGGAGTGAAACACGACTGGAACTGGCTCCTCACACACTTCGGAATAATTGAATACACTGATTACGTTTCTTTCTTCTTTCTAATAATGGCAGGTGTATGCGTGGCGGCAGCCACGGCCGCGCCGCTATATTTCCGCAGGGTGTACGACTACCAGGGCAGTTAAGATTTTTTTGTGAAAGCCTGATCCGTCTCTACCTGTTAACCCTGGGTTTACGTGATTTGTTATTCCCGGTATTCAGTATCAGGACGTTAACTACCGCGCTGTAATTATTCGCTTCATCCCTGACATTAATATCCGTACTCTGCCCCGGACTTCCCGCGGCCGTAAGAGTAACCGTACTCGAATCAACTGAATATCCTGTAATTTTTATAATCGTTGTATCACTGGAAGACCAGGTATAACGGGGTACCTGGTAAGAGAGGTAGGTGGTAGCTGTAAGTTCTCGGGTACCGTTCCTCGGAATGGTGGTATTAGTGAATCCGTATGGATTGAGAGTATCAGCATTAACGTAAACTCCTCCGCTCACCGAGTAAAAATCCTTACTGTTAAATTCGCCGACGATGTACCCGTCTGACGAAAGATAAGGATTATTTTTGATGGATAACTTCAACTGGTGAGTATTATCTCCGCGCTTTGGACTCATATAATTGAGCCAGTAAAAGCTGTTTGCCCAGTCCGATAACTGCTGCTGAATTTCGGCAAACTTCGCTGAAAGCGATCCCGCTTCATCAATCGGATAAAATCCAGCGTTCCCTATCTGCGTAAGAATAGCCGGCTGTATCTCATCGCCAAGACCGACAACTATAATCTTCTTCGTCCCCCGCGCGTTCATAGCCTGAGCAAAAGTGTGCCGCCCCTGTGTATCATTCCCGTCAGTAAGGAGCACTAAAAAACCCTGCACGACGGATGAAATGCTGTAAAGGTCATCCCACCTGGAAACGCCGGTAATAACCGAACCGTATAAGTCGGTAGTAGCAAAACCCATATCAATCGAATTGATCGCCGCCTGGAGTACTGCTTTATCATCACTAAAATCCTGTACAAGGACCGGCCCGTCTGAGAATTTATATACGGCAATTTCCTGCCGCGGGACAATTCCATTTACAAGTTCCATTGCCGCAGCCTTGATCTGCGCGAGTTCGGCGGCGATGCTTGTGCTGTTATCAAGCATTAAAACCGTCTTAAGCACATACGGTATCTGGTCTTTTTTCTTAACGTGCATCGCTGATTCGGTCGGTGAGACCGCGACAAAGTTTTCCTGAACTTCAAAATCCTGGGTCAGGAGTCCGGGTATCCCGATACCGTTCAGGTCAGTCACCTGGAAAAGTATGTTGACAAAGCACGGAAGTTTTGATTCGATAAGGTATTTCTGGGTCTTGTAACCGGGGAACGGGTCTGCTGCTTTAGTGGTGAAACTCCATACAGGGCCAAGCTTGAAATTTGTAGCTGAAATATTGGCCTTCACCTGCCAGTAATAAGTTGTGGAGTTTATCAGCCCTGTCACAGTAACGGTTTTTTCCGTAACATTCTTCAGAAACGGAGGCGGGTTTACCGGGCCGAAATAAATATCAAAACTCTGCGCTCCGGCACTTTCCCACTGCAGTTGGACTGCTGTTTGCTGATCCAATGACTTATCCGCGGGTACCGGAGTGACAGGTATCTGCGGATCGGATGTTACCGGATCTGTCGGTGCGTCCTTCTTGAAACAACCGGAAAGGAGAATTGCCAGAAGTAACAACAAAAATTTTGTGACAAAATGCCGCATTCTGATGCTGAAAACAGGTTTAATAATCACGCTAAAAAAATTAAGATTCTCTGACGTAAATATAATCAGAGAATCTTAAGCAAAATTTAAAAATCCGCGCCAAGCGAGAAATAAAATACCGGTTTTGAAAATGAGTTGCCGACGTACGGCCACGCCATATCAAACCTTAAAAGGAAGTAGAGGAAATAAAACCGCGCGCCCACGCCGGTACCAAAGAGCAGGTCTTTTGCCACGGTATTTCCATACGCGTCCTTCGCGAAGAACTGAGATACTGTGTTCCTTGTCCAGGCCGTCCCGGCGTCAAAGAACGCGACCCCCTGCACATCCCTGAAAAGTATCGGGATCGCGCCGGTGACTAAGTACCTTATTAGCGGATACCTGAATTCCAGGTTCATAAGCCCGAAGCGCGTACCGATCTTCTGAGCATAATCAAATCCTCTCAGCGGATAAACACCGGTAAGGAATGCAAAATCTGACGGCGTTTCAATCGGGAGATCCTGAGTTGCGAACCTCCTGTTTATCCAGTTATCAATTCCTCCAAGGAAGAAACGCTGCGGGTTCTTGCCGCCGGAGTATCCGCCCGAAAACCGGAAAGCAAAAGAATAATCTCCCCAGAACCTGAGATAGTGGCGATAGTCACCGAGTAAAGAATAAAATCCGTACTGTGTCGGTTTAAAATCAACATTGCCGAATGCTTCGAACCTGTATCTGATCCCTTCGATCGGCGCGGTGTAACCGAATATCGTGTTATCTTTTACAAAAGCAAGTGACGGAACAAAAAAGCCAACTTTCTGGATCGGATAGTTAGGATCCTCCAGGTTTTCCGTCGACACATTGAGATAATTAAGTCCGCCCTCAAATCTGTAGAAACGGTTAATAGGGTAGCTGAATGATGTTGCCACACCATAGTTCCTGAAGCGGTAGAGTTCCTGTCCTCTTCCGGCTTTTTCGAATATAAGAAACCTTGCTGTATGGAATCCCTGTATTCCGAGGTCGAGCCTTTGGGGAAGGTAAAAATACGCCAGACCGTAGTCGCTGTTCTTAAGGTCGATCTGCAGACTGGTTTGCCCGATCAACCTGTGATTGCCAAGCATGTCGCTGAAGGAGATCACTGTAGTTCCGAGAAGCCCGTAGAGAGAACTGAAGCCGGCATTTGCATACACAATATCCGGAGAGAAAGTGATCTTATACCTGTTAACCCGGTAGTTTCCGCTCTGGTCGAGGTTATCCTCTACGAGGAGTTTATCGGTAGAATCCGCTTCCTGAGCCTTATAATAGCTACTCTCACCGAAGATATACTTGCTGTAAGAAACTGAACCTGAATCGCTGCGCCCGGCAGAAGTATCCATCACCGTACCTGTGGTAAACATAGCCGTACGCCCGTTTTGTGAACTGTCTGCCTTCTCTGAAGCTCCGTTTTCCCCCCCAGATCTTTCAGTCCCCGGGTTCAGCAGCCTGCTCATATAATTTGTAAGTTTAAGAGTATCAGGCCCAGCCTTTGTTTCGAAAGGATTGGTCATAAGGAAAATATTAAAAGCCGCCTGGTACATAGAGGAAAAGACAAGCTTTTTACCATCCACCGAGGCTGATAGCTGGTAAATAGGATTCAGAGAATTGGTAACAGGCTCAATTTTCTTTGGCGCGGTGCTGCCTATTACGGAATCCCGCGCTGCCAGCCCCACCTTATATATATTGTTTATTCCGTTCATATCGGAAATAAATAATAATGATTTCCCGTCGGGTGAAACAAGTGGCGAAGATTCGTCGCTGTACGACATATCAGTGATGCGCGAGATCTTTCCGCTCGCTAATTCGATAGAATAAATATCGTTCTGCTTATAGTCGTGATCGTACATCCTGATCGGCTCTCCCTCGGGGACATTTGTATATAATCCTCTGTCAGAGACGAAGTAGAGAACCTTCCCGTCCGTCGACCAGGCCGCGTCGAGATCGCTGAAAATATCATTGGTGATATTAACCACCGAATTATTATCAAAGGAATAAATGTATATATCCGACTGAGCGGCGGTGTGCCCGGCGAACGCGATCTGCTTTCCGTCCGGCGACCAGTGAACGCCTGTTATACCCGCGAATTTAAGAGGGAGCGTCGTAACGTCTTCTTCCTCAACTTCAATAATATGAATAACATCATAACCGTTACTCTTGGCTGAGAGCGCGATTTTTTTTCCGTCCGGTGACCAGCTTAATCCGGGAGTCAGAATATTAAGCTCTTCAAAGTCGGCTGTCCTGCTTCCTTTTACCAGGCGCTTGATAATTTTCCCCTCCGAGGCATCCATCAGATAAACATCAAAGAAATAATCCCTATTGGATATGAACGCGATCCGATCCCCATGCGGAGAGATAGCCGGACTGGTATTGTAAAAGCCTCCGTCTTTCCGGTGGTCGGTAAGCCTCTTCGAGAATTCATCGGGGTCTTTAAAATCCTTAATATCCGGCCAGAATTCCCGCTTTACGTCTTTGCGCCATCTTTCATTAAGCTCTTCTATAGTAAGGCCAAGTGTAGCTTTCATTCCCTCTTCAAAACTTCCCTTACTCTTGATCTTGTTTACCAGTTCACCGATCTTTTCTTCGCCGTACTTTTTCGCAAGGTAATTAAATACAGACTGCCCTCCCCTGTAAGCAAAATAACCGCCAAGGTTATTTATATCAGGAAGGTACTCACTTGTGGCAGCGTCGCGGATGAACATATCAGTATTGGTATCCCAGCCGAGAGATAAATATTCCGCCAGTCCCTCATTAAACCAAAGAGGCACGCGGATTGTGATATTATTAGAGATCAGATTCTGAACCGACCCGCCGTAAAACAGATCGTTGATCACGGCGTGCACAAGTTCGTGGTGGATTACGTGACGGAAAGCCTTATAGTTACCCGTGAACGGGACTACAACCCTGTTCTTAAATAACTCAGTAAACCCGCCAATCCCTTCCGTCAGGTATTCATCGGTAACGTTTGTTTCCTGGAAATCGTTCTGGGAATTGTAAAGGATGATGGTAATTCTGTTATTGATCCTGAAATTCAGTTTTTCCTCAATGGAGGCAAGAGCGTCTTCCGCTGCTTTAGCCGCGAACTCGGTTATCCTCGAGCCTTCCTGGCTGAAATAAATATCAAAGTGCCTGGTCTGAATATAATACCAGGTATAATCCTTATACTGAACCTTATTCTGTCCGAACTGCGCGAAAGCGGAGGGGGCGAACAGCGCCGCGAGTAAGAACAGCACAAACAATCTCTTAATCATAAATCATCCTAATCTGAATCTGCCTGTAAATTTTATCATCATTAATAATTATGCACTTTACTTTATTAAAAATCAATGATTTAATATTGCCTGAAAAATCCGGGTCTATGTTTGTAACAACATCCGCGGGGAAAAAATTCACCGGGGAAAAGTAATTGCCCAATACTATTCCTCAACCACAATAAAATCAAGTTCGCTTCTTTCGCTGTCAATACGAATCAGCTTAACCCGGAGTTTATCTCCAAGAGTGTACTTTTTCTTGCTCCGCCTCCCCTTCAGGCAGTAATTTTTCTCGTCGAACACATAGTAGTCGTCATCCAGTTCCCTCATGTGAACCAGCCCTTCAGCAAGGATATCTATTAGCTTGACGAAGAATCCAAAATGTGTGACTCCGGAAATCACAGCCTCGAATTCTTCACCGAGACGTTCCTTCAAATACTCAATCTGTTTCAGCTTTACCGAAAGTCTTTCGGCATCGACTGACGTGCGTTCGGTGCCGCTTATGTGTTCGCATATTTCATCCAACCTTCCCTTGGAGTAGAGCGCCTTGCTTTCACCGCGGAGATGGTTATCGAGTATACGATGCACAAGGAGATCTGAGTATCTTCTGATCGGCGATGTGAAATGTGTATAATGCTTAAAGCATAATCCGTAGTGCCCGATATTGTCAGCCGAATAGATAGCCTTCGCCATTGACCTGATCGCTATTTCGTTAATGAGCGATTCCTCCGGTTTCCCCTTCGAAGATTCAATTATCTTATTAAGTTCTTTCGGATCATTGATCACATTCCCCTTCACCTGGTAACCGAGACTCTTAACAAAGTTGATGAAGTCGCCTAGTTTTTCAGGATCAGGCCTGTCATGGACGCGGTATAAAAACGGTACAGCCTTTCTTCCGGTCTGCGCGGAAGAAATCTTCTCGGCGACAAGAACATTCGCGAGCAGCATATACTCCTCAACGAGCATATTGCTATCCTTCATTTCCCGCTTGAGAATTTTCAACGGCCTTCCGTTACTGTCAAGTTCAAACTTCACTTCAGTAGAAAAGAAATTTATACTTCCCTTCTTCATCCGTTTCGCCCGCAGGATTTTTGCCAAAGCATTCAGGGCAGTCAGTTCAGCGGCATACTCGCCTTCACCACTTTCGATAATATTCTGTGCTTCGCCGTAGGTAAAACGTCTGTTGCTGTGAATGATGCTCCTGCCGATCTCATGACTAAAATGACGCCCTCGAGGGCTCATCTCCACTATCACGGAAAAAGTTAACCTGTCCTGATCAGGAACGAGCGAGCAGATACCGTTAGACAGGTTTTCCGGAAGCATCGGCACAACCGAGCCTACCAGATATGTACTGTTGCCTCGCATAAGCGCTTCGTTATCAAGGGCGCCGCCCGTGGGAACATAATGGGATACATCTGCGATGTGGATACCGATGCGGTAGTTACCGTCCGGAAGAAATTCAATTGATAAGGCATCATCGAAATCTTTGGCATCATCCGGATCAATAGTAAAAGTAGTGATCTGCCGGCAATCTATCCTGTTCTCAATCTCCTTATCGGAAACATAAGGATCAATTTTCTCAGATTCCTTTATTGTATCCTTATTAAAAGCCAGGGGAAGACCATATTCCTGCGCGATTGCAACCGACTCAGTATGAAGCTTTTCTTCGGCTGTAAGCACCTCAAGCACTTCACCGACCGGATTCAGTTTTGGATTTTCCCAGAAAATATTCCCGATGATTACGTGTTGTCCCTCCTTAGCGCCTTTAAGTTCCTCAGCAGGAATATATATGTCCCTCGCAATCTCAGGAATTTCGGGTGATATGTAGTATAGGGAATGGCTTTTTTTGAGCACTCCTGAAAGACGCGAGTGTTTTCTCTTTAGAACTTTTGTTATCTGTCCCTCTGTTTTAGCTTTTTTCTTCTTTTGCCTGGCAAGTAAAAGTACTTCAACCAGGTCACCGTGAAACGCAGTTCCCAGGTTTCTCTGGGCTATGAATATATCTTCCTGCTTTCCGCTCCGGGGTACTACGAAACCGTAACCCGCTGTGTTAACTTCGAGAGTGCCGATCATTCTGTTGTCGCTCCCGCTGTTTAATTTAAATTTCTTTCCTTGTCTGATAAGAAATCCTTCCTCGTTTAGAGTGTGTAAAATTTGTTTTAATGACGAGTAAGCCTCGTCCGTGCTAATTCCTAGAACCTCCGCCAGTTTATTTGATTTAACAGCCAGCGAAGGATTGGCGTTAAAATATTTTTTTATTTCTTTCAGCATCAGAATTCAAACCTGTATTTCAGCGCGACTTCGTTTATCATTTCACTCGGGTAATCCGCATCTGTTACCGATTCCTTTCTCTCTATCCGGAAGAGAAAATTTTCAACTATCGGATACTCGATCCTCACATTCGCGCTTGAAAAATCCTGAAGTACGTTTGTGGAGCCGCCGACGGTGTACCTTAATTTTTTCCATCTGCCGGATAAGTTAAACTTTGTAGTTGACCCAATACCGCGTATTTCAACATTGCTGACGTACTCACCAAGGTAATTTTTTATCAGGCTTCCCAAAAGCGATCCTGCCACCGAACTGCCCATTCCCGTAATCGTTCCTACCGTAGTTGTCTTTTCCTGTGAAGTAAGATCCTTCTTGAATTTACTTGTGAGAATAAACCAGACCGCATCAGCTTTATCATACTCACTGCTGGGTTTATCGTTCCTGATGTTCGCGGTACCATAATATACCTGGATATTATCTTCGAGTGACGCGAAGTTTTTATAAAGTTCGTTAAGTTTACCCGCGAGCCTCATCCTTACGGCTACTTCGGTCTCTTTAGCCGCGCCTAATGAATCTGTAGGGGTATAATAGTCCTTATACTCCGCCAGAATATCCAGGTTCGGGTTGGTTATATCACTTTCAAATCTGATGCTGCCGGTAGCAGTAAATGTTTTTATAAATTCGAGTGTTGAGTTTTCAAGAAGTTTCAGTTCTCCCTGCAATGATTGAATTCCCTGAACCCGGGAGAAGTTAACTTCACCGGAAAGCCTTGCGGTCAGTTTCTGGTTAGTCTCTTCGGAGAAAATAAAATCTATCGTAGCTTCATCCCTTATCTGAACATTCACCGCGACATCAAAGTTAGACGCCGGGCCTGTCTCCGCAATGACCGTGTCAATTTTTTTATCAGTCTCCCTGCTCAGCAGTTTTTCGATTTCGAGTTCCCTCGCTGATTTTACAACCTCCTGCGTCACATAGCGGTAAATATAATTTGATGATGAACCTGAATAAGCAGATTGTGTCGGCGGAAATGTAAGGTTCGCCTCAATTACCCTGAGCGGAAGCACGAGATTACTGTTTCCTTCTTCAGAGGTAAATACGATGTCTCCGATAGTTTCAAGGAACAAGTCCCCATATACTTCCGGTATGGCGCTTCTCGACTCCGGAGCCAGGACAGTAAGGTTACCGTGCAATTTCATCTCCACGGATGTGTTTCCGTCTTCCCTAAATAATATTCTCCCGCCGCCAACCATATTACCTTTATTCTTAACGGCTCCCGCGTTACTGACTGAAAGCTGGTTGATCTCAACAGCGTCATTTGTCAGAAGCAGTTTTACGTTCGCGCTGTAATCTATCAGGTTTTGTTCAAGCGTAAAAAAGGCATCCCGGAGATCAAGAGAACCATCACGTTTAAGGTCGCGGTATGTTCCGGATATTTCGATATTCGACGTAAGAAATCCTTTCAGGTTCCTGACAAACGGGACCGCGTTGACGAGTGACTGGAGGTTAAAGTCATCGGATTTAATTTTAATGTTCACGGGGCGGTCCTGTGGCAGGCGCTCTTTAACATCTGTGAGAGCAAGATTAACAGGGAGCACACCATAAAGGTTAAATTTCGCGCTGTCAAAATTATCACGCTTCTCAATAAATCTCAGGTCGGTCAATACTTTTTCCGCCGAATAATTAACAAAACCCTTCAAAACTCCGAAGTTGGTTTCTTTGTATGACAGACTGTCAACAAAAATAAGAAGGTTGATAAGTGGCGAATCGAATGAACCCGCTATCTTGCCGACGGCGTTGAAATCATAATCCACAATGTCGGTCGCGGGGAGTCCGAGTATATTATAACTGATGTCATATCCCTTGAAATTGGAAGCTGAAATGTTTAACTCCTGCCTCCCTTTTTCCGATACATAACCGTCTATTTTCAGTGATGAGTTCCCCCGGACGAGTTCACAGTTATCTATATAAAGATTTTTATCACGATAACTCAAAGTGAAACTTTCTTTATTCATCAGGGAATATTTTTTATAAACCCCTGTGACCCGCTCCACTTCGGCGGTAATATATGGCGCGGTTAAGTCGATCCTAGTCCTCAGTTCACCGCTTACGATGTTGTCGAACGCTCCCTTTGTATCAATAAAAAATACCCCCTTGTCAAGGCTAAGTTTCGCGTAAGAGTCGATTATATCATTTCCGTTCAGGTGGAGCAGCCCGACGTCAAGATTAACACTCGTGCGAAAATTATTCTGACTGGAATCATTTTTATCGTGCGTGTAACTGATAGCCAGAGATGATTTATCACCAAATAGAAGCAAATCTTTATTTGAGGCCGAGAAAAAATCGAAGTTAAAATCTACGTTAAGGTAGAACAAGGTACTGTCATCACGTACCCTGCCGGAAATATCCCCGTCAAGGCTGAACTCGGTATCCGCGATGAAAGATTCTATGGGGCTAAGGTCTTTTACATTTATATGAAAAGATGCGTCAGAAACGGCGCGGGGGGCATTATCATCTTTGGCTGTTTCTATTTGAGGTTTTTCCACAGCCCTGCTCACAGGTTTATTACCGGGAAAGTATTTACTGACCGCGGAATCTATGAACGCAGTTACCTTTCCCTGTTCATCAACAATTTTCCCGATCAGATCGGTATAATTAAACTTCCCTGACAGGTCAATATCGGCAATATTTGATATAAGTTTAACGCTCTTGCTCCCCGCCTCACTTGAGCGGATAGAAAGATTTGCCCGGGTATCTGTGATCGGCTTATCATATAACGTGCTTCGGTTAAGAATTAATTTAAGATAAGCGTTTATTTTCTCCGGTTCGAGGTGTTCTCCTTCTCCTTCGAGACTAAGGTTAATATTTGTGTACAAAACTGTATCCGGTATCAGCCCGTTAACATTAAAAGAGCTTGCGTCAAAACGAAAGGAATAGAATGGCAGATTCGGATCCTGAAGGTTTAACTCTCCGGAAAAATATAACGAATCCGGCCCAACCGCGCCGGAAAATAATTCCGCGATAAAGATATTGGAACTTATGGAAGTATTAAGGCTGAAATTATTGAATCTTTTTCTCCCCAGCAGAATATCCTCGCCGGTTATATCGGCGTAAATCTGCGCTGTGGATGGAGAGAATCCTTTTCCTTTAATGTCAATTGTTCCGGTATACTCAATTGGATACGCTGTTAACTTTGTCGTATTGAGCTTTTCGAGATTCGCCGTCAATTGATACTCGGTAACTGCCGGCATAAAATTAAACATCACCGAACCGTCAGCTTCACCACTCGGAGTCACCAGATCGAAAGTGGTAATGAAATTAAGGGGATGTCCGTCGTACGTGACAGAATCAAGGATCACCTCCTCAAAACCGGGGAAGGTCGGGATTTCATAAGGAGGAAGAAGCACGGTAACATCCTTGCTGTAAACTTTCGAGTTTTTTGCAAAAGCTTTTATGTAAAACTTATCAAAGTCAGTAATATTCTGAAGGTATCCTGTAATGTTGAGAGATGAATTTCCGTACTGCAAGTCAATTTTCTCAACGTTCAGATCTTCCAGTGTTCCGTCTCCTTTCACTATTCCGTTTACTTCTCCTTTGAGCATATCAGTGGAAGAAATAAATGATGTCAGATCGTCGAAGTTAAACCGTGTCGCATTAAGTTCTACCTCGAACGGGGATTTATTAAGTGTCTCAATTGAAAAGGGCGCGAACGGATCAAAACCTTTCATTTGTGCGTCAAGCATTAAGTCTGAAAGATCTGATTTTAATTCAAGCGCCTGAACTTTGATAAGGTCTTTATCAATGCTTAAATGCCCTTTCAGGCTGTTAAGGTTGAAGTAGGTGAGATTCGTACCAAAATTAAATTCATTCAGTGAGATACTGTAAATACTTTTTTTGATGTCAACAAACGCTGAAAGATTTAAGTTAAGCTCCCTGATCCTGAAATCGGAAAGGTCCATCGAAGTGTATAAATTACTGCTGTCCACTTTTTCCTGGTCCGCGATCATAAAATTCAGTCCGGCGATCGAGATATTTCGCAGATCGAGCTTGAAAGGAAATTCAGAAGATGTTGTGTCCTCTTCCGATTCACCTGTGAGATTAGCGATGTTATAAACTCCCGTTGAATCTTTGATTAAATTTATCACAGCCCTGTCAAGGTGGACTGTCCTGACGAGGATAGTCCTCCGCAGGAGTGCGTGGGGCGAATATTTCAAACCAAGCCCCTTGAATGAAATAATCGTATCGTTACCGGCATCAACAAGGGTCAGATCTTTTATATACACTGAAGTGAACAACGTTCCGCCTATTTCCCCGATCGAAAGCCGCCCGTTGATTGATGAGTTCACCTGTTCAACAATCGTATCTCTTAAGTAATTCTTAAACCACCCCGTTTGAGTGAATGCGCCTATTCCCAGCACAAGGAGAAAGATACCAAGAAGTACTCCCACAAACACGTTGACCGAAATGTGAAATTTACTTCGTACTCTTTCCAGTGCTTCAAGCGGTTTCAAGCGGAATATCTCTCGAGTATCGTCTTAATAATATTTGAAGTTGATTGTGAATTAACAAATTCTATTGTCTGCACAGCACCGCCGTTGGCTTCAACAATATCCCGCCCGACGATCTTGTCAATAGCCCAGTCCGCGCCTTTAATGAGAACGTCAGGTATAAGGTCGCTGATGATCTCAAAAGGAGTGTCTTCATCAAATAGGGCAACATAGTCCACTACGGACAATGATGACAATAAAAACGCGCGTTCTTCTTCATTGATTATCGGGCGCTTCTCTCCCTTAATCCTTCTTACGGATGAGTCTGAGTTCAGGCCCACGATAAGCGCGTCACCGCACGCCCTTGCTTTCGTCAGATAATCAACGTGCCCGGCGTGCAGTATATCAAAACATCCGTTCGTAAAAACAACTTTTTTCTTTTCATTTTTTAACCGTCCGCGGACGGCAATTATTTCCTCACGTAAGAGATACGGTTTCAAGTGTGCTCCTCCGCGACTGCTTCAAATAGCTTCTCCGCGTCAATGGGAACTATCCCCACCTCCTCGCATACTATACCGCCTGCAAAATTCGCAAGGTAAGAGGCCTCTACGATGTCTGAACCTGCCGCGAGCGCAAGAGTAAGAGTGGAGATCACGGTATCACCTGCACCGGAAACATCGGCAACCCTGCGCGCTTTTGTAGGCATCTTTCTCGGATCCTCTCCTTTCTGAAAGATCATTATCCCTTCTTCGCTTAATGTAAGCAGAACGTATTTCGCGTTCAGTTTTTCAAGGATGGCGCTGCCCGCCGCTATTTTATCCTCCTCTGATTTTATTTTCATACTGAGGACATCTCCCGCTTCTTTGCGGTTCGGTTTCATAACCGTAACATTTTTATACGAAAAGAAATTATTGAATTTCGGATCAACTGTTACAAGTATACCCTTGCTGTTGGCCAACGAAATCACGCTTTCAATAATCGTGGGAGTAAGTACTCCTTTGTTGTAATCCTGAAGTATAACCGCGTCAATTTCATTCAGCTTTTCTTCAAAACGTTTTATAAGCAGTTTTTCTGTTTCAGCGTCTATATATGTCGTGTTTTCCTTGTCGATGCGGACAACGTGCTGATTGTGTGCTATCACCCTTGTTTTCGCGGTGGTAGAGCGTGATTCAGTACGGATAAGTCCCGCGCCCGTAATCCCTGCTTCACTCAACAATCTTTCAAATACTTCCCCGTAGGCATCTTTCCCTATTACACCAAACGGAACCGGAACACCTCCCAGTGTCGCGATGTTCAGTGCAACATTCGCCGCGCCGCCAAAGCGCTGAGATTCATCCTCCACTTCAACAACCGGTACCGGGGCTTCCGGGGATATTCTTTTTACCGCGCCCCAGATGTAACAATCCACCATCAGGTCGCCCACAACGGCTATCCGTTTTCCACTGAAATTATTTTTTAATTCAGCCTGTCTTTCTTTACTGAGTCTTATCATTTCCTGCTGTCTGCTCTTTTAGTTTCTTTTACTGCGTTCCACATGGCAAAAGGATTAAAAATCTGAACCTGCCACAAGCCAACTTCGGTACCTAACCAGAGATACTTCCCGTCAAAGTGAAGCGCGGTAATGGTATTTGTTCCAAGTTTTATTTCTTCCATTTCAATCTGGAGAGGTTCGCCGGTGATTCGGTTAATTAAAATCAGTCCTTTGCTCTTTTCAAACTTGTTTTCCCTGTCAAATTCATAAACCGATACCCAGATGTAATTCCCGGTCTGTGCCAGTGTCCTTATGCCGTTCGCCAGAAGACCTGTTTTTGTATCGAACTTATCCCAGGTGGCGCGACGGTTAAAGCGGTAAAGCCCGCCGACGTTAAATTCAGGCCTCTCTTTCGTAATGAACTCCTCCGTACCGACCCAGATATGATTTTTATCGATCAGAAGTTTTGATATCGAAACCGATTCCCCGTCACCTCTGAAACTGCCGCTTTTGTTATTGTAATACACAAAGGAAGCTTTAGATTCAATGCTAAGTGTATTATCGTACCTGTAAAGTCCGGATTCAGTACCGATCCATACCCACCTGTCATTTTCAATATCAATGGATTTTATCGTATTCGACTGGGCATCCCCCTGGTATGTAAGATCATAATCATCATATCTCTGTGTCCTAGCGTTGAATGTTGAGAGATTCTTAAACCTGCCTATATACAATCTTTTTTCTGTGTCGCTGTACGCAAGCGCCCTGATCCAGTTGCCGTATTCTCCTCCTGCCGCGAATTTCCTTTTCCGCCACTGTTTATTTTTTCTGTTTACTGTTATAAGCCCGTCGCTTGTTCCGGCCCAGATATAATCATCACTTACGGCGACACAATAAAGGAAATCGCTCTCAATGTTCTTGAACTGGGTGGAGTACGTTTCCCACTTCTCCGTTATCCTGTCATACACAAAAACGCCTTTCCCGTAAGTGGCAATCCATACCTCGTTTTTCCATTCAATTATGGAAGTAACGTTAGAGATTTCCGGAATGCTCGTAAAGAACGGCTGCGCGGAGGCGATATGGCTTACGGATACAAGGAGAAGAAAAAATAATATCATTCTGTTCATCAGTATTCGTTATGTTTGTTTTTCAGTTCTTCCAAAACACCAGGCACTCTTTTCAATAGCTCTCCTGTTCTGTCGGGAAACTTGAACTCTTGACGTCTTCAGTAAATTTTTTAACCGCATTCTCAATTTCCGTCGTCAGGTCAGCATAATACCGTACAAAGCGCGGCTTAAATTCCTTATTAAGGCCCAGCATATCCGGTGTTACGAGAATCTGCCCGTCGCAATGCATTCCCGCCCCTATACCGATTGTGGGGATCTTTAGCATTTCAGATATCTTCTTCGCGAGTTTTGCCGGAATTTTTTCGAGAACAACGCAGAAAGCGCCTGCTTCTTCTACAATTTTCGCGTCGCGTAAAATTCCTTCCGCTTCTTCATCGGTTGTACCCCGTTCCCTGTAACTGCCGAACTGGTGGATACTCTGAGGCGTCAGTCCCACGTGCCCCATCACAGGTATGCCCGCGGAAGTTATCTTAAAGATCGCGTCAGCAACGTTCTTACCGCCCTCCAGTTTAACTCCTCCCGAAGGAGTCTCCTTCATAATCCTGCCGGCATTCCGGAAAGCCTCGTCAGCCCCGGGCTGATAAGACATAAAAGGCATATCCGTAATTATCATTGCCCTCTGCACGCCTTTGGCAACCGCGTTTGTGTGATAGATCATTTCGTCCATTGTAACGGGAAGTGTTGTCAGGTTTCCCTGGAACACATTACTCAGTGAGTCGCCGACAAGTATAAGGTCAACGCCCGCGTTATCAATGAGTTTTGCTGTAATAAAATCATAAGCGGTAAGGGCGGATATTTTAATCCCTTTCTGCTTCATTATCATAAATGTCTGAGTTGTGATTTTTCTGAACTGCCCGGGTGAACTCATATAAATATCTGTTCCTGTATTTTCGCCGGAATGATTTCATTCTGCGGCGTGTTAATAAATTCGTTCTGATAAAAATCTTCCATTCCATCGAGAAGTGCACTCTTAAGCCGGTCATAATCAATACCGCCGGTTACTTCACCGACATCTGTTGTGGAAGTATCAAGTTCATTGTTTATCCGTGATTTCTCTTCATTTCTCAGGAGGAGGTAATCGGTAATTTTTTTATGGTAGGATCCGCAAAGGACCGAACCGTGCTGCAATATTTTCCTTCCCGACTTCCTCTGCGCGCTCCCCACGATCTTTCTATTGCTTACTTTAAGTTCGTTCTTCGCCGCCGTAGAGAAGCAGGCAATCCCCCCGCCAGATTTGTAAATGGCTCCGAAATCAGGCTGTCGGCTTTCAAGTTTTGCAGCCGCGAGTAAAGGATCATATATTTCAAGCCCCTTCTGAAGCGCGTTGTTTATTTCGCGATAAACGGTATGAGGGGTAGAATCTTTACCCAATATAAGGCTGACCGAATAAGTAACTTCCTCCGAATGGAGAATAGCCCTGCCTCCTGTAGGCCGTTTAACCACGTCAATATCATCTTTCTCGGTCATCGTATAATCAATGACATCATAATCCTGGTTGGCGCCGAGTGAAATACAGTAAGGCTTCCACCTGTAGAGCCTGAAATAAAATTCATCCTCGCCGCACCTGTCAGACAGCATTAGGTCAAATTCCATATTAAACGCCCCCGTCTGAAATCCGGAGTCTATAAAATAAAATTTCACTTATACTTCCTGATGTCCTAGTTTCTTTCCTATCAGTCCGCGCTTGCTCTTCGCTATAAAGCCAAGCACATCGTCAATAAGCGGATCAGGAGGGAACTCATTAAGTATCTTTTCCTTTGCCTGGGTAATATTGTAATGCGAACTGTAAATTACGTTATAAACTTTCTTTAAAAGCTCTATCTGTTCCCTTGAGAATCCGCGTCTTCTCAGCCCCACGACATTTAACCCTTCAAACCTGAGCGGTTCTCCGGCACACAAAATGAAAGGAGGCACATCCTGAACCGCGCGGAAACCTCCGCCTATCATAACGTGTTTACCAACATTACAAAACTGATGCACGGGTGAAAGGCCCCCTATGATCGCCCAGTCATCAACGTGTACGTGCCCGGCGATTTGAACACCGTTGGCGAGGATACAGTTATCACCGATTGTGGTATCGTGAGCGATATGCGAATATGCCATAAGCAAAACATTCTTCCCGACCTTTGTCATACGGGTTGCTTCTGTTCCCCGGTGAAGCGTTACGAATTCGTGTATCGTGGTATTGTCACCCACGTAAACAAAAGTCTGTTCATCCTTGAACTTCAGGTCCTGAGGGCGGTGCGCCACCGATGCTCCCTGGAATATCTTAACGTTGTTGCCGATCCTGGCGCCGTTGTATACACAAACCGACGGGCCGATAAATGTACCGTCGCCTATCTCCACATCATCCTGGATGATCGCGAATGGGGATATCGTTACGTTTTCTCCGATCTTTGCTTCGGGGCTTACTATTGCTGTGGGATGAATACTGCTCATATGTTTAAAATAATTATTATTGATTTGTCTCTCTGTCTACTACCCCTGCCATAAAATCAGCTTCCGCAACAAGCTGGCCGTCAACAAAAGCCTTGCCGGACATCATAACGACTTTACTTTTCTTCTGCTTCAGTTCAACTTCGAGTGTTAACTGATCACCCGGGACAACAGGTTTCCTGAACTTCGCGTTGTTGATCTGCATAAACACCACAAGTTTGGTCTCGGGATCAGGGATACTGTTAAGAAGCAGAATACCGCCTGTCTGCGCCATTGATTCGATGATAAGCACTCCCGGCATAATTGGCTGACCCGGGAAATGTCCGGCGAAGAAAGGTTCATTTACGCTGACTGATTTTACTCCCACTACCTTTCGGTCCATATCGAGGTTAGTAATTTTATCTACAAGCAGGAACGGGTAGCGGTGAGGAAGTATCTTCTCGATCGCGGTTGCGTCAAAAACAATACCTTCCTTTTTAACGTGCTGATACTTCTTGATAAGCTTTTTCTGCTGATAAAGTTTCCTGATCATCTTGGCAAATTCTACATTCGCTTTGTGTCCGGGGCGCGCCGCAAGTATCTGCGCTTTTATCGGAACTCCGATCAGAGCAAGGTCGCCGATCATATCAAGAAGTTTGTGGCGCACAGGTTCATTCCTGTAACGAAGTTCTTTGTTGTTCAGGATGCCGTTCTCTCCCAGAGAAACA
Source organism: Ignavibacteriaceae bacterium (assembly GCA_013360295.1). GTDB lineage: Bacteria > Bacteroidota > Ignavibacteria > Ignavibacteriales > Ignavibacteriaceae > JABWCL01. Next base: position 42,055 of record JABWCL010000005.1, on the reverse strand, counting down.
TCCTGCTGAATGCCAATTTTATTTTTTAGTTCTGTAAGGGCATTTTGATCCATCGGTTTATCAACTATAACAACCGCGTTATCAATATCCCCTCCTTTGATCAATCCAAGTTTTGATAACTGTTCAACTTCGCTGAGGAAGCAGAATGTTCTTGCGGATGCAAACTCAGAGACAAATTCTTTCTCAAGGTCAAATAAACCCGTATGCTGGCTCCCAAGCGCGGGATTCTGGTAATCAACCATTACAGTTATCCTGTATGCGTCTAACGGAAGCGCCACTATGTCTATCTGTTTTTCTTCATCGTGAAATACAACGGTCTGATCTATTACAAGATAATCTTTCGGAGCGTCCTGAGTTGCGATTTCTGCTTTGAGTAATTTTTCAACATAAGGCATTGCGCTGCCGTCTCCGACAGGAGGTTCAATTCCGTTCAATTCGATAATCAGATTATCAATCTGAAGTCCGGTTACCGCAGCAAGAACGTGTTCAACAGTATGAACTTTTGCCTCACCGATCTGGAGGGTGGTTCCGCGCGAAACATCCACTACATAATCCGCAAGGGCCGGTATTTCCGGATTGCCGCCTAGATCTGTCCTCACAAAACGGATTCCGTAATTTTCCGGCGCGGGTTTGAACACCATTGTACAGTTTGTTCCTGTATGCAGCCCGATCCCCGACATCGAGACAGGATGCTTAATAGTTCTTTGCTGCTCTATCATTTATGCTTTTTCCTAAAAAGTTGGAATAATTAAATTAACTTAGTAATTTAATAATAGATTAGCTGAATTACAACATCGCAGAATTATTCAAACCCGCTTAAGTCATTATATAATAAGGGATTAGGGATGGGCAATAATTAAATCCCGACGGGCCGGTTTGCCTGCTCCACCAAAGAGATTTTTGTCCACGGAGCAGGGTATATCTTAACCTCCGGAACCTGAAAAACCGATTCACCGGGAGTTAATTCTCAGGAAACCTCGGTGAAAGGTCAGCAGAAAAATACATGGGGGTATTATTTTGCAGATACATTGAGGTGCTTTCCGCATTCAGGTAATTATAAGCGCAGTTAACGCGAAATTTTTCTCCGAAGAATTTTATAAATAATATGTAAATTTGAGTTTTATAAATCATAAATGGATCCACTTAATATACTTGTCGGAATAAATATCCTCGCCCAGTTCGGTGCTCACTTCACGGGTGCAAAGCAGGGGCTTCGCGCGGCAGTTGCTGATATAAAGGATAAGCCAAAGGGTTTTTTACAGACTTATCCTCCATATCTCTCGGCACTGATCCTTGTTTTCATAATTCTCGGAGTATTCCAACTTGCAGTGATAGAATATTCCGCCGAATTATATCCCGTTCGTGTTGCCGGAGTAATCACCTATATTATTTTTAGTTGGCTGCAGGTCTTCAGTTACAAAGCGCTTGGAAAAAATTATTCTCAGGAAGTAGTTGTATTCAAAAAACACGAACTGGTTAAAGGCGGACTTTACGGAATAATCCGTCATCCGCACTACCTGTCACAGATATTAGGTGATCTTGGTGCGGCCGTTGCAGTTTTAAGTTTTATAGCTGCGCCCCTCGCTTTAATCCAGATTCCTTTGCTCGTTATGCGTGGTAATCTTGAGGACAGGCTGCTCAGGAAATACTTCAAAGAAGAGCACGACGCGTATAAAAAGAAAACAGGCGGATTCATTCCGTTTGTAGGTTAAGTTAGATTATGAATTTCCGCAGCCCGAAAACTTTTTTATTTGCCGTCGTTATCCTGCTGCCGGTTTTAATTGCTGCCAGCTTCCCTCTTCAGCAGTCCGAGGGAAATTTCCTTCGCCTCAAATTCGGAAGCAAAGAATACGATGTAAAATATTATAACAAACGGGGAAGTATCTACATTTCCTTAGACGATCTTGTCAAAAAACAGGGCCTGAAAGTTGACCGTACCGGAGGTAAATACAGGATATTTTTCGCAAACAGGCAAATAAGTTTCGTACCGAACAATCCTTTTGTGGTCATTGATACCCCAAAAGAGAAGAAGAAAAAAAGCTACCAGATGCCTCTCTCCTCTCAGATCAGCGGAGGCGAGTTATTTGTACCGGTTGCATATGCAAAATCATTTTTAAGCAGCGCCGCGGAGACAAAGTTAACATATGAATTCGGCGCAAAACCCGTCGCGCCGCCGATGGAAGAAAAAGCGGAGGCTCCTCCCGTAAAGACTTTCCCGTTAAGTTACCGGATTGATGAGAAGGCCAACGGCACTCTGCTCCGGATTTTTGCGGATAAAAACATTCCTGATTTCGAGTCTTCATTAAAAGACAACAACCTGAGATTAAAGATTAATCCCTCCGGGTTTTCCGCGGGTGCCCCGCCTAAGGGAAAAGGAATGATCTCTTCAGTTTCTTCATCATCGTTTGGTTCGCGGGGAGAAATCGTTATTTCACTCGCTCCGGATTTTACTTCTTATGACATTATCAGGCAAAGTCCCAAATCTATCCTCGTTACGGTTTACAATAAGAACCTCACTGAGTCTAAAACCCCCTCTTCAAAGAAGGAAAAATGGAATTTTAATACTATCGTCATTGACGCCGGACACGGAGGTAAAGATTACGGCGCCATAGGGCCGAATAATACCATTGAGAAGAACATCAATCTCGCGGTTGCACTTAAACTCGGCGCGTTAATGAAATCTAAAATGCCGGATGTTAAAGTCGTTTATACCCGGTCAACGGATAAATTTATTGAGCTGTATAAACGCGGCAAAATAGCCAATGAAAACGACGGAAAACTGTTCCTCTCAATTCACTGCAATTCTGTCGCAAACAGGAGTTCTGCTCCCAACGGGTATGAAATTTATCTGCTCAGGCCCGGCAGGACAAAAGAAGCAATCGCGATTGCCGAGATTGAAAACAGCGTTATTAAATACGAAGAGGATAAAGACCGTTACAAAAACCTTACGGATGAAAACTTTATCCTGGTGTCAATGGCGCACTCCGCTTATCTGAGATATTCCGAGAAGTTCGCGGAAATACTTGACCGCAGTTTTAAGCAGAGAGTGGATGTAACTTCTCGGGGAGTAAAGCAGGCGGGGTTCTATGTGCTGGTGGGCGCTTCAATGCCCTCCGTGCTTATTGAACTTGGTTATGTAACCAACGCAAAGGATGCCTCTTATATGAGGAGCGAAAACGGGCAACGGCAGTACGCGGAATCTATCTTTGAAGCGGTGAAGACCTATCGCAAATACTATGAAGAGATCATTAAGCAAGAATAGGATTGCGGCCGGTTGTGCCCCTTTTATGCCGAGAAAAATTTGTCCCCTAAATTCATTTTAATTATAACAGCTAATTTTCTTAATTTTCCCGTTCAAAATTTAATAGGAATTTAATGACCAAAACCCAGATCTGGACATCAGCATTTTTAGCGATTTTTATCATCTTATTTTTCCTTCAGAGAGCTACGATGAAGGAGGATACTGTTGTTGTGAATGAACCTTCAGAAAACTATGAACCCGCTCCTACTCAGCAGGCAACGGGTTCGACCGGTGCCGAACTGGTTCAGAGTTTCGGGTGCTATTCCTGTCACGGCTCAGATCTTAAAGGAACAAACCTCGCCCCCGGGCTTATCGGGCTGGCAGATTACTATGACAGGGACAAACTCATCAATTACCTGAGGAATCCAAATTCATTTATGGATCAGGACAGGTTCGTTGAGTTTAAGCAGAAATACAGGAATATCGTGATGCCCGCTTACAACAATAAAGATGTGAAGGATCTCGGGAAGGTCGCGGATTACCTCCTTGAACTAAAATAGTTCCGGGAATAACTGAATTAAAACTCACTTTTGCTGATGCCGAAAGTGAGTTTTTTTATTTCCGGGGGTCAATTCAGTCTTGCTTAAATTACTCCTCCTGGATATTTTAGAAGCCAATTAGCAACAATTATTAATGAAATTTATTCTTCTTATTCTTAATCTGTTATTTATCGCCGGTGCAGTTAACCCTCAGGATAACTCGTTCAGGATAGTCCGCCTTAAGTATAACGGGGGCGGTGACTGGTACAATGACCCTTCGGCGGATATTAATATGATGAAGTTTTTGCAGAAGAATACAAACATTAAAGTGAAATCCGAATATACATTCGTGGATATCGGAAGTGAAGAAATATTTTCTTATCCTTTCCTTTTCCTCACCGGGCACGGAAATATCGTTCTCAGCCAGCAGGAAGCGAACAGGCTAAGGCGATACCTGGATAACGGTGGGTTTCTCTACATTGATGATGACTACGGGCTCGATAAAGCAATAAGAAGGGAATTTAAAAAAGTATTCCCCGATAAAGATTTCATTGAGATTCCTTTCAGGCATCCGGTTTATAATATCCTTTATGACTTCAGGAACGGGCCCCCGAAAACACATCTCCACGATGAAAAACCTCCGCGCGGTTTTGGAATCTTCATAGGTGAACGTATGGCAGTATACTACACATTTGAATCCAACCCGAGCGACGGCTGGGCAGACCCTGCTGTTCACGATAATCCCCCTGCAAAACGGGAAGAAGCTCTCCGTTTCGGCGCAAACATAATTCTTTACGCTCTGACAAATTGAATGTAACGTGGCAAAAGAAGTAAAAGAGATATTAAACCGGCTCACTGAATTCGGCCGCAGGGAAGTGATAAGAGATTTGCTGGTGATAACACAGTATCTCACTATTGCATTTGTATCGCTCCTTCTTCTGGTTATTTTTTCGGAGTGGTTATTTAATTTCTCTTCCTCTGTAAGAACAGTTGTTTTCTTTGGATGCATAATATCCGCTGTTGCGGCTTTCTCGTTTTACGTACTTATTCCCGCAGCAAGAAAACATTTTTCCTTCCGGAGAACAGGATACTATGAAGCAGCGGGAAAAATCGGAAGTATTTTCCCTGAAATTAAAGACGACCTGATCAACTCGCTTCAGCTGATAAATAAGAATGAAAATACAGTTTATTCCCCGGTGCTGATAAATGCACAGTTCGCTTCAGTCTACGAAAAAGTTAAAGGGATTAATTTTTCTAAAGGGATAAGTTTTGATCTGCCAAAAAAAATCGCACGCTACACGGTGGGCATTCTTTTGCTCTTCTCGGCTCTGTTCCTTTTTTCCGGATTCAGCTCAGCGGCTTACAGGCTTATCAATTTCAGCAGCGACTTTACTCCCCCGCCCAAATACACGTTTATTATTCTGCCGGGTAATGTAAATATTTCAAAAGGAGAAGATGTTCTCGTAAGAATAAAGGTAAACGAGTCCCTCCCGAAATCAATTACATTTTATTCCAAAAATGTAACACAGTCAGTACCGGAAACGCGCACACTCTATCCGGACTCACTCGGCCTTTATTCGGTTAAAATGATGTCGGTTCTTAACACGACTGAATATTTTGCATCAGCAGAAAAGGTCGAAAGCAAAAAATATAAAATTACCGTTGTTAACCGCCCGGGAATTCAGTCGCTCAGACTCTTTATCACTCCTCCGGCATATTCCGGTATCCGCTCCTGGGATCAGTCCGATAACGGCAATGTTACTGCGCTTAAGGGCACCGTAATAAATTATTCCCTTCGCGCCAATAAACCGGTTAAAGCGGCATACCTGTTCTTCGCCGATTCCTCTATGTTTCCCCTTACAACCGAAGGAAACCTGATCAAAGGAAGTTACAGGCTTAGGGGTGATCAGAGTTATTCCATTATACTGAAAGATAATGACGGCTACGAAAACATATCACCGGTCAGTTATACGCTAAAAGCGATGTCAGACAACTTCCCCGCGATAGAACTGATAGCTCCTAAGGAAGATATAAACCTTAGCAACGATCAGCGCGCTGCTTTGTTTTTCAGGATAAGTGACGACTATGGTTTTTCAGATCTGACACTTAACTACCGTCTCGCGGCATCAAGGTACGAGATGCCTCAGACTGAATTCACAAAGGTCCCAATTGCCCTGACCAAAGGAATAAGGGAAACGGATATTAATTATATCTGGAATCTCTCTCCCCTCAATCTTGCGACCGAAGACGTAGTTGTTTACTACCTTGAAGTATTCGATAATGATAATGTCTCCGGTCCCAAATCCGCGCGTACAAGGGAAATGGCAGTCCGTATCCCTTCGCTTGATGAATTGTTTTCCGAAGCGGAAGAATCTGTTAACCAGGTTCAGCAGGAGCTTCTTAAAACCCTGAAAGAAGCGGAAGAATTAAAGAAGGAACTCAACAAGATAAACGATGACCTGAAACAGGATAAGAAGGAAATAACGTGGGAAGAAAAACGTGAACTTGAAAAAGCGATCGAAAAGTTTGACGATCTCCAGAAAAAGGTTGAAGATATCGGACAGAAGCTTACTGAGTCAAAACAGGAACTGAGTAAGAATAACCTTCTGAAACCTGAGACGATGGAGAAGTATAATGAGATGCAGAAACTCTTCGAGGAGCTCAGTTCGGATGAAATGAAAAAGGCGATGGAAAAGCTTCAGCAGTCCCTGCAAAGTATGGACAGGAAGCGTATCCAGGAGGCCCTGCAGAATATGCAGTTTGATGAGGAAGCCTTTAATAAAAGCCTGGAGCGTACAATCAATCTGCTTAAGCGCGTGCAGATAGAACAGAAGATGGAGGAACTCCTCAAACGCTCTGAAGAGATGCTCGCGAAGCAGGAAGAACTAAATAAGCAGACTGAAAACCTGAACCCTCAGGATAAAAATAAAGCGGATGAACTCGCGAAGAAGCAGGATGAAGTCAGCCGCGACCTTGAAAAACTTCGGCAGGAAATGGAAAAACTCGAAGACAAAATGAGCGATCTTGATGATATGCCGAATGAGAAAATGGATGAGGTGCAGGATGAGTTTGACAAAGAACAATCGCAGGAGCTTTCCGAAGATATTGAAAAAGAACTGCAGAAACAGCAGAAAAGCAGCGCTTCACAAAAGCAAAAGCAACTGAAGCAGAAGATGCAGAAAACACAGAAGTCGCTAATGAGCCTTCAGCAGCAGATGCAGCAGCAAACCCAGCTTCAGGCGCTTATGGATATGATGAAACTACTGGATGATATTATCGCGCTCTCCAAACAGGAAGAAGAATTAAAAAAACAACTGGAAGAGGGACAGCAAAGCCTTCAGAAGAATAACGAAGCGGCGCGCAGGCAGGAAAACATAAGGAGAAATCTAGATAAGACTCTCGGAAGAATGTCGGACCTTTCTCAAAAAACTTTTGCCATCACTCCCGAAATGGGAAAGGCGTTAGGCGATGCACGAAGAAATATGCAGCAGAACATTGACGCGCTCCAGAACAGAAACACAGGACTCGCGGCACAGCAGAGCGGCGAGGCGATGAAATCACTGAATGAAGCGGCTACGCTTATGAAGGGGAACCTGGATCAGATGATGCAGAACGGCGGAGGCAGCGAAGGGGGAATGATGAGTATGATGCAGCAGCTTCAGAGAATGTCCGGTCAGCAGATGTCTCTGAATAATCTAACCCAGCAGCTTCAGCAGATGATGGGGGGGCAGCTTACTCCGCAGCAGCAGGCACAGCTGGAAAGATTAGCTCAGCAGCAGGAATTGATCCGCAAATCGCTTGATGAACTCAACCGCGAAGCAAAACAAAAAGGGGAATCCAAGAAGCTCCCTTCAAACCTGGATGATGTTCTGAAGAGGATGGAGGAAGTCATAACCGATATGCAGACTGACAAACTTGACGACGACCTAATTCAGAAACAAGAGCGCATTCTCTCCAAACTTCTGGACGCGCAACGCTCAGTTAATGAACGCGATTTTGAAAAACAGCGTGAATCAAAAACCGGAGAAAACGTTACGCGCCGCTCCCCCGCGGATATTGATCCGGCTAAGCTTGACAGGATGAATAAACTCCGGGATGAACTTAATAAAGCCGCGCGCGAGGGCTACCTCAAAGATTACGAAGAACTCATTCGTAAATACCTTGAGGAGTTAAATAAAAGGAATTAATCCTGACTGATACCGCGGTCTACATACACATCCCCTTTTGTGATCACAAATGCGTTTATTGTGATTTCTACTCAATCATAAAAGATCATAAATCATTAAACTATTTCAGCGCCCTGCGGAAAGAAATTGAGAATAGCGCGGATGTTCACTCCTCTGGCAGGATAATCAACACTATATTTTTCGGCGGCGGCACCCCTTCACTGGTTGATCCTGAAAACATCATCTTTATTCTTAATGTGTTAAGGAATAATTTTAATGTCTCCCCTGCCGCGGAAATAACTCTTGAAGCCAATCCCGGTACGGTCACTCCCGAAAAAACTAATACCTACCTGAATGCGGGTATCAATCGTTTATCTGTCGGTGTCCAGTCATTTGATGAGAACGACCTGAGGTTTATGACCCGCATACACAACGCGGATGACGCACGCTCAACAATCAGACTGGCAGCGTCGGAAGGATTTAAGAATATAAGCCTCGACCTTATATTCAACCTCCCCGGACAGACAAAGGAACAATGGCTGTCCAACCTTGAATCGGCAGTTGAATTGCCGGTAACTCATATCTCGCCTTACAGCCTCATACTTGAAAAAGGAACTATCCTGAATAAAATGGTATTGGACGGGAAAGTGAAGATAAGCGACGCGGATTACGACGCTGATCTTTACGAGCTTACAATTGAATTTCTCACCGGCAATGGTTTCAGGCAGTACGAAGTTTCAAACTTTGCCTACCCCGGCTATGAATGCCTCCACAATAAATATTATTGGGAATACAAAGATTATCTCGGGTTCGGCACTTCCGCGCATTCATTCGCCGGAGGCAGGCGGTGGTGGAACTTCAACAGCCTCACATTCTACCTTAACGCGATGGATGAAAGATCTGACGCGGCAGCGGGTGAAGAATTGCTTACTGAAGATGTTATGCTCGGAGAATATGTTATGCTGGCTCTTAGAAGCGCGGGGATTGATACACGCGAACTGAGTGGAAAATTCGGTGGAGAATGGGAAGAAAAGAACGCGCCGGTAATCAGCGAACTGACCGGCGCCGGATATTTAACCCGCGTAAATGAGAAAATAAAACTCACGCCAAAAGGTTATGCCGTGTGCGATGAGATACTCTCCCGCCTTTCTTAAGAACCTTTCTCCAGATCAGGAAGGCAACGTCTCACCATCAGAGGTCCGTTCTTCGCGAATATTTTGAGCGCCTTATCAGCCCTGTAAGGATATCCTTTGGAAACAGGCATCACCCATCCGCCTGACTCCAGATAATATAGTGTACCTTTGATTTTAACAAGTATTCCAAAGTGCCCGTTCCGCCCTACTATATCCCCAGGCTGCAGTTTAGCCATCTGAGCGCTGTCGGGCTTTCCCCCTTTTGGAATCGTGATAATCTCCCTCCCGAGATGTATAAGGTCGGAAGTATCAAGTCGGTAATTATTCGAAGTACCGTTTCTGCCTCCGGAGTCTTTATGATTGTTCGCCCTGCAATAATTGGCGAAACCGGCTGAAGAGAAAAGCGCTTCTTCCTTCTCCGGATTCAGGATTCCAAAATACACGGCAAGTTCATAAGGCATCGCTGTAAAGCCTGAACAGTCAAGCCCAAAACTGTATTTATGCCGTACTCCTTTATCCTGCGGGTCATCCAGATCAAATATGTCTCCGCCCCACCGGTAGAAACTCCTGCCAAAATATGTGCGGTATAATTCGTGTGTATAGAGCGTAATCTCGCTTATCGCGTCTGCGGGCTGCATCGCTTTCAGGGAATCAATATATGGCGTAAGCGCCGGCACAATTATCTTCTCAAGGAAATGTTTGTTTTTAGTCACAAAACCGGAGAAGTTCAGAGTGTCATTTTTCTGAAGTGTAGTCCGCGGCGCTTTAGATTTCGCGTTAAATTCCGCGGCAGTATGCTTATCGGGTTTAGGGATCGGAGCGAGCCGGGTACTGCTTTTATACCGGTACGCTGTCCCTTTTTCAGCCCCGGGGGCGTAACAGTTAGTAAAGATTAAAACAAACAAGAAAAAGAAAAACGGTTTATAGAACTTTGGCTTCATTAATAGTAAAAAATAATTTAATACTTTTAAGATAACAATTTTACCGAACCTTGGTAAACATTTTCTGGAACAATATTTTAGTTTGGCTTGTACAACGGATATGAAATTTAACAATAAATCCATTCGGAGACTGAAATGAATAAACTGATCATCACGGCTTTCCTCCTCCTCAATATCACGGGCCTGGCCCAGAACGGCGAAGTTAAATCCGGTTTTGTTACTATATATAACGCGGGCCTCGGCGTTATACGGGAAGTGCGCAGCTTTAATCTTCCGGCGGGTGTATCCTCCATAAACGTTACTGATGTCGCGCAGCAGATTGACGCCACCTCAGTAAGGCTGAAGTTCAACGGCGAAGTAATTGAACAGAATTATCAATACGACCTCGCGAACACACAGAAGATTCTGCAGCGTTACATCGGCAGCGAGATTCAGCTGATAAAAGACAGCGGTGAAATTATTTCCGGCAAACTGATCTCTGTCAGCGGATCGGATATTGTGCTGCAGAGGAAAGAAGGCGGCCTTTTTATGTTTCCGTCGCTCCAGGGCTACAGGCTTTCGGTTGACGCGCTTCCGGAAGGATTGATCTCCCGCCCCACTCTTAAATGTATTTTCAACGCCAAAAAAGCGGGCGTTCAGGATGTTGAACTTACTTACCAGACGGCAGGTATGAGCTGGAACGCGGAATACGTCGCGCTGCTGGATAAAGACGATAAAAATATGGACCTCAAAGCGTGGGTAAGCCTTACCAATAACAGCGGTACAACCTACAAAGATGTAAAATTAAAGTTAGTCGCCGGAGATATCAACCGTGTGAGGCCGCAGCAGGCTTACGGCGGGATGAGAAAGTCAAATGAGATGGCGTTAATGGCGGACGCTGCGCCTCAGTTCCAGGAACAGTCATTTTTCGAATATCACCTTTACACATTGCAGCGCCCTGCCACTCTCGCGAACAATGAGACCAAGCAGGTATCTATGTTCGAAAGTGAAAACATAAAGGTCACCAAGAAATTCCAGTACAGGAGCGGATGGGGCGGATACTACGGCGGTGAAGGGGGAACGAAGGTAGCAGTGGTTGTGGAATTCGAGAATAAGCAAAACAATAACCTGGGCATTCCGATCCCAAAGGGACGCGTCAGGATGTATAAATCGGACGGTGAGTCGGTTGAATTTATCGGTGAAGATGTGGTTGACCATACACCCAAAGATGAAAAGATATCGCTGAAAGTCGGAGACGCGTTTGACGTGCTGGCTGAGGAAACCCAGACAGACTACCGGAAGATCACCGACCGCGTGCACGAGTATTCGTATAAGATCGTTCTGAAGAACAGGAAAGATACAGATATAACGGTTGATGTGAAGAAACAGTTGGGATACAGCTGGGAAGTTGTCAAATCATCCCACACATACAACAAAGCCGACGCGCAGAATATTGAGTTCGCCATCCCGGTCAGCGCCGGCAAAGAGACAGATCTTGTTTTTACAATACGCTATAAATATTAGCAATATGTTTTCGTGGAGACGGCTCGCGGCCGTCTCCGAGCTTTATGTTAATTCGTGGCGGTTGAGAAGGTGAAGAAATATATCGGCTGATCCGTCTGCGTGAAACGGGCGCTTACGTCGAAACGGAAAAATAACAACAGACGGTTAAATCCTAATCCCCCTTCAAGATAATATTTGTCTTTTGTGTCTTCGGTGGATCTCATCTGTGGATTTATGTTCCTGTAGGAATTTGTCTTTGAAAATGCAGTCCACCCGGCGTTCGCCGCGATTATAAACTCCACACCAAACGATGCTACATTCGGAATCCTTATTAGCCCCGGAAATACTTCACCGAAATTGTGTTCCATAAATCCCGACACATACGTATCACCGTAAAACTCTTTTACCTTCAGACCCCTGAATGCCCCCTGAACCGCGAACGATGATGCTGAGGTTTCAAAACTGTAGAATCTTTGCGGCGGTAAGCTGCCCCAGGCCCTCCCCGCAGTCACCCGCAGGTCGAGCGTCCATAACGGGAATGTACGCGTGCGGAGATATACAGTAGCGTTCGCCATTTCAAAATCAAATTCCGAGCCGGTACGGACAGGATCGGAATATTCTCCTCTAAGCTGCATACCCAGGTTACCAACGCGGCGGAACTGATTATAATTCAGGTTCAGCTCGGAATAAACCGAATTCATTTTCCCCTCCGCGATCAGCGGATTATAACGGTAAATCCCGCTCCTGTTAAAAAGAGCAAAGTTTGTATTAACAAGCGCGCTTCTGTTATTCCCCGTCCTGAAGCCGAGTATGACGGAAAACGGACGCGCGTACTGGTTCCTGCGAACGAACCGAAGCTGCCCCGTTGAGTATTCAAATTGTATGTTTGCTTCATCGGCATAGTAGTAATCACCGTAATCATTTTTAAATAATAGCGCCAGAGTTGTTACAGTCCTCTCGCCCACTGCGGCAATTTCATCCCTCCGCTGAAGCCGTGAATACGCGCCGGCTGAGATTTTATACTTGCCGTTTTCATCAAAGCTGTAGGCGAGATTAACCTCACCGTTGAGTTTTTTATCGGCGAATGAATACCCGGCTTTAGTGATCAATTGCAGCCTCTCACCAAACAGGAATTTATAACCTCCTCCAAGATTCAGGCCCGAAACCCTGTTGAACCTGAAGAAATCATCAAACCCGGTGAACGGATCCCTGTCCAGTTTCGCTATTTCCCTGGTGACCGGCCCGATATATTTTTCGAAGACTGAATTTACAAGCATCGAATCGGGATTTTCGCGTACCGCCCTTATTTCCTCGTAGGCGCTGAGTTCTTCGGGGCGGAGCGGCATTACCATATTCTGCACCCAGAATTCTTCTTCTTCTTTATCCGCCTCCTTTGCAGCTTCAACTCTTCTCTGCTCAAATATCTCATCCGAAACGGGGGGATTAAACGCATAGTTATAGGCGACATTATATATCCTCACATCCACGCGCGCTGAATATAACCAGATTATATCCACGGGGACATAGGTAATAATCTCGAGTCCGGTAGGCATTATAAATTCATTTTCAAACTCGCCGAAGGTCTGATGATAGAGAAGGCTGGCATCAAACGGAAGCTGCACAGCACGATTGGGACGGAGCGAGGCTTCCAGCGGGACAGAGTTTATTCCGTCAACATCAATGATCCCTTCGAATAATTTTCTCTGCGAGGTTTTGGGAGTAACCTTTATTTTCGCGATCGTGTTCCCTTCTATCGGGCGAATCCACTGCAGAAGCTTAAAATCATAAAAGGAAACCGCGTCGGGATGAAAAGGAGTATAAACTTCTTCCCCGACAAGATTAACAATATCGTCATAAAGATTAATGTTAGTCCCGAACGCAACAAAATTTGCCTGCGGCGGCACGTTCACGCTCTGCCTTCGCCGGTAGATCTCATTAAAATATTTCCCGGGTTCCTTGTAGTAGCCTTTAGAAAACGATTCAAAGATCGAAAAGATTGTTGTATCTCTCAGCCCGGATGACCGCCCGGCAGTGATGGTATCGGTGCTGACAATAAACTTTGTGTACAGATCATAAGTATACGTACTGAGCCGCTCTTTCTGTTTTATCTTCCTTTCTATTACTCCCCGCATTACAGCCACACCCGGATCTTCTCCCGTAATCGTAACGGGCGGAAGCTCATATACGGCGCTCTGAAGCAGCACGGTAAGGGTAGTATCTTTCAGCTTTTCGTCATAGGTAAACTTATAGGTGTTGTACCCTACCATCGAGATAAGCAGTACCCCTTTACCTCTGGTAAGGCTCATTGAAAAGTTACCGGACATATCCGTCACAGACCCTATTGACGTCCCCCGTATCATAACATTGGCAAAGGGGAGCGGTTCTCCTGTTATGGAGTCGCGCACGTTGCCCGAAATATGAAGACGGTTTTGCGCCGCGGTATTAAGCGACAATAAAATTAAGATTATAAAAAAGCGGTACATTATTCCGATATTATTTGATACTAATATACTAAACACATTTGGGGTGTTACAAGGTTCAATCCGAAAGGATTTTTGTTCAGGATTCCATTTCCTCCGCGACAATTTTCTTACGAAGCGGTCTATCTCCTTTTGCCGGGACGATGGTTTCTTTCAAGCCTCAGTTTCCCTGAACGGGGTTTCAATTCCACGGTGTTAACATTCATCGCCGCCCGAAGAGCCAGCGCAAGCGCCCAAAAGTGATCCGCGTGCCCGCTTTCTGTCCTGGGCGCGCCGATCGAAACCACACCGGATCTGGTATGAGTAATCGTCACACTGTGCAGAGAAGCGATAGCCTCTTTATCCGCGGGAAACTTAACAACTCCTTCCTGCATTTTTGCTTTCAAGTGGTAGGCGGCTTCTGCTTTGCTCTTTGAGGTGAAGACAAATTTTTCCACCATTCTCTCTCCGTACTTTTCACACAGTTCCTCTCCTAACTGCATTCCCAGGCCTGTAGAATCAATACAAACACCTATGGCATTATGCCCGCTGATCATTTTTTCGATCTCCCTTCTCTGTTCCCTGAATGATAAAGACCGGAGGACTCTCACTTCCTTTGTCAAAAAAAGCCCTTCACTTCTGCACATAGCCCACACGACTGTAAGATCGTGGCTGCGTCCGATATCTATCCCCAGCGCGCAAACTGCCTCTTTAGCGGCTGAAGCAGATTGTTCGGCAACGCACGACGTAATTAAATCATAAGTAAGAAACGCAGTCGCTTCATCAACCGGAACACACAGATATTCTTCCTGCCAGGAATATTCGTCCGCGCAACCGGCGCGTAATTCATCAAGCCATTTATCCTTCTCAGCCTTCCTCACCCTGCGCCCGAGTATTTTCTCAAGCAGACCGTCCCGGAGGGCATCATTAATGTCCGTTCTATGCAGGCTCCACCCCAGTTCTCCTTTCCTGATCTGATCAAGAAAATCATAAAACATATTGAGTTTTCCATTGTGAGTAGAAAGGATCCGCACCGGGTAGCCCCACGTAATAACGGGGCGCGCGGCTTTCCATAGCTCCTGCTGATGATGGTGATGCGCGAATTCATCAAGGCATACTTTGCCACCTTTCGAGCGGAATGATTTTGGGTTGCTGCTGAGCGCGGTGATCCTGCTCCCATTGAAAAATGTTATGCGGTAGGCGTTCTGGCCATTGCGTTTCTTAATCACCCCCTCATTAATAACCGCATCAAATATCCCCGCCCACTGCACGCAGTATCTGATGTATTCTTTAGCCGCGGAATCGTCAGCGGAAGAAAACCATACTGAAGGATAGCGCCCGAGGATACAGTCCCGCACATCCTCATACGACTGTACATACGTTGCTCCGATCCTTCGCGACTTCTCCCATATCTTCACCGGCGAATCATCATCGAGCCACTCAGACTGGTACCCAAGAAAATATTTTTTCTCATCTATCTTTCCGGTCATTCTTACTCCCTCATAAGAATATCAAGTTTAACTTCCAGCCGGCTAAGAACAATATTAAGCTGTTCTTTCTGTTTAGCTTCAGCTTCCATCAGCCGGAAAAGTTTTTCGGTCGTATCCTGATATACTTTTATCGCGCGGGTGAAAGTGATAAACCAGATAACAAATAAAACTATCCCGATCCCGCCATTTGCTATAAGTTTAAGAATTTCTGGCGTAAGTATTTCCATTTTAATTCTCCTTTTTTTAAAAGCAAAATGAAGAAGCCGGGGTGACAAATCCACTGAACGGTTCAGGAAAATTAAGAATTAAAAATTAAGAATTAAGAATCAAGTCGTTAAAAAAAATATTATGCGCAAATTTAATATCCCCCTGGAAATGGCAAGAATTTTAATTTTAAGTTAAAAGTTAGTGTTATGTCCGCAAATGGCTGAAGCCATTTCGCTGCTTTGGTGAGGGGATAAAGACGGAGGAAAATCACTTCAGTGATTTCCGGAAGTCAGCCCAGAGTATTTTAGGCAGTCGAGTTGCCTCCGCAGTTTGCCTTTTTTATGGCACCGGCTCCGCTGGTTTATGAATTAAAAATTCAGAATTATGAATCCCTCAGGGGATTAAGAATTAAAAATGGTTTAGGTGTTTCGTCGGGATGGGACGCAGATTACGAGGATGGAGAGGATGACCACAGATAGTCAAATATTAAGAAGCGGGCTTGCCTCTCCCCGGCGGTGTTTTTGTGGAAGAAGGATTAGGATCTATCAGATACTTTTTGACAAATCAGTTTAAAGAGAAGGCGGCCCGGCTGCCAGAAGGAACCGGGTCATAAAAAAACTTTTATTCCAGCCAGGAAGTAATTTCGTACGATCCTGTTGAAGGGAAAGCAGGGGGAACTTCAAGCATATATCGGGTATCATACTTAAAAACGGAGTTATAACCCTTGGTCACTTTATTTAAGCTCGAACTCCAAACACCTGTTGGCTGCGACTGATTCTCGATCAGTCCGCCTGTCAGACGTATCGCCCCCTGGTAAGGTATGGAATTATAATTCTCCACAGTCAAGCCTCCGCTGAGAGACATACAGGTAGCGTGAAGAGTGAAATCACCTTTTGTAGCGGGAACATCTCTTATCACGAAATCATTTGATGCAACGAGACCAAGCATATCAGTACAGGAAGGGCTTTCGGGATCAGTGCTATAGCGTATGTCATCATCAAAATAAATATTACCGCTTCCCGCACCGGATGATTTACCTGCTCCCAGCGTTATCTTTCCCTTAACGGTTCCTTTAATGTACGCATTGCCCTTATCAACATAGATTACCCCATTGGGCGCGTATGTTGAGAGTGCAACAGTAGTAAAAGCACCGGAAGACCCCTCGCGGTATGTTACAGTACCATTAGAATTAAATGTCAGATAGAGATCTTTATTGGATATCAATCTTCCACCGCTGCTTGCTTTGGAACTAACATCGGGTACAGTTGAGGGAAGAGGCAGATTCACTCCGCTCTCGTAACCGCCGTAAAACTTGGGATTCGTGGAAGAGTTACCGTACTTCAGGCCGTTCTGCGCGGTTACTTTTCCGTAAAAGACGGGACTGCCGAGGACATTAAGCTTTCCCTGAATATGCATCGGGCCCCATACTGTATCGCCTGTGGCATAATACAGGTTACCGGGCATCTGCGCCGCATAGTAGGCAAACTTGGCAAAATTACTCGGCTGCAGAGTGATAATAACAGTATCCTTCATATTCATATATTCAGAGACAGATACCACCCGTTTTTTATCACCGGAGAGATTGGTCAGATAGACTGATATCTTCCCACCATTAAACTCAGTATTGCTCATATTGGAAGTCCAGTTGGGAGAAAGGAACAGCCCGTTGCAGGCAATATTAGCGCCGGTATTGGCTATGTGGTTCGCCATCGTCCTCTGATAATAATCTGAGTAAAGGTCAACGGTATTATTTGTCGACCTTATCATATTGGCGTTGTAAACCATAAAAATGGTACTAAAACCTAAAACAAGAAATAAAGCGGCTTTACCAAACATACAGCGATCACCTGTTCCTTAAATTTTTTGCAGCCAGTCTCACCTGCCTCCAATAGGCCTGAGCGTAATTATCGTCAAATGCGTCCGGGCTTTCCACTTCAACGGAAAGCTGAATTGTGGCAATCTCGCCTGTTTCATTTGATGGGATGGGCGTAGCAATACTCTGCCCCAAAGCGTTAAAATAATCGAACCTGAAACGGGTTACGTTCGCGCTGATGATAAACTGCGAACCGCTGTTAATTCTTTTGTATAATATGCGGTCACGCGGATTTTTAGTATTTGCAACGGCTGATGTCGCGCTGATGCTGTAATTAATCGTATCTACCGTGCCGTCCGCGTCAACGTCACCTACAAACCTGATGGAGGAAGTGTCCGCCGCGCGGATCGCTTCCGTGGGGGTAGGTATCAGCATCGGGTTTGCCGTATAGCCAATTCTTTTAAGATCATTTTCAAGTATTTCAACCATATCAATCAGAGAACGCTGCAGGATAAAATCGGAAGAGTAATAATAGAACTGCGCCACAGTCTCCTGGTTAACTCGCTGAAGCGTAAGGATAAGCACGCCTCCGATGAACATAGAACCCATAATATCAAGTAAAACCTGCGTACCCATTAACGGAAAACCCAGTAACTAAAAACCGAAGAAAACCTGACAGTATCTCTCATCGAGGGGCTGGCAACATTTACTGTTATCCTTTTGTGCCAGGTTTTCGATGAAGAAACCGAATTGAGGCTGGCGGTATTTACATAATTAACTGAAAACCAGACTCGGAACACAGCCGATATTTGCGTGGAATCGGTGTATGAATAGTTATGATAATCATCCAGGTCATCAAAATTGGAAGGATTTGTTTCCCCAGATTCCTTACCGAGGGCGCTGACATTGGTCAAACTATTCACTGAGGTTAGCGGGTTATCGTTTGAATTTTCATCAAAAGCCAGCCTGCTGGCTTCCTCAATTTCGGAAGTCGCTAAAGAAATCGCCGCAAGTCCGAATTTCGAATTCTGAGAAGTTTCCTGCGACATCAGCACCGTAGAGTTCACCCGTATCGCGAGAGTCGTCAGAAGCATCATCGCGGCAATGGTCAGTAAAGATTGGGACAAGCCCACTTATAAAAGTCCTATAATAATTATAATAATTAGGTTAAACCACAATAAATATATTATAATTATGCATATTCACAAATACCGTTTATGGGTGGTGTGATGTAGGTCAGAGGGGAAATGGGATACAAATATTGCCCTCTGAAGAGCGATTGCCTTTTCCGGGGGGCGGAACAGCAATAAGCCTGTTTAAGATCTCCCGGAAGAATATTTTGCTTTAAAAGTTACCGGAAATTTCTTCCGTGGCGCTTTTTACTTAGTCGAGTGTTGCAAGAGATTAACTGATTAAATTTATACTCTAATCACATAAAGTGCACCTCATTTTAAATATTTTTCATTGAAGATATAAACAGATTAAACTTCTAAATGCAATTATTTTATCAACGCGATTTTTCTAGTAATGGATTTATCATTAAATACGAGCCTGCATAGATACACGCCCGACCCGTAGTTACTCAAGTTTAATTCCGTTGAATAATAGCCTGCTTCTCTTTCACCTTCTTCGATTACTTCCAGCACTTCTCCGGAAAGCCCGATTAACTGCAGTTTTATATATCCCTTGGCGGGTAAAATATAATCAATCCTTGTGCCCGGATTAAAAGGATTTGGATAATTCTGCATTAATGTAAACTCAGCCGGCTGTTCTGTCTGTGCATCAAACGAAAACAACTCATCCTGAGTGCCATCAAAATCAATCTGTAATAGCCTGTAATGAGCTTTTCTGCCGGGTATTGCTTCATCAGTGTAAGTGTATTCTCTCAGATTCGTAGAGGTTCCCTGACCTTCAATAAAAGCTATCCGCTCATCATTTCTGTAGAGTTCAAATCCGCGGTTATTTGTTTCTGAAGCGGTTGTCCAGTCAATCGTAACACTGTTTTTTTCTATTCTGTAATTATATGACTTAAGTTCAACCGGGATCATATAACAGTAATATGCTGTTTGTACATTTGCATTAACAGATTCCCATTCGGCGCCGGAAATCTGCAGAATATTAAACGCGGAAAAATTAACATTCTGCACCTGATATTGACCAAACAAACTCATTTCCAATGGAAAGATATTGTTTGTAAAGCATCCCGCGTCTCCGTATTGAGTAGTCTTTAAAACAATTCCCCTGGGCAAGGGCGAATCGTCCTGGTAACCTGCAATAAAAGAGCCGCCATCAGCGCTTAGTACGGCACCCATCATTCTGTCAAAACCTGGGAGTGAATAAGTCTTGCCCCAGATTAACTGTCCCTCCCTGTTAACGCGAATCGCCATCATATCCACCGAGCCGGTGCTGTTAAACCCATTCGTTGCACCTGTTAATAAGAGATCATTGTTCACTGTTTCCGAAATGGAATATGCTGCCTCATCAGAAAAGCCACCGTAAACCTTAAATAGGGTGAGTGAACCATTTGAAGAAAATTTCATCAAACAAAATTTAGTGCCTGAGTTAACATCTATTTCTCCAGCAGCTGCATATGCCTCATCCGATGTCCATATAACAGAGGATAGCTGCCCGTAAGTATTTGTCTGAATAGTCCTTGCCCATATTGGATTTCCGAGGCTGTCGATTTTCAGTATCAGTGGTTTGACATCAGTGTATATGGAGTGAGTACCGGTGATAATGAAGTTCCCACCCTCTGCAGGAGTCACAGAATAAAACACATCATACTGATCGCTGAAATAGGCTTTAGCCCACGCAACACTTCCGTCCGCTCTAAGTCTTACTGCAAGCCCTGCCGGATTGGTTATGTTCTTGGTATATCCCACCCCTATTACTCCTCCGTTACCGTCGTGTGCTATCGCGTTGCATTCATTAATTTCCAATGGCGAAATTCTTTGACTCCAAAGTATATTCCCTTCGGAGTTTAACTTAGATATCGCCATATCCCACCAGTTGCTGGGCTTTGATATATAACCTCCAACAAAAAGATTGCCCTGAAAATCTGTGGCTAAAGCTCTCAATCCGTTTTCGCCTCCCTGTCCAAATTTTTTGGACCAGAGAACCGCGCCGTTGCTGTTCATTTTAATTATAGTGTTGGAGTAACCCATCAGATTCTGTTCCCAGCCCCCCGCGTAAATTACGGATGTATCATAGGCTGCAATCGCAGTAAATTTAATTGGTTGGGAACTGCTTGTATAATTGATAAAACGGGTTTGAGAAAAAAGAGCATTTACGCCAAGAACAAAAACCAGAAGTGTGGGATAAAAGGAACCTTTAGAACAGCTATTTAACATTGTGCCTCCAAAAGATAAAATATTTAATATTTAACTTAGCATTTTACTCATAAAGGAAATTACGTCTTGAAACCTAGAAATTATAATACTGAATTTGGAGAAAGATTTTGTTATATTTAAAAGATATACAAAAATTGACTTGATCCCCCCTGATTTTTTGAATATTGATATATTAAAGCAGCATTTTATAAAACATTTTTCGATGAATTTTGACATAAATAATCCTCTATATAACGATAACAGGAATTATGCCTATCCTGAAGGGCATTCCGAATTCCGCAGGGAATACCGATATTTCATCGACTCTATTCCTTCCGGTAGCAGAGTTATTGATCTGGGTTGCGGCGATGGTTCACTGATTGAGTTACTTAAAAAGGATAATAACTGTGATGTGACAGGAATTGAATTGGCTGATAGCGGTGTTCACAGCGCCCAGAAAAGAGGGCTGAATGTCATAAAAGGGAGGATTGACGAGACACTTCCATTCGCCCAGGATGAATTTGATTTTGCAATCTGTAACACAACTCTGCAAATGGTAATGTATCCCGAGACGCTGCTTAAAGAAATGATTAGGATCTCAGAAAAACAAATAATTTCTTTCCCGAATTTCGCCTTCTATAAAAACCGGTTTCAGTTATTTTTCGGTGGTAGGATGCCCGCCAGGGGACTCTTTGGATATCAATGGTATAACACCGGGCATATACATCAGCTTTCCTGCACCGACTTTCTATCTCTGCTTTATAAACTCCGGCCCGGAGCGAGAGCGACACTGTTAAACACTTCTGAAAATGACTTCCTGCGCAATTTTTTAATTGGAAAGTTCCCGAATTTATTCCATATTTTCCCAATTTATTTAATATCAAAATCCTGAAAATGCGTTATATATTTGGTAAAATACTAACGGATCCGGATATTATCGATGATCCCCCGGTGCTGATCGATATTGGCGCATCCGAGAAGATCCATCCGATTTGGAAGGAGATCGCCCCTCACTCAATTTGCGTGGCTTTTGATGCAGATACACGCGATTTTAACATCAGTTCGGCGGAAGATAAGGGATATAAAAAGCTTTATAAACTCAATACCATCGTCAGTGACAAGGAAGAATCGAAGGTGGATTTCTATTTAACAAATTCACCTTATTGTTCAAGCACATTACCTCCTCGCGAAATCGAACTGAGCGATTGGGCATTTGCTGATAAATTTAAGGTCACAGGAAAAACAAAGTTAAACAGTATCACACTGACTCGGGCTCTTGATGAGTTAGGACTCAATAAGATTGACTGGTATAAAAGCGATTCACAGGGTACTGATCTGAGGCTGTTCAGAAGTCTAAAAGATGATATTCAAAAAAATGTTATCGTCGCTGAACTAGAACCGGGGATAATAGATTCATACGCAGGGGAAGATAAGATGTATGAAATCCTTAAATATATGGAAAGTCTGGAATTCTGGCTCTCAGATATGGTGGTTAAGGGTTCGAAGAGAATAAAACCTGAATACGTGGATAAAATAAGTTCTGGTGGTATTTCGCGAAAGTTGACTGAATTCAGTCTGAAAACTTCTCCCGGTTGGGCGGAATTGTGCTTTGTTAATAAATTCAAAGATATAAAATCACGCAGAAGTTTCCTTCTCGGCTGGCTTTTTAGCTCAATTCTGGGTCAACACGGCTTTGCGCTGGGGCTGGCAGTACAGGGGGAGAATATCTTTAATGAACCACTATTTACAGATTTAAAGAATAATTCACTGAAAATAATAAGGAAGGAACGTTTCTCACTGAGAGCATTGGGATTATATTTAAAAGCATTCAAGCAGAAATATAACGGTTAAGCGGATGTATAACTTCTGCACACTTTTCGATTCTAATTATCTTACGCGCGGTATCGCGATGTACCGGTCGCTGGAAAAACACTGCGAGGCATTCCACCTCTACATCTTCGCTTTTGATAAGCGGACAGAGGAGATCCTCGCTAAACTGAATTTCACTCACGCCACCGTTATCTCCCTTTCGGATTTTGAAGATGAAAAACTGCTTAAGGTCAAGCCCACCCGCACACAGGCGGAATATTGCTGGACCTGCACCTCTTCAACAATACTGTACGTCCTGGAAAAGTACAAAGCGGATAACTGCACATATATTGACGCCGACCTGATATTCTATTCCTCCCCCGCGCCGGTATTTGAAGAGCTTGGTTCGAGGTCAATACTGATAACCGAGCACCGCTATACTCCCATTTACAACAAAGAATTAAAAAGCGGCACTTACTGCGTTCAGTTTGTAACGTTCAAAAATGATGAACGCGGGCTTAAAGCGCTCAGGTGGTGGCGCGATCAGTGCATTGAGTGGTGCTACGCGCGGTTCGAGGATGGGAAGTTCGGCGACCAGTTATACCTTGAGGATTGGCCGGTGCGCTTCAGCGGCGTGCACGTTATGCAGCACCTCGGCGCCGGGATAGCTTCGTGGAATGTTCAGCAGTATGACTTCTACGATGAGTTCGGAAAGCTCTATTTAATTGAAAAAGGGCGCGGCAGGGAGTTTGAAGTTATCTTCTATCACTTCCATTATGTCCGTTTTTATACCAACGGCACGGTTGATCTCGGCAGGCGGCTACTTACCCGCCGGGTGATCGATTTGTTTTATAAACCGTACCTCAAAGAACTCTCAGCGGTAAAGGAGGAAGTAAACGCGATAATACCCGGATTTGACCCGAACGGCGCCCGAGAATTTACCAATGACTTTAAGAATAAACTTATTACATTGTACCGTAAATTTTATAAAGTATATAATGTTTTCTCCGTTTCAAAATTCATTGAGGATTGATGGCGCATATCATTTATCTTAAAACACATACTGAGAAGAGGGGTAATCTTACTGTCGTGGAAAAAGAAATCCCCTTTGATATAAAACGATTTTTCTATATCTATAACGTGGATGACTCCGTACGCGGCGGGCACAGGCACAAAAGCACACGGCAGGCAGCTATCTGCATTCACGGCTCGTGCATTGTGAGTAATTTTAACGGCAGTAAAAAGGAGGAGTTCGTCCTCGACCATCCTCAGAAGTGCCTCATCCTCGAGCCGGAGGACTGGCACACTATGCATCATTTCACCCCCGACGCCGTTTTGCTGGTAATGGCTTCCACTCTCTTCGACCCGGAGGACTATATATATGAACCCTACCCTGATAGAGTATGAAAACCTGGGCGAACTGAACCGCCCCTTCTTTGATGAATACAAGCGGTCGTTTGCCGCTACAATGAACAGCGGATGGTACATACTGGGGAACAATGTTAAGGAATTTGAAAAAGCATTCGCGGCTTACCACGGCGTAAAACACTGCATCGGCCTTGCCTCGGGTCTTGACGCTCTTATTCTCGGGTTAAAGGCTTTTAACTTCAAACCGGGGGATGAAGTTATTGTCCCTTCAAACACTTATATTGCAACGATCCTGGCGATCATTCACTGCGGGCTCAAACCCGTGTTGGTTGAACCTGACATTACCACCTACAATATTGATCCCGCGCTGCTTGAAGCCGCTGTAACACCCCGCACCGTGGCGATAATGCCGGTGCACCTGTATGGCAAGAGCTGTGATATGGAAGGGTTGATGGCAGTAAAGAAAAAATACGGATTGAAAATGGTGGAGGACTGCGCGCAGTCGCACGGCGCGACATACAGGGGGAAGCTAACCGGGACATTCGGCGAATTCGGCGCTTTCAGTTTTTACCCTACAAAAAACCTCGGCGCCTTAGGTGACGCCGGAGCCATAATAACAAATGACGATGAACTCGCCCTCACCATCCGCCGGCTCCGCAATTACGGCTCCGATGTAAAATACTACAATGAACTTGTCGGATACAACTCCCGGCTTGATGAAGTGCAGGCAGGGTTCCTCTCGGTAAAACTCAGGAGCCTGAATAATATAAACGAACACAAAAGAAAACTCGCCCGTCTCTACGATGCAGGGATAAGCGACAGATTCATAAAACCGGCCATTCACCCCGACTATTTTGACGTATACCACATTTACAATATCCGCCACCCAAAGCGCGATGAACTGCGTCAGTATTTACTTGAGCATAACATAAAAACCGAAATCCATTATCCCGTTGCCCCCCACAACCAAAAGGCTATGCAGGGAATCCTCTCCGGCACCCATCCCCTCTCCGAAGAAATCCACAAAACAACCTTGTCACTTCCGATATCCTTCTATCATACTGAAGATGACATCAAACGCGTAGTGGAATGCTTAAATTCGTTTCCGGGTTAAAAGTTAAAAGTTAAGAGTTAATATCTTTACCATAAATTAAACGCAAATCACGTAGAGGGACACAATGAATAGCATTATTAAAGGAAAAAGTTTCAACTTTGCGCTTCGAATTATCAGGATGTATAAATACCTTACTGAAATAAAAAAAGAGTATATCTTATCAAGGCAACTGTTAAAGTCAGGGACCTCAATCGGGGCAAATGTTGAAGAAGCACTGGGCGGGCAGAGCGATAAGGACTTTATTTCAAAAATTTCAATTGCTTACAAGGAAGCGCGGGAAACGGATTACTGGATAAAACTGCTAAAAGCCTCGGGGACCATCAATACCGATGAATACAACTCAATCATAAAAGACTGCAGGGAAATCCAAAAAATACTCTCATCGATTTTAATTACGACAAAGAAGAAACTAAAAAAGGATCCCCCTACAAACATCAACTCTTAATCTGATTTAGCTGGGATTATTAAGTATCGTTTTGGGAGCATCAGACTACGACACCCCTTTACATATCTATCTTCGGCAACCCGGTACCCAACACTCCTCCCGCATCGATCTTCCGATTGGTTTAGAGCACCTTTTTGATAAAGAGCGGAGGAAATAAATTGTATTAACTCTTAACTTTTAATTTTTAACTTTTAACTCGCTTAAAGCGGGAACGGGTAGAGGAGATAAAACCTAGTTTTTCCTTCCGAAAACTCAACCGCCGGCGAGGGGAGTTTTATGTGGTTGAACGCCTGTTTGAGCCAGTTGAATGTAGGGTGCCCGTCGGGGAGCATACGGGTTACGTTAACATCCAGGCTTACAACATACCTTCTTGAGGAAAGCTGATCGGGCGGGCCGTTTGGATTCGGGCGAAAGTCAATAGCATCGCCGCCATAGCCAAAGGCAAGGCTCAGCCAGGGGAGCCAGTATTTTTTATATTTGTTCGGCAGCAGGTTCCACACATCAACCGTTAGAAAAAATGTTGTACTGTTATAATCATCCAGTATCGTGCGGGGACGGTCTATCACCGGTTTGCCGGTATATTCTGAAGGCACATATAAAAACTTCGGCGAAAAATTCTGCAGGAACGGCATATAATACTGGGCAAGAAAAAAGCCCGCGCCGAATACATCAAAATAAAAATCAGAAGGAGAAAATCCCCAGTCACCCGCGAAACCGTCGCCAACCTCAACGTAAGTCTGATAACCCGCGCCGAAAATCGCGCCGTAGATATGCGCGGTCTCATCATCAAGCCCGGCATAGAGCAGGCCTTCCCGCATAACATAGGCGCTGGCGTAGCTGCCATATGCGTGGCCAAACTTATCAACCTGAAGCGCCGAGACCCAGTCTTCAACAAACCTGAACTCCCCTTTTGAGGAACTCCACCACGCGCTATTCTGATGAATATACAAACCGACTATCGCCCCAAGATAAAGCGTGCCAATCACCGTCGCCTGCACGGGACGTAATTCAGTATACGGTTTCGGGATGTACCCGTCAATGGTATAACGCCTGTCCCCCGCGTAAGAGAAACTTTGATAAAGTGCATTCAGAGAAGGGCGCGGCATCATTGCGCTATCCGCTTCCGGGGACTGGGCTGAAACCCTGCCGGCTAAAAAAATGTTTATTGTCAGAAATATCAGAAAGTGTTTCATACAATTAATACTCCCCGAATCTGAAATAAATCGCGGCTGAATAGTCGCTGAAATCATCACCGGTATGATTGATATATGGCTTGAAATCAGAGATCTTCCGGTAGCCAAAATTCAGGGTGAGCCTCGTAACAGAGGTAAGTTTATAAGTAATATTTACCGCCGGTTGCCATAAAAGGAAATCATTGCCGTAAAAATCACTGTAAGGTTTCGATTTATCCTTTGGCAAAAGTTTAAGTCCGCCCCCCGCCAATAATATTTCCGCCCCAATATGCAGGTCATCGTTTATTGGGTAATTATATTCGAGCGTCATACCCCCATAATTCAGCTGCACGAGTGAATAATCCATCGCGAGAGTGTCATAAAAATTCGAATTCACGTCTGAGATTATGTCGTGGTAGGCGCCCCCAATGCCAAACCTGCCGTTAAACATCCATACCGCCCTCCCCCCCGCGAAGACCGCGGTCTGACTGATCACCGGGGAGAAATCGAATATTGCCGCGGCGTAACCGCCGTGGCGGATCTGTGGCAGGATTTCAGCCGTAAAGAACACCATGAGAAATAATATAAATAATACTGTTTTTTTAATCATCCAAATGAAATATTTGTGAACTTCGCTAATCTTATTAAAAATTTACCGGGCAAAATAAGCTAAATTACCAATGCTAAATACGTAAAAAATTCATCCCAAATGAAACAAAATCCCGTTAATAAATGTTAAATAAATTGAGAACAAAAAATAATGCCTAACTGTGCGAAAAGGCATTGATATTAATAAAAATTTTTTGTATACATTTATTGAGAATAGTAAAAATTATATACGGAACCGATGAAACAATATATGATTGACATAATACTGCCGGAAGAAATGACGCCGGAGTTCGTGGCGCTGATACCGCGCCAGCGGGCGATCGTGAATAAGTTTATGCAGGACGGTAAAATTTCCGCATACTCCCTTTCACTGGACCGCCAAAGGCTCTGGATCATCGCGAACGGAGCCAATGAAACTGATGTACGAATGATGCTGATGAAGTTCCCGCTGATAGCCTATATGTCGCCGGAAATACACGAACTTGCATTTCATAATAATATGACTTTATCCTTCTCCCAGATCTCCCTGAACTAAGATTTCAACCCGGTTAAAGCCGGGTTTTATTTTTGTACAGCCTCTTCTCTCAGACCCCGAAAAAGCCCAAAAAATTACCTGCAAATTCGTAAAAATTCCTCCCGATTTTTATTTATCTTTATAAATTGATTAAATACATTTATTAATGATTGAGGAAAAGAACAAATGATAAACAAAATAACCGAACTTCTCGGCAAAGAAGCTGACGACTTACTGAATCACAAAGCCAAATTCCCGAAAGAAAGTTTAACCCTTCCGGGACCTGATTACGTGGAGAGGGTTTTTATTAACTCCGACCGTAACAACAACGTTCTGAAAAACCTGCAGTGGATCTACAGCAACGGCAGGCTTTCAAATACGGGCTATCTCTCCATCCTCCCTGTTGACCAGGGGATCGAACACTCAGCCGGCGCGTCATTCGCTCCGAACCCGATTTACTTCGATCCGGAAAATATCGTGAAACTCGGCATTGAAGGCGGCTGCAACGCAGTTGCTTCCACATTAGGCGTACTCGGCCTGGTCTCCAGGAAATACGCGCACCGCATTCCCTTTGTACTGAAGATCAACCATAACGAACTTCTCACTTACCCGAACAAGTTCGACCAGATCATGTTCGCTGATATTGACCAGGCATTCGATATGGGATGCGCGGCAGTCGGCGCTACAATCTACTTCGGTTCAGAAGAAAGTTCACGCCAGATCATCGAAGTAAGTGAAGCCTTCAAATACGCTCACGAACTCGGACTCGCGACAATCCTCTGGTGCTACACCCGCAACAACGCGTTCAAGGCAGATAAAGATTATCACGTTTCAGCTGACCTCACGGGACAGGCAAACCATCTCGGAGTCACAATTGAAGCGGATATCATCAAACAGAAACTCCCCGAGAACAACGGCGGATACAACGCTGTTAAATTCGGCAAGACACATAAGAAGGTTTATTCCGACCTCTCGTCTGATCACCCAATAGACCTTACAAGATACCAGGTAATCAACAATTATATGGGCAAGATCGGACTTATCAACAGCGGCGGCGCTTCAGGTGATAACGATTTCGCCGAGGCTGCTAAAACCGCGGTTATCAACAAACGCGCAGGCGGTATGGGACTCATTTCCGGAAGGAAAGCATTCCAGCGCCCGATGAACGAAGGCGTTCAGTTACTGAACCTGATTCAGGATGTTTACCTTACAAAAGAAGTAACAATAGCATAATCAGGAAAGAGTATTTATTCCGAAAAGGACGGTTCACGCCGTCCTTTTTTATTTTAAATAAATCGCTGCATTAATATCAAAGATTGGATTCGCCTTCTCCGAGTTCAGGACACAATTTGGGACGCGACAGTATTAACTTTTAACTCATAACTTTTACCTTAAGCCAAAATTCTCTCCATTTCCACGGGGCTTTTCAGTTTGAACAGTATTGAATGTTAGTTAAACAATTCTTAATTCATAGTTTTTAATTCTTAATTTAAAATAAAAAAGCCGCCCCATTTCTGAAGCGGCTTTCAATAAACAGAAGAAGAGAATACTACTCTCTAACAACCCAGACTTTGATCTGTGTCGCAACGTTCTGGTGCAGTTTAACGTGAACGTTATATATGCCGAGCGTCTTGATGGATTCTTCGATTTCGATCTTTCTCTTATCGATTTCAAAGCCTTTCTCCTTCAGGCCGTCAGCAATCATCTGAGTGGTAACGGTTCCGAAGATCCTGTCTTCCTCGCCTACCTGTACAGGTATGGTGATTGATACTTTTTCCAGTTCGGTAGCGATACCCTGTGCTGCTTTGATCTCCCTCTCCTTTTTAACGGCGAGGTTTTTCTTTTCAACTTCAATGGCTTTCATGTTGCCTGCAACCGCGGGGTATACTAATTTTCTTGGTATGAGATAATTGAGAGCGTAACCGTCTTTAACGTTTACTAAGTCTCCGACCTTTCCAAGGGTTTCAATATTTTGCCTTAATATTACTTTCATTTTATGCCTCCTTCAATTATCTTACCGTATCTGAAACAAATGGGAGAAGTGCCATGTGGCGCGCTCTTTTAATGGCGGCCGCAAGTTCTCTCTGGTATTTTGCCGAGGTTCCGGTAACTCTCTTAGGAATTATCTTTCCCTGCTCGGATGTAAATTTCTGCAGCATCTTCAAATCTTTATAATCGATGTATTTTACCTTTGCTTCGGTAAACCTGCATACTTTTTTGGTTTTTATCATCATTGATTTATTTCCTTTACTAAAACTTCTATCGGGTATTGTCATTTTTTTCCTTATGATCGTTGTTATTCAATAATTTTGATTCTTCACTTGACAGGAACTTATCGAACCTGTCCTCCGTAAAATCCAGACCGTCTTCGTCAAAAAATACGCTGGCTTCTTCTTCTTCAGTGCACTGCCCGTTAGAGCGGGAGCGTTTGCTTAGGAATTGAATTCGCCTGGCTTTAATTTCAACGATGCTTCTGTTACTGCCTTCGTCCACTTTCCAAATACGGCTCTGCAACTCGCCGTCCACCAGTACCGCGCTTCCCTTTTTCAGCCTGTCCTTGCAGCTTTCCGCAAGTTTATTCCACGCGACAATCCCCACAAAACAGACGTCCTCCTGCCAGTTATTAACACTGTCTTTGAACTTCCTGTTTGAGGCTATGGTGAAATTAACCACCGGGGTACCGGTGCTTGTTGTTCTGAATATCGGGTCTTTGGTAAGGTTACCGGCAATAGCAACATAGTTTATCTCGGGCATTTTCAGATCGGCCATAAAAATCCTTCCGGGTGATTATTCTTTTGTTTCCGGAGTTACTTCTTCAGGTTCGGATTCTGTAAACGGTTCTTCGAAAATTTCCGGCTCTGCTGCAAGTTCAATTACCTCATCGGGCGGGGCAACCTGCAGTGCGGCGCGTTTAGCTTTCTGGTCTTCGAGGTGCTCAATAGCGAACTTATCCAGTTTAATGGTTAAGAATCTGACTAATGATTCATTAAGGCGCAGCAATCTTTCGATCTTAGCAACTGCCTCGGTTGGAGCATCATAACGGTAAATAACATAATAACCGATCTTATGCTTTTTGATTTGATAGGCAAGACGTTTCCTGCCCCACTTATCCAGATCAACAATTGTACCGCCAAAGCTCACAATCATATCCTGGATTTTGGTTATCTCGGCTTCCACAGCCGAGTCTTCGAGAGCGGCGTTAATTATCACCGCAGTCTCATACTGACTAATTCTCACAAAGGACTCCCTTCGGACTTTAGGCCCTTGCCGGCAGGCAAGAGCAGGGTTAATAAATAAAGTTAGTTTGTTATTTTAATTCTTATTCGTATCATCAAACGGAATATCACCCAAGGAGGTATCCTCATAACGGTCGTAACCGGAATCATCTCCGTTGTAACCGCCTTCAGAATCGCCGGAGTATTCGCCTGATTCATCCTTCATTTCATCCGTATAGATCTCGCCAGCTTCACCTTCAGCGCCTTCTTCACCTTCAGCTAAACGCTTGCGGCGCGGCTGAGGGGGCGGGATGTAAAGCTTAACATATTCTGAATAATAATCAGGTTTTTTCTCGTCCGGAATATCCTGCTTGCCCTTCTGGCTGTTGATGATCATGCTGTTTAAGTTCAGCATCATATCCACGCCGTCCTTGACAAAAGCATATATCATCATAGAACAGTATTCGAATGGCCCGATGATATTCTGGATTTCCTGGTCGGTGAATGGGCTCAGGACGTACTCGAGAATTTTCCTGCGGTCAAAACTCTTTCCGATCCCGATACGCAAACGCGAGAAACGATTGGTTCCGAGGTTCTGGATGCACGATTCAATGCCGTTGTGGCCGCCTGAACCGCCTCCGTTTTTTACTCTCGCACGGCCGAATTCCAGATTAACATCATCATAGACCACCATAACATCCTGTGGTAACAGGCGGTGCTCTGTGAGATATTGATGGATAATCCTGCCGGAGAGATTCATGTAAGTTGTGGGTTTGATTAGAACGAATTCCTGACCATCTAAAGAGCCCTCAGCTATGAAGTAGTCCCGTCTCCCTGGGACAAACTCTAAGTTGAATTTCTGGGCAAGATAGTCGAGGAACATAAAACCCACGTTGTGCCGGGTCTCTTGAAACCTTTGACCCGGATTTCCAAGTCCAACGATGACTTTCATTGTTACTCTTCCGCTTGTTTATCTTTTCCTTTAGCTATTACTTCCGGTTCTGTTAATTCTTCACCGGTTGCTGTTGTTGTGGTTACTTCTCCTCTGGCGTGCGTTACAGACACTAAAACTGTATCCGCCGGATGCAAAATAGTAAATTTCTCTGACATAATATCACTCACGTGATAAGAATGACCAAATTTTAAACCGGAAACATCAACTTCGATATGTTCGGGCAAGTCTGACGGGAAGCATTCGACTCTGACTTTGTGCAGGAACTCCTGAAGAATTCCGCCCATCCTTACGCCTTCAGCGCTTCCTTTGAATAAGACCGGTACTTCGATCTGGATCTTCTCACCTTTGATGATTCCCAGGAGGTCAAAATGCACAATCCTGTCTGTAACGGGATCAAACTGTACGTCTTTGATGATGCACTCTTTATTTTCCTCTCCCTCGAGTTTCAGATCGATGATATGTGTATCAGATGTGAATACCAGAGGATTGAGAGCATTCTCGGCAACAAAAATCGGCACCGGTGCTTCCTGCCTGGTATAATAAATCCCGGGAACATTCCCATTTACTCTCAGTTGTGTGTTTATTGATTTTGTCCCGACGGCTCTGTGTCCGGCGGTCAATACTACTTTTTCCATTTGAACTCCATTAGAACTAAATTTTTATTAACTTTTATCATTTGCAAAGAGGGAACTGATTGATTCATTTTTATAAATCATTTCAATTGCCTCGGAAAAGAGCCACGAAGAATCGAGTACCTCGATATTATCGCAGGCTTTATCACTTATATCAATCGAATCCGTAACAAATAATTTCTCGATCGGCGCGCCTTTCAGTCTCTCAATAGCGTTTCCCGAAAGGAGAGGATGTGTTACCGCGCCGAAAATCCTCCTGGCGCCGTTTTGCTTTAGCGCTTCGATGGCGCCTACAAAGGTTCCGGCTGTATCAATGAGGTCATCAACAAGAAGTACATCTTTATCCTCGACTTCACCGATAATATTAACAATTTCCACCATATTCTGTTTGGGCCTTCTTTTGTCGATCACAATAAGATTCGCGTTAAGCCGCTTGGCGTATGACCTGGCGATCTTAATCCCTCCCACGTCCGGTGAAACGACAACAAGGTTATCACTAAGGTTTTCGAGCGCGCTCACGAATATGGATGAACCGTACAAGTGATCGAAGGGAATATCGAAAAATCCCTGTATCTGGGAAGCGTGCAGATCCATTGTAAGTACACGATCCGCGCCCGCGACTGTGATAACGTTGGCAATGAGTTTGGCTGTGATGGAAACTCTTGGCTGGTCTTTCCTGTCCTGCCGGGCATAACCGAAATAGGGCATAACGACCGTTATTCTTTTGGCTGACGCGCGCTTGGCGGCGTCGACCATAATCAATAACTCCATCAGGTTTTCTGCCGGCGGATTGGTTGATTGGATTATGAAGACTTCAGTACCTCTGATATTCTCTCCGTACTTTACCCAGATTTCACCGTCGCTGAATTTTTTTAATTCCAGCTCGCCTAACTCCTGACCCAGATTCCTCGCTATCTTCTCAGCTAAGGCCTTGTTAGAATTACCGGAAAATATTTTGTAACCGTTATCCATACTCCTTTAACTTTCTAAAAATAGCAAGACTTTAAATATACGCAACAATTGATTTTCTGTCAATATGCACACTTAATTTATTATTTAGATAAAAAACACACTTTTTCTCACAATTTCAGGGCAATACCGGCGGTATGTCACCCTAACCCCTTATAGAACAATAACTTAGATCATTTCCGAGAGCAGTTCCTTACGTGGCTGCGGAATGACTACCTTGTTAACGAGTAAACCTTTTTCTTCAACCACCCTAGCTCCGGCATCCACCGCGGAGCGTACTGCCGCTACTTCGCCGGTTATTGTGAAGAACGCTTTCCCTCCGAGAGCCATCGCAAGGCGTACTTCTATAAGCTCAACCCGGGCGGATTTCACCGCAGCATCCGCTGCTTCTATAAGCGAGGCAACTGAAAATGACTCAACTATACCAAGCGCCTCAAGCATCGGGATGTTGTTATGCCCGGCGAGCGCCGGAAAAATTGATTTATGCACGTTCGGAATTACAAAATGGTCAATCACAGCGAAACCGATAGTTTCGACCGCGGCATCCACCGCAGTCTGCACCGCTGCTACTTCACCACCAATGAGCGTCATATACTTTCCGGAGCAGATCGTCCGGGAAAGTATAAGCTCAACGTTAGAGGTTTTTAACATTATATCCGCAGCCTGCATCCCCGAAGCAATGCTGGTCATTTCTATCAATCCAAGTGAGTTCATCTGAATCATTTACTTTTTTCCTCGCTAATCAACTTTTTTAATTCTGATAAATTTATCCGTTACCTGTGTTACCATCCCTTTTATCGAGGAGTGTATCACCGAACCCAGTTTCCCTTCAGCAGGCCTGGCTATCACATCACCCTTATTCACCTTGGAGCCAATCTCAACCTTCGGCAGTGCCGCGTCGCCGATATGCTGCTTCAGAGATATGGTAACCACAGAGGGCACGGGGCCTTTGGGATTGAACGGGGTGTGCACGTCATAATCCTGCAGATTGAGTTTTTTAATGAGCATCTTCAGCGGCACGCGCCTTCCCTCTTTCATCGGGTGGACTTTCACCGGGTGCGGCTGAACATATTTTACGCCCTGCGCACGCATTTCTTTTTTGGACTTGTCACACGCTTCTTTAGGATAAAGATCTTCGGGGCAGGCATAGAGTGTGCAGAGTCCGCAGGCACAGCATAGCTCCGCCATCTGGTTCCACATTTCGGCGCCGGTCTTTGTAAAACCTAGTGACCTCATCACTTTATGCGGCTGAACATTGTAACCTAAAAGATAACGGGGACAAAACTCAGTACAATAGCTGCACTGGTCGCAGGCTGATTTCCCGATACGGTGCCAGTTCTGCTCCGGCTGGTCTTTCCTTTTAACAAGATAATGGGACTTTGGGAGAAGAATAAATCCGGCTGAGGTTTTTGTAATGACTTCATCGAGGTCTTTTGTGAAATTCCCCATCATTACTCCCCCGGAAAATAAAGCATAGTCGCTTACAGTTGCGCCGCCTACGTGCTCTAACAATTCTCTGAAACTCGTTCCGATGGGCGCAAAGAACGTGGAAGGCTTTTTCACGGCTCCGGTCACGCAAACAAACTTTTCCGTCACCGGGATACCTTCTTCCGCGTTTTTGATATTATAGAGTGTTTCGACATTATTAACCACGCAGCCTACATCAAGCGGGATTCCCGCGGCAGGTATCAGCCTCTTCGTGGCTTCAAAAACAAGTTCATATTCGTCGCCGGCGGGATAGAAATCACCAAGCTGTGTCATCTCGATCCTGGTGTTTTTCAGGTGAGGCGTAACAGCTTCAACCGCTTTCACGTTTTTCGCCTTAAGCCCGAAGTAGCCCTTTTTCGCGTTAGTCTCCTCAACCATAAGGTTCATCCCGGCTACGATCCTGTCAGCGAAGTTCAGCATAAACTCGTAATCTTTATGGATGAGGGGTTCGCACTCGGCGCCGTTTGCAAGTACAAATTCTACTTTCGCTTTTGCTTTTACGTGGGTAGGGAAACCAGCTCCCCCCGCTCCTACAACTCCGGCCTCAAATATCTTTTTGCTTAATTCCATAGTAATGATTGACTCTTAAACCGTCCTTGAATATTTAGCGTTATCCTGTTTCCGCTCGATATACCCGTCAAAGTTAATCGCAATATTCCTGATGAGGAGTTTGCCGATTGGGTAGATCTCAATGTTGTCGCCGCTGAAATTGAGTAAGCCGTCCTCTTCCATCGCTTTCAGGTTTTCCAGTCCTGACTTAAAATACTCTCGGA
The DNA here is from genome assembly GCA_013360295.1 of Ignavibacteriaceae bacterium. GTDB lineage: Bacteria > Bacteroidota > Ignavibacteria > Ignavibacteriales > Ignavibacteriaceae > JABWCL01. The sequence continues at coordinate 6,192 of JABWCL010000005.1, read as the reverse complement.
AATTGATATTAAACATGTCCTCAACCGAACGCATATTAAGCCCGAAGTCGCACATTATCTTCATAATAACGTGGCGCCTGATATGGTCATCCTCAGAAAGCCTGTATCCCTTGGCTATCGGGAGTGTCTCCTGGTCAAGTGACTGATAATACTCTTTTTCCGTTTTGTAATTCTGCGAGTAAATGTTTTTTAATTGGCTGATGGCTGTTACGCCGAGAGCGTAAAGGTCAGCGCCGGCGTGGGTGCTGTAGCCCTGGAAATTACGGTAGAGTTTTTTCTCTTTCAGCGCGACTGACAATTCATCCTCCGGTCTCGCGAAATGATCCATACCGATAAACTCATAACCGGCTGAAGTAAGTTTCTCAATAGTCATCTTAAGAATGTTAAGTTTTACTTCCGGTTTGGGAAGGTCTTCCTCTCGGATCAGGCCCATATGCTTTTTCATCCACGGGACGTGCGCGTAATTAAATACGGCAATACGGTCAGGCGAGATACCGATAATTTTATCTACAGTATCTTCAAACGATTCCAGAGTCTGGAACGGTAGGCCGTAAATAAGATCAAGATTTATACTTATGAATCCGAGTTCCCTAACCCAGTCAATCACCTGCCTGGTCATATCTTCGGGTTGGATGCGGTTAACCGCCTTTTGTACTTTCTCGTTAAAATCCTGCACGCCCATACTTATGCGGTTGAACCCGTTATTGCGAAGAGCCGCAAGATGTTCCTTAGTTAATCCGCGGGGATCAATCTCACAACTATTCTCAGAGTCGGGAGTGAAGTTAAAGCTCTCTTTTATATATGAGGCAAGGCTGTTAATTTCATTGGGAGTCAAATGTGTGGGTGTGCCTCCTCCCCAGTGGTACTGAACGACTTTCCTGTCGGGCAGCAAATATGTGCGCAGAAGGTCAATCTCTTTTTTCACATAACTTATATATTCATTCACCCTCTCCCTGTTACGGGTGATGATCATATTACAGCCGCAGAAGTAGCATAGCGTATCGCAGTAAGGGATATGATAATAGAGTGAAAGGCCCGGGAGATTATCGCCGTAGTTCGTTTTTACGATTTCATCGAGATAATCATTCGCCTTGAAATCATCATTAAAATGAGGCGCGGTAGGATAACTCGTATACCGCGGGCCCGGGCGGTCATATTTTTTAAATTTACTTAAATCAACTTCAAATTTCATTTACAAACAATCAAAATTCCGCCTCCCCTTTTTATAAAGGGGAGGCCGGGAGGGGTTATTAATACTATTATTACTTATGATATTTAACGCTTTCGGTTTTGACAAAATTAACCATTGCCTTCAGGTTCTCCGGGTCAGTATCCGGGTGAATTCCGTGGCCTAGATTAAAAACGTGTCCGGTTCCCTTGCCGTATGCTTTCAGCACCGCTTTTACTTCCTCCTTAATCCGTTCGGGGGAAGCATAAAGCAGAGTCGGATCAAGGTTGCCCTGCAGAGCAACGCGGGAACCGATTTCTTTTCTTACTTTTTTTATGTCCATTGTCCAGTCAAGCCCGACAACATCTGCGCCGCTCTTGCTTAGTTTCTTAAGAGCGAAATGCGCCCCTTTTGAAAAGACGATAACGGGATGCTTTTTCCTCTTCACGCCTTCGATTACCATCTCAATATAAGGGAGGCTGAATTCGTTATAATCACGCGGAGAGAGAATGCCGCCCCAGGTGTCGAATATCTGTACCGCGTCCGCGCCTGATTCAATCTGTGCCGAAAGATACGCGGATGCAACTACCGAAATTTCAGTAAGCAGTTCGTGAGCGAGCTTAGGCTGGTTGTATATAAAATTCTTAATCACCGAAAAAGTTTTCGATCCTTTCCCTTCTACCATATAGGTTAATAGCGTCCAGGGTGATCCGGTAAAACCAATAAGAGGCACTCTCCCGTCGAGGGCGGTTTTCGTCTGCCTGAGGGCTTCCATAACATAATTCAGTTCTTTGAAAGGATCAACCTTTTTCAGTTTTGCGGCTGAGGCAGAATCACGCACAGGTTCCGGAAAGACCGGACCTCTCCCCTCCTCCATAATCAGTTCCATCCCCATCGCCTCCGGGATGACCAGAATATCAGAAAAGATAATTGCCGCGTCAACGCCGATAAGATCAACCGGCTGCACGGTGACTTCACAGGCAAGTTCAGGGGTTTTACACATAGTCAGGAAGTCCGCCTTAGCGCGCACCGCGCGGTATTCAGGCAGGTACCTTCCCGCCTGTCTCATTACCCAAACGGGGGTACGCTCGGTTTTTTGCTTCAGGCAGGCTTTAAGAAAAAGATCATTTTTCAGTTTATTCAAAAATTCTCCGTATGATTATTCAAGCGGTTTAAACACCGTATTTATTTCTCAAAATTTAGCAATCTTTTTCCAACAATCTAATAGAAAAGTTTTTACAGGAGAAAAATTTTTAGCGGCTAATTCACCCGGATCCGGCAGAAGCACTGATGAAGCAGGAGTCCAAACATCGGTTCAGATCAAATTCCCGCTCTGTTACGACATCGAAATATTTTTCACCATATCTCCATTTGTATTAAAAGTCAATCACGGCTCTAATTAATTTTTTAATCGTAATACGTTCAAAGGTTCATATGGAAATAATATGTCGGAATTTGCGCTTGATCTTGTGCAAAAATATGTGTAATTTTATGCACATATTTTAGTGAAAGGAAACGGCGTGCCCAAAATGCGAGAGCCCAAAGGCAAAGAACGAATCAATCTGTTCGTAACTTCAGAACTCTCGGAGCAGATCTATAAAGTTGCTGAAGACGAAAATTCCACTATTAGCGATGTTGTACGCGAAGCAATTAAAGAGTACATCTCAAAGATCGAAAATGCAAAAATAAACCGTGAACTTGAAGAAGGATATAAAGCTAATTATAACTATTACCTGAAATCTCAGGATGAGTGGGATTATGCCGACAAAGATTAGATCTGAATTCTCTGGACCCGTTCTCCGCGGTGATGTATTCCTTGTCAACCTTGATCCGATCGTAGGGAAGGAAATCGGTAAAGCCCGCCCTGCGGTAATCATTCAGAATGATATCGGGAACAAGTTTAGTCCGGTAACAATAATAGCGCCTGTTTCAAGTGTAAAGGAGATTACACGCCCTCTGCCGGTAATGATCTTTCTTGAAAAAGGAGAAGGAGGATTAAAAGAAGCAAGTTATGTTGACTGCGGACAGATTAGAACAGTTGACAAGACTCAGCGACTGATCACAAAGTTTGGCTCACTGCATAAAGAAACACTAAAAAAAATAGACCGCGCGCTTAGAATTTCACTTTCGCTGGAGTGAGTCAAAAGTAATAGCGAGAGTTTTCCGCTTATAGATTTGATCTGAGTCGTTAATTTTCAAACAGCAGCAGTTTTATCGGATACCCGTTTGATTACTCTCTTGGAATTACTCTTTTTATAAGTTAGCGGATATTTCTCCGGATTATCCAAAATTTCTGTTGATAAATCCACATCCAATTGAGGCCAGTACAAATGATGGTTATGTAAATACACCACATCTGTTATGGCTGAGATATTGGCGTTTTTAAACCACGGATACTCATTAAAAGAAAGAAAATATTCTTTCTTTTTAATGAAAATCCAGAAACCGTGTTCCGAATATTAGTGATTTCCGGTCTCAAAATGTTTTTCCATTTTTAAAAAATTCATTTTTATTCTTTTCTACAATCTTTTGCAAATACAATAATTGCCTTTTTGAAAATCCGGTATAGTTTGCTAAAGCGACGGTTGGTTCTTACCAAAATTTCGCTTCTCCGTCAGGAGATACAACGTGAATATGAATCCGGCTTTCTTCCTTTGAGAAAAAATGGAATCTGTAATTTCCTTTTATAAATACTGGCGGGCTCAATGCAGATACTTCACTTTATGAAATCTTAATCGGTTAATCTTCAGGACTGCAATATAATAATATAGCGAAAATATTTTCACAAAACTAAACGCCCTTCTTTAGATTTATTTAATACAAGGAGTCCTTCACAAAGTAGGGAATAATATAAGTGTTGCCGAAAAATTTCAACTCAAGTCCCATACTAAATGGTCCTCGGAAGCTAACCTTATTGCGTGCTCTTTCATTTTCATAGACTAATTTAACAATTCCAGCGTTAAATCATCCTGGTGGATTTTCAATAACGCGCCTTATATACCGGTAATTCTTCGGTTAATGCCATTTTAATTTTTTAGGAGTTTAAAAGTCACTTCATAATCCTGCATTTTCCATTTTTAAATAAAAAAATAGAAAAACCTGTCCCGCTCCGTGGGATAGATTAATCCTTCTCGCACCGCACACTAAACCCAACCTCCTTATAGTTGTAGCCGAAGAAGATATTCGCGCTAAGGTAGTACAGGTATACGTGCCTTGCGAAAGAGGAACCGTTCTCAGAAGAACTCCAAAAGAAAGCGTTGCTGCTTAAATTGTTGAAGAAGCCATCGTAGTCTCGGTAGCCCGCCAACAGGGCCGAGAACCCGCTCGTGTTAGTTCCGGCGCCTCCACCACTTCCCTGGCCAATAGCTTTTAATGCGTTACCGTCATTATTTACTGCTGCAGCTAATGCTTCGAATTCAGCATTTGTCGGGATATGCCATCCCGGCGGACATATTCCTCTGGTTCCGGGTGTTATGCTGTATTGCATCGCTTCGTTCCATTGATATAAACCGCCATTTGTATCACAGTTTGATTCCAAGTCATTATAGCAATACTTTTCGATCGTACTGTTATTAGTTTGGTTCTGGCTTCCGTTTACCCTTGTACCTACATCAAGGTTTTCTTTAAGCCAGCATTGCGTACCGATTTGCACCGTGTTATAAGTTTTTCCTTCATAATGGACATTTAGAAACACCGCAATTAAAAGCGCTACTTCCCGCTCCAAACGTTATCTTTAAGTCACTGGTTACAATTACCGAGTCAATTTTAACACCATTCTTCCATATTCGCATCATCGTTTGAGTGTTTACTGTAATTGTCAGAAAGAATAGCAGAAGACAGATTAATTTTTTCATAAAATATTCCGTTTTTAATCACTTTAAGTAGATCATTTTTTTACTCAGGAACGAATTATTAAACTGAACCAGGCATAAATAAACTCCGCTTGCAATAGTTACTCCCCGAAGGTCTTTCCCATCCCATTGATAACTGTAATTTCCCGCCTGCTTTTCTCCTTTGAAAAGTTCTCGTATCATTGAGCCATTAAGATCAAAGATTTTTACCTGCACCTTTCCTGCAGCGGGCAGATTAAATTGAATTATTGTGGAAGGATTGAAGGGATTAGGGAAATTTTGCAGGAGATCGAAATTTGCAGGCTGGTCCATTTGTTTTCCGGTTGTTTCAATAGCTGTTACCGGCAAGTAAAAAGTTATAGAATCGATTTGTGAGACAAGGTATGTCTTAACCGGCTCAATTCCGACCTGAATGTACATTGTATCAGTCTGTGCACTGATCATCCCCGTTGCTAGAGTAAAAAAACAGATTAGTAATGTTCGCCTCATATGACATCCATCTACGAAAATCAGGTTAATAAACTTAGTTTAATATCAATGTGACACTAAACCATTATATTATTTATTCCCTTCAGCAAACGCAAACCGGTCACTTCTTTTTCAGAAAAACAACGGAATAACGAATTAGTAAAGAAGCCACTAAACGATTTTCTCAAAATCCCCGAAGAAGTCTTTCCATCGCCCGTGCCAACAATAGTAAAAACTGCTGTTAATATTTATAACATTTTTTTGGAATATTACCCTCAATCGCAAATAAAATAAAATTATTTTATTTTGATTTTTCGAACCCTGCGTTTATTTTTATTATTCGAATTAAAATTTCAACTGCTTTGTTTACGCCTCGTCACTTCTTAACAGAGGATTTTCTCTTTTATCCCAGTAACACCGGCAATTGAGTAAAGATCATAAGAATAGTAAACCCCTAAAAAGATAATAAAAGATTTCGACAATATCACCCCAGCAAGTTACATAGGAACGACGTATTAGTAGCAGCTAACAATGCCTCGACATCACCACCCCAAGTTCCGTAGGAACGACATATTAGTAGCAGCCAACAATGCCACGACATCACCGCCCCAAGTTCCGTAGGAACGACATATTAGTAGCAGCCAACAATGCCACGACATCACCACCCCAAGTTCCGTAGGAACGACATATTAGTAGCAGCCAACA
>JABWCL010000055.1 GCA_013360295.1 Ignavibacteriaceae bacterium | reverse complement strand
GAACATAGAGTGGACAAGTTCCGGAGTGAATGACGTAAAGATAGAGTTCACGACTGATAACGGACAAAGCTGGACACAGATAGTACAGAGCACACCGAGTGACGGATTCTATCAGTGGAACCCAGTAGCGAATGTAACATCAACAAGCTGCAAGATCAGGATAAGCGACGCAACCGACGGTTCGCCATACGGACTGAGCGCGGGCTTATTCACGATCGTACCTCCGGCAGCAGTTACAGTTACTTCACCGAACGGAGGAGAGTACTGGGAAGTTGGTTCAACTTATGAAATCACCTGGGTGGCGGAGAACCTTGCAAACGTGCAGATAGATTACTCGGTAAACAACGGCTCAACATGGACTTCCATAACCGCCAGTACCGCTAACACCGGTAACTACTCGTGGACAGTGCCTTTGGGATTAAACTCAACTCAGAGTAAGATCAGAGTAAGTGATCCTGCAGATGGGCAGCCGTTTGACATAAGCGATAACGTATTCACGTTATCATCTGTACCACAGCAGTCGATAACCGTGACCGCGCCTAACGGCGGCGAAGTCTGGGGCAGCGGCACAAGCCAGAATATCACCTGGACGAGCAGCGGAGTAGCCAACGTTAAAATAGAGTATTCAACTAATAATGGACAGAGTTGGACAACGATTATCGCCAGCACGCTCAGTGACGGTTTCTATCAGTGGAATCCGCTTCCATCAATTACGTCCACAAACTTTAAGGTCAGGATAAGTGATGACACCGACGGATTCCCGTTTGACCTGAGTGATAACGTGTTCACCATTGCCCCGGTAGCCGATGTTACCGTTACAGCTCCAAACGGAGGTGAATTATGGACAACAGGAACCACGCAGAATATCACGTGGATCGCGGAAAACCTGGAAAATGTAAAACTTGAATTCACTACAAACAACGGATCAAGCTGGTCAACCATTATCGCGACTACGCCGAACGTCGGAACTTACCTATGGACAATTCCGAACCTGAATTCGAACCTGTGCAGGGTAAGAGTAAGCGACCCTGATGACGGACAGCCTTTTGATCTTTCGGACAGCGCTTTCATAATTTCAAACCAGGTACAGCAGTCGCTGACCGTATTAAGTCCGAACGGCGGAGAAGACTGGGAAGCCACGACAACTCAGACTATTGAGTGGCTCTCAAGCGCCGTGAATAATGTTAAGATTGAGTATACAACTAATAACGGAATCGACTGGACCACAATAGTGGCTTCCACTCCGAGTGATGGTCTGCACGAATGGAGCCCGGCACAGCCATCGGCTCTTTACAAAATCCGGATAAGCGACGCCGCGGACGGATTCCCGATGGATGAGAGCGATGCAGTGTTTACCGTTAGTCTGGCGAAGGAACTTTCCATTACATATCCAAACGGCGGAGAAGTTCTGACGGCAGGAGAAGTTTACAATATTTTGTGGACATCGCAGGGAATAACACACGTAATGATTGAATATAAAACCGTAAATGAACCGGGCGATTCCGGCTGGACTTCGATCACGAACCGAACTCCAAGCGACGGTTCTTACGCCTGGGGCCCAACTGTACCATCTACAACTTACAGACTCCGCATGAGGAATGCCGACGCGAGCAGCCCGATGGATGAATCTGACGGTTTATTTAAAGTAGACCCGCAGCCGGTTATTACTGTGATTGCGCCTAACGGCGGCGATACAATTCAGGCTGGATTGAGTTATAACATTCTCTGGTCATCCGTCAGTGTTGAAAATGTTAAGATAGAAGTCTCGACGAATAACGGAGCAAACTGGCAGGTTATTATCGCGTCAACTGAGAGCGATGGTATCTATACCTGGAGCGTACCGGGTACGATAAACTCTTCATTATGCAAGATCAGGATAAGCGATACCGACGGTTCACCTTCGGATGTTTCTGATAATGCATTTGTTATCTATAATGTAATACCCCAGTCAATTGCCGTGGTGCAGCCAAACGGCGGTGAAAACCTGCCTGTAGGCACATCATACAATATTACCTGGATCAGCACAGGTATTGACAGCGTAAAGATAGAGTACTCGACTAATAACGGCCTTAACTGGACAACTGTTGTATCCAGCACGCTAAGCGACGGTTTCTACCAGTGGAATCCTGTGCCTGCTGTTGTTTCAACAAACTGCCGCATAAGGATCAGTGAGACATCAGACGGATTCCCGTATGACCTCAGCGATAATGTCTTTACGATAGCCTCTGAACCTGACATCACCGTCCAGTCTCCAAACGGCGGTGAAGTCTGGACCTACGGATCAACACAGTCTATTCGCTGGTTAGCGGAGAATGTCGAAAAGGTCAAGGTCGAGTTCACTACGAATAACGGAGCAACCTGGTCAACCATAGTGGATAGTACTGATAATACAGGTTCATACCTCTGGACTATTCCGAATCTTAATTCCAGCCTGTGCAAGGTGAGGATAAGCGATGCACGTGACGGCCTGCCGTTTGATCTTTCGGATAATGTTTTCTCATTATCTAATCAGGTTCAGCAGTCAGTAAATCTTACCTCGCCTAACGGTGGTGAAATCTGGGAAGCCACTTCTTCCAGGACTATCACCTGGGTCTCAAGCGCGATCTCGAAAGTGAAGATCGAATTCACAACGAATAACGGCATCAGCTGGACTACCATCGTTGACAGTACGGAGAGCGACGGTTTATATGAGTGGAATCCTGTTCCGAACACTCCTTCCGGACTATGCAAGGTAAGGATAAGCGATTACCTCGACTCGATTCCGAATGATGAAAGTGACGCGGTATTCACTATCAGCCAGGCGCGGTCTCTGCAGGTAATTTATCCAAACGGAGGAGAGCGTCTCATTTCAGGTACCGTTTATAACGTCCTCTGGAACAGCCAGGGTGTAACGAACGTGAAGATCGAGTACAGGCTTAGCAATGCTTCCGAATGGATCGAGATAATTTCCAGTACTCCTAGCGACGGTTCTTATGAGTGGAGTCCGTCTATTCCTTCAACACAGTATAAGATGAGAATAAGTGATGCAGGTAGTACGGTACCAATTGACGAATCTGACGGAACATTCACTGTTGAAGATGAGCCTTCGATAACCATCATTACTCCGAACGGCGGTGATACTCTTCAGGCATCAACAATGCACGAAATAAGGTGGACGAGCAACGGCCTTTCTGCAGTTAAGATTGAATTCACAACCAATAACGGATCATCGTGGACGACAATCGTCGACTCTACCGAAAGCGACGGAAGTTACTTGTGGAGCGTAGCAAACGTCAACTCTTCGCTCTGTAAACTCAGGATCAGCGATGAAGCCGACGGGCTGCCTTCGGATATCTCGGATAATCCGTTTACTATATACAACGTGACACCTCAGCAGATCAATGTTGTCCGGCCGGCCGGAGGCGAGAACTTCCCGATCGGTTCCAGCCAAGAAATTATCTGGAGCAGCCAGGGTGTGACAAATGTTATGATTGAACTTTCTACGAACAGCGGGCTGAACTGGACTACTATCGTCGCCAGTACGCCGAGCGACGGAAGTTATCTCTGGGCTCCTGTGCCGAATTCGTATTCAACAAACTGCCGTATCAGGATCAGTGATGCCGCGGATACTACTCCGTTCGCGGTAAGTCCGGCAAACTTTACAATTTCTGCTGAACCGGCACTGGCGGTTATCGCGCCGAACGGTTTCGAAAACTGGATTTCCGGAACCTCTCAGCAGATCAGATGGAGTTCAACTAATGTGGCGTATGTGAAACTTGAATTTAGTTCTAATAACGGCGCGACCTGGAGCTCAATTACGGATTCAACTCCTTCAACCGGTATCTACACGTGGTCAAATATACCGGTCGCGAACTCCGACCTTTGCAGGGTAAGGGTGAGCGACGGTGTGGACGGAATTCCGTTTGATGTTTCTGACACAACGTTCTCCGTAGTCCAGTCCAAGGCATTACGAATGGTATTTCCGAACGGCCCGACCGTTACCCCGACGGGGACAATACTGTGTAACGTAACTACGGATACTACCATCATATGGTATTCCGTTGGTGTTACAACTGTGAACCTGGAACTTACGCTTGATAACGGCGCGACAGGATGGACATCTATAGCAGCGGGCATACCGTCAACAGGTGCTTACTACTGGACTATTCCCGCATCGTTCTCCTCACTGGCGAGAGTTCGAGTGACAGATGCTACTGACCCGACTCTTACTGATATGAGTGACGGTGTGTTCAATCTAGGATTCACACCACCCGGCGCCTTTATCAATATTAATGGCGGTACAAGTCTGGAGGCGGGAACCGCCAATGAGATTCAGATGATCGTTCCTGAAGACTTCCTGAGTTCTTTCCTTGAGTTCTCGGAGGATGACGGAGTGACCTGGAAACTGATAGAACGTCTTGAGTACAGGCTGCCCGGTATACACATATATGACTGGGAGAAACCTCAGGAATTGAAAGACCGTCAGTTAATTCTGCGGCTCAGATCAGCAACGACGGAGAAGAGTTTTGTAAGCGAAGCATTCTCGGTTAAATAAAAAGCGGGATTTTCTGAAAATAAAAAAGCCGGATCGTATCCGGCTTTTTTATTATAAAATGTTCCTATTTCGAAAGAGCCCTTATCTTCTCAAAAAGGAAATAAAGCGACATTGTAAACATCGCGAGGAATCCGAGAAGTATAGTTGAACTGAATTTAGAATCCAGAAGATGATTCATCGCGATGCCGATCATACCCGAATACTTATCGAATATCATCCTGTAATTATCCGCGTTTCCTGAAGCTGCAGAACCGCTGCTTATGAAGAGTAAGCCAACTGAAAGAAATATAAGGAGCGAGAAGAGAGTAATTATGCTTTTAATAAATAAGGGCATCCTGAATTCCTGGTTAATGCTTCTGCTTATCGCCTCGAGTACTTTATGCTCAAAATACTCGGGAGCGGCATCAGGCTCCAGTCTTGTCATCGCGGCGTGCAAATTTTTTAACTCATCCAGTTTCCATCGGCATTCCGGGCACTCTTTTATGTGCAGGGAGTACTCACTCTGAACGGGGTCATCAATCAGCCGGTTTAGTTCTTCGTTGTTTAAATGGTTCATATTAATTCTTTTTCAAGATTAAGTAATGAGATTTTATCTTTTAGCGCTGTTCGTGCTCTATGCAAAATCACTTTCACGTTACTTTCACTGTTTTTAGTAAGTTCAGCGACTTCCGCGCAATTGTAACCGTTTATATAGTAGAGTGTAATGACCATCCTGTAATTAAACGGCAGTTTTTCTATAAGTTCGTGCAATATCTCGTTAACTGATCCGTTTCCTTCCTCGTACCGGAATGAATCGGTGTTTTCAAATTCTTCAATTGAGTCCAGTTGCCTCTCTGCTTTATGACTCCTGCTGTTCAGCCTCGTAAGCCCGGTATTATATACGATCCGGTAAAACCAAGTGCCGAAGGAGGATTCTTTACGGAATGAGTGAAGGTTGTTGTAAGCTTTCATAAATGAATCCTGAAGCGCTTCCTCAGCCTCCATACGGTTTCGGAGCATCTTAAGCAAAAGCGAGAACGCGCGGTTCTTGTACCTGCTGATCAGAGTGGAAAAGTCATTAATATTCCCTCTCAGCACAGATTCGATTATTTCAAGGTCAGTAAGCGTTCTCATATTCGTTTTGACCAAATTAATTTAAAAAGGTTACAAAAAAAACAGGATTTTGTGTCGCAGTGTAACCTTCTCCGGAATCTTTTAGTCTTAACCATAAAGAATAAAACGAAACGAAAGAAAAATGTTATGCAAACCGATCAGATAGCAGTATTGATACCGATTATTTTTTTACTGGTTCTGGGATTAGTGCTGGCGCTTGTCTTCTATTTTGACTTCAGGAGTAAACAGATGCTGATCCAGAAAGCGGGTTCACTGGAAGAATATAAAGCGATAATGGAAGCGAACCGCAATAAGAATTCAAAAGGATTGTTTAAGGCCGGAATAGTTTTGATCTTCTTCGGATTCGGAATAGGTTTTGGAATTATGGCAGATGAAGTCCTTAAACAGGAATTCCTTGTTCCGCTCCTGATATTTGTGTTCACAGGTGCCGGATTTGTAGCCGCTCATAAACTTAGTGAGAAGAAAACTCCAACAGAAGAAATAAAGTAGGACAAGTGTTTTTATTGGGCGGGTATCCCCGCCCAATTGCTTATCTGAAAAAGATAATAAAAGATCCTGTCAACGGTGCTTTTTTACATCCTCGCAAAATTAAGATCGAAAAAGAAGAGATCGAGTTACTTCTTGAGTAACGACGGCGCTTCGATACTCCCGACTTGAATTGAAAAAGAAAAGAGGCCGGGATACTCAGCGACCTTACGTGTTTTATTATATTTTTTTCAATAGCCGCCGGAACCAGGAAAATAATTGGTAACGACGGCGCTTCGATACTCCCGACTTAAATTGAAAAAGAAAAGAGGCCGGGATACTCAACGACCTTACGTGTTTATATAAAAACTTTTTCCGCACATAAAAGTAGTTTCAATTAGTGCTGAATATTATTTCTAACTACTAAATTCTTAAATTTTAATTCTTAATTCTTAATTAAAGATCACTCTTGCGCTTCGAGCCAGCGTTCGACGTCAATCGCTGCCATACAGCCCGAACCCGCCGCAGTCACTGCCTGCCTGTAAGTTTTATCGGCAACGTCGCCGGCGGCAAACACACCTTCAATATTTGTGTAGGTAGAACCCGGTTTTACAATCAGGTAGCCTGTCTCGTCCATATCAAGCAAACCTTTAAATAATGTAGTATTAGGCTGATGCCCGATGGCGATGAATAGTCCTGTTGCCTCAACGGTAGTAAGTTCACCGGTTTTAGTATCTTTTAATACCGCTCCGGTCATACTCTTTTTTCCGTTCTCATCCGTGCCAATAACTTCTTGGACGATTTTGTTAAGAGCAAATTTGATCTTCGGGTTCTTTTTAACGCGTTCCGTCATTATCTTTGATGCCCTGAACTCATCCCTTCTGTGGACAATGGTGACTTCGGAAGCAAATTTTGTAAGGTAGTTAGCTTCTTCCATTGCCGTATCACCTCCGCCGACTACAAGGATCTTATGACCCTTGAAGAAAAATCCGTCGCAGGTCGCGCAAGCCGATACTCCGTAACCCATAAATTTAGTTTCGCTTTCAATATTAAGCAGTTTAGCGGAAGCGCCTGTGGATACTATTACGGCGTCAGCAGTATGAACTTCATCGTATGAGTGGAGGGTGAAAGGCCGTTTGGAAAAATCAACTTTTGTGATTTCCTTGAAATGGCTTTCCGCGCCGAACCGAACAGCCTGTTTGCGCATAATATCCATAAGTTCCGGACCCTGGATACCGTGCTCAAAGCCGGGATAGTTCTCAACCTCGGTAGTGATTGTTAACTGTCCCCCCGGCTGCATTCCTTCGAATATCACCGGCTTCAGGTTAGCGCGCGCGGTATATAGCGCGGCGGTTAATCCTGCTGGGCCTGATCCGATAATTGCTACTTTATGATGGTTGTTTTCTGACATAATACTTCTCCGGGAAAATTTTTCTTTGTTATTTAAAATACTTCTTAATTATGATTAGATACAATTTCTTTGTTTTCGTTTCAGATTAGTAATCCTTTTCGAGGAAACTGAGATTCCGTTGTATCCCTTTTAATTTCGGGCGCAGCACAGGCGAGTTAATGAATTTTGTCTTGAATTGCGCGGAGTCCATCGAATTTATTTCTCCGCGGTCAAGGTATTGGTTGTTTCCCTTATAAGCTTCTTCGGAAGTGATCTCCGCGAACTTTAAATTCCAGGGGCAGACCTCCTGACAGATATCGCAGCCGAATGCCCAGTTGTCGAACTTGCCCGCGAACTCAGCGGGGATATCATTTTTATTTTCTATAGTTAAATAGGAGATGCATTTACCGGAGTTAAGCCGGTAGGGGGCGATGATCGCTTCTGTGGGACAGGCGTCGATGCAGGCGGTGCAGTCGCCGCAGTGATCTTCCACGGCGGCAGAGTAACGGAATTCCTTGTTACAGATTATTGTCGCCAAGAAAAACCAACTCCCTGAATTCCCGTTTATTACATTAGTGTGCTTCCCTAACCAGCCTATGCCCGCTCTGACTGCCCAAGATTTATCCATAACCGGCCCGCTGTCCACGTTATACACAGCTTCAAATGAAGAATCTTTTCCTTTACAAATATTAATCATCTCACGGCACTTATTCCCTATGATATCGTGGTAATCATCCCCCCAGGCATACCTGGAAACTTTACAGGAATCTTGTGGCGGTGCGGGGAAGTCACCCGGGAAGTAATTCATTGCGAGCGAGATCACGGAAACCGCGGAAGGAAGGAGAACCCTCACATCTTCTCTTTTATCAAAGTTCCTGGACATATATCCCATACCCGCGTTGTGTCCATCTGAGATCCAATTTGTAAGCAGTTCAGTTTCCCGGGTTAGTTTTGCCGCCGGAGCAAAGCCCGTTAATTGAAATCCAAGCCGCGACGAAAGCTGACTTATAAATTCGTTTGAGATCATCACCAGTTGAATTTTTTCGGAATTACTTTGCAGTAAACTGTACCTTCAATTATCATAACCGGGTAAGTCGTCAGGCCGCGCGTACCGTCCGGCTTTTTCCCCGTCTCCAGGCTGAAGCGCCAGCCGTGAGCGGGGCAGGCTATAAAGTTATCATCTTCGTAGCCATTGTATATTATAGGCGAATGCTGATGCGGGCAGACGTTATCAAGAGCGTAAACTTTTCCGCCAATATTAAAAAGCGCTACTTCCTCATCATTAACAATAAACCGGGAGCCTTTCCCCGGTTGAAGCTCAGAGAGGAGACAGACCTTTTCAAAGCCTTCCGGAACCTGATCAGAATCCTGCACGTTTCTCTCCGGCTTTATATCCTTTGGGAGTCAATTCCACTTTAGCAAGCGCCGTAGCAGGGTCGTGTTCGAAAAAGAGCCACCAGTTTTTTTCAACCGCTTCCTTAAGCACCACCTTTTTCTCAGCCAGTGTAACAAGCGGCTGCAGATCATATCCCATTATGTAGGGGAGGGGAATATGAGAGGAAGTCGGGAACAGGTCTCCGCAATAAAAAATTGTCTCTGTCCCGTCAGAAATTTTTACAAGCTGTTGGGCGAAAGTATGGCCGTTAACCAGATGAAAACTTATTTCATCGTCAAACTGAGAGTCGTTTTCTTCTATGAACTCAAGCACTCCCTCAGAGGCGAGAGGTTCAAAGTTTTCTTTGATGTAGCTTCCCCTGTCGCGGTCGCTGGGATTAACTCCCCAGTCAAAGTTCTTTTTCTGAACGTAGTATTTGGCGTTCCTGAAAGCAGGTATCAGTTTTCCACCCTCAGATATGGTTGAGCCGCCGGTGTGATCGAAATGAAGGTGAGTTAAAATCACATCGGTAATTTCATCGGGATTTATACCGGCTTCAGTCAGCGCGCCAAGAACGGCATTAGGAGGCTGGCTGATTTTGTAGATGTCTTTTGATTTTTCATCCCATTTAGCGCCCATTCCGGTATCAATAAGGATTTTCCTGGATCCGGAAGTTAGAACCAGGTGGCGTGTTGCAAGGGTGATACGGTTTTGTTCGTCGGGAGGATTGCTCCTCTCCCAAAGGTTCTTGGGGATTATGCCGAACATTGCGCCTCCGTCCAATGCGAACATTCCGGAGGTTATTATTTGAAGTTTATATTTACCTATATTCATATGCGGAAATCAAAATATTTTTACAGGACAATTTAACATTTTAACAGAATCTCAGCATACTCAGACAAAAACCGGTAACTCACAGGAAGCGGGGAATAACATTGGATAATATTCACTTCATCGCGTTAGGCGGGGCAGGGGAGATAGGCGCCAATTGCTATTACCTCAATATTGACGGTACCGGAATCCTTCTTGACGCGGGACAGCATCCCAGAAAATCCGGGCTTGAATCTTTACCGGACTTCAGCTTTATTGAAAACGCGGACATTGATTATCTTATCATCAGCCACGCGCATCAGGATCATATCGCTGCCCTGCCGTTCCTTGTTAAGAGATTCCCTTATGTGAAAATAATCTGTACACTTCCTACAAAGCAAATAGCATTCCTTACACTTCACAACGCGGTTTCCATCGTTCAGGAACAATTAAAGGATGATGAGCACCTGGCTGCCTATGACCACGAAGAAGTCGAGCTTCTTATCAGGACGATCGAAGTGCTCAAACCCGGCGAGACTATGGAAATCAGAGGATATAATCACCGGGGAAGCGAACCGGTACTCTTACGTTTCTTTGATGCCGGCCATATTCTTGGTTCCTGTTCGGTACTGCTGGAATACAAGGGAAACAAAACGCTCTACTCCGGAGATATTAATATCTCACGTCAACGGATTTTAAACGGATCCGCCCTGCCGCGAATGAAGGTAAACAACCTGATATTGGAATCAACAAACGGCAGCAGTAACTCAATGAACCTCTCTTCGTGGAAAGAAGAAAGTGAAAAGTTTGCCGCGGCAATTAACCGTACTGTCACCGGCGGCGGCTCTGTACTTATTCCCGTATTCGCTCTCGGGAAATTCCAGGAAATCTGTGCTGAGGTGATCCATCTGATGAACGGCGGAAAAATTCCCGTTCTGCCGATTTATTCCGGCGGACTTTCAGAAAAAATAACGAGGCTGTATGACGGGAACAGGTACACATCAAATTTTGTAAATCCGGACTTTGAGTTCAGGTTTTATCCCCGCGAAGACCTTTATCGAATCAATAATTATGAAGATCTTTTCAGAACTCCCTCTATCGTTCTGGCATCAAGCGGAATGATGCTGGCACGTACATTATCGAACACACTCGGTAGGTTCTGGCTGAAAAAAGAGAAAGGCGCGATTTTTACAGTCGGATATATGGATCCCGAAAGCCCGGGCTATATTTTCGCGAATGCAAAAAGGGGCGATGTTATAAGGCTCAGTGAAGGAGGGGAGGAGCACCGTGTTGAGTGTGAAATAACAAAATTCCGTTTCTCAGCGCACAGTACCGGCAGCGAACTGCTCGAGGTTGTAAATAAAACCAGGCCGGAGAATATAATCCTGGTTCACGGCGACGGAGATTCCGCGGGTAATCTTGCCGCCGCGATAAAAAGCCGGTTACCTGACTCAAAGGTTTATCTTCCTGATATAGGAAGAGAAGTTCTTCTAAACCTGAATCCTGCATTAGATAATTAAAACGAAACTCCCCGTTGTGACAGATGATATTGGAATAGCCTACGGGAGCATTTTTCTGCATCATCGCGGTAAAAATAGTTTGAATTATTATTCGCTTAGTTTATCTGACTTAAAGGACTAATAAGTAAAAGTTTTTCTGCTTCACTATTGGGCTTAAATAATGACTTCAAGTTCAGAAAATTATTTCACCCGCAAATAGTTGAATGAAGGTTATTACTTCAGTGATGGATTGTTTCTCCGGTTAGTTGATTTTATAAATTTATCGCACACAAAACCGTCTGTTTTTTAATTGAACCGCCCTCAACCCGAAGCGGCTCAATTTTCATTTAATACGAGGGCTACCGCACAGGTATCATCTTCCTGACCAGCACACCATCGGCAGTTATCATCCGGACGATGTAAACACCGCTCGCCAACCAGCGCCGAGTTAATTATATCACAATATTTATCTTTTGTTTTTATGCACATTCCCGAGCAGATAATTACTTATGAGT
>JABWCL010000004.1 GCA_013360295.1 Ignavibacteriaceae bacterium | reverse complement strand
GCTGTTCGCCAATTAAAGCGGTACGTGAGCTGGGTTCAGAACGTCGTGAGACAGTTCGGTCCCTATCCTATGCGGGCGCAGGATACTTGAGAAGGGTCGTTTCTAGTACGAGAGGACCGAAACGAACGCACCTCTAGTGTACCAATTGTCACGCCAGTGGCATCGTTGGGTAGCTATGTGCGGTTGTGATAAGCGCTGAAAGCATCTAAGCACGAAGCACGCTTCAAGATGAGGTATCCCTGAGTGGCAGCAATGCCGCTCTGCAGACCCCTTGTAGATGACGAGGTTGATAGGCTGCAGGTGTAAGTCCCGTGAGGGATTTAGCTGAGCAGTACTAATTGGTCGACCGACTTGTTCTTATATTTTTATTCCGAAATTTTACTCTAGCTTTCCAGCCTTCAATCTCGATTTTTAATTTTCTGGTGATTATAGCTAGGAGGTCACACCTCTTCCCATTCCGAACAGAGAAGTTAAGCTCCTATACGCCGATGATACTGCACGCGCTGGTGTGTGGGAAAGTAGGTAGTTGCCAGGATTAAATTTGAAAGCCCGCTCTCGCGGGCTTTCGCTTTTTAAATATGACTACATTAGTTGTTAATTTCATTCCGCTTTCTGGAAATCCCAATGGAGTCGGAACAAGATCCGGTATCCCGATAAACCGGTACGATTGCATTGGTGGAAGGATTAAATTTGAATGCCCGCTCTTACTCCCATTTATTTATCAATACATTCTTCCTTTTAGATTCCGATTTCAAATCCTCTGGGTATCTCCTTCTGTTATTTAATGATATGGTCGCTGTACATATTCCAGAGTGAATAAGTTCTGGCCTTTACATTTTTTAAATGAGTTTAGCTATTTGAAAATTTTTAAAGTTGTTCAATCGGACAACATTTTGTGTATTTGATGAGTATGAGTGAAACCAAAGTACGAAGCATCATTTTTATAAAAGTTACTTTAAAGTTTTTTTTATAAATCAAAGGCAAAAAGTAAATGATAAGATTCTTTGGGTACTGAGACTCTTAGAAAGCGTGCAAATTATCCCAATGGAATTTATTAAACATATTGAGGGAACTGATGGGCTTTACGAGATCAGAGTAAAGCAGGGGAGCGATATTTTTCGGATCTTCTGTTTTTTCGACAAAGGTAAAATTGTCGTACTAGCGAATGGATTTCAAAAGAATACTCAAAAAACACCAAAATCTGAAATAGAAAAAGCACTCAAAATAAATAAAGAATATGAAAACGAAGAAAAAAATTAAAACTCTTGATCAGTTCGTAGATGAAGAATACGGACTTAAAGGTACTACAAAACGCGATAAATTTGGAAAAGGATATGAATCCTTCAAAATTGGGTTTCTCCTGCAGCAGGTACGACTAAGCAGGGGTTTGACACAGCAAGAGCTCGCTAAAAAGTGCGGTACTAACAAAGGATACATTTCTAAAATTGAGAACAATATTAAAGAGGTACGGATTTCCACTCTCCAAAAGATCGTTGAACTGGGGCTAGGAGGGAAACTGGATTTGTTTATCAGAGTATAGTTACATATGAAGGGGGTTAAAATTTCCCTGTCGTGGAAACGTAGGGATATTAGCTTCACCTTTTTATGGGTAAGAAGTATCGAAACTAAAACAAATTATCGAGGTCTGTAAAATTCTTCTAATTCATATATTACTTCTTTCCCTTCAATTGTTTTACTATTTTTGAGGGAGCTTTTATAATATTTAAAAAGTGGTGAGATTACTTTTTTTAGCGATACTTCTTTCTTCCGTTCTTGCGGCTGATGCAAATTGCCAAACGGACAGCCTGAAGAGATATGGACTCTGCTTCAGCGGCAATTCTGTGTCCGGAACAGAAAGGGATGGCCAGGAACTCATTAGAATTGAGCCGGGGAGAAGAACTTCGATGATGCTGCCTGAAAATGGTTACTATACTTTTGCAAAAGTTTTTCAACTCCAATTCGACCTTACCCTCCGGGATTACAGGAATTATGGTTATGTTGCCGTGCTTAAAGATGAAACCAGCGGTTTTCGTCTCGAGCTATTGTATACCGGTGATTCGAATTCAGATAATGTCATCTTTGATGTCATTCTGAATAAAAGCAAAAACATTCTTAAGATTCCCGTAAATAAAAGTGAGCTTCAATTTCTCAACTGGTCAAAGGTTAAAGTCTCTATTAACAATTCTTCTAATAATGTTTTAATTGGTTTTAACGGAAACAGCTATCAATCAAAATGCGAACTACCGTCTGATCTCAATCTTAAAATTAAATTCGGCACCTCGATAGAACCCGAGTGCCCTGCAATTGCTCTCCGCGATGTTATGATCCACATTGATGGACAAAAGCGGCACTGGTATCCTCTCGATGAAGTAACAGGCAGCCTTGTGCACGATAATATCGGAGATAATCACGGCAGACAATTAAACGGCGAATGGATGGCGCCTCAGCACTTCGGCTGGCAAACCTATGATATCATTGACATACCGGTACGCTACTCTGCAATGAAGGTAATTGATTCTGTAAATGCGTCACTTTTATATCTGGATAAAAATTATGCCTTTGAGTATATCCCCGGCAGGCGGGAATATAAAATCATCACCTATAAAAATTCTCGACCGGAGGCAATCAGTATTGGGGTGATTGATTACGAAAAGAAAAAAATACGATCATTTTTCATTTGCCCGGGAGAAGAGTCAACTTATGATCTTACATCAGGTGCCTGGACTACTGCTGGAAAAACTCCGGAAAGCGACTGGAAATATTTCAATTCCGCACTTTTTTATAACGCCCTAACCGGTGATGTCTATAATTTCGGCGGATACGGATATTATAAAACAAACAATGAGTTAAGGAAATATAATCCCGCCGCAAAGAAGTGGAGCGGAGTAAACTATTCAGGAGATTTTATCTACCCGAGGCGCGTTAAAGCAGTAGGTGCCGGGCCAAAACCGGGCACTGTCTGGATTTGTTCAGGTGAAGGGAATCAGGACGGCGATCAGCGAAAAGGATTTTTTACAATATATGATCTTCATCTGCTTGACTTGACAACCCTGACCAGTAAAAAGCTTTGGAACCTTCCTGTAAAAGAAAACAATAAGGATCCCTTTTGTGAGGGAGTAATGCTTTGGAGCAGCGATTATAATTCTTTTTACCTCTTGAATGGTGAAACGGAAGGCTGGAATTACAGCGATTTGCGGATGATTGAACTAAATATTAAAGAAAACACGAAAAAGCTAATAGGCGATTTTCCCGTTATTGCCCGGGAAAATGAGAAAATCAATGATGCAACAGCTTTATTATCCAAAAACAGAAAGGTTGTTTATCTCCTTCCCTCTGTATTTGAGGGGGAGAGAACAAGACTGGTAGTGAAAAGACTATTACTGCCGGGCTACACAAGTGAGGAATATGAAATTCAGAAGAACAAGTATCTGATAAAATATTCGGGCAACTACTATTTACTTGTCTTTCCGGTAATATCCGGTATTATTCTTTCACTCCTTCTTTACCGGAAAGGTGAAAAATACCTGAATAAAATCAGGAAAAGTATTCTTAAAATAAAAGGAGCATCAGAATTTCTAAATCAGGTTAAATCCGGTATACCTGCGGTACTCGAAGAAAAAAGGGGTAATCAGCTTTTCCACAGGATCTGCCTCTCCGGGGATTTTGTCATAAAAAACAGTGATGGGCTTGACATATCTCCCAAAATTACCGGTAAAGCACGGGAGTTGCTGCTGATACTGATAATATACAAGTACTGGAAAAACGAAAGCCTCCCTTATCAGAAACTGCACGAATATCTCTGGCCTGATATTGAGGAATCCAAGTTAAAAAATAACAGAGGGGTTACGCTAAATTTATTAAGGAAATCACTTGAATCCATCCCTGAAGCGAAAATAACGGCAGAGGAAGGGGCATTGTCAATTTCCACACCTCCCGAGTCAACAGTCGACCTCCAGGAATTTCTGTATCTGTACCGGAAGATGAAAAAAGAGGGACTAACCGGATCAGAGAGGGAGAGAATTATAACAATTCTGAAAAGAGGCCAGCTACTTGGGAAATCGAGGTATGACTGGATTGATCCTTTCCGTGAAAAATATAATGATAAGGCTTTAGAGATTCTGGATCATTTAGCAGCAGAAACTCTTAAAGCGGAAAATGACGGAGTCATTGAACTTGGGGAATTGTATTACTTGTTTGATCTCTGTTCGGAAAAAGGGCTTGTCCTTAAAATACGCGGATATTATAAGGAAAAAAAACCACAATTTGCCATAAATGAGTTCGAACGATTCCGCCGTGAATATCAGAAAATATATAACGAACCATACAAGAAGAAACTGGAGACGCTTCTGAATGGGGGAGGGGGTGAATTAATGGAGTAATCGGGAAAATAAACCCACCTCGCTCAGAACTATTTTTTTTATTCTGCTTCTAATTTTGACCCTAAATCACCCTCAAGGGAAAGAAAATAAGATTTTTCTCCGAAAATTTCCTCTTTAATCAGATTTTTAACCGTTTTTTTAACCCTGATCAAATAAGTTTGATGCCAATAAACAGCAAATTTAAGTTGATCCCTAATGTTAAAACTTACTTGCTGACAGAACCCTAAAAGATAGTTGCAATTTTTGTTGAAAAAATAGAAATGTTTATGAAAAATCATGGCTTTGTTGTCAGTCTGATCCTGAGTATAAGCTTATTTCTGCACGGATGTGACGGAAAAATACAAGCTGATGAGACTCAAAAATCTTCTTCTGATGAAAAATTAGCTGGTTATCCCGAAGAAAATACAATAGAGGGAGTATATACATATGAGGACAGTTTCAGCGGAATGACTGCAAGCATTAATATTTATGGAGATAGTTGGAGTGGAACCGTCAACCTTTCCGGCGATATAGAATTCTCAAACGGAACAATGAAGGGGAAGGATCTTTATGAAGAATCAGGATTTGTAAGGGTCGGATATGTTTCAGGGAAATCGTTGTATACTTCACTTGGCGGCAGGACGCTTACACTAAAAAAAGAAAACTAGAATGATTTCAAAAGCCACTCATTTCGAGAGATTTATGTGGAGTCCAGAAACCACACTAAAAAACGGGGCGAAATCGAAAAGCCAGATGAGTAGGAATATTATTCGGAGACAGTATGAAGGTCAAAAGAATACTTTCACATTTATTATTGATAATTGTGCTTCTATTTGCCGGTTGCAGAGATTCGATTGAGAGCGACGCAAAAAAAGCAGCCGAACTCCACTGCGAAGCTATGGCACTCATGAAAAAAGCTGCCGCCGGAGACATCTCCTCACTAGACGAGGCGAAGAAATTAAGTGAAAAGTCAGAGAAATTGATGCAGGAATTAAAAGGAAAATATACATCCCTTGAGGATACAAAAAAATTTCTATCAGCATATACTGAAGCTATCAAGAATTGTGACTGAAAGCAGGCAAGAGGTTAAAGAAATTATATAAACTTAAAGAAAGATTCTAATGATGATCTACGTTTTAGCGATAATTAGTATCCTTGCTGGGGCGGCATTTCTTTATTATGGTATCAAGTATTATGCTTCTGCTCTAGCGCTATCAATCTTAATACCTGGGATAGTTCTTATATTAAAATTTTCCGGTGACAGTTTCCCAACTACCCCGATTATAATAATTGTATCTATTTCGATAATTGTTTTCTTATTTTCTAAACCTCTCACGTATCTGGTTGCTTGGATGCTTGTGACCGGCTCTCTTGGTTATATGGGATTCCAAATAGGATTAGATATTAGTACTTTTTGGGCTTTTTTATTTACTGCTTTAGGAATAGTAGTTGTTTTTGTGACACGTCGAGTGATTAAAGGAATAATAATGGGAGTTGGGGGAGGATTGAGTATCTATCTTGGGATGCTGATCATTCTTCCTAAATTACCGGATCTACTCTATATGGTCTTGGGATTAATTTTCATCGGAGGAGGATTAGCCTTTGAATTGTTATTTATTATTCCGGCATTAAAGAGTAATGACACACTTCCAGCATTACACGATATGTCAAAAGAAATTAAATGGACTTCGTTTAATTTAAGTAATTACAAGAATGTGGATAAAGTTCTATTAGTTCTCGCTTCTGTTGGAATCATCTCTGTATTTCTACCATGGATTAATGTAAGTGTTTCTGTTTCCTCTCAGGGTTTTGGTTTCAGTTATAAGGGGAGCACTGAGAGTGAGTCCATACTTGGAGTAGCTACTTGGGGAGGTGTAGCGGTGCTATTTATTTTGATAGGAGCAATTGTTGTGGAATTAAAACATCTCAAACCCGCAATATTGAAAATAATCCTTCCAGCGATCGGATTGATTCAGTTGATATTTTTTGCCATTACATACAGCGCACCTGATTATTCTGTCGGTGCTACGTTTGGCGGAATAAAAAGCTCATCAAGTGTTAACTTCCAGTTTCAAACTGGATACTATGTTCAGTTAGTGATCCTCGTCGGTATGCTATTATATACTGTTTATGAGAAATTAATACTTTTCAAGGCACAAACACCTGCTCTACAACTACGGTTAATTTCCAACGATAAGTATATAGATTCAGGAAGGACAGAGTCTAATGAATCAACAACGGCAAGCAATCCAATAAGCGGAGAAACAAAAGAGATCAGTATCTCATATGATGTTGAGGCGCCTAATAGTGAACTTGTTCAGACTCCTAAGAAGAAAAGTGGGCTTGCAATTCCTGCAATTATTTTTGCGATACTCATAATAGTCGGCGGATCAATTTATCTTTATTTACACTTTGAGGAACAAGCAAGTATTAAAAATGAGTTAGCTATTGTTGAAGAGAAATCACGTATAGAGAAAATTATAAAACAGGTGAACTTAAAAATCGGGCAGAAGAATTATGACGATGCTTATTCGTTGACAAATGATCTTGTCTGGCAATTCGAAGTTGCAAATAATTCTTCACTGGTGGATGAATATCAAAGGAAGAAGGAAAATTATCAAAAACAAATTGTGGAACTAAAAGCGGAAGCCAAGAGGATACTAGAAGAGGGGGTAGATGTGGAGCCATATGGTATGTACGCGATTGTTGAGAAGGCGTATTTTTATAAAAAGCCCAACCTTAGCGCAATTACCCGCGCCTATATTATCGAAAGTCAGACAGTAACCGTTCTAAAGGAGTTAGAAAAATTCGTTTTCGTATCATTCGTATATAATGACAAGGAAACTAGTGGGTGGATGTGGAGGGGAGACTTGGAACCTATCGACTAAAATTGTTAGTATTGATAATTTGGTGAAGATATATCTCGAGCGTAGTTGTTTAAAGGAAATATATGAAACAAGAAAATGAAAAATATTGTGCTGAATGCGGTTCAGTAATTAATATAAAAGCTGAAATTTGCCCGAAGTGCGGAGTGCGGCAACCCGGTTATGGCGGGACCATCTCAGGAACTTCTGAGAAGGATAATAAAGCTATACTCGTACTATTGCTTTGCTTTTTCCTTGGGGTTTTAGGCATTCATCGATTTTATACAGGACATACCGGAATAGGAGTAGCTCAACTCCTGACTTTAGGTGGCTGCGGTATCTGGACGCTTATTGACCTGATTATTATTATAACAGGTAATTATACCGATGTTAATGGTAATCCGATAAAACTGTAGATGAAACAGAGAACGGCAGCGGATCTTCCACTACTGATCATTGCCGCGTATTATTTATTTGCCTTTGTTCTTGTGTCAATAAACGGTATCGACATTTTCCCGCCGTGTTTGTGGGATTCTCTCCTCGGTGTTGAATGTCCTGGCTGCGGTATAACCCGTGCGGTTATAAAATTATCGATGCTGAATTTTAAGGATGCATCGAACGCTAATCCTTTGGTTTTTGCAGTGATTCCATTGATAATATTCCAAATCCTTAGGTGGGGCTTTTACAGGTTTCGGCAGGATTGAAATCATTTATGAGACAACTCTGTCGAAGAGCTTAGAAAAAAAAGTTATGGGATCTAGCGAATGATGAAATAACAGGTCATTTTACTTACATAATGGGGGGCTAATCCGGGGGGCATCAAACTTTGAGGCGAGAGATACTTCGCCTCAAAGTACTTGATGTAGCATCAATTCATATTCTTTTTTAATTCCAGCTTCATCAGCAAATCTGTCTGTTCTTCATCTCCCATCCGGAAAGTATGTTTACCAAATTCTACGAAACCGTTTTTCTTATAAAAATTTAACGCACGGTGATTTTTCTCCCAGACTCCGAGCCAGATGAAGTCTGCTTTCTGCTTTCTCGCAATGTCTACTGCCTTTTCAAAAAGTAACTGTCCGATATTTTTCCCGTGATATTCTTTGAGAACGTAAATACGTTCGATTTCAAGGGCGTTTCCATCCATTATTTCGGTCTGTGCGCCGCCAGTGTTGATTTTTAGGAAGCCTATTACTTTGGGCCCGGATACAGCGAAGTAAAATTCCGAGTTATTGTCTGTTAACTGTGGGGCAAGTTTCTGTTCGGAGAACTCTCTTTCGAGATACTTACTTATATTTTCTTCGGTATTGTGTGGCGAAAACGTTTCTGAAAATGTTTGTATCGCAATATCCCGCAAGGTTGGGAGATCATCCGGTGTAACTGAAATGATTTCGAAGCTTTTCATTATTAAAAGAATTATTGAATTTATGTTTGGCGCTATTTGTAATTAATAAACGGATACGAGTAATTACATTTACAGTATAACAATCATTGAGGAGGCAGAATGGTGCCGGTCAATTCGTTTAATATTTCTCCGATGTGCAACATTTTGACTGTACATCCTGAAATGTTATAAGAAATTATTTCCCCGCGCAGGACGGCGATGTAAGCTCTTTTCGGATTATAATCATTTATAAAAGATTTGAGAGCAGAACTTACTTTTGTTTCGGATAATTTTACTTCGATGGGTATTATCTCGTTGTCTTTTTCTATCACGATATCAACTTCAAGTTTTGTTTTTGTCCTCCAGTATTTAGGCTTAAATCCTGCTTTTATCAGTTCAGTAACAACATAGTTTTCGAATCCGTTGCCGTCAATATCATAATTCCTGCGGATGGCGTTTCGAAGCCCGGTATCAAGGAAATATACCTTTGGCTGCTTGATCAGTTCCCGTGTTTTGTTCGTGAAGTAAGGCTTTGCAAAGTATAACAGGTAACTCTTTTCCATTGCATCAAGATATTTTTTAATTGTCTGGTATGAGAGCCCGATAATTTGTGAAACATTTTCGATGGAAAGTTGTGTCCCAGTATTCACCGCAAAATAGTAGGACAGCTTTTCAAGTGATACATGATCTTCTATTGAAAATGTTTGTTTAATATCCTTCAGGATCATCGTTTCATAAAGATCCTGCAGCATCTTTTTCTTAACTTCATACTCACCCGTTAGAACTATTTTCGGGTATCCGCCATATATTAAGTGTTCTTCCGTTTCACGCGCGAGGATTGCCGGAGTATAAATGATTTGGCCTTTGGCTCTCAGTAATTCTTCAAGATTAAACGGATAAAGTCTTAGAATAGATACTCTCCCAACCAAAAAAGATAGAATATTCGCGCTTAAAAGAATTTCTGATGATCCGGTTATCCATAAAATTTTTCCGTTGTCTGCCATGTATTTTAATTTCTGACCGGGGTTTTCAGCATTCTGAACCTCATCAAGAATGGCTGGCTTTCCTTCGCGGAGATATTTGCGTTCAAACAGCTTAATGTCTAAGTCGAATTGTTCCCTAATATCCGGGATATCGAACGAAAGATAGTCTGCTTTATCGTCGATTTCAGATTTCAAAAATGTTGTCTTTCCCGACTGCCGGGGTCCGACAATTGCTAAAATTGGATAGTGCGGTTTTAGCTTCCTAAAAAAGGCTTCCAGACTGCGGTTAATAAACACGGATCACCTCGAAATTTGTGAGAATTACTAAAATTGAAGTGTAATTTAGGAAAAGTCTTACTAAAAGTAAAATCAATTTAAGGAAAAGTCTTACTAAAGTTTAAGTTAATTTAAGGAAAAGTATTACTAAAATTGAAGTCAATTTAAGGAAAAGTAAGCTAACCCCTCCTTAATCCTCCCCTTTGAAAGAAAAGGGGAGGAGATTGGATGGAAGGGTTGGAAATGGGGGTTGACAGCTTACATCAGGAAGCTGAGTAGGATACCGGCGGCGACGGCGGAGCCGATTACTCCTGCGACGTTTGGCGCCATAGCGTGCATCAAGAGATGGTTTGTGGGATCATACTGAAGTCCCACAACCTGCGAGACTCTGGCGCTATCAGGGACAGCGGAGACGCCTGCGTTACCAATAAGTGGATTGATCTTGTTTCCTTCTTTTAGGAACAGATTCAGGAACTTAACGAACATTACTCCGCCAAAGGTGGCGATGACAAATGATGCCGCGCCTAACGCGAATATTCCGATAGATTTTGGAGTGAGGAATGTTGTTGCCTGAGTAGAGGCGCCTACTGTTAAACCGATTAAAATTGTTACAACATCGATCATCTGCTTTGAAGCAGTATCTGCAAGTCTTTTAGTCACGCCGCTTTCTTTCAGGATATTGCCGAAGAAAAGCATTCCCAACAACGGGAGGGCGCTTGGGGTTATGAAGCAGGTGAGGAGCAAACCAAATACCGGGAACAATATTTTTTCTCTTTTGGTAACAACTCTCGGCGGTTTCATTCTGATAAGGCGCTCTTTTGGGGTAGTGAGCAACCTCATCACCGGCGGTTGAATTACAGGTACCAGCGCCATATATGAATATGCTGAAATTGCTATCGCACCAACAAGTTCAGGAGCCAGGCGCGAGGAGAGGAAGATTGCTGTCGGGCCGTCAGCGCCGCCAATTATGGCGATTGATGCAGCCTGTTCAACGGGAAAACCCAGCATCAAAGCTGAGGTGTATGCGCCAAATATTCCCAACTGCGCTGCAGCTCCGATAAGCATCAGCTTAGGATTTGAGAGCAGAGTGCTGAAGTCGGTCATCGCACCAATACCGAGGAAAATGAGAGGAGGATAAATGCCTTTCAATACACCGAAATAGAGGTAATTGAGCACGCTTCCTTCTTCGTAGATTCCGATTTGGAGTCCAGCATTTTCCATAAAGGGAATATTTCCAACAAGAATTCCAAAACCAATCGGGATCAGGAGCATCGGTTCGTATTCTTTTGCGATGGCGAGGTAAATAAAAATCAGGCCTACACAAATCATTACCATATGCCCGACGGTAATATTTGCGAACGCGCTATAGAGTATGAACTGTTCAAGCCCGTGAGACATAAAATCAAAAAAGCCGCCCATATTAAGCGCCTATCTGCAGGAGAATGTCGCCCTCGAGCACCGAATCACCCTGCTTTACGTTTACTGATTTTATTACACCCTCGCGGTCGGCGTTGATGTTGTTTTCCATTTTCATCGCTTCCAGCAGTATAAGTTTCTGTCCTATCTTAACGTGGTCTCCTTCTTTTACTAATACATCGAGTATCACTCCGGGCAGGGGTGATTTTACGATACCGCTGCCTTTTGGGTTAGCGGGACTGCTGAACTTAGCTGTTGATTTTTCAGATTCAGTAGAGGGTGTCTGCTGCGGACGGACAAGTATAGGTGTTTTGGGGGCAACCGCGGACATCTTTTTATCCAGTTCGACTTTGAACTTCATTCCGTTTACCTCAATATCGCTGATATTATCTTCGACCTTGAGGATTCTTACATTATATTTATTGCCGTTGATTGTAAAGTTATATTTTTTCATAAGTGTTCATTTCATTTTGGGTAGTTACGAAGTGAATATATTTTGGAACTCCACGGAGAGTAGTTCTTTGATACCTTTTTTATTGTAAGCACCATTGATTCTTCGTCGTGAATTTCAGAGAAATACTGATTAAGAGCGGCAGCTATGGCAGCGCTCAGCTCGACAGACATTTCTTCTTCAGACTGTTCTTCCAGCTGTTCTCTGGTCTTTTTTGCGGCTGCATATTTGAAATATTTCGCTATCCCCTTAAATACACCATAGAGCAGGATCAGCGAAATAAATACAACCAGCATTCCTATAATAGCCATTCCGAAACCGATCGGGTCAAGATTTTTCACCAGGTCGTTAGTTTTTGAATAAGCGAGAATTAACGCAATCATAATCCACGCCTCACAAAGGAATATTGGAATGTTTTTTAGGAGGATTAGTATCCTTCTTAGTCGCCAGGGACTGAAGCGCCCTTATGACCCTGAACCTGGTATTACGTGGCTCAATAACATCATCGAGGAAACCGTACTTCGCGGCAACATAAGGAGTCGCGAATTTATTCCTGTATTCTTCTTCTTTCTGATTCATAAATTTCACACGTTCTTTTTCGTCCGTGATCTGCTGAGCCTCCTTCTGATGCAGGATTTCGATTGCGCCTCTTGGCCCCATCACCGCGATTTCGGCTGTCGGCCAGGCATAGTTAATATCGCCTCTGAGGTGTTTTGAACCCATTACATCATAAGCGCCGCCGTAGGCTTTACGTGTAATTACGGTGATCTTTGGAACTGTGGCTTCACCGTAAGCGAAAAGTAATTTGGCGCCGTGAAGAATTATTCCGCCATATTCCTGCGCGGTACCGGGGAGAAAGCCTGGTACATCCACGAACGTAACGATTGGAATATTAAAGGCGTCACAAAATCTTACGAATCGCGCCGCTTTGCGTGAAGAATTGATATCCAGAACTCCTGCAAGATAATTAGGCTGATTAGCCACGATGCCCACTGACATACCGTTAAACCTTGCGAAGCCGGTGATAATATTGGGCGCGTAATTTTCCTGGACTTCAAGAAATTCATTATAATCGGCGACCGTGTTAATGACATCCTTCATATCATAAGGTTTGTTTGGATTTTCAGGAATGATCTCATTCAGTATATCATCGAGCCTGTCAATAGGATCTGTGCAGTTGAACACTGCTGCCTCTTCAAGATTGTTCTGCGGCAGGTAACTCAACAATTTCCTGATAAGTAAAATTCCTTCTTCTTCGCCTTCTGCCACAAAATGTGCCACTCCGGATTTTGTACTATGCACAAAGGCGCCGCCAAGATCTTCTTCATCCACAGTTTCGCCGGTTACGGTTTTAACTACCTTCGGACCGGTTACAAACATATAACTGGATTCTGCTGACATTATGGTGAAATCAGTTAGCGCAGGTGAATAGACCGCTCCTCCCGCGCAGGGGCCAAAGATAGCTGATATTTGAGGTACCACACCCGAAGCGAGAATATTTCTTGAAAATATCTCCGCGTATCCGCCGAGGCTTTTAACACCTTCCTGGATCCTCGCGCCGCCGCTGTCGTTTATTCCAATGACGGGGCAGCCTACTTTCATGGCCTTATCCATAATCTTACAGATCTTCATTGCGTACATCTCGGAGAGTGAACCTCCGAATACTGTAAAGTCCTGTGAGAAGACATAAACCATTCTTCCGTCAATTGTTCCGTAGCCGGTGACAACGCCGTCGGAGAGGTAGTCCTGTCCCTGTAAACCGAAATCAATACATCTGTGTGAAACGAACATATCGAATTCTTCAAAACTGCCCGGATCGAGAAGCATGTCAATTCTCTCGCGGGCGGTATATTTTCCCTTTTTATGCTGGGCATCTATTCTCTTTTCTCCGCCTCCGAGGCGCGCCTCATTACGGAGATCCATCAATTCTTGAATTTTATCCTGTATCATATATCTAAGTTGTTTTATATTTAATTTTTGTTAAGTGTCATTAATTGCTAATTGGAAATAAAAAAAGCCGCTATTACACGGCTTTTTAATTCATTCATTCGGTTTCTCGCATAACTCAGTTAAGACGCTCTGAGTTGATTTGGGGTGGAGGAAGGCAATATTCAATCCCTCCGCTCCTTTTCTCGGATTTTTATCAATTAGTTGAACGCCTTTCTCTTCAACCTCTCTGAGACGGTCTGCAAGCCCGGAGACAGCGAAGGCGATATGATGAATCCCCTCCCCTTTCTTATCGATGAACTTTGCAACGGGCCCTTCGGGGGAAGTAGATTCAAGGAGTTCAAGTTTTGTTTCTCCAACCATCATAAAGGCCGTTTTGACTTTCTGATCGGCGACTTCTTCTATTTTATAACATTTTAGTCCGAGAATGCCCTCATAATATTTAAGGCTTTCCTCGATACTTTTTACCGCGATTCCTATGTGTTCTATTTTATTTGGTATCATCTGCTTTACTCTGATTATTATATAACGACTGATTCTTTATATTCACCGAAGACACCGCGAAGCGTATTACATATCTCTCCGACACTGCAGTAAACCTGAACCGCATCCAGGATCAGCGGCATAAGGTTTGTATCAGACTCAGCGGCGCTCTTAAGCGCTTTAAGTTTATTCTGAACTTCTTCATTATTTCTTTGTGCACGTACCTCATTGAGGAATTTAACCTGTTCATCCTGTACCTTCATATCAATTTTCAGGAGGTTCTGCACAGGCGGCTCCTTTATCTGGAATTTGTTCTGTCCGACAATTATCCGTTTGCCTGCTTCCATTTCCATTTCAAACCTGTAAGCGGCTTTTTGTATTTCAGTCTGAATGTAACCGACTTCAATAGCCGGAGTAACGCCGCCCATATCTTCGATCTTTCTGATGTATTCAGCGGCCTCGTGTTCTATCTGGTCGGTGAGGGCTTCAACGTAATATGAACCGCCGAGGGGATCGATCGTATTCGTTACGCCGCTTTCATACGCAACTATCTGCTGTGTACGGAGCGCGATACGGACTGAATCCTCATTTGGTAAAGCAAGAGCCTCATCGCGGGAATTTGTATGCAGGCTCTGCGCGCCTCCCATAACCGCAGCGAGAGTCTGAACAGCTACACGGACGATGTTGTTATCCACCTGTTGAGCGGAAAGAGTAGAGCCGGCTGTCTGAGCGTGGAAACGGAGCATCTGGGATTTTTCATCCTTTGCGCCGAAACGGTCTCTCATAATTTTTGCCCACAGTCTTCTCGCGGCACGGTATTTAGCCACCTCTTCAAGCATATCATTATGAGCATTGAAAAAGAATGACAATCTTCCCGCGAATTCATCCACATCCATACCTGCGTTGAGAGCGGCTTTGACATACTCAATTCCGTTCGCGAGCGTAAAGCCGACTTCCTGCGCGGCAGTTGATCCGGCTTCGCGTATATGATAACCTGAGATCGAGATGGTATTCCATTTAGGTACCTCCTTAGCGCAGTACTCGAATATATTGGTAATGAGCCGCATCGAGGGTTTTGGGGGGAATATATAAGTTCCGCGGGCGATGTACTCTTTCAGAATATCATTCTGAATTGTGCCTGAAATTTTCTTCCTCGAAACGCCATTTTTTTCCGCGACTGCAATATACATCGCAAGCAGGACTGAAGCGGGCGCGTTTATAGTCATAGACGTAGATACTTTATCAAGCGGGAGATCACGGAAAAGTAATTCCATATCAGCGAGCGTATCAATTGCCACCCCGACTTTTCCTACTTCGCCATAAGCGAGAGGGTCATCGCTGTCATACCCGATCTGAGTCGGGAGGTCAAACGCGACCGAAAGGCCTGCCTGTCCCTGATTGATAAGGAACTTATATCTTTCGTTTGATTCCTTTGCTGTTCCGAATCCGGCATACTGTCTCATCGTCCAGAATCTGCCGCGGTACATTGAAGGGTAAATTCCGCGGGTGAAAGGGTATTCGCCGGGGTAACCCATTGAGTCAGTGTAGGATGCCTGATCTGTATCTGTCGGAATGTATAGGGGTTTAATAGGTGTAAAGGAAACGGATGAAAATTCCGCTTCCCGTTCGGGGCTTTTAGTGATTGTTTTTTTGTAAGTTGTATCTTCCCAGCGTTTATAATTAGATTGTACTTTGTCCCTCAATTCATCAAGAGAGCTCATTCATTTCCTCGTAGATAGTTTGTCTGTTGTATGTAAATTCTAAATCTCTAAATACTTTAAAATAGCCTTCATCAGTAGGGTCCGGGTTTCCGTGCCGGTAACAGTTTCGAACGGGAACCCCATTACGATCAGATGATATTTGTCCCTGTAGCCGTATGCAGCGCAGAAACTGTTTTCGGAATAGCGTAAAAGCGGTTCCGCATCCTTTGTAAAATAGAACGCGTCAGGGGATTCCACTCTGTAGATATTTTTACTGATCTTGTTATTAAACTCTAATTTCCCTCCGCGTGAGAGTAAACCGGAACGGCAGGGGAAAACCTGTCCATCGGAAGACGCATTCGGGGAGAAGTTATTCATCCTGAGAATACCGGTGGCAAAAGACGTAAGTATTGAGTCCGAAGGAACGGTGAAGAGTTCCTTTCCGATATGCGAACCCGAAATGAATAATTTACCTTTACCGCTCAGGTAGGAAGTTATCTTTTCGCGTGTTTTTACGTCAAAGAGATGGAAACTGCTGAACAAATGTGCATTCGTTCCTATTCCCGGTGTGGTGCGTTCTTCCCCAGCGAGAAGATCCACCATTACAAATTCTGTAAGATTATAATCCGGCTTTACAAATATCTCATCACTCACGGAGGTGAAAGAGACTCCGTTCTTCAACAGCGCTTCGCCGTGAGAATATGTGAAATCAAAAGTGTTTCCAGCGATTATGTCCGTTTCATTCGCGGCTGTTGAGGCCCCGTGTCCCGGTGCGTCATTTGTGTTAAACGCTGAACGTTTTACAAAATCATACTGCGGCCCTGAATAATCGAGCTGAACTTTATCCGGTACTCCTTCATCAACAATATTCATAAAACCGCTGTAAGAGCCGCCGCTGAAATACATTGGGCCGGAGACCCTGTCGAATGCATTTACAATCAGCGCCTTTTTCGATGATTTTGCTGTGAGAGCGGCAGAAAGGATTTCTGACGGAAAACTTTCGCCTCCTTCATTTACGGCCGTGACTTTGAAACTGTAGATTTTTCCGGGTTGCGGTGAACCAAAAACATACCTGTTTCCATCAATCCGCACACCATTATCAAAGTCACCGGAATCAATTCTTGTGTACACAATATAATAATCCGGTTTTGCCGAGGGCTCGAGAGGATCGGCAACCGGGTTCCACGATACAAAAAATTTTGAATCGCCTGTGATACTGATTTGCATATGGTCAACCGGGAGGGGCTGAACGACGTAATCGAAGCCATAATGCGCTGATAAAAACTTCAGGAACGCTTTGTAAATTGAACGCGACGCTACAAACTTGAACCTTGGGTCTGTCGCGAACTTGATATCGGAGAAGTTCTGATGAGAGAGCAGTTCGAGTAATACCGCGGGGAAATTGGGGCGGAAAGCCTCGCTGTATCTTGAATCTCGCAATTGTCTTCTGTTCCAGTGGGTGGAAAAAGATGCAGCGATATCTTCAACCAGTTGAGTTTGCAGAATATCAGCGAGATCACGGTTTGCAAAACGGGAGACACTGTCAGGGAAGACCGCTAAAGAATCAGCACCGGTAGAACTATAAATAGATAAAGTTCCTATGACTGTATCCGAGTTAGTTATTCCGGCGTCAGTGTGGAAAGCAAGAGACGAATGGATGGGAATTCCCAAACCCTCAGAATCTCTTTTCCGGTTCGGACCGAAGGGCTTTCCAAAGAGATAGTTTCCGTATTCGGAACGACTCTGGTAATCGTCGTTATAATCATTCGTGTTATTATTAAGGCTGTACACAAGTGTATCGGGCATACCCGCGAACTGCAGCCAGTAACGCGCTGCTTCGATATATTTAGGACGGTTACTTAAAACAGAATCACGAGCAATATATCCCATACCACCTCCAAATTTCACTGCGTCGGTAGAAACGATTTCGCCGGGCTGAGACGTTTTATTCGAGACAGTGACTTTGCCGGAGAAGGGGTTTACTCCTTTCCCAAACTTGAAAGTACCGAGATATATCCACGTTGAGCCGCCCGCCCGCTGATTCACTTCATATTCATCCTCTCCTCCAAGGTGTGTAACAGTATACAAAACAGAAGGAGAGCTCTTTACGGAGTGATTAAAGGAAACTGAAACAGAATAAAATCCGGTTTCCGGAATATTTGGTATGTATTCTACTGAAGCGGTGCCTGTGATATCGCTTATTGTTTGGAGGTAACTGCCTTGCTTAAAAGGGCTGGAGTTATCAAACACGGTATCGGGCGGTACCCTGAAGCCGGGTGAACCGGTCTTCCAGGCAGACTTCTTCCCCTTCACTTCTACCTTTCCCGCCGGTGAGTTAGCGGCCGCGTCATTATCAAGAATGACCATATTCTTCTGAATATCGCGCTCTCTTGGAACGAAGACATTTGCGCCGGCATTTTCCAGCATTGGGATAATATAGGGTATCGTGAACGAAAGAGGTAGCTTATCCTCCACCGTCTGGAATAACCTTGGGCGCTGCCACTCCCATCTCTTTGAGGTGTTGCTGTAATACCAACCGTGGCTTTGCCAGAGAAGAATATTTCTACCGCTCAGGCCTTTAGTTGGATTATTAAGTGAAGATATATTTTTCACTATCGGTTTTCCCAAAAGCCGTGGATCTGCCGCATTTCTGCTTTTATCAGCGGGGACCGAGGTACGGTAATAGTTAGGAACCAGCGATTCAAGAGGTAATCCGCGAGCAAAGAGCCTGACTGAGTAACCGGGGTATTCTTTCTCAAAGAAGTCTTTAAGGTCCTGGCTTATACCTTGAATTGTCTCTTCGCGGAAGGGGTTTTCGAAGAACTGGTTATCAAAATAGAACAAAAGTCTTTCTGCGGATGAATCCACAACGACCGAATCGATTCTGCCAGGAAGCTGTTTCTGGAACGAAAACTTACGCAGCGCGAATTCCTCATTAAACCGGGGAAGGGGATCGGTTTTTACGACCGGCTCTGTTATAATAATGGTTATGCTTTCTTCTTTGGAGGCTGAACATCCGTAAAAAAGTATAAATATCTGCAGAAGCAGAATCGCCCGGATAATCTTCATAAAGTACTCAGACTGGTTATTCCGCTGGAGGTATTACAACCCAGAGGATAATATAAATTAATATTCCGGGGAAGGCTGCACTGAAAATGGAAACAAGGACGTAGGCGACTCTGACAATTGTAGGATCTAACTTAAAGTATTCTGCGATTCCGGCGCAAACACCGGCAATCATCTTATTTTTTGAACGGCGAAGCTGCATAAATAACTATTTTTATTACTATTAAAATAAGGGAAAATTCCGATATAAAATAGGCTAATCGTACAGGTTTCGCTGAAAATCCGGAAAAAATGTGTTGTAAATATCACCGTTAAAGAATCCAAAATATGTTATTTTTGCAAATTCAAATTTAGATAATTCAGGAGTTGATTTTGGAAAAGACGAGAGAACAAATTACAGGGACACTGGAGGAATTGTCCGCGAATATTGATTACAATTCCAAAGAAGTCGCGATAATACTTGCGGCAGGACACGGGAAGAGGATCAAGTCGCATAAATCAAAAATGCTGCATTCTATCTGGGGGGTACCGACAGTAGAGCGGGTTTACAATAGCTGTACGATGGGGAACAATAGTATGAATACCATCATTGTCGTTGGGATAAAGGCAGTGGATGTAATGAAGGTAATCGGCAAAAGAGAGCGTAATGTCTTTGCTTACCAGGAGGTGCAGAAAGGAACCGGCCACGCTGTTCAGGTTGCTCTGGAAAAACTGGATGCAGGCAAGTTTGACGGTGTTGTGTATGTACTGCCGGGCGATATGGGATTAATTGATCCCGAATCAATTCAGGAGTTTAAACGGAATTTTATTAACTCGGGTAATGACATGATGGTTCTGACGGGTATCTTTGACGGACCGGTTGCTCAGAATAATTATGGCAGAATAATCCGTGTGAAAGATAAGGATGTTAAAGGGAAGAATTCCGGCGCGGATGAGGGGAAGGTAATAGAGATTATGGAACATAAGGACATTCTTGCCCTTGCTGAAAATGAACCTTACGAACTCGAATACAACGGTAAGACCTATCACTATTCGAAATCTGAACTTCTTGAAAACCGGGAGTATAATTCTGGTGTTTATGCTTTCAAGTTCCGCTATCTGATGGAACTGATCTTCACACTCAGCTCTGATAACGCTCAGAATGAAATTTATATAACTGACCTGATTTACGCTTTCAATCACGCTAACCATAGTGTGGGCGCGTCATCCCCGAGCAAATCTTACGTTGTTATGGGTTTTAATGATAAATCGGTTCTGCGTGATATGGAAAACCTTTTCCGTCACAATGTGTATGAATCGCTAAAGAATATCATTGAGATAGATGACCCGGAGGACTTCTTTATTGAAGAAGGTATAGTAAAGCAGATCATTGAGATGGATAAAAAAGGAACACCGCTTGATATCCGTATAGGTAAAGGAGTTCACCTGGGTAAGGGGGTGCAGCTTAATTATGACCTTCACCTTAAAAAGCACTCATTCATCGAGGGGGGAGTCAGGTTTGGCAAGGGAGTGACAATTGGTGAGTATACACACATATCAACATATCCTGACCAGATTATGGAACTGAGGGACAATGTGCAAATCTACTCGGGAGATATGGTTAAAGGGAATGTTATCCTTGAAGAAAATGTGACGATTGAATCGGGGGTTATTATGACCGGAAGCGATGAATTTCCCATAAGGATCGGGAAAAACGTTCTGATCAAGGGTACTACTTATATATTCGGATCAGTCATAGAAGAAGATGTGTTTATAGAGCACAGTATCATTGTGAAGAAAAAGGTGCATAAGATTGTAAAGCGGGACGGCGAAGTCCAGAAGATCCGTTTCTATGCGCCGATGCCGGCTGGTATTGACTGTATCGAATCAATCGATAATAAGCACTGATAAATACATTTCCTGCTTAATAAGGCCGCCTGATGGGCGGCTTTTTTATTGAAAGAAAAGATTATTTTTTCAGGAATTTTCTGAATCCAAGTGTCATTACCCCGGTTATCAATCCGCTGAATACAGCGGTAATGACTCCAAAAGAGATTATATACATTCTCGGGTTATTAACTTGATTTGTTTCAAACTGACTGATGAGATAAGGATGGTTTTCTATATAGATATCATAGAGGAGTATCTTTATCAGAGAGACGATAAAAGCGAAAAGGAAACCCGCAGAGAATCCGTGTATAAAGTATTTTTCTTTTTGCTTCTTTGAAATTACAAGCGACATCCCCGCCCATCCGACAAGCCATAAAACCCATTCCCATCCCAAAGCAAATCCCATTGTACTGAATACACCCAGAATAACGCCAAACATAGACAGGTTAAGCACAAGTTTGGTGTTAAAATTAAATTCCTTCATTTTTTTAATCCTTCCCTGTAAGAAAGCGCACGTTCAGCCTGCGCAATATGACGGAGCCTGTGATTGAAAATAATCATAAAAGTTTCACCGAGATTGTATTTTATTCTGTCGGTAGCCGGCGAATGAATCTTTAATTCAGAGAGATCAAGGTTTGAGGCGTTCTCAAATAGTTTTATTACACTACTGTTATGTGTTTCATAATCATCCAGCAGTGAAAGGGAATGGGTGACTGAAGTTTCAGGTTTGAAAACCGAAGGGGCTTTCAATTTAAACCGGGGAGCGGGACTTACGGAAAAAAGCATAATTGTCCCAAAAAAAGTTTTCCTGAAGGGTGCCAAACCGCGGTCAGTCTCCGTGTTTTCAGAGATCAGACTCTCCAACTGCGGAAAATAACTCTTCTCTGTTACAAGCAGATGATGAATGCATTCCGCGGCGCTCCAGGACTTAAGTGACTGTTTAGTATTAAAATTTTCTTCAGTGCATTTATTCCTGAATGCGGAATAAGCATTCAATGATCTGAACATTACCGGGATGATCGAGTTATAAAATTCGCGGCAAAGCATATTATTCGGAACCTGTAAAATAGTTTTTCAACGGATCAAAAAAGAATTCATTCCAACCCGATCTATGGTTGAGCATACTTTTATCATCGGGGAATCCGGAATGTTTCAGTTTTATTCTAAGTGCGGATACATCAGGAAAAATTGAAATTTCCACGAGTGATTCGATCTCCTCATCCCAGTCAGGCGGTTTCCATGAATAAACCAGCCTGGAATCAGGCACGAATTCCACGACTTGCCCGGTAACCCACCCGTCAAACAGGCTCATCTTTCCTCCGTCTCTAAGACGAATAGTGCCTTTTTGTCCGGACCATTTCTTGATTTTACGCGGATCAGAGATCGCATCAAAGAAGGCTTCCGGTGAAATTTTTATTCTTCTATATATGGTGAAAGATCTTTTTTTCATATCGAGGTGGTGATGCTATTATCAAAGCCCGGACTTAACAATCCGGGCTTAGTTAATAATCAACTTTAATCAGTATATCAATACCAAATATGGAACTGAAGAACGAACATATTATTATCTATTTTCGGATCTTCGGTATTGATCCTGTACTGAGGCTTTAATTCAACAAATGAGTACGGGAAAAACTCAACACCGAGCACAAGGCCGCTGATATTTTTACTGGTGTTTCCGCTGACAGGTGTGAGCATATCATACCTGACAACTCCATCCAGACCTTTAATAATTTTATAGCTGGCTTCAACCATAAGCGCTGATGAAGTGGAGTCTTTGAAGAGAAGGTTTTCAGCCTGGGTGAATTCACCGAGTAAAGTAAATCCCGCGAAAGAGACCCCTCCGAAACCCGAAAATGATGTGACGTCGGTGATGTTTGGGGCGAATCCTTTTTTCCACGAGGCAAACGAGCCGCCGGCCATTATTGAGAATTCATC
This sequence comes from Ignavibacteriaceae bacterium, assembly GCA_013360295.1. GTDB lineage: Bacteria > Bacteroidota > Ignavibacteria > Ignavibacteriales > Ignavibacteriaceae > JABWCL01. The sequence continues at coordinate 128,494 of JABWCL010000004.1, read as the reverse complement.
GCTTACCTGGGGTGTAAACTGGACTGATGCCGTATATGACGGATCTTTTACAAAACGCTGGCCCGCAGGGGAGCCGCTGCTGGCTGTAATGAATGCAAAATCGGAAATATAGAAACCTAACTCAACGCCGGTTTCCGTGTAATTTGGGGTGAAAGGCCAGCCGTTAAAGCCTCCGATGCTAGGATCAAACATTCCTCCGCGAGTGAATGCTGTATGGTCGTCAATTCTGATCCCGTAATTGGGAGCGAATGTACCGATTTTTACATAACCGTTATCAGGGAAAATATGCGCGCTTACGAATCCTTCATAATATCCCTGGGTAAAATCGTAGCGTGCATAAAGATTGATTGTTTCTGAAAGTCCCGCGCCGAAGTAAACGGAAGAAGCCATATTCTGGAAATCGCTCCGTTTATTGACCGAATCAAATTTTGCCAGGAACTGAGTCCTGAGGTCGAACCCAAATGAAACATTTTCATTCAGCATTGGGCTGGATTCGAATTCATCATCAGATGCCTGGAGCATAACGAGATTGTTCTTTCCGTATTTCCATCCGGATAAATTACGCATCTGTCCGCCTGTCGGGTTGACGTGGCAATCAATACACTGACCGCCGCTCCTTACTGAAAACCGGGGCAATGCAAGAATTTCTGACGTCGTTAAAATCAGAAATACTAATAAAAAGAAAAGGTATGTGATTGTCCTCATATATTGTCCTCTTTAATTGATATGATAGTATACGGGGTGCAAGTTAAAAAGAAAAATCAAATTGCAAAAAAATCATTATTTATGGAGACACCTCCGGACCGGTGCTAAAGCAGTAAAATTTGTAAATAATAATTGACCGGTTTTATTTAACGGTTTTGATGATCAGGTCTTTTGAGTTAATCTCATTGAAGTTTTCGAACTTATCGCTTCCGTAGGCGGAAACACGGCTGAAGCCCGCGTTGATACACATATCCACAAGGATAGGATATATGTGAGGATAGATGGTTGTGTTAAATTCTTCCCGTTCCGAGGTGGTTTTGTCCGTCACAGAAATGTTAAATATCAGGTCATCAGATTTCACGTATTTGCGTTCGATGATAATTTTATCGTCTTCATACTTATTAATAGTAAAATCTTTCATCGCCATCACCCTCATATAATTCAGAATCTGAAAGACAAGCGTCCCGCCCTTATGCATTACTTCGTAAATAATGGCAAAGATCTCCTTCAGGTCGCTGTAAGTGATATTGGCGAAAGTGTTCCCCATTGAAATGATGACGTCATAAGATTCCGAGTCGCCGTGGTAAAAATCAATAATTGAGGAAGCCGCCAGTCGCGGTTTTACCGAATACTTTTCGCAGTTATTTTTAGCCTTTTCTACCATCTGTGCTGAAGGATCAATGCCCGTTACTTTCAATCCAAGTTTGGAAAGGGCAATAGTGTCTGCCCCGGTTCCACATCCGATATCCAAAGCAGAATTATAACCTTTGCTGAAGTTCGCGAGGAAGTTTATACGGTTCTCAACTAGTTTATCGAAACTGACCATCGTGTCATAGAACCCGGCGATACGGTCGTAGAAATGATTATTAGAGTGCAGATTGTTATTCAGCATCACGCGTGCAGTTAGTTAAGTCCCCAGGCGGAGCTAAGATTTTTAATAAAGGCATCCTCATTCGATGAGATGGTTTGGTCGGAGCCGGCGATAGATTCCAGATCTTCAATGATTGACCGTTTAACCATTTCGTCATCAACTTCAAAGTGTATCTCGCCGACGAGCATACGGATAACTTCCTGACGGTTTTCAGAACTGTTGTTGTACCATAATTCGATATTTGCCATAAGTTTAGTAAGATCCAATTCGGACATCTCCGGCGCACGGCGGTGCAGCCTCTCCTTTATTGAATCAATTTCAGCCTCTTCAAGCACCTCGTCGGTGAGATGCGCAAATGCTAAGTAAAGATACCCTAGATTTTTAAGCGAAGTAATTCCGGACGCCATTTGCCTCAATAATAAAAAAATGATTTTGTGAATACTAATAGTAACAATATAATTATCAATATTATTAATTTAAGAAAGATAATCCTAATAATATATAAAATCCGCAATGAACAAAGAAGAATTACGCTCCAATTTCCCTTTTTTAAGGACTGGCAAGGTCTATCTCAATCATGCCGCGACAAGTCCGATGTCCCGCAGGGTTATCGAAAAAGTTGAAGAGCACGTGCGACTCAGCAGTGAGACTGACATTGATAATTATGAGTTCTTTATGAATCAGGTCTCCGGGGCGAGAGAGAAGACCGGAAGATTAATCGGCTGCCCTCCGGAGAGAATTGCATTCACCGACAACACCTCCACAGGATTGAACATTCTTGCTCAGGGGATGGACTGGAAGCCTGGGGACAGGATCATTTTGAATGACCTGGAATTTCCTTCCAACGTTTACGCATTCCTCAATCTGAAAAAATATGGTGTAGAGACGGATTTTGTAAAATCCGCTAATGGCATCGTCAGCACGGAAGATATTATCAGCACGGTCACGCCAAGAACAAAACTGATTTCCGTTAGCTATGTTCAGTTCCTGACGGGCTACAGAATTGACCTGAATATGCTGGGTGAATTTTGCAGAGCCAATGGAATTATTCTCGCGGTTGACGCGATTCAGGGGTTAGGGGCGCTGAAACTGGACGCGGAGAAAACTAATATTGATTTTATTTCCTGCGGTACCCAAAAATGGCTGATGGGGTTAAAGGGCTTCTCTTTTATATATCTTTCCGGGGAACTACAGGAAAGGATCCAGCCTGCATACGTAGGGTGGCTCTCAGTGGAAAATGCCTGGGATCTACTGAATTATGATATGAAACTTAAACAGGATGCTTCCGTATTTGAGGGGGGAACGATGAATATCATCGGAGCGGCTGCCTTCGGAGGGGCGCTTGATCTTTTTTACGAATTTGGTTTGGAAAAGACAGAAGATGAAGTCCTTGCAAACAGCATCTATCTGCGCGAAAGGCTCAATGAAATAGGGATTAAAACGATAGGGGACGGATGGAACCGGGGAAATATGTCGGGGATAATCACTTTCCCGCATCCAAAGGCAAAGGAGATATTTGGAGCCCTTCAGGAGCGGGAAATAATAGTATCGCTCAGGGAAGGAATGATCAGGGTCTCACCGCATTTTTATAATACGTTTGAGGAGATTGACGGGTTTATTTCCACGCTTTGCGAAATCGTGGCAATCTAGGGGTCGGTGATTTTTAATTGAAAAAATGATCAATTTCTGATTAATGCTTCAGCGAACAAAGGTGGATTAAAATTTTTTAATGTGAGCCATCATGTGCGTATTCAAATGCAAAAACGACTACATAGCGATAACCACTCCCGCGCCAAGAAATGTCTTTAAGCGACCGGGAAGTCCTTGAATGAATAACCTCGGGTGATAAATATCCTGCTTAAGAAGTTCGAGGGGGACCTAATCCTAATGCGGAACAATGGCGTCTTTTAAACACATTTTTTCTAAACCCACACCAAGAATGATATTTCAACTAATTTATTAATTATTCTCCGATTCGGAATAAAGTTGTTTTTATAGCCTCAGAGTTAGTTTTGGGTTTAGTGAGATTTTAGATGTAAATTTTTTTGCTGTGAGGAGAAAGGATTCAATATTTTTTAATTACTTTGTTTTTGTACATTTTTAACAACACTAAATAATGATTTATAATGAACCCCAGAATTACAATTGATCCGAATATATATCACGGTAAGCCCGTGATAAAAGGTACCAGAGTCCTGGTTAGCCTTATTTTTGGGGCTTTGGCAGCAGGAGATTCCGCAGAAGATATTATAAGGGACTATCCGAATATCACACTCGAAGATATTAAAGCGGCGCTGGAATTCGGAGTAAAGCTGACAAGTTATGAAAGTATTCCTTACGAATATAAAGCATCTTGAACTTTTTCCTGGATGAAAATTTCCCGTTGAGTTGCGGAGAATAACTTTGCCCTGAGGGGCATTCAGTATTTGATATCAGGGATACTGTACATTCAGGGCGTGATGACCAATTCATCTTTGGATTGGCTCAGGAAGTATCCGCAATATTTCTCACTACTGTCAAGGATTTTTTCATACCGTACCCCATCTTTACGCTGAACACTAAGGTATTATTGTTATCGCTTTAAAGACACCTAATAGAGAATCAATTATGCAAAAATTAAGATGGGCTTATAAAAATCTTGAATTGAATAATTTCAAGTCCCGTGTCGTTCTTTTGACCGATTCTGATTGTAAGATTTATTGAACAGAGTTACTCTGTTTTCTTTCTTTTCTCAGGAGGGATAATCTCAATTCCCGGGCGCTCATTTCTGAATTTCCATGAAGTTAATCAATGGATCCGGCTCATTGCTACTGAATCAGTTCTTGCCGAAATGTGCTAAAAATTACCCCCTTTTTTCATATCTTTAAGATTAATTTTTTCAAATGGAATAGCGATTTAAAATGAGATATCCTGCCACCGAAATTGAAGCAAAATGGCAAAAGTACTGGGAAGATAACAGTGTCAACAAATGCGATTATAATGCGAAGGAGAACAAGCTTTATACACTTGTAATGTTTATTTACCCATCAGGAGCAAAACTGCACTGCGGTCACTGGTATAACTACGGTCCGGTTGACACCTGGGCAAGGTATAAAAAGCTGCGGGGCTATAATGTTTTTGAGCCGATGGGCTATGATGCTTTTGGTTTGCCCGCAGAAAACTACGCGATCAAAACCGGCATTCATCCGCACGACAGCACGATGAAGAACATCGAGGATATCCGGGTACAGCTGAAAAGGATAGGATGTATGTACGACTGGGACGCTGAGTTAATGACCTGTGATCCCGGGTACTATAAATGGAATCAGTGGCTCTTCTTAAAACTTTACGAAAAAGGGCTTGCCTACCGTAAAAACGCCCCTGTCAACTGGTGTACATCCTGTCAGACGGTTCTTGCTAATGAGCAGGTGCTGAATGACGGAAGCTGCGAAAGGTGCGGTTCTGAAGTAATACAGAAAAGCCTGACACAGTGGTTTTTTAAGATTACTGAGTATTCTGAGGAGCTGCTCCAGGGTCTGGATACTATCCAGTGGCCGGAGAAAACAAAACTGATGCAGAAGAACTGGATCGGTAAGAGTACCGGCGCTGAGGTTGATTTTAATGTCGAAGGGAGCGATGAAAAAATTTCTGTTTTCACCACACGGCCGGATACATTATTCGGCGTGACATATGTTGTACTTGCCCCCGAACATCCGCTGGTTGATAAGATTACCACAAAAGAAAACAAGGAAACTGTTAATGCCTATCGGGACTCAGTAAAGTCATTAACTGAGATTGAAAGAACCTCCACGGTAAAGGAAAAAACCGGCGTACCAACCGGCGCGTTTGCAATTAATCCGGTTAATGGAGAAAAGGTACCCGTGTGGATTGCCGATTATGCACTCCTGACCTACGGTACCGGGTGTGTTATGGCAGTGCCCGCGCACGATGAGAGGGATTTTGAGTTCGCTAAGAAGTTTGGGCTCTCCATAAAAAAGGTTATTCTGCAGCCCGGAACGGATGTCGATGCGGAACTGACCGAAGCATATACAGAAAAAGGGATAGCAATTAATTCCGGTGGTTTTAACGGGCTTGATTCGGAAGATTTCAAAATTAAAATAACCGCATACCTGGAGCAAACAGGCAGCGGACGCGGCAAGATTAATTACAGGTTACGTGACTGGCTCATTTCCAGACAGCGCTACTGGGGTACACCAATACCGGTGATCCACTGCCCATCGTGCGGAGAAGTTCCCGTGCCGGAAGAAGATCTGCCGGTTGAATTGCCGTATGAGGTCGAATTCCGCCCCACAGGTGAATCGCCCTTACTGAGTAACCAGAATTTTATTAATGTTAAGTGCCCGAACTGCGGCGGTGAGGGGAAGAGGGATGCCGATACGATGGATACATTTGTTGACTCTTCCTGGTACTATTTCAGGTATCTTAACCCGGGTTTTGCGGATGGTATCTTTGACACTTCAAAGACTGATAGTTGGGTTCCTGTGGATATGTACGTCGGAGGAGCAGAGCACGCGACGATGCACTTACTCTATTCACGCTTTATCCATAAATTTTTACGTGACATCGGTCTGACTAAATCAGACGAACCGTTCCAGCACCTGATCCACCAGGGAACTATAACGAACCAGGGCGCGAAGATGTCGAAATCCAGAAATAATGTGGTCAATCCTGACTCCTTCATTGAGCGACACGGCGCGGATGTTTTTAGAATGTATCTGATGTTTATGGGTCCGTATGAACAGGGAGGGGACTGGAGTGATAAGGGTATCACTGGCGTTGACAGGTTTATCGGCAGAGTCTATGAACTATTTAACACTTATAAAGGCCTTGCGGAAAAAGTTAAATCTGCTGAAAAATATGACATAACAACTTTGAATGATTCCGGGAAAATCCTCTACCGGAAACTGAACCAGACAATACATAAATATGAGACTGAACTGGAACACTTCAGGTTCAATACTGCTATTGCCGCGCTTATGGAACTTATGAATGAAGCGCAGAAACAGTTTGATAACTGCAGTGATGAACTGAGGCTTTTTTACCTGGAAAGATTCGCTGTTATGATGGCTCCTTTAGCGCCTCATTTTGGTGAAGAGTTAAGAAGCCTTCTCGGAGCGGGGAGTTCGATATTTGCCTCGCCGGTGTGGTATTCAGCCGATGAAAGCGCGCTTGCTGAGGACAGCGTAAACTATGCCATACAGGTGAATGGTAAACTAAGGGCTACTATTCCATTCGGTGTGGAGGCTCCCGAAGATGAAATTAAAGCTGTCTCTAAAAGTGATGAAAGAGTCAGGAAGTTTCTTGAAGGGAAGCAAATTGTTAAAGAGATCTTTGTCAGAAACAAAATATTAAATATTGTAGTAAAGTAAACAGAAAGAATTAAAATGCTTGATATAAAGCTTATCCGGGAAAATCCCGAACTGGTAAAAAAGGGAATTGAAAGCAAGAAAGAGCCATCCAGGGTAGATGAAATACTGAAACTGGATGAAGAAAGAAGGAAACTTGTATTTGAAACCGACGAACTAAAAGCGAAAAGAAACGCTGGTTCGCAGGAGGTAGGGAAAGTAAAGAAAGCCGGAGGAGATGCCGCCGCATTAATGGCTGAAGTCAAGGCGATAGGCGAGAAAATATCCGAAAATGATTCCCGCCTCCGGGAACTGGACGCTGAACTCGACGGTATATTAATGTACATCCCGAATCTGCCACATCAGTCTGTTCCTTTAGGTTCTTCAGCCGAAGATAATGTGGAAGTGCGGAGATGGCTGCCGGAAGGATTCAGTTTTGAAAATACCGAACCGGTGCTCGATCATACAACCATAGGCAAGAAATTAAATATTCTTGATTTTGAGCGCGGCACTAAACTTTCGGGCTCTGGTTTCCCGCTGTATAAGGGCAAGGGCGCGACTCTGGAGAGAGCGCTGATCAATTTTATGCTCGATTATCACCTGGCGAATCACGGCTATTCTGAAATTTTCCCGCCATTCCTTGTTAACAGGGATTCGATGAAAGGAACGGGACAGATCCCGAAAATGGAAGATGATATGTACGCGATTGAGAAAGACGGATTGTATCCTATCCCGACCGCAGAGGTTCCTATCACAAATATCTACCGTGATGAAATAGTCGCTGAGAAAGAATTACCTATTAAGTACGTGGGCTACTCCGCCTGTTTCAGACGGGAAGCGGGATCATACGGGAAAGAATCCAAAGGATTCCTCCGGGTGCACCAGTTTAATAAAGTTGAGATGGTGAAATTCGTTAAACCGGAAATCTCGTATGACGAACTTGAAAAATTAGTTAATGACGCTGAGGATATCCTTAAAGAACTTCAGATACCATACAGGGTTTTAATGCTTTGCACCGGCGACCTTAGTTTTTCGGCTGCAAAATGTTATGACATAGAAGCCTGGTCTCCCGCTGAACAAAAGTGGCTGGAGATCTCCTCCTGCAGTAATTTTGAGAATTTCCAGGCCAGGAGGGCTAATATAAAATACAGGAGAGAGGATAACAAAAAAACCGAATTCCTGCATACTCTTAATGGTTCAGGGCTTGCCACCAGCCGTCTGATGGTTTCGCTGCTTGAAACCAACCAGACACCTGAAGGAAAAATAATCGTCCCCAAGGCGCTTCAGAAGTACACCGGTTTCAGTATTATCGACTGATATATAATTTTACGCTTCGACTTGAATTGAACCGGCAGAGGAATACCTGCCGGTTTTCGTAATTGATATAAGATGAATTTGATATGAAGAATCTGTTTACGTTAAAAAAATATTTCGCGAGGTACAGGAATAAACTTCTTGCCGGACTGCTGTTCATTCTCTTCTCGAATGCAGGTATGGTATATATCCCGATCCTTATCAAGGATTCAATAAATACACTTCAGCAGAATGTGCACCTCGACCGCCTGATTGATTACGCGCTCCTTATCGTGGGGACTTCTTTAATATCTGGTATCTTCCGCTTTTACATCCGTCAGACAATAATTGTAGTTTCAAGAGAAATAGAATATGATCTGCGCGGGGACTTCTGGGCGCATATACAAAGATTGCCGATGAAGTTTTTTCAGCAGAACTCAACCGGTAATATTATGGCGCACGCCACAAACGATATGAATGCCGTGAGAATGTTTATTGGTCCTGCCGTTATGTATTCAATAGACACTTTTCTGCGGCTGGTTATAGTAGTCTCAATTATGATCACTATCAGCCCTTCTCTTACTCTATACTCTCTGATACCATTACCCTTGTTATCTGTCGCGGTGTATTTTGTCGGGAAAAAGATTCACGCCAGGTTTACGGCGATTCAGGAAAAGTTTTCAGAATTGACCACAAAGGTGCAGGAAAACTTCTCAGGGATCAGGGTGATAAAATCATACGCCAGAGAGGAATGGGAAATAAAGGATTTTGCCGGCATGAGCAGGGATTTCCTCAGGAAGAATATGAGCCTGGTAAAGATACAGGCCTTTTTCCAGCCAATGCTTTTTCTTCTTACCGGTACGTCTATAGTTATCGTTATATGGATAGGAGGCTTGAAGGTAATTAACGGGGAACTCCTTTTGGGTGATGTGACTGCCTTAGTGATCTATCTGGGCATTCTGATATGGCCAATGATTGCTTTTGGCTGGGTTATCAATATCATACAACAGGGAGAAGCGAGCATGAAGCGGCTGAATAAAATATTCGGTGAGAAGTATGAAATAACTGATGACGGCAATACAGACCATTCCATTAAAACAGCCGGCGGTGACATCATTTTCAAGAACGTTACTTTTCGTTACGGTGAAAATCTGCCAGTTGTTCTTGATAACATTAATCTTGAAATAAAAGAGGGTGCTGCTGTCGCGATAATGGGAAGTACGGGGTGCGGGAAAAGCACGCTGGTAAATCTTCTCCCGAGATTGCACGATGTCAGCAGCGGAGTAATTACAGTCGGCGGAAAGGGAATTAAATCAGTACCGCTGAGTGTGCTGAGAACGGCCATAGGGTATGTACCTCAGGAAACATTTCTTTTTTCAGATACAATAAAGAATAATTTATGTTACGGCCTGCGGTCAGCAGATGAGGAGAGAATGCTTAATGCCTCGGCGATTGCAATGTTTGACCGTGATGTGGTAGAGTTTCCTGAGAAGTATAATACGGTAGTTGGTGAAAGAGGGATTACCCTTTCGGGCGGTCAGAAACAGAGAGCATCAATCGCGCGGGCTCTGATCAAGGATCCGTCAATACTGATTCTTGATGATTCATTTTCCGCGGTTGATACTCATACTGAAGAAGAGATACTGATAAATCTCCGCGGTTATATGAAGGGGAGAACGTCAATTATTATCAGTCATCGTGTTTCTACAGTGAAAGAGTGTGATAAAATTATCGTACTTGATAAAGGGAAGATCGCGGAAGAGGGAACGCACGAGGAACTTCTTGCGCTCGGCGGATTGTACTGCGATATTTATACCAAACAGCAACTGGAGAAAGAGATACAGGAATACTCTTGAAAATTAAAAATTAAGAATTATGAATTAAGAAATACTTTAAGTTAAGAGTTAAAAGTTAAAAATTAAAAATGGTTGGGGCTTTTGGAAATTATCTGCCTCAATATTTTTCACGTATTAATGATTATCAAAATTCAGTGGGTGGTTTGGAGATGACGGATAAATTATTGCCGACTGGTTTACAAATAATGAAACTCTAAGATAAGAGATCAATATTTAATAAAAAGAAACGGTGTAGTCTATGAGCCGGCCGTTGTTATAATTAAATTTCGCACTGAAGAATTTCTTTTCTTCGATCCATTTGAAGAAAATTTTATCACCGTCCCAAAGAGGAAGGTTGTATAATTCTTTATCAGGTACCCACTCGAGGTTTCCTTCGGGGGAGTCAATCAGGATACCTGAGTAGTCAATGGCTGTAAAAACGAAAACATACCAGTCATCGAAACCATCGAACGCGGGAAAAGTAATAAACCCCCGCAGTTCCGGTGATTTTATCCTCAGTCCCGATTCTTCCTCTATTTCCCTGATAACACATTCTTCCGGGGACTCACCGGCATGGAGTTTCCCTCCCAGACCGTTCCATTTATCTTTATGCATATCATTCTCTTTTTTAATTCTGTGCAGCATAAGGGTGGATTTATCCGCCGGATTTTTAATATAACAAAGTGTAGCGAGTTTCATTATGGTTAATCTGAATAGTTGTATTTATAGTTAATTTATTCAAAAAGTAATAATTATCAAAATATTATAATTTTCGGTTTGCCTATTTAATCTATTGATTTTTACTTATGTTTAAGCTGTTATTATTACACGATTATAAGGTTCATAGATGAATATTGTTAATTACTCATTACCGGATGAACTTAAGAAGAGAGTATCCGAGAGTATAGCAAATTTAAAAAATACTAATACTGTTGAAAGGATCTGGAAAAAGGATCCCAAATTATGGAAAGAAAATCCCTCAGAAGATATAGAATTATCAAACCGTTTAGGCTGGCTTACACTTCCCTCAGAAAATATAAAAAGAATAAAGGAATTCCGGGATTTTGCAGATGAACTCAAAAGCGATTATGAGTATGTCATAGTCCTCGGAATGGGGGGGAGCAGCCTCGCCCCCGAGGTTTTCGCGAAAACATACGGTTCTGAAAAAGGATATCCGGCACTTAGTATTCTCGATTCCACACACCCTGCAGTAGTTAAAAAAGTCCTGGAGCACGAGGATCTGAATAAAACACTCTTTGTAGTCGCCAGCAAGTCAGGGGGGACTGCGGAGACAATGTCATTTTATTACACCATTTATGAGGCTCTTGCTAATTTTCTCCCCCTGCCTGGCCTTCAGATGGTTGTCCTGACTGACCCGGGTTCCAGCCTTGAAAAACTGGCTATTGAAAAGGGATTCAGGAAGATATTCAATACACCGGCTGAAGTCGGCGGAAGGTTCTCAGCCCTATCAGAATACGGGCTGGTACCTGCTGCAATGATCGGAATGGACCTTAATATATTTCTTGCCAATGCGAATAACCTGGCTGATACCTGCAGCCCCTCTTTTATTGATGAAAATAATCCGGGTCTGTATCTTGGGACCCTGTTAGGTGAAGCGGCGAATACCGGTATCGATAAACTGACTTTCATCGCGTCTCGTTCCATCGAATCATTCCCGCAATGGGCTGAACAACTTATAGCAGAGAGTACAGGAAAGGAAGATAAAGGAATCCTGCCCGTGACTGATGAGGCTTTCACAAATCTCAACAAATACGGCAGCGATCGTATTTTTGTTTACCTGCGTAATGATGAAGATGATAATGAATCTCTCGATGAAAGAGTGGCAGAACTAAAATCCAGCGGTTTTCCGGTTATTGAAATCAAGATGAAAGACGCTTACGGTCTTGCAGAGGAATTTTTCCGATGGGAGTTCGCGACAGCAGTGTCGGGAATTATACTAAAGATTAATCCTTTCGATCAGCCGAATGTGCAGCTTGCTAAGACCCTGGCTAACCAGAGCCTCGCGACCTACAAAAACACAGGCTCCCTTCCCTCTGAGAAACCCGATTTTGAAGAATCCGGAATTTCTGTTTTTGGAACGGGAGACACGAAGAACCTTGCAGTGACATTTAGCCGTTTCTTCGCATCGATTAAATCCGGTGATTTTGTATCACTAATGGCATTTTTACCTTATGATGACCGAATAGAAGCCAAGTTGCGTGAGTTAAGGACGAAAGTGCTTGAAAAATACAGCGTTACCACCACAAGCGGTTACGGACCCAGATTCCTTCACTCGACGGGGCAGTTGCATAAGGGCGGGCCCAATAACGGATTGTTCATTCAAATTACCGATTCAATCAAAGAAGATATTGACGTACCGGGACAAAACTATACTTTCGGTGTATTAGTCACGGCACAGGCACAGGGCGATATGAAGGCACTTCTTCAGAAAGAAAGAAGAGTTTTAAGGCTGCACCTGAATAAAAACACATTAAAAGAATTAGATTATATAATTTCGTGTATTTAATAAAGTAATCAGACTGGATCGATTTGAGAATTCATCCCCATCTTTTTGAACTAAACCTCCGGTCCTTTCTCCGTGGTTTAAGTGATGGTTTTACTAAAGAAAGTATTGAGAAAATTCCCGAGGACTACTGGCTCGAATTACAGGTACTGGGAATTAACATTGTCTGGCTGATGGGGGTATGGAGAACCTGTCCCGGAATAGTGGAAGAATGTTGTTTTGAAGAAGGACTTATACAGTCTTATAACAGGGCACTGAAGGACTGGGTAAAAGAAGATGTAGCCGGCTCACCCTACTCGATCTGTGACTATGAATTTAATGCCGAGATATGCAATGCCGGTGAACTTATAACACTTCGTAAAAAGTTGAATTCACTCGGTATGAAACTGATACTTGATTTCATCCCGAACCACTTCAGCGCCGGCTCCGAACTGATAGGCCAGCATCCGGAGTTTTTTCTTGAAGTTGACGAGGGGACATACCTTAAAGATCAGCATACATTTTTCAAACCTTCTTTTTTTTCTGACCGTTACTTCGCACACGGAAGAGACCCGTTCTTCCCCGGCTGGACTGACACGATCCAGGTTAATTATTTTAATCCTGCCGCAAGGGCATTTATGATTGACAGAATAAAAGGGATCGCGCAATATTGTGACGGCGTGAGATGTGATATGGCGATGCTGTCCCTGAATAATGTTTTTCACAATACCTGGAGGGGTGTGATAGATGAAAAACTATTTCAGAAACCGGAAAAAGAATTCTGGGCGGAAGCTATCAGTGAAGTTAAAAAGGATTTTCCGGCTTTTCTTTTTATTGCCGAATCTTACTGGGACCTGGAGTGGGACCTTCAGCAACTCGGTTTTGATTATACTTATGATAAAAAACTTCTCGACCGGCTGAAAGACGGGACACCCAGATCCATAAGGGATCACCTGAAAGCGGATGCTGATTACCAGCAAAAATCGGTGAGGTTTATCGAGAATCACGATGAGGAACGCTCTGTAATTTCACTGGGAAGGGAGAAAGTCCTCCCGGCAGCACTGCTTATGTCAACAATACCCGGGATGAAGCTATATTTTGAAGGACAATTTTCCGGAAAGAAAACGAAATTGCCTGTGCAACTGGTCAGGGAGCCAAAGGAGAATGTTGTTTCTTTCATCAGGGAAGGGTATCATAAGATACTAAAGATTGCGAATAGGCAGATATTTCACGATGGAGTTTTTACCGTCCTCGAAGCACTGCCGGCGTGGCATAATAACGATACCTATGCGAACATCATTGCCTATCAGTGGATACTTGACGGAGAACGCGCGGTGGTATGCGTTAATTATTCCGGGTCCGCAGCGCAGTGCAGGCTGAAAATAAACGTTGATGATTGTGATGAGAACATTGAATTGAATGACCTGATGAACAATAAACTTTATATCAGATCGTCCGAAGAAATTCTCCGCCAGGGTTTATACATCGAACTGAGCGGATACCAGTCGCACGTTTTCTTATACTGAGATCAGCCGTTAGCCTTAATTGTGATAAGGCTGATATCATCCTCAAATTTATTTGCAGTAAATTCCGTTAGTTTTATCTTCAGGAATTCGTGAGGATCAATGTAGCGCGGAATGCTGTCAACCAGCTTGGCGAGACTGTCCGTGCCTAATGCAACTCCCTGCGGATTACGTGATTCAATTATACCATCCGAGAAGAGCGCTATAATATCCCCCGGATTCATCTGAACCGTCAAATCTTCAAAAAATCCTTCGGCCGTGAAACCTAAAAGCATACCCTTTGAAGTGAGAAGTTTAGTTTCTCCTGTCGAAATGTTTTTATATATAAGCGGAAGATCTCCGGCGCCGGAATACTGGAGAACGTTAGTTTTATTGTTAATAATAATTATCGAAAGAGTTGCAAATACCTCCGAAATCTTTGCGTCCTGGTAAACAGACCTGTTAACTTTGTCCAGAATTTCGTGAGGGGAATAATTTGCAGAGTTTTCTAATACAAGACGTATCGCGCTGCGGACATACCCCGCGTAAGCGATCGCGAAGTACCAGGCGCCCCATTTTTTCCCCATAACATCACCAAGTATAATAGCCAGGGAATCCTTCCCCAGGTTAAAATAATCTATAAAATCTCCGCCCGGAACACCTTTATAAGGCATATGCCAATGCTTTATGGAATAATGTTCAAAAGAGGGGAATGATTCGGGTACTACCTTTACTCTGAGAGTATCCGCGGCACGATGAAGTTCTGATACAACTTTCTGGCGTTCTTTTCCGAGGCTCTTAATAATGGCTGATACCTTTGCCACAACCACACGCGGGCCTGCAGTCTTCAGTACATAATCAGCTACACCGAGATCGTAACCCTCAAGAATATCATCCTCGCCTCCCTTGGATGTGAGAAAAATAAACGGAATATTTTTAAGGTCGGGATCTTCCATTACCATTTTCCGGAACTGGAATCCGTCTATCTGGGGCATCATTATATCGGAAATAATTATGTCGGGCAGGTACGATTTCGCAAGGGTAAAACCATCACTTGCGCTATTGGCGGTTTTGCATTCAAATCCCGCTTTAGTAAGGTTATACTGAAAAAGGCGGGCGAGCGAATTATCATCGTCGATGAGGAGTATTCTTGCGGCCTCGGGAGACGTACTCTGTTCAAGGGATTTTTTTACTGTATAAGCTTTGTATATATCAGCACGCCTGATCAGCGCTTGGATCTTCATCATGAGTTCCAGAACATCAAAAGGTTTTGTGACAATATCATCACCGCCCACATCAAGCGCTTCCTGTTTATCTTCCAGGCTTGATTTAGCGGTAACGAATATGAATGGAAGCACCCTGTAATTTTCGTCCTGACGGACCATTTTGCAAAAACTGAAACCGTCCATTCCTTCCATGCTTACATCGCAGAGAACAAGGTCAACGTGAGCACTCTTTAGGTGTTTGTAGCCTTCGTCCGCGTTTACTGCTTCCAGCACTTTATATTCCTTCTTCTGGAGATGGAAGGTTAAGAGCTTCCTGACGGTCAGATCGTCGTCAATCAGGAGAATTACTTTTTGATTTTCCGGTATCATCTGATGATTGGGTTCTTATTTACTGCCGGGCAGATTTAAATTTAAAGCTTTCAACTGCTTCAAGCTTTGTAGGGTAAGCTTCAAACACTCTATACATTCTTGTAAGTTCAAACATTGAATGAACAGCCGGCTGAAATCCGACCAGACGAAGGTCTCCGCCCATTGAAGTGATTTTTTTCAGGCTTACCACGAGCGCGCCGAGGAAAGTAGAGTCAATAAACTCGCATTCAGAAAGATCAACCACGAGTTTACGGGTTCCGGAGTCGATATCAGCAGTTAGAATTTTTTTAAATTCTTCTGCTTCCTTCAGCGTGGCTCTTGTGAGATTGACAGTCTGAATGGCAATATCACCGTAGTTCTCTTTAATAAAGTCCATATTAATCCTTAATTGTTTGTTTCATAATCTTTTGTATTGATGGAATACTTCTCAATGAGGCGGTAGAGAGTTGCTCTGCCTAACTGCAACTTATTGGCCGCGTCCATAATATTCCCGCGCGTAAATTTCAGTGCATGCCGGATCGCTTCCTCTTTTATTTTTTCAAAAGGAATCACATTCTCATATGAAAAGAAAGGAGCTGTTTCATCAAATTTCTTTGATTCCCCGGAATGCTGCATGTGAGCGGGGAAGTCATCAATATCAATAAAGTCCCTGTCAGTGATAATCACGCATCTTTCTATAGTATTTTCCACTTCGCGTACGTTGCCCGGCCAGTCGTACTCATACATCAGTTTCAGCGCTTTTTTCGTGAAACCTTTAACGTTCTTATTTGTTTTAACGCATGCGGTCTTCAGGAAGTGGTCTGCCAGTGTTAGAATATCGGCCCTTCTCTGACGCAGCGGGGGAACGTGAATCGGGAAAGAGTTAAGACGGTAATAAAGGTCTTCCCTGAACTCGCGGCTTTCGACCGCCTTGGCAAGGTCGCGATTCGTAGCCGAAATAATTCTGACGTTGGTTGTAATAAGTTCGTTTCCTCCGACTCTTTCAAACTCACGCTGCTGAATCACCCTAAGAAGTTTTGCCTGCAAGCTCATTTCCATTTCCCCCACTTCATCGAGGAATATTGATCCCTCATTAGCAACCTCAAATTTCCCCAGTTTTCGCTGATACGCGCCGGTAAAGGAACCTTTTTCGTGTCCGAATAACTCACTCTCAAGCAGTTCCCTTGGAATGGAAGCACAGTTAACAACTATAAACGGTTTATCCTTCCGGTGCCCGCTATAGTGGATCGCGCGGGCAATAAGTTCTTTTCCGGTTCCGCTTTCACCATAGATAAGAACTGTAATATCGTTGTTCAGTACTTTTGTAACAAGCCTGAACACATCCTGCATTCTCCCATCCGCGGAAACGATATTCTCGAAACTGTAACTGGCTTTATTGTGTTCTTTTAATAAACTCAGTTCGCGGGTGAGGTCGTAGTTCCTGATCGCGTTTTTAATAGTTGATTCAAGGCGCTGGGTATCAATTGGTTTCGGGAAATAGTCAAACGCGCCAATGCGGATTGCCTCGAGGGCAACATCAATCCTGCCCTGCGCGGAGAGCATTACGACGGGAAGATCAGGGTCGTGCTGTTTAACCTTCTTAAGGATTTCAACACCGTCCATTCCCGGCAGCATAATATCGAGAAGGATCAGATCGGGTTTTTGACTTAACCTTGCGAGCATTTTTTCTCCGCGGTCGAATACTTCAATATCATAGTGCCACTTGTCCTTCACCCAGAATGAGAGCAGTCTTGATATCGCAACTTCATCATCTACAATAAAAACTAATTTTGCCACACTTATCCTTTATTTATTTTTAAGAGGCAGTTTAATAACTACGGTAGTTCCTTTGCCTTCTTCACTTTGAACTGTTATAAGTCCCTTGTGAAGGTCTATAATGTTCTTCACAAAGACAAGTCCGAGTCCGGTACCCGGTGTGTGATCTCCGGGCCGGCTTACTTTATAAAACTTTTGAAATACATAAGGCAGATCTTTTTTTGGTATCCCTATGCCTGTATCCGAGATAATCAATTCGAATTCTTTAAATAGTTTTTTCGCGAGGATAGTAACCCTGCCTTTAGGAGGAGTAAACTTAATCGCGTTACTTATCACATTCTCAATGGACTGTTCTATTCTTTCCCTGTCCGCGAATATAGCTATCTCTTCATCGGCAATGTTTATGGAAAGAGTAATTTCTTTTTCATCGGACTTCGGAATTGAGGCATCAATAATAGATTTCAGCGATTCTACGACGTTGAATTGAGACTTTTGGAGGTCTATCGCTCCGTCTTCAATCTGCGAAATTTCCAGCACATTATTAATAAGTCTTGAGAGGCGCTTAGCTTCATCAAGTATGATGCTGTTAAACTCAATTCTCATTTCCTCAGGAAGGTTCTGGTCCGCGTGTATCGTCTCCGAGAACCCGATGATAGAAGCCAGGGGGGTGCGGAGTTCGTGAGAAACATTTGAAACGAATTCGTTTTTGAGGCGGTTTAGTTCTTCGAGTACTGATATCTTTTGTTTCGCCCTGTCTCTCTCAATCGAAATGATACGGTTCGCCTCAATAAGTTTGTTGTATAACTCTTTATACTTTTCCCGGTCACGGATCCTGGATGTAATGTTCCTTCCAATTGCCAGTACACTGTCAATAACGCCGTTCTCCTTAGTTGAAGTTGCGTTTATTTCAAAGAAAATATTTTTCGCGTATTTAGTAACAAGCTCTGCTTCGAAAGTTTCGATTTTATTTGTCCTCAGGATCTTCTGAAATGATTTCGCGATTTCAGGCTTTGACTTATTATCGACAAGTTCAAGGAAGTGCCTTCCGAGCAATTCATTCGGGGAGTACTCGAGCGAAAGAGCTCCGTTAGTATTAATCATTATAAAATTACCGGCGGAATTCAGCATAAAGATAAGGTCCTCAGCGGTTTCAAAAAGAGTTCTGAAACGTTCTTCCGATTTCTGGAGTAAGAGGCTATTGGTTTTTTCACGAGTAATATCATAAATAATACCGTCAACTCTCACCAGTCTGTCTTCAGAGAAAATAGGGTAAGCTGAGTGGCGAAGAAAAACCTCCTCGTTACGGGCATTTATAATTTTATATTCAATACTTTTATTATTTCCCTTCCTTACTTCCGCGACAAAATCCCGGAAAAGCGTGACGTATTCAGGGAGAAGGAAACCAAGAAGAACCTTCGGATTTTGAATTATCATATCCGGAGTGATTCCGATTATTTTTTCAACTGCTTCGGTAATAAAATAGTATTCCGAGCCATCGGGATTCGATGAGAAAATTATCGCATCAAGCCACTTTACAGTCTCAGCTAAGTGAGAGTGTCCTGTTATAAACTTCTTCTGATCGGTGATCATCAACGATGCGTCGATCTGGTGCTTCCGGATTATAAATAAAAAAATTAACTAATTAATGTATAAAAATAAGAGATAAAAGTAAATATCATTTTGAGACAGAGAAAAAAATTAAAAATTAAGAATTACTAATTAGGAATCGTACTCTGTCAGGAGGGGGAAGAATATCTGACTATCCCGCAATGGGATCTGACGAGAGCTCATGCAATAAAAGGAAAACTTCAACAAATAGCAAAATATATTTATATAAATAGGATAAACTCTTAAAATTTTTAGGCATTTATCAATAAGTACAAGAAATATTTTAAAATTATGAAAATATTCTTGCATAATTGGATAATTACCTATTATATTTAGCCTATTATTAAAAATTACTTTAATTTATTAGGATTTTATGCTTGATAATCTTGATTTAGTAATTCTGAACAAGGTTCAGGAAAACGGCAGAATAACGAGGAGTGAATTAGCTGAACTTGTCGGGATGTCGGTACCCGCGATCAGTGAGCGGCTTCACAGGCTTGAGGAGAAGGAAGTTATTACCGGCTACTACGCCAGGGTTGACAGACACAGGTTCGGTTTTGACATAATGGCTTTTATAATGGTTTCAAGCGAATCTTCGAAACATTATAAATCCCTGATCCAAAACGCGGAGAAGAATGCTAATATCCTGGAGTGCCATGCAATCCTGGGAGAGGGATCCCACCTGATAAAAGCTATAGTGAAAAACACACAGTCCCTGGAGCGGCTTCTGGCAGAGATTCAGACCTGGCCGGGAGTAAAATCCACGCATACCTACTTCGTGCTCTCATCGGCAAAGGAAAGTACAAAAATTGAATTAGAAACCAATCAACAAATAATTAAATAAAAGGAATCTTATGGCAAAAAACAATTCTTCAATTGAGAGTGTTCTTAAATTTATCAAAGAAAACAAAATCGAGTTCATCGATATGAAGTTTATGGACTTCCCCGGGCAGTGGCAGCATTTCACTGTACCCGCGAGCGAATTCGACGCTTCATCATTCGATAACGGTTTTGGTTTTGACGGTTCATCAATAAGAGGCTGGAAAGCGATCCACGAAAGCGATATGCTTATCATTCCGGATCCGGACACAACTTTCGTTGATCCGTTTATCGCTGCGCCTACACTGAGTCTGATCTGTGACGTATACGAGCCGGCTACAAAGGAGAAGTATTCACGCTGCCCCCGCAATATCGCCCAGAAAGCAGAAGCTTATATGAAATCGACCGGGCTTGCGGACACTGTATACTACGGCCCGGAAGCGGAATTTTTTGTCTTTGACGATGTCCGTTTTGATTCATCGCAGAACAGCAGTTTTTATTTTGTTGACTCAGTTGAAGGCCGCTGGAACAGCGGCAGGGAAGAGAATCCAAATCTTGGATATAAACCACGGTACAAGGAAGGGTATTTTCCTGTTCCTCCCACAGATTCTCTTATGGACCTCCGTAATGAAATGGTGCAGAATTTGATCAAGTGCGGCATCCACGTTGAAGCACAGCACCATGAAGTTGCCTCCGGCGGACAGTGTGAAATTGATTTGAGATTCGCTCCAATGCTTAAAGCCGCAGACCAGCTGCTGCTCTTCAAGTACATCGTGAAGAACACCGCAAAGAAGAATAACAGAACCGTTACCTATATGCCAAAGCCAATATACGGCGATAACGGAAGCGGTATGCACGTTCACACAAGTTTATGGAAAGACGGAAAGCCGTTGTTCGCAGGGAATGGTTATGCCGGACTGAGCGAAATGGCGCTCTATTTTATCGGCGGATTGCTGAAACACGCACCATCAATTCTTGCTTTCACTAATCCGACGACGAATTCCTACAAAAGGCTTGTCCCCGGATTCGAAGCTCCCGTGAATCTTGCTTACTCACAGAGGAACCGCAGCGCTTCAATCAGGATCCCGATGTACTCGGCGAGCCCGAAAGCAAAGAGGGTTGAGTTCAGGTGTCCGGATCCTTCCTCAAATCCTTATCTCGGATTTTCTGCGATTCTGATGGCGGGATTAGACGGAATTATTAATCGTATTGATCCGGGTGATCCTCTTGATAAAGACATTTATGATATGGCTCCCGAAGAGCTTAAGAATGTTCCTTCGACTCCCGGCAGCCTTGGCGATGCGTTGAAAGCTCTGGCTGATGATCACGAATATCTTCTTAAAGGTGATGTTTTCACCGAAGATGTAATTGAGACATGGATAGCGTATAAAACTGAGAAAGAAATTAAACCTATGGCACTGCAGCCGCACCCGTACGAGTTTAATCTCTACTATGATTGTTAAAAAGCAGACGCTTTCAGATCTATTCTTGAGGCCTTTCGGGGCCTCTTTTTTTTATGGGCTGCTGATATTAAGTTTTTTACAGGGCAGCTGAGGTCAGAAAAATAAAAAAGGGCGTTGCAAAAAATCTTGCAGCGCCCTTGTAAAAGAAATTTTAATTCCCGACAAACTTCTTTAAATAGGTTGCGATATTTTCATACGCTTTTTTCAATATAGTCTCATTTGGAAGGAATACTACTCTGAAGTGCTGTGTTCCCGGGACCTGGCCAAAGCCGCTGCCGGGGACTATAACCACGCCATACTCACGGATGATTCCAGATACAAATTCGCTATCCGGTTTATCCATATGGATACGCGGAAACGCGTAGAAGGCTCCTTCCGGTTTCACGCAGGTAATGCCCGGTATTGAGTTCAGCATATTCACGGTCAGGTCACGCCTTACGGTGAGTTTTTTCATTGCCTCGGTAAGATGTGAGTGGTCCATTTCCAGAGCGGGAGCGATGCCAAACTGTTCAGGATGATTTGCTGAGAGGCGCGCGCGCAGAATTTTATTTATTGCCTCAACGTATTCTTTCAGGAATTCTTTTTTTCCGCTTATGATACCCCATCCGATCCTGAAACCCGGTACAAAATAATTCTTGGAGAGTCCTCCAAAAGTTACGCACGGCACCTGATCGTTAAGGGAAGCGATAGAAACGTGCTTTTTCCCGTCGAATAACAGTTTATCGTAAATCTCATCGGCAAAAATTACCAGGTTATGTTCAGCGGCCAGTTCAATTATCTGGTGGAGTACTTCCGTGCTGTAAAGCGAACCGGTAGGATTATTAGGATTAATAAGAACAATCGCCTTTGTTTTGCTGTTGATCTTCTTCTTAATGTCATCGATATCCGGCTGCCAGTTATTTGATTCATCCAGATAATACGGGTTCTCCATCATCTGGAGTTTACTGGCGATCGCGGTATAAAGGGGATAACCGGGGGTCGGAGTCAGAACGTTCTCTCCGTCATTTACAAGCGCGGTGAGGCATATATCAATTGCTTCGCTTGCGCCGGTTGTGACGAAGATATCCTGGATATTTTTAATTCCTTTGCGTCCGGCTTCTTTTTCAATGGCTTCGACAGCCGGTTTAATTCCTGATGAGGGGGCATAACCGTTTTTATTTTCAAGCATCGCCTTGAAAGTGGCGTCGAGAAGGTGTTTCGGCGGTTCAAAATCGTAAAGATTTGGGTCGCCAATATTCAGGTACAGCATTTCTTTCCCTGATTTAGCCACTTCATTTGCCAGTACAACTATATCCCTGACGGCGTAGGTGATGTTCTCGGTCCTGACCGCAGGTATAATTTCTTTTAATGACATAAAAAACTCCGTTTAGTTATAAAAATTATAAATGATTTTCGCGCTGCCTGTTTATTTCAAACAGCACTATGGCAGTTGCCACGGATACATTCAAAGATTGAATTTTCCCCTTCATAGGGATATTGAGCAGAAAATCGCAGTTCTCTGCAGTTAGTTTCCTGATACCTTTTTCTTCATTCCCGGCGATCACCGCAAGTTTCAGATTATAATCTTTAGGTTTGAAAAGGTTCTCACCGTTAACCGCAGTGCCGGCAATCCAATAGCCGTTCTTTTTTAGTTCATCGAGCGCATGGGCAAGATTATTGATCTGGCAGATACGAAGATGGTTCATCGCTCCTGCCGATGCCTTGGATACTGTTTCATTCAAAGGAGCACTGTTGAATTTGGTGATAAGAATGCCGTCAGCCCCGGCGCATTCTGCAGAGCGCATAATCGCGCCGAGATTATGCGGGTCCTGGATACTTTCAGCGATCACCAGCAGCGCGTCTTTTTTCTCTTTAAGAAGGTTTATTAATGAATTAAGTTCGATTGTCCTGGTCTCTTCAATGAGCGCTGCAACGCCCTGATTTTCTTTGTGCTGAATCTCAGCGTCGAAACGCTGAGCGTCGAGTGTCGTAACTTTTATTCCGCGTTTCTTCGCGGTGGCATAGATAGAATCAATGATCTCACCTTTGATTCCGTAGCGGATATATATTTTTCCGATCCGCGATTTTGGTGAATTAAGCGCCTCAAGAACAGGCTTGCGTCCGGTGATATACCTCATGGCGATTTTTTTGGTTTTACTTCGTGTGCTTTTGAGGGATAGACTCCGAATATTGCGGGATTCCTGCTGATCATATATAATCCGATTATACCGGCGATAATCAGTCCCATTGATATCAATTGCGCTGATGACATACCAAACAGAACATCCGGGTTGAGCCTGATGAACTCAACCAGAAAACGGGCTATACCAGAAAGAATAAAATAAAGCATAAAGATATATCCCACCGGTTTATTTTTCTTACGGAGCGACCATAAGAAGTAAAATATAGCGAGCCCCACCAGGAATTCATATATGGGGGTCGGGTGCAGAGGGGTGTTATCAGGGACTATCCCGTTCGGAAAGCCGGCAGCAATTTCACTGTCCCGGAACATAACGGAAGGGGGAACAACCCCATTTTCATAATTAGTGCCCCAGGGGAGAGATGTAGGAATTCCGTAATCACCATCACCGGCCAGGTGACATCCAATCCTCCCGATTCCGTACGCGATAGCAAGTGAAGGTGCAGTGCCGTCCGCGGCGTAGAAAAAATTAATTTTCTTCCTGCGAAGATAGATGAGGATTGAGAACATAGCGAGAAGAAGCCCGCCGTAAAAAGTTAAGCCTCCGGGTGAAAATGCCATAGTTACCGGGTCCGCGAGAAAGTCGCTCCAGTTTTCAAATAAATGGAAAAGTTTACTCCCGATAACGCCAAAGATAATCGCGAAGAGAGTTATTTCAGTAGCGGCATTTTTATCAAGCCCTTTTCTTTCAAACTCCTTTGTAAGTATATAACTGGCCACCAGGAATGCAATGCCCAGCATCAGGCCGTAGCTGTAAACGGTCAGAGGACCGATCTTAACAATTTCAGGATACATTAATTATTTTCCTTAAAGCTGAATTTGTTCTCATCAACCTCAAAAACACAAAACTGTTTCTTTGCTGTCTTAGCGGCTTTGGAAAGGTCCTTTTTGAGGGAGATGGATTTAGTAAAAATATTAAAAGAGGCGTTGATTGAATTAAATAACTTATCGTGCTTATGAACCAGCACCTTAAAGTTACCATAGAGGTCTTCAAAGAAGAGTTCAGTAGCTGCCTGCTTAGGCTGGACTATGTAAGAGGACTTAGTATTAAGACCAAGTATCTTAATATCGATAGTGTCTTTTGATTTAGTTACGTCAACAGAAATACCATAGCTAAGTGTTCTGAATATTTTCAGCGTTTCAAGGCTTATTACATAGAACTGCTTTTTCTGCAATTCGTCATAGCGGAAATAAAACTTAACTAAATACTCTTTTTCTTCTTTCGGAAGCCTCGGGATGTCCTTTCTTTTTACCGGTTTAACTTCTTTTTTTCCCGGTTCCAATGGTATCTTTTTCGCAGGCATTACACTATTTCGTCCGTTCTCAGTCCGGTTCGTACCGGAGGCTTAAAGTTCAAAGTAATTAGCTTCTTCTTCTCTGAAATGCTTGATAATCCCCTCTACAGTGGTCTCTTTCAGAAGTTTTTCCCTGAAACCATCCTTTGTCATCATTCTCGAAATCCTGCTGAGGAGTTTAATATGAGTGCTGACCATAGTGTCTTTTCCCACGATCAGGAAAACGAGATGGACTGGCTGGGAGTCGAGCGACTGGTAATCAATCGGCTCGTTTGTTCTGCCAAACGCGCAGATAATATCATTAACCGCGTCTGTTTTTCCGTGAGGGATCGCAAAATTTTTTCCTACCCCGGTGGACATAATTTTTTCCCTGTCCATAACGGAGGCACGGACTTTTTCAATATCATTAACCTTATCATCACCCCTGAAAAGATCAATTAATTCATTAATTACATCTTCTTTATGGCGGCTTTTCAGGTTGGAGATAATATATTTTTCGGATAATAAATCAGAAAGCTTCATTTCATTGCCGAATTAAAATTTGGAAATCTTAAACTATAATTTAGTGATAGTTAACTAGTTTATCAAAGTAATATACAGGGAATAACAGAATAATTTCGCTATTTTTAGGTCAAGAAATAATATCTGTATCATTTACCAGGATCAAATATGAGGCTCGTTCTATTACTTACAGCATTTTTAAGCATCACGGGTTTATCTCAGAACGGATACATACGCGTAAATCTGATCGGTTATAAACCTGAAGCTTTAAAGTCTGCTTTATTCCTCTCGAGAACGGAGACTGAGATAGTATCCTTTACGATTCACGACGCGCTTACGGATAAAGAATTCAATGTATTCAATAAAGTAAGCCTTATTACTTCCTATGGTAATTTTACACGGGCATACAGAATGGACTTCTCAGATTTTAAGCAGGAAGGCGCGTTCTATATCTCCGCGGAGGGGATAAGATCTCCCGTTTTCCGCATAAATAATAATGTCTTTGACGGAAGCGCCGATTTTTTACTGCGTTATATCCGGCAGCAGCAGTGCGGTTATAACCCTCTTTTGCGGGATTCCTGCCATATACACGACGGGTTCATAATTTATAACGATTCACTTGAAGGCAGGGATATTGATGTTGTCGGGGGATGGCACGATGCCTCAGATTACCTCCGGTATTCTGCGACAAGCACCACCTCAGTTTTTCAGATGCTCCTCGCGTATAAATTGTTCCCGGGTTCTTTTGGGGATATACATCAGTGGAACGGGGACAGGGGGAAGAATGGTATTCCTGACCTGGTGGATGCCGCGAAATGGGGAGTGGACTGGATGAATAAAATGTATCCCGGAGGTGAACTGATGTTTAATCAGATTGCCGATGACCGGGACCACCGCGGATTCAAACTGCCGAGCGAAGATACAATTAGTTACGGAAACGGGCTGAAGCGCCCGGTTTATTTTGTCTCGGGAGCGCCGCAGGGTTTGTATGATAATAAGAGCCGTGCGAACGGCAGGGCTTCAACTGCCGCAAAGTTCTCCTCGGCTTACTCTATGGCGGCTCTGATAATGAAAGATTTTTACCCCGAAGAAAGTGAGGTTTATGCAGCAAAGGCGATTGAAGCTTTCGAACTCGGACTGAAGTATCCCGGGGCAATGCAGACTGCTCCATGCCGTTCCCCGTACTTTTACGAAGAAGACAATTTCGCGGATGATATGGAACTCGCTGCCGCGAGCCTGTATATGTATGGTAAGGAAGATAAATTTCTTGACTACGCGAAGAAATTCGCTGAGGCTGAACCCGTTACACCATGGTTCGGGAAAGATACTGCGAGCCACTACCAGTATTACCCGTTTATAAATCTCGGGCATTATATTGCCGCGGCTTATTCTTCGGGGAGGGAACGAGAATACTTCATCTCCCTGATAAGAGAAGGGCTGGAAATTATTGAAAGGAAGAAGAAGAACAGTTTCTTCGGGCTTGGAGTACCTTTTATTTGGTGCTCGAACAACCTTATTTCCTCTTTGCTTATACAATATAAGTCTTATCGTTTACTGACAGGTGACAATCGTTTTCTTAAGTCAGAGACAGAGCTTTTTGACTGGCTATTCGGTGTAAATCCCTGGGGGACAGGTATGGTTGTCGGTTTGCCCGGACAGGCAGACACTCCGGATGATATACATTCCGCATTTACTCACGTATATAACATTAAAGTGGACGGAGCGCTTGTTGATGGGCCTGTCTACGCCACGATCTTTAATAAGCTGAAAGGGATACAGGTTACAGGCGGCGATGAATACAGTGAAGTTCAGCCTGGTAATGTAGTTTATCACGATGACTGGGGAGACTACTCAACCAATGAACCGACGCTTGACGGAACCGCGAGCCTTATTTTCTATCTTGCATCTCTTGAGGGCGAAAAGGATACACAAATGGAGATTTATCAGGGCGCAATAACCCGGATGGATAAAAACAAGAGTGAGATTTACCTCATTTTCTCAGGCCATGAATTTGCTGAAGGCGGTGAACATATACTTAACGTACTCGAGAAAGAGAACGTTAAAGCTTCCTTCTTTTTCACAGGTGATTTTTATAGGAATAAGTCGTTTAACCCGGTAATTAAACAAATCAAGAGTAACGGGCACTATCTCGGCGCTCATTCAGATAAGCATCTGCTCTATTGTTCCTGGGAGAAGAGGGATTCCACCCTTGTAGGATACGATGAATTTTTAAATGATCTCAGAGATAATTATGCCGAATTAAAAAAGTACGGTGTCGAGAAGGAAGACGCACTCTTTTATTTGCCTCCTTACGAGTGGTGGAATGATACGATTGCGTACTGGACTCAGTTGGCGGGACTGAAATTAATTAATTTTACACCAGGTACCGTGACTTATCGCGATTGGACTTTTCCAGCAGAGGGGGGACAGTATTATACCTCGGAAGAGATTTATAATTCTTTGTTTAAATATGAGGTCGAGAAGAGTTTGAACGGTGCTATCCTGCTGATGCACATCGGGGCGGATCCGAGGAGGAGTGATAAATTTTATCTGAAGCTTGAACGTTTGATTAGTGAGCTAAAGAGGAAAGGATATACGTTTAACCGCTTTTAGAAGGCATATTGGGAACACAGAAGAGACAGATTATTATTGATGGGCACAGATTTTTAAGATAAGCTGATAGTGCCTTCCGGGATTATAATGTATTAATATTACTAATATATTTTTCCGCCTGGGTTATTATTGCCGTTTTTTCGCCGGCCGGCATTTTACGGAGAAGATTATATGGCATTGAGAGGCGGTTGTTGTGCTTTAGTTTCTCTTCGTGCTGCATAAGAAAATTCCAGTAAAGGCTGTTGAAGGGGCAGGAACCGGAACCGGTTTTTTGATCTTTATTATAACTGCACGCTTTGCAATAATTACTCATTTTGTTGATATAGTTGGCTGAACCGATATAGGGCTTTGTTGCGATCAGGCCACCATCGGCGTACTGGCTCATTCCGCGCGTATTTGTAATCTCGACCCACTGAATCGCGTCAATGTAGATACCAAGATACCACCTGTCGACTTCATCCGGACTTATACCTGCAAGCAGCGCGAAGTTACCCGTAATCATTAGCCGTTGAATGTGATGGGCGTAAGCATTATCGAGGCTGTTACTAATCGCGTTCTTCAGGCAGTTCATTTTCGTTTCGCCTGTCCAGTAGAAATCCGGCAATTCACGTTCCAATCCAAAAAAGTTGGTCTTTTCATATTCAGGCATTGATGCCCAGTATACACCCCTCATATACTCACGCCAGCCCAGAATCTGCCGGATGAATCCTTCAACCTGGTTAATTTTTATTTTGCCGGGATTTTCTTTCCACCGGGTTATGACTGAATTAATCACTTCGAGAGGAGAGAGCATTTTTATGTTCATTGCGAAGGAGAGCCTTGAATGAAAGAACGACCAGTTCTCTTCAGCCATCGTATCCTGGTATTCTCCGAAAAGTGGTAACAGATTTTCGTTGAAGTATTGTAACAATTGAAGTGATTGTTCGCGATTCACCGGCCAGATAAAATGCCCGGATTCGATCCGACCAATGGATTTGATTCCGGCTCTTTTGATCTCCTTCACGATACCGGACGCATCATTATTAAATAAAAGAGGAGGAATATGTGGAATGATTTTGGAATATCCCCTCCGGTTCTCTTTATCGTAGTTCCAGGTACCTCCTGCCGGATTTATCCCCTCCATTAAGATGCCGTGTTTTTTCCGCATATAGCGGTAGAAACTTTCCATCAAATAGCTTTTTTTGCCATTGAAAAATTCCTTCACCTCATACCTTGAAGTGAGGAAATGATCAGTATCGAGCAGTGTTATTATGAGTCCGGACTCCTCAGCGAAAGATTTAAGGAGTTGATCAAGGCGGTATTCATCAGGTAAAAAATATTCAAACTCAGTGACCTTATATCTTTTTAATAAAAGCGAAAGATTCTCACTGAATGAGTGGCGGTTGGAGGGATCACTGATCTTTATATACAAAACATGGTGACCATTTGAACGCAGAAATTCAGCAAAATTCCTCATTGCCAGGAAGAACCCTGTAATCTTCTGAATATGGTGCGTGACATACGCGGACTCATCGGCAGTCTCCATAATAACATTCAGAGTTGTGTCGTCGGGGAGAGTGAATACGGAATGCTGATAGTTTAACTGGTCGCCCAGTATAAGTCTGATCTTACGGTAATTTCTGTTTAAACTTTTCATAATGGATAAACAAATATCAGGTTCGAATGGTTCACGATACTAATTGTTGCGGATGAATTTAAAATAAAAAACCTCCGGACCCTATAAGAATCCGGAGGTGAAAAAGTTCAGAGGTTATTATTTTGTAATAACAAGTTTCTTCGTGGCGTTGAAATTTCCAGCTGTCAGGGTGTAATAGTAAACACCGCTTGACAGGCTGAATTTCGCGGCATCAAATTCAACCGTGTAATAACCGGCAGGCTGCTGACTGTTAACAAGTTCAGCCACCTGGTTACCGAGAACATCATAAACCTTCAGAGAAACCTTCACATCATTAACGAGCTGATAGCTTATCATTGTTGAAGGATTGAATGGGTTCGGGTAGTTCTGGAACAGTGCGAATTCCTCCGGCAGACCGACTTCAGTTTCAACGGCGCGGGTAATAGTAACTTTGCCATCGAAATCTTCCTGTTTCAGCCTGTAGGAATATGTGCCAGCCGTCAGGTTTTTATCGGTATAAGTATATTCTGATTTTTCGGTGGTGGTTCCGCGGCCATCAACGAATCCAATACGTGCCCAGTCACCTTCACCGGATTTTCTCTCAACTGAGAAACCTCTGTTATTTGTTTCAGTTGCGGTAGCCCACCTTAGCATAACCTGGTCACGGGCAGAATTAACAGTAAAAGATGTTAATTCAACCGGGATGATTCCCTCAATAAGCAATTTAACCGGTACGATTTTTGACGGCGTTGCGGGATCATTACTGGATACCTTTACATCCATACTATACTGACCGGAAGGGTAGTCTTCACTTCTGAACTCAAGCACAACCGCTGCGGTTCCATTCTGACCAAGCGTGCCGGAGAAGTGAGTAGTGCTAAGCCATTCAGGATCTGCAGCGATTTTTACGGCAAAATTATTCTTCACGAAGTTGGCATTAAATGCCATTTGAAGCCCGACATTACCGGCGCCATTTTCAATACCGACTGTCGCGGAGTTCAGAGTTGCGTTCATATTATTATAATAGAACATAATTCTGCCGTTGGCAAACAGGACAATCTGAAAAGTAAGAGAACCAAGGTTGCTAAATTTATGCCAGTTTGTAAACTGGATGGTTAATTTGCCAGGTTCCTGCTTGTAATAAACATTACCGCTGCTTACACCATCAAGGTCGTCCCAGAAAGGAGCGATAAACTCGTTAGGAGTTGTTGTGCTTGGGATCTGCGGATTAGTATAAAGATTTCCTGAGGGGACACCAAACAGAAGAACACCGTTCGTTGAAACATATAACTGTGTCTTAGTCTGGCCGTAAAACTTAAAAGGGAAGCCAATATTTACAGGTCCCGAATAACCTTCATCTTTAGCGTTGAAGGTTCCGGTTGCGATCCAGTTTGTCAATTCAACCCCTGTGGAAGCAATGTCATTCCAGACATACTGAGGGCCCGTTGGCTCATCACTATCAATCCATTTATAACCAAATGCATCAGGACCGCCTTGTCCCTCAATTGCTTGCCCTATGGGCCCATGATTATTGTAAGATTCAGATTTGCTCGGATCTTTCGGCTCAACTAAATCGAATTTAACAGGCTGCAAGGAAACTTTCATTCCACCCGGAAATGTATTATTCATCAACTCCACAGTGTAGTTCATTGTTGACGCGGAGGCCGAGAGGTTTCTGATCATTATCGAATCTATAACGACCTGGGAACTCTGAAGCTGATGGCTTAGACTGTCAGGGGTGACGACCATAACGGGAGCCGCAAGTGTTGTGCCCTGTGACTGGTTTGAAAGTAATGACCAGTTGCCCCATACGTCACGGGCTTTCATACGGAAATAATAGAGAGTACCGGGAGTCAGGTTACTGACATTCAGTGTCTGGGTTGAGCCGGCAGGTACAGGAGGCCCGTTAAAAGTTAAAGGACTACCATTGTTAAATGCAGTGGTGTCATTCATAGGCGAAGTGGAATACCTGATATTGTAACCTGTAACTCCGGATGGGGATGTGTCACTTGGTACAGTCCAGGTAAGCGTTAGTCCGTTGGAAGTTGGCTGTCCCGCGGCGAGATCCGTGATCTGCGTCGGAGCTACGGTGTCGGGCTGACCGAGAGTAAGGTAAGCGGCGTAAACGTCGATCAAACCTTTACCATAATTGTTATCTTCTCCGGCAGTGCCGAGGTCTTTAGCGGTATTATATAAAGCAAGCTTGATCTGCTTACCGGTAAGAGTCGGGACAAATGACTTTAACAGAGCAATGGCGCCCGCGACGTGCGGCGAAGCCATTGATGTTCCGGTCGCAGAGGTGTAACCGCCGCTGCTGTTGCATGAACGGACTGAAGTTCCGGGCGCTGCGACTTCCGGTTTAATAAGGAGTGAACCTGTACCACCGCAAACCGAAGGACCACGGCTGGAGGAACTGGCGATTGGATCATTACTGCCCTGAAGATAAAGAGCGCCCTGGATATTGGCTACGGAGAAAACGTTTGTTTCATCAGTATTAATGTTTTTTGGTTTTGTAATTGTAGATGTGCCGGGACCGTTGTTTCCAGCAGAGAATACAACTGCAATACCGGCTGCTTCGAGCGCGTCAAGTGTCGTTTTGTAAATACCGGCACATTCATTTGAAACATCAGGATCAAACCAGCTATTGCTTATTGCGTCCGGCATATCAGTTATGGTACCTGCATTTCCGTCAGGATTCATCGCCCACTGAAAAGCAGCGATTGAATTTGAAGTGTGGGGACTTGAACAGATTGTTTTTGCGGCAATCCACTGTGCTTCGATAGCAACCCCGACAGTATCGCCTGTGGTTGGTGAGAGTCCAACCATAGTACCCATTGTATGACTTCCGTGGTAGTCGCAGTCGTTAGGGCTTGTGGTTCCACCCGGGTCAAACCACGCCTGGCTTGCAGGGACGAAGTTACCTCTCCATTTGTAGCTGAGCGCGGGGTGAGCTAACTGTACTCCTGTATCAATACCCATAACGAGTC
Source organism: Ignavibacteriaceae bacterium (assembly GCA_013360295.1). Taxonomy (GTDB): domain Bacteria; phylum Bacteroidota; class Ignavibacteria; order Ignavibacteriales; family Ignavibacteriaceae; genus JABWCL01. The sequence goes on along the minus strand of JABWCL010000004.1, from coordinate 96,010 downwards.
TGCCCTGGCCTTTAATTCCGAGTGCCCACAATTTATCGGCATTAACAATTTTCAATCCGGGTTCAACAGCTTCGGTGCCTTCAACATTATGAACGACATCGGTGGGACGGTCTATCTGGAGTTCAGCATCCAGGTCCATCTGGGCGACTTCCATACTGCTCATCAGGTTGTAGATTACTTCTTTTCTGGCTTCGATCATAAACATATTCGCGATCCAGTAGGATTCATATTTGAACAGATTTCTGTTGGCATACTGTTCATCAAAATAAGCGCGTAATCCTGGCTGGGTAGAAGCGGCTTTTTCCTGAAGCGCAGTGATGACTTCATAGGCTCTTCGTTCAAGGGAAGCATTTTCTCTGTATAGTCTTGCATCCAATGCTTCGATATCAACCTGCTCCCTGAGGAATACGAAAGCACGTATGTATTCCTGCGGAGATGCATTTTGTAAGGCGCGTGTAAGCCTTGTACTCACTTCTACCTGCGCCAGCAGTTCAGCCGATAACACAAGGAGAAGTATGAAAAAAGTTAAGGTTTTTTTCACCTGGGGACTCCAATTAGTGATAGATAATAAAGTATTTAATTAAGAATATTTTATCAAGATAGTTACATTTTTGTGAATTTTCCAAACAAATATTTCTCCCCGCCCGGTATTACACGAGACCACGAAAAAGCTATTTTAAACTTGCCGGTGTGATTAACATTTTTGGAATATAATTCATTTAAAGTTTAGTTTTAAAGTAAGACTGTAAGTATTTTAAAGTTTGACTATACCAACTTATTTTTTTGGCGAAAGAATCGATGAAAAAATTATTAACCCTGATTCTCCTTCTTTCCACTTACGCACATACACAGTGGATACCTCAAAATATTCCATCCGGAAGTGTAGTCCTTTTATCCGTTTATAAACAATCGGGCTTAAGCAGTACTACCGGCTGGGGCTGGGGGAGTGATATTAATGGGAGGGCCTATTTGACAACAGATTGGGGCTCTACCTGGAATTCCGCTTTGTTGCCTGACTCAGCACGAGTAATTGTCGACATAGAAAGATATAATAACACGCTTTATGGTTCCGGCGCAAGAAATAAGTTCTCGAAGAACCTAAGTCCTAAAAATATAAAGGAGATGATCATTGAAGCTAAAGCGGCGGGGGATCATAATCGATTGATGCAGTTGAGTATGGGGATAACCGGAGCAGAAGATTACCAGGGGGCATTTTATATCAGTTCCGATTTCGGCTCTTCCTGGCATTATCGCGGAACAATGCCTGATTCAGTTTCTTATATGAAAAAAATGGCGGTTACGGGTGATGTAATATATGTATGTGTTTCCAAAGCCGGAGGAGACAGAGTGCTCGCTTCAACGGACGAAGGAAGAACCTGGAAATACTCAACACCCCATATAGCAGGACTAACGCTCAACGATATTACAACTGACGGTGCCGCTAATATTTGTGCTGTTGGGATGGTCGCTGACAGTATAGAATCAAAAGGTATCATTCTCGTAAAACCATTTTGGGATAGTTGGAATTCCAGGGTATTCGGTGAAGTCTCCGTTTTCCGGACTGTAGCCGCTACTTTAGACGGGTTCTTTTTTGCGGCGGGGGACAGCAGCGGGAATGAGATTAACTCTCTTCTCTATAGTACTTTCGATCTGCAAAACTGGAGCAGATATAATTTTGACGGAAGGCTGAAAATAATTAACAGAATTAAATTTGTTATGTGGCCGATGTCCGGCTCTGCCATTATGCTTATTGACTCGGTAACTGCAAACGGTCCCACTCCAATAATAATGAAAAGCGGGCATTATCCAAACAATGGCCAGTTTATCGTAGCCCAGTATTTTAATAACGGAAATAATTTTATGATCCTTTACGATGCCTATCTCGAAAATTTTAATAGTGTTTCAATCGTGGGTTCGGATGATACTAACGGATTATTATTGTACAATCCACTCTCAAATTTACCTGTTGAATTGAAACATTTTTCCGCAGTGCAAAGTGATGAAAGGATCAGACTTTACTGGAGTACCGCCTCAGAACTGAATAACAGGGGATTTGAGATCGAAAGGTCATTTGAAGATAATCAGGGGCAGTATAGTGTTGTTGGTTTTGTGAACGGTCAAGGAACAACAACTGCAGAGACTAATTATGAGTTTACGGATAATCCCGGCATTAACGGAGTCTATCGGTATCGTTTACGTCAGTATGATTTTGACGGTACTTCACAATTAAGCGAGCCGGTTACTATCAATTATAACGAAAGTATCATTAATACTTCTCTCGGGTATAATTACCCCAATCCTTTCAGCAAAGCCACAAGAATTAATTTTTCATTAATCGCTGAATCGAAAGTAACACTTACGGTATATGATCTGCTGGGGAGGGAGGTTAATATTATTGTAAATGAACAGCTGCCTGCCGGTGAATACTCCAGGGATTTTGTTCCTGCAGACAACCTTGGAAGCGGTGTATATTATTATGTGCTTAAGACTGATGAGCAGACTTTAACGAGAATGATGCATATAATAAAGTAGGTAGGTTGGAAAGACAATTAGTTGTTGTAAAGGGTAGTTTTTTTTCTAAGAGTAATTTATGAGAGGGGAGGAGGTTAATCCTCCCAAGTAAAAAAATAAAAATTGAGGGGCGGGCCGGAAACTCGCCCTTCATTTTTAGAGAACTTTGAATACTGAGTCGAGAATAGTTCCGTCAACCCACTTAATGACTGCAACAGGCTGAGTCAGATCTCTTTTAGGTGGAATTGGTTTCCCTCCGCAGATCTGTTCAACCTCATCTTTGATTTCTTTTATATCTTTAACAGGGAGGGAACTGCCTTTTAAGGCTTCCAGCAGATCAGTTCGTTTTGGATTTACCGCAATTCCTCTTTCTGTTATTATCACATCTATCAGTTCACCGGGGGCGCATAATGTCATTACATCGTCAACGATTACGGGGATACGGTCCCGGAATGAGGGTATCGCGAGTACTGTGCATTTAGAGTAAAGGCAGTTCTGCCAACCGCCGATGCCGTGCAGCAGTAAACCGTCCGAATGGCTCACTACATTCGCGTTGAAATTAACATCCACTTCGGTTGCGCCCAATACTGCCACATCCACGATCGAGGCAAAGTTTCCTTTGCCGTGAAAATTATAACTTGTAAACGGGCTTGTATTAATATGTCTCGGATTTTCACGCATACTGCGGACTCCATCGAGGTCGAATGTCTGTCCGTCGAGAATGTAATCAGTTAATCCTTCTTCAAGGAGCTGAACGAGATATTTTGTGCTCCCGCCTCTGACAAACCTCGCTTTGACGTTTTTGGCTTTCATTCTTTCTTTGAGATAAAGCACAAACGCAAGGTTGGTGCCGCCAGCGCCAGCCTGGAAAGAAAAGCCGTCCTTCATTAATCCGGCATCTTCAATGAATTGAGCGACGTATTCCGCGATGAGGAGCCTATCCGGCGATTTGGTTACTTCAGTTGTACCTGAAACAATCTTACTTGCATCTCCGAGTGTGTCAACTTTTACGACAAAATCAACATTGTTACCCTGGATATGCCAGGGGTAGCAGGGGAAGGGGACGAGGTTATCAGTAACAACAATTACCCTGTCCGCGTATTCGGAATCCGCGAGCGCAAAACCGAGCGGGCCGCAGGCAGCATTACCGTTCACTCCGTTCGCGTTGCCAAAGGGATCCGCGGTCGGTGCCGCGATGACCGCTATATCGATATGCACTTCACCATCCTGCACAGACTGATATCTGCCGCCGTGAGAGCGAAGCACACCGAGTCCGCTCATTTTGCCATAGGAGGTGAACCTGCCCAGAGGGCCGTTCATACTTCCTTCGATATGATGGATAGTTCCGTCTTCAAGGTATTTAATAAGATGTTCGTGGCAGGGGAATGACGCTGAAGGGAACCAGCGAATACCCTTGATACCGAGTTCGTGAATAATATCGAATAACTGATTGGTAACAGCATCCCCATTGCGGAGGTGGTGATGAGTCGAAATCGTCATTCCGTCTTTGATGCCGGCTTTGATCAGAGCTTCTTTAAGATCCGGCAGAACTTTATTGCCGTCCATAGGATAATCAACGCAGGAACGGACAGGCGGGGAAGCCTTTTTCGCTTCCGGTTTGTAACCGTTCACTCCCCTGAACGGAACTGATTTTATCCCATTAACTTCATCGGGAACCATCCTTCCCGCGGCATTCATAATTAATTTCATTACGCAATTTCCTCTTCTTTCATTAAACCATTAAGAACAGCCAGCCTTATGGTGCGCTGTGCCCTTTTAACAACAGGGGCGTCAATCATTTTTGATCCAAGCGCAACCACACCTAAGCCCCTTCGTTCTGCTTCATTGTAGGCGTTGACAATTTTTTTAGCTTTTTCGATTTCTTCCGGTGCAGGAGCAAATGCCTTATGTATCGGGTCGATCTGCCTTGGATGAATGCATCCTTTCCCTTCGAAGCCGAGTGATTTAGCTTCAATGACACTTTGTGTCAGGCCTTCCATATCGGAAACATCGGAGAAAACGGTATCAATAGGCTGAACTCCCGCGGCGCGGGCAGCATTAACAACCATTGACCTGGCGAAGAAACTTTCTTTTCCTTCTAGAGTACGCTGTGTGCCGAGATCAGCAGTGTAGTCTTCAAGTCCTATTGCGAGCGAGCAAATGTTTCCGGAAGCGGAAGCAATTTCGTACGCTTTTAAAACTCCCTTCGCGCTCTCAATGATCGGCATAAAAAAAGTATTCCCCTCCACTTTGCGTTTCTTTTTTATCTCATTCACCTTCGCTTCAACCTTAACCACATCATCCGGGGATTCACATTTCGGAATCAGGATCACGTGGATATTGTGTGGTACAATGAACTCAAGATCATCAAGTCCGCGTGGGAGCTGGTTAATACGCACCATTCGCTCGGCGCCATAGAAATCAACCGTCCGGAGAGTATTCCTGACTAAAAACGCAGCCGCGTATTTTTCCGCGGGAGCGACACTGTCCTCAAGATCAAGAATAATGCCGTCAGGCCTATGAAGCCCAGCATTCACAAAGAACTTCGGTTCATTACCCGGGAGGTACAATCTGCTCCGCCGCATTTTATCCTTTGCGGTAGAATATTTATTTTTCTCCGGCATCTCAGGAAGGAATTCCTTCTTTTCAGAGGGGAATAAGATTTTAAATGCTGCTTCAAATCTGGCGGCGATTGTATAAGGAAGAGCGCCGAAATCCTCGATACGGATGACAGCACCGGTGAGATTGAAAAATTTAGTCAGTTCGTTTAACTGCGCGGTGATGTTTTCACCGTAGAGCGCTTCAACTTTACTGACAAGCTCAACCTTAACGACTTTGTCACCGGTAAGTTCAATTTCGATCCGGCAATCGGAGCGGACAGTAGCACCGCTCTTACCCGCGGAAGCAATTTTTAACGAGTCCATCTTTTTCCTTTAATTCAGTTTCATGCTGTTCATAAATTCTTTTGCTGTCAGCAGTTCGCAGTTGAATATAGTCTTTTTAACTTCTTCTTTCCTGCGGTCTGTGATGGTGTTGCCGGCAAGCGCTTTGAATTTATTATCAAGGTCGTCTTCTGTCATCGGTTCTCTCGGGTCACCTTTGGGGTACTCAAGATATTCCGAGAATTCCCTGCCGTCAATTGTTTTTACTACAACTTTCGAGGGCTGTTTTGCGGGGAACATAGCTTCAAATTCGAGGGAAGCTTCACCTTTAATTTTATCAATTACCTGCCATATGCGCGGATCTTTCAGCTTTTCATCAGAGAAAGAGTTGGTCGTAATCTGCCTGTCGACAATTGCTGCCGCGATACAGTAAGGGAGAGAATGATCGGCAGTCTCACGTGATTCGGGGCGGTACTTATGGGGATCAAAAAGTATATCACAAGCGCGGGCAATGGTTGTAACGGTCACTTTTTCTATTTCGTCGGATTTAATATCATTTTTAGTAATAGCTTTAAGCGTAGCAGAGATATGAGTGTGAGTAAGCGCTTCTGTGGGGAACGCTTTCATACTGCATTCAAGTATTTTGTATTTCTCGCCGAGTCCGCCAATGAGTTTATCAATGTCCCAGGCCGGTCCAAAAACATCCATCAGGCCCTCTTTCCCGTCGAATACGGCCTCTGTACCGGTATATCCTTTTTTAGCCATAAGGGCGGCGAAGACCCCGGTTGAGGTTGCCATCGGATCTACGGTATTTTTCATCATAGTCAGTTTACCAGCAGTAGGGCAGCCAATTGTATGGTTATGGGATCCGTTAATTCCGATCGCATTTACCAGCTGATCCACTGTGAGACCCAGAAGTTTACCGGCAACGAGCGGAGAAACGAACTGGGTAAGTGTGGCGTGGTGCCATTTCCGTTCTCTTACTCCCGGTTTAGCAAATTCACATAACCGCTGTTCAAATTCGTAAGCAAGAACGATGCCTACTATTACATCTTTCATTGAGGCTCCGCTTAATTCAGCCGCGGAGATGGCTGCCGGAATAATGTCGGAAGGGTGGGAAGGATCTTCCTTCCAATATATATCATTAAAATCGAGTGAGCGTATCATCAGCGAATTGAGGAGCGCAGTGTTAACGGCAGGAAGCTTTTCACCGGTGATTAGTACTGTTGATTCGGGGCTTCCGCCGATTTCGGTCAGAAGTTCGCGCATAATTTTTACGTCCTTAGTATTGATGGCTCCGTACGCACAGCCGATGGAGTCATAAAGGTATCTTTTAGCCTCGTGTATCACTTCGGGAGGAAGGTCTTCAAATTTCAGATTGTATGCAAATTCGGAGATAATTCTTGAAATTGATTTTTCCATATGTATGTTATTTTGTTTTAGGTTGTTGAGTTTGAAAAAATTTCGTTTATAAATAACCCCTCATTTCGTCCGGATGCATCGGGATCAGTGACCACCTATAGAAAAAGGGGAGTTTTTTATTTGAATAATTCTTAATTCTTCATTTTTAATTTTTAATTAATTCGGCTACCCATTTTTCGAGTCCGTCAGCAACTATCAGTTCCTGTGCGGCTTTGCCGACGGAACCGATACTATATTCCTTCTCAGAAGTATTTATCTTTGAATTGCTGAAATCAATGACTGCCTCAGTGCCTGTCTTCACCGTTAAAGCTTTTGTGCCAAATTTCTCTTTTAAATCATTAACCAGATCAGGGCATTCGATAAGGAGATAACCATTATTGATGGCGTTTCTTTTATATGTTTCATTGAAACTGCCCGCGACAACCAGGGAAATGCCCCTGTATTTCAGCGCAGTTGCCGCCTGTTCACGGGAGGATCCTGTGCCGAAATTATATCCACCGACAAGAATGTCACCGCGGTCAACTATCTTTCCGAATTCGGGATCGTAGTTTTCCATTACAACTGATGCCTGCTGTTCAGGGGTAAAGTCATCGTTATAAGTATATTTGCCTGGATAGATACCGTCGGTATTGAGGTTATCCTGATGGCAGAAGACCAGTTCTCCCCGGATGCTTCCGGGGAATCCGGGAATGATCTCGACTGACTTGCCGGAAGCTTCTACCGGTTTATTTTCGGTGATATCCGCTGAGAGTAATGAAGTCTCATCTTCGTACTGATAGTCAATGTAACCGCTGAGGGCCGATTGCGCGACTACCGCGGGCGAAGCTAAATAAGCAAGCGCTTTTGGTGAACCCATTCTCCCTTTGAAGTTGCGGTTTGTCGCGGAGATACCGACCTCACCGTCCTCCAGGAGGCCGGTACCGAGACCAATGCAGGGGCCGCAGCCTGCGGGCAACGGTATGGCTCCGGCTTCAATAAGGCTGGTCCACGCTCCTGATTCCTTAGCTTTGTTTTCAACTTCGGAAGAAGCGGCAGCAACATAAAACTTTACATCGCTGTTAATCTTTTTCCCTTTCACCACGCTGGCTGCAATTTCGATATCCGAAAGCCGGCTGTTGACACAGGAAACCAGATATGCCTTGTTGACTTTAATTTTTTGTTTTTTTAATTCCGTGACAGGATTGTAAACCTTAACTGAGTTAGGCCCGGAGAGGACCGGATTAATTGCCGCGAGGTTTAACTCAATCTCTTTTGAGTACCGTGCGTCTTCATCCGCATAAAGTGGAGCTTTTTCCAGTCCGGAAATTCTGAGGTCATTTATTCTGGGGTGGACACCGTTGCCGTCCGCGTCTGAAGCGACTCCTTCCAGTCCGCGCAGTTTAATAAAATCATTTCTTTTTTTCAGCCAGTCTATTGTGGTCTCGTCGATCGGAAAGACACCCGCCATTGCACCCCATTCGGTAGTCATATTCGCAATCGCCAGCCGGTCATCTACACTAAGGTTTTTTACTCCTTCGCCGGTGAACTCGATGGCGCAATTCAGGACCTCATCGTTGTTAAAAATTCCGCACAAGGCTATGATCACATCCTTGCCGTAAACGCCGGGTTTAAGCCTGCCGGTAAGTTCAACCTTAACAATGGGAGGTATCTGCCACCAGGTTTTCCCTGTAGCCCAAATCGCGGCGGCATCAGTCCGGACAATAGGTGTACCCAGACAGCCGAGCCCGCCATAGATATTTGAGTGGCTGTCCGAGGCAACCACCATCGTACCGGGCCAGGCATAACCTTCCTCGCACATTATCTGGTGGCCTATTCCGCGCCCGGCGGGATAGAAATCGGCACCCATACTCCTTGAGAAGTCTTCTATCTTTTTATATTTCTCGAGATTTTTTTCTGAGGTATCCTGAACATTGTGATCAAGTGTATGTACCACCTGCCGCGGGTTGAATAACTTTTTCGCGCCGATTGACTTGAATTTGGGGATTACAGCACCCGTATTGTCGTGAGTCATCACGTAGGCGGGGCTGAACATTATATAATCGCCGGAGTGGACAAGTTCGCCTTGTCCCAGTCCGACAGCAAATTTCTGTACTATTTTTTCAATAAGTGTTTGGGACATTCTGGCTCCAATATTTACAGCAATGACGGCGAACATACTCAGATGCCGCCATCATTGCAATTATGAAGAATTATGCTTTAAAAGGATCGAAGCTTACAAAATCAGCATGGTGGACAATAATGCTCTCCACCGTGCGAATGCCGAGGTCTCCTTCCTTGGAATGCGTAGCGATAATATGCTGAACCTCAACGGGGATCCCGAAGCGGTCAGCAATACCGACGCCGCTGAAAGGGTGCCTGAGAAGTTTACCGCCGAAACTGGTTTTTAATTTTCCGTCGGTAATTTCATATTCAAGCAGTTTACCAACATCGATAAGTATTGCTCCCGAGATAAGATAATCCATATTGATGCTGATCTCATCGCCGAAATTATCCTTCATTCTTTTAGCAATATCCACGGCAAGCTGAACCGCGGTTCTTTTGTGATTCATGAAAGTGATCTTACAATCTTTCAGAAGCAGTGAGAAAGGGATTACGTTCAGATCTTCTATGGACAGCACACTGTTTTCAATAGCGTAGATCCAGCACTGTAAGGTCTTTTCACGGAGATCAGCGTCCTGTATCCAGTTGATCTCAGGCCAGATCTCAATTACTTTTTCTCTCATTTTTATCCCTTCAGTTTTGCAATTATTGCATCAGTCATCTGCTGGGTAGTGCAGGCTCCCTGCGCGAAAACATCAGGGCCGCCTTTCAGCTTCAACATATCATAAGTCATCACTTTACCCTCAAGAACGACTTCCGCTATGGCATCCTTAATTTTAACAGCCTTTTCCTTTTCGCCGATGTGTTCCAGCATCATTACTGCGCTCAGGATCATCGCGATCGGATTAACTATTGAAGGGTTGAGCTGTTCGTATTTAGGGGCGGAGCCGTGGGTGGGTTCAAATACTGAAACTTCATCTCCGAGATTAGCGGAGCAGGCAAAACCGAGTCCTCCGATGAGACCCGCGAAAGCGTCGCTTATAATATCACCGAACATATTTTCGGCAACAACTACTCCGTAAGTTTCAGGATTCTTTGTAAGCCACATCATCTGAGCGTCAATATTTGTGTCCCAGAGCGCAATACCCGGGTACTCTTTCGCGATCAGTTTTGCTTCGCTGAACATCATTCCGGAGGTTTCTCTCAGCACATTCGGCTTTTCGCATACCGTTACATTTGTATATCCAAACTTTTTAGCATGCTCGAAAGCTGCACGTATGATCCTGCGGCAGGCATTGCGTGACATAATCCTTGTGGAAATCGCCATATCCTTGCTTTCAACGTGTTTGAAAGCCTTCATTTTCGGGTGGGTTTCCAATGCATCCCTGACAGCCTGCGGGGGATTTGTCCATTCAACACCGGCATAAAGCCCTTCAGTGTTCTGCCTGAATACAACAGTGTTTACGTTTGGTTCTTCAAAATGCTGATTGTCTGTTTTACGGATGAAATTGAGAGGGTTCCCTTTGAAAGATATACAGGGGCGGATACATATATCGAGATTGAAGTGCTGGCGCATACTTACTATAGGCGAAAAGTATACATATCCTTTTCCTTTAAGCTCGGGAGCCAGTTCCTTGTCCGCGGCATCTTTTGGCTTTGAAGTGATCGCGCCAAAGAGCCCTATTTTATGTTTTTCTAATAGATCGATTGTTCGTTGAGGGAGAGCGTTTCCTTCGGAGCACCAGAAATCCCAGCCAATATCTGAGTGAATGTATTCTGCTTCAAATCCGGCTGCTTCGAGGACTCTGATTGCTTCAGGGAGGACTACTTTACCTATGCCGTCTCCGGGCATGGCAACTATAGTTCGTTTCATAGAGGGTTCCAATATTGTGAAAAAAAGAAAAATCTACAGAGTAAAATTATCGAATATAGCCACCCTAACCAAGAAAAATCGGTTTAATAAGGGGAAAATCGTACAAAATCCGGCTTTTTCTCAGTTACTCTTTTCTTTTCTTTAATATTATTTGACTTAAATGTAAATTATAAGTTTATTTTATTTGAATTAGAATTATCAGTCAAAAACGTTAATGATTAAGAAAATCCTTCTTTCGACCGCAGGAGTGCTTGTCGGACTTGCCATAATGCTCCTTTTGGGAACGTTCCTGAATTCCGGAAAGCCCGCGCTTAACGAGGCTCTGGCTGCCAAGGGTATCAGAACTCCCGAGAATGTGAGCCTCGTTGTATACTCCTCACGGAACGTAATGGAGTTATACTCTGACACGACTAAGGTTAAAGAATACAGAGTATTTACAGGCGGGAATCCTAATCCAAAACGGAGTGCGAATGACAGGGGTACACCGGTTGGTACCTACAGTATTTGTTCAATAGACACTCAGCATACCTTCCACAGGTTCCTCCGGCTGAACTTCCCTAATCCGGAAGATGCTGAGACCGCATACAGGCACGGGATTATTTCAAAGAAAGAATTTGAGGATATAAAGTATCAGTACTTTTATGAAGGGTGTATTTCTCCGAAAACGGGTATCGGCGGAAATATCGGCTTACACGGAACTGGGAGTCTGAATTTTCTATTAAACAATTTGCCTTTTGTCTTTAATTGGACCGACGGATCCATTGCGATGAGTGACGAAGAGATAGACGAATTATTTATAATTGTAAGAAAAGGAACCAAAGTTGTCATTAAACCGTAGTACTGTTTTTTTACTTTTACTAATTGCGTTCTTCTTCACTTCCTGCGAGAGAAATAACGAAGACGCGGGTGATCATTCTGACCCTACAAAGAGCGCTCTGCTGTTTTTACAAAACAATTACAATCCAAACATTAAATGGGCGGAAAAGAGTGACTCACTTATTAATGGAAAAGAAATGATCGCAGCAATGGAGGAAATTGACAGCGGGGGAGTGTGGGGAATAAAGTTCTATTTGTTTGACGGAAACGCCTCACCCTTAAAACCATTATTCGAATCACCTGTATATGACGGTTCACTTGAGCAGAGCCTGGTGAAATTCGTCCGGATAGAAAATAGGAATTATCTTTTTTATAGTTCAACGGATTATTTCCTCGGAACCAGCGGCGGGGAACAATACTTGTATGTTGCAGATCTCCCCAACAACAAAATATTCACCGCTCACCTTGGCGTTTTCCCCGATGGAATTGTCAAGATGTACATTGCACCGGGCGCACCAGCTGCAGTCTTCGCTTTTTTTGGGTCGGAGGTTAAGCGGGATTTTCCGGAGTATGAGTTAGTAAAAAGGGATATTGTGCTTGAGTAACCTGAGCCGGATCGCAGGGATCCTATTTATATTCTTTCTTGTCAGTAATATTGCCTTTGCCCAGGAATCGGACGGTAAAAAATACGAACTGGTAAAAATTGCTTTTACCGGTAATAGCACCTTTTCGGAGGGAGTACTGAAATCCAAGATCATCTCACAGGAGACCCCGCTCTGGATATGGAAATTCCTTAATAAATTTTCCGCCCTTGGCAGGCCCCCGGAATTATTCGACAGTCTGCGGATTAAAAGTGATGTTAGGGCTCTGCGGGAGTTTTACAACACCAATGGTTTTTTTGAAACATCGATAAAGGCAAGTATTGAAAAAAATACTAATGACCTTGAGGTGATACTTACTTATAATATCGTTGAAGGAACCGCGTCTTTATTTGGTAAAGCCCGGGTGGAAGGGATTAAATCAATTCACAGGGAATTAAGAGATGAAGTTGAAAAACTATTTGAACTTGATACGACTGTCAGGTATAATGAAGCAATCATCCGGGGAAAGATTGAACAGTCTCTCCAGTTATATGAAAATAACGGTTATATGTTCGCGAGGTTTGACAGTACCGTTATAATTAAGGATACTGCGAGGAGAAGGGCTGACATTTCCATCCATTTTAACACCGGCGGAAGGCTCAAAATCCAGGAACTTGTGATTGATAAGAAGGGGGAAGGAGCTTACGATGTGGATATCGAACTGCTCAAAAGGATAGTAGGTATAGACAAAGAGGAATACTACAGCCTTGAGAAAATAAGGCTGAGCCAGATTCGGCTTTACCGGACAGGATTATTTAACTCCGTGGTCATATCGCCTCTCACTTCTGATACAAGCTCAGGACATGTTCCCATTCTCGTCAGTTGTAATGTCGGAATGCTTCACGAGGTTTCTCCGGAGATACTGATGAATAATCAGCAGAATACGTTTAATATCGGTTTGGGAGCTACGATCATCAGGAAAAATTTTCTTGGTGAAGCCAGAAAACTAACGATTGCAGGCTCCGGCGGCGTGCAGGACTTTTTTACTATCAGCCCTGCAAAATTAATAAAGGGTTTAAATTTCCGTGATTCCAGTTTTTACGGATTTATTGACGGGACAGCGCGAATTGAACAGCCTTATGTTTTTAACCGTCCGGTCTTTGGCATACTGGAAGGATATTTTAGATTATACAAAGACCTGTATTCTAATAAAAGAAATTACGGCGGCAAACTAAGTTTTGAATTTGAGCTACCCAGTTACACCTTTATAAATTTTCTGACGGCGTTTTATAACTTCGAGGTTGCGGATGAGTTGTTCAGCGGAGTCTCGGGCGTGAAGATGCTTAATAATACGCTCTCAGTATTTGGCGCGGACATGAAATCCACCAAGACTGATGATCCGTTATATCCTACTCGCGGTTATAATTTGTCGTTAGTCGTTGAAGAGGCCAACTCCTTAACTTATGCAGTATCAAAGCTGATTAATCCTGATTTTAAGGAACCTCTGTTTTATAAGGTAATGGGGACTATCGGACTTTATTCCCCTCTGCGTGAAAACTCGACAGCAGTGGGAGGCCTAAAACTTAAGGCAGGGCATTTGCAATCGTTTTCCGGTGACGCAAATGAAGTCCCCTCGACGAGGAAATTCTTTGCGGGAGGGAGTAACTCGTTACGCGGATGGCGGGCGAGAGAATTAGCGCCGACCAAGATCATATCGATAAATAATGAAGAAGTTATCCTCAGCGGAGGTAATTTTATATTTGAGACGTCACTTGAATTTCGCTATCGCACAAAAAGTGATTTTGGTTTTGTTGGGTTTGTGGATGCAGGTAATACCTGGAGCGACTACACAAAATTCAGATTCAGGGATTTTTCGGTTGCCTCCGGTATTGGACTGAGATACTACACCGTAATCGCTCCGTTCAGGATTGATTTTGGTATTAAGACTTATGATCCTGCTTCGACGAAGAAAATTTTTGAGCGTCCGTTCCTGAAAGAACTGTTCGAGTTTCATTTCGGGATTGGTGAAGCATTTTGATAAATTTTGTAATTATTTGAAAATAAATGTTAATTCATAAAACAGAAATCCGCGTCCGCTATGCTGATACGGATAAAATGCAGTTCGTCTATAACGGGAAGTACTATGAGTATTTTGAAGTTGGCAGGACCGAACTGTTACGTGATTTTGGCCTTACTTATGATAAGATCGAAAAGGAAGGCTACTATATGCCCGTAGTGGAAGCTTTTATTAAGTATAAAAATTCCGCCCGCTATGATGAACTTCTGGTGATTGAAACCAGAATGGAAAAACTTCCCGAACTGAGAGTCAGGCTTGACACAAGGATTTTTTCAAAAGAAAGGGGAGTGAAGATAGTGGAGGGATACATTGAACTTGTTTTCGTAAACGCAAAAACGGGAAAGGCTATCCGTCCACCTGAATTTTTTATAAATAGTGTAAAAGGATTTTATGTCACAGATTGACTACATATTTGAAATTGAACAATTAGTTCAAAGATGCCTGGTTGAAGATATCCGTGAAGGAGATATTACATCAGAGGCAATCTTTGCGGGTGATGAGATAGCAACAGCCTCTATTATTGCCAAAGAGGAAGGAGTAGTTTGCGGGATAGTAGTCGCACAGAAAGTATTTGAGAAACTGGATAACACAGTTTTTTTTCAGGCCTTGAAGAAAGACGGTGATGATATCAAACCATTCGAGGCTATTATAAGGGTATCGGGGCGGGTTAAAAGCCTTCTCGGAGCGGAAAGGACAGCCTTAAATTTTATGCAGAGGTTGTCGGGTATCGCTACTTTATCGAGAAGTTTTAAGAACTTAGTTAACCAGAGTAATATTACCATACTTGATACGAGGAAGACTATGCCCGGATTAAGATACCTCGATAAGTATGCCGTCAGAGTCGGCGGGTGTGAAAATCACCGTTACGGTTTATTTGATATGTACCTTATCAAAGATAATCATATAAAAGCTGCCGGTTCCATAAAAAATGCGGTTGACGCCTGTCTGAAGCACCGCGAAGTTAATATGTATAAGTATAAGATCGAAGTTGAAGTTGCGGACATTGAGCAGTTAAAAGAAGCTCTTGGATGTGATGTTGATGTGATTATGCTGGATAATTTTTCGCCCGAAAACCTGAAAGCGGCTGTGCAACTGGTTGGCGGAAAAGTGAAACTTGAGATTTCAGGCGGTGTAACCGCGCATAATATTTCAAAGTATCTGGATTCGGGAGTAGATTTCATCTCCATCGGTGCGCTTACACACAGTGTCAAGTCGATGGATCTTTCGATGAACATTGAATTGTAGAACTAATTTCAGCCAATGCTCTCAAAGTTAAAGCAATTAACAAAAGAAACTGCTCTCTATGGGCTGAGCACGATCGTTGGGCGGTTTCTGAATTTTCTGTTACTACCGTTATATACAAACGTCTTTTTACCGGGTGATTATGGAATAATAACCAATGTATATGCCTATATCGCGATTCTGAGTGTTATTTTTTTGTATGGGATAGATTCAGCCTACCTCAAATTTCTTGCTTCCGATGAACATAAAGATAAAAAACTCGTTTTCAGCACCGGGTTTAATTTCCTTTTGATAACATCCGTACTCATCATCCTGCTGATGTTAATCACGCGGGATCCGCTGAATAATGTCCTCAGGATTTCCGGTACAAATGAAATAATATTTTATTATCTCGTCCTGATTTTAATCCTGGATACGATAATATCACTTCCGCTTGTGTATCTGCGGGTAAATAACCAGGCATTAAAGTTTTCACTCATCAGAATCGTGAATATTATCGTGGCAATATCACTGAATATGTACCTGCTGCTTGTTCTTAAGACAGGGATTGAAGGCGCGTTCATAAGTAACCTTATCGCGTCATTATCGTCTTTCCTGCTTCTGCTGCCGATAATAATGAAAAATTATGTATTCGCTTATGATAAAGAACTGCTGAAGAGGATGATCAAGTTCGGTTTGCCTTATCTTCCCGCGGGAATATCTGCGATGATGCTCCAGGTAATTGACCGCCCCATAGTGGAGTACTTGACCGACCTGAAAACTCTGGGTATCTACCAGGCGAACTACAGGCTCGGAATCGTGATGATGCTTTTTGTTTCAATGTTCCAGTACGCGTGGCAGCCATTTTCGATAAAGATAGCGAAGGAAGAGGACGCTGAACAGGTATTTGCTAAAGTAATGACGCTTTTTACAGCAGCAGGCGCGGTTATAATTGTACTTATGATCCTGTTTATTGATTATATCATAAAGTTTAATTTCGGGGGTGGTTATATAATCGGGAAACCATATTGGGGAGGCACAGGGATAATTCCAATTGTACTGCTTGGTTACCTGTTTAATGGATTTCACGTGGTATTTTCCGCATCGTTCTTTATCAAAGAAAAGAGCGGCTCCGCGCCCCTGATTATGGGTGCGGGCGCAATCGCGAATGTACTGTTTAATTTTCTTCTGATCCCTTACGGGGGAATTTATGGCGCGGCGCTGGCAACATTAATAAGCTACGTAATCATTGCCGTCGGTTACTTTATAGTATCACAGAGGCTTTACCCGATACGGTATGAGTATTCCAAGTTATACGCGATTATTTTTCTTATACTTGTAACATGGATGATGAAGTTATATATTCAGATACCATATCTGAATACTCTTGCGTATAATGCTGTTTTATTCGTCCTGTTTATCTCCGGGTTCTTTATGTTCAGGGTCGTCAGGGTGGAGGATATTAAAAAAGTAATACCAAAAATTCGATCAGGAAAGTAAACGATGGAAAATGTTGAAATATATCTCAGGCAGCTTAATAGTGAATTCGCGGATATTCCTATTCCGGAGTATGCTACAGCAGGAAGTTCGGGAATGGATCTGCGCGCCGCAGTCAGCGAAAGTATTATTCTTAAAAGCGGCGAATTTACACTGGTACCTACTAATCTGGTTGTTGAGATCCCGCACGGATATGAATTACAGGTCCGCCCGAGAAGCGGGCTTGCAGCAAAAAACGGTATCGGTGTATTGAATGGTCCGGGGACAATTGATTCCGATTACAGGGGGGAGATAAAGGTGATTTTATTCAATTTCGGAAAGAATGATTTTACTATCCACAGGGGAGACAGGATCGCACAGATGGTATTAGCAAAAGTATACGCGGCAAAAATTACCGTAAGCAGTGAATTAAATAACACTGCTCGTGGCGATGGCGGTTTCGGCCACTCGGGAGTAAAATAGTTTTTTATAACAAGTAAAATATTATGTCAGATTTTGTTCACATACATAACCACACACATTACAGCCTGCAGGATGGCGCGTGCACGGTTGAACAGCTTGTAAAAGCAGCCGTTGATAATGATATGCACGCTGTGGCCATAACAGACCACGGGGTTCTGTATGGTGTGCCGGAGTTTTATAAGGAGGCAAAGAACAAGGGAGTTAAGCCGATCATTGGTATGGAAGCATATATCACCCTTGAGAAGCCAAGATTTGTTAAAGAGCAGGAGGAAGATCCTGTCACAGGGAAAAAGCGGAAGCCTTACCGCCATCTTATCCTCCTCGCGAAAAACCTTAAAGGGTATAAGAACCTGATTAAATTATCATCGCGCGGATTTACGGAGGGGTATTATTATAAACCAAGGATTGACCTTGAAGTATTGCGTGAACACAGTGAAGGTTTGATCTGCACTTCTGCCTGCCTGGGCGGTATTATTTCGTGGTACCTCGTAGCAGGTGATCTTGAGAAGGCTGATAAATACGCGAAGGAATTCCAGGATATATTCGGAGATGATTTTTATCTTGAACTGCAGGATCATAATCTGCCCCAGGATGAGATCGTTCTGACACATACTCCGAGGATTGCCTCCAAATATAATATTAAACTGGTAGCCACAAACGACTGCCACTACATCAATAAAGATGACGCGATCGCGCACAACGTTCTGCTGCTATTATCAGATAAAACGGGCGACAGTGATTACAGGAAGCTGAAGTATAAGACAGATCAGATATATTTCAAGAGTGAACGGGAGATGAAAGCGATCTTCAGTGATTATCCCGATGCGATTGCGAACACTCTTGAGATTGAATCAAAAATTGATCTCAAACTTGACTCTAAAGATTACTACTTCCCTAACTTCCCTGTGCCTGAAGAATCAGGCGCGAAGTCACTGGATGATTACCTCGTGATACTCTCAAAACAGAGACTGCAGGAAAAATTTCCTGACCCTTCACCTGAAATCCTGGAGAGATTCAATTATGAACTTGAGACCATTAAAAATATGGGCTTCGCGGGTTACTTCCTTATTGTTCAGGACTTTATTAACGACGCTAAAAGCAAAAAAATATATGTTGGCCCTGGTAGAGGAAGCGCCGCGGGCAGCCTTATAGCATACATATTGGGTATTACCAATATAAATCCCCTACAGTACAGCTTGCTTTTTGAAAGATTCCTCAATCCCGCGAGGAAGTCAATGCCTGATATAGATATTGACTTTGAGGACGACCGCAGACAGGAAGTGATCAACTATGTAAAGCACAAATACGGAGAGAACTGCGTCAGCCAGATCATCACATTCAACAAACTTTCATCAAAGCAGGTACTGAGAGATGTTGCGCGCGTATTGAAAATCCCGATTCCCGTAGTGGATAAAATCACCAAGTTCATTCCGTCCAAGTTTGGTAAAGTATTTACAATCGACCAGGCGCTTGATACAAAGATGGAATTGAAGTGGGTCAGAGACAGTAAGGATGAAAAAATATTAGAACTGCTTAAATATTCCCGTGTTCTGGAGGGATTTAACAGGAATATGTCCAAACACGCCGCGGGTGTGGTTATCACTCCCTGTGACGTTACAAATTATGTGCCGCTGGCAACTGCCTCAGCGCAGGGGGAAATCGTAACGCAGTATAATATGAAGGAAGTTGAAGCTGCCGGATTATTAAAAATGGACTTTCTGGGGCTGAGGACCTTATCAATAATCAAGGACGCTATCGGTCTTATAAAGAAAAATCATAAGATCGAGATCAACATAGATGAGATTCCCTTTGATGATGACAAGACATTCAAAGTCTTCTGGAACGGGCAGACTACCGGTATATTCCAGTTTGAATCTCCCCCAATGCGCGAGTACCTTAAGCAGTTAAAACCGACTTCGGTTAATGACCTCGCGGCTATGAACGCTCTTTACCGTCCGGGCCCGATGGACTTTATCAATGACTTTATCGCTAGGAAATTCGGTAAAAAGAAGATAGAATATCTTATCCCTGAACTTGAGCCGATACTGAAGGAAACATACGGTATTATAGTTTACCAGGAGCAGGTTATCCAGATCGCTAACCAGATCGGTGGAATGTCCCTTGCTGAAGCTGACCTTCTGCGAAGAGCGATGGGTAAAAAAGATGAAAATGAAATGAAGCGCCAAAAAATAAAATTTGTTTCCGGCGCCGCGGGGAAAGGCATTAAAGAAAATCTCGCAGTCGAATTATTTAATCTTATCGAGAAATTCGCGAATTATGGTTTTAACAAAAGCCATTCAGTTGCTTATGCTTACGTGGCGTATCAGACAGCGTACCTGAAAGCGCATTATCCGGCTGAGTTCCTCGCCGCGAATATGTCGAATGAGTTGAACAACATAGATAAGATCGCGAAATTCCTGGAGGATGCCAGGAAGCTGAAAATTAACGTATATCCACCGAACGTGAATAAACCAACAGTTGAGTTCGATGTTGATAAGGGAAAGATCAGATTCGGACTTGCGGCCATCAAAAACGTTGGCGCGCACGCGATAGAGGAGATCATCAAGGCTAAAGCAAAGATCGGCAGGAACTTTCACGATATTTTTGATTTCTGCTCACAGGTGGATACTAGGCTGATCAATAAGAAAGTCGTAGAAGGGCTTGTGCTTGCTGGCGCTTTCGATTCCGTCGATAAAAACAGGAAAGCCAATTTCCTAAACGTTGAGAGAGCGCTGGCTTACGGGTCACAGATCTCGGCTGCCAGGGAAGCGAGTAAAAATTCTCTTTTCGGAGATGAACTCAATGAGAGTGAGTTTGTAAAGCCGGAGATCATCACCGCGGAGGATTGGAGCGAGGCGGAAAAACTTACAAAGGAGAGAGAAGTTACAGGATTTTATATAAGCGGGCATCCCCTGCGGAAGTATGATATAGAGTACCGTTCATTCTCAACCATAGCCCTTGGTGAAACGGAAGAAGTGAACAGCGACCTTTCGGTTCGTGCTTCCGGTACTATCACGGAGTTTGAGAGTAAGTATGATAAATCAAACCGGGAGATGGCCTTCCTTAAGATCGATGACTATTCCGGATCGTGTGACTGTATTGTATTCTCTAAAGTCTTCGAAAAATACAGGGAATTCCTCGGATTGGAAAAATCAGTAATGATAATCGGGAAGACCGAAAGCAGCGGTGACGCGATCAAACTTCACGTTGATGAAGTAATACCGATGGAAAAAGTCAGAGAGAGGTTTACGAAATTTATTAAGATCTTACTTGAGAGGGATAAAATTCCACAAAACGCTTCTGAAGTTTTGGACAGCTTGGCTGCTAAGCACAGCGGGAATTACCCTGTTATACTTGAACTTTCTGAACCCGGGACCAAATCAACGCAGATAGTTCTGAACAAACTCAGATTAAAAAATACTGAGACGGCGCTGAAGGAGTTATATAAGGCTTTCGGAGAAGAAAACATTTACTTTGTCCCAAGGTGATATCACTTTTCGGCTACGACTACCTGGACAATACCGAAAGTGAGAAGTGTCCTTTTTACAGACGCAAATCCTGCGTTCTTCAGGATAGTAACCAGGTTAACCTTTTTATCGAATTCATTCACCGAATCGGGAAGATAAGTATAGGCAGAAGGGTCTTTGGACACAATCCTGCCGACAAAAGGCAGAATCCTCCTGAAGTAGAACTGGTAGATCGCTTTAAATAGGGGGTTTTCCGGAAGGCTGAACTCCAGAATGGTAACTTTCCCCCCCTTCCTCAGCAGATTGTAAAATTTTTGCAGCGCGATTTCGATATCATAAAAATTTCTTACACCGAACGCAACAGTGATGTTCGTGACAGTTTCGTCTTTGACCGGGGGATTCTCTGCCGCCATCTGGAAATTCATTCCTTTTATCCAGTCACTCTTGCGGTTGAACAGGCTAAGCATATTGTAGGAGAAGTCACCGCCATATATTTTCTCAACCCCCATTTTTTTTGCTTCAATCGCGAAGTCTCCTGTACCGCACGCAATATCAAGAAGTATGGAGTCTTTATTCAATGCCGTGAGGCGTAAAGCTTTTTTTCTCCAGTAATAATCAACTCCCGCGCTGAGCAGATGATTAAGCAGGTCATAACGCGGCGCGATTGATTCAAAAATCCTTCTTACTTCTTTCTTCTTCTCAGACATTGCTGATCTCCTTCCGCCCTGTTTTACGGGCATAATAGTTGTAGTAATATCTTCCTAACCATAATGACAGAGCCATACATAACAAGCCGGCTATAACGTCAATCGCATAGTGGTATCGAAGATAAACGGTTGAAAAAATGAGCAGTGTCCCGACCGGTAACAGCAACCATTTAGACGGGGACTTAAACCTGACGGCGAGATACATCGTAATCGCGGTCATCATCGTATGCCCGGAGGGGAAGACATCTCTCTGGACTACCTCAGCGGGGTTAGGGGTGCCGGCAGGGATAGACTCTCCCATATTTATTATTTCCCTGAGAAAATTGGTGAGGAATAAACCGGGAAGTTCGGTGTTAGTCATTTCGAAATCGTGAAGATGGAACCGAGGCCCGATCGCAGGAACGAGCATATATCCGATATATGATACAAAGAAGCCAAAGATAATCGAGAAAATAGTGTAATCAGCTTCAAGCTTTTTATCCTTCTTCAATAGATTTCCTGCAAGGATCATCGGTAAAAAGTAGAATGTGGCGTAAATGATCTGCAGGAATTCCGTTAAGAGCGGGGATGCAATTTTCAGGAGTTCAACAGTCGGATCAAACCCAAATATCCAGCGGTCAATCAAAATCAGATAGTGGTCATAATCAACACCTCTCATTGGTTTGATCATTACATAGAGTTCCTTGAAGGTAAGCATAATCAGAGGTACTCCGTACCAATATCTTATCTGCCTTCTTAAAAAGGTGTCTTTTTCTTCTGCCTTATAAGCGATAGTTATAACAGAAAGTATAACCACCGCGTTTAAAATAATCAAAAGATACCAGCCCGGTATCCGCGCGGCAAAAATTAGATTTATTACCGAAAGCAGTAGATAAAAGTGGATAACTGCTATATCGGTCTGGGAAAGGGAATTATAATATTTTTTAAAAATTAACTTAATATCTCTTATCATTTATTCTTGAAAATGCTGATTGTCATCTGCTCTGTAACCGCAGCGGTACAGGAACTCAGTAATAGCAACAAACTCTTTAATTGAAAGGTTCTCAGCCCGCCTCGTGGTATCAACGGGAAACTTTGAAAAATCGGCATCCGCAAATATACTATTGCCGAAAGAATTCTTGAGGGTTTTCCGCCTGTTGCCAAAGGCTCCCTTAACCACCCGGATGAATAATTTCAGGTCGGGGATGCCGGAAATATCTTTATTCAGTTTTAGGTGTACAATAGCGGAATCAACATTGGGCCTCGGATGAAAAACATTGGGTGATATCTTAAAGCATAGTTTTACTTCAGCAATGGCGTTTAATATAACTGAAAGGATGCCGTATTCTTTTGTGTCTTTTTTCGCCACCAAACGGCGGGCGACTTCATACTGCATCATAAGAACAGCATCTTTTACAATGTGCCGGTTTTCGATTATCCGGAAGAGTATCGGCGAAGTTATATTGTACGGTATGTTCCCAACGATCCTTATTTCTGAGGCACCCGAGGTGAGATCACTTATGTCAGATTTCAGGAAATCCGCGTTGATCATTCTAAGGTTCGGGATATTGCGGGAAAGTTCTTCGATAACCCTCGAGTCAAGTTCCACGGCGTGGAGGGTATTCACTTTCCGGCTGAGGGGATAAGTGAGCGCGCCTGTCCCCGGGCCGATCTCAATGATCGTGTCCGATTCCGCAGGCGCGATCTCCTCAACTATCTTATTGATAATATTCTTATCTATAAGATAATTTTGCCCGAATTTTTTTAGTGGTTTGACTTTCATTATTTTAGATTTTACAATTCTGATTTCAAAGATAAAAAGATTAGTCTTATTGATCTATAATAAACTTCCTGAGCCGCAGAGAAAGGAAAATTTTTATGGCGCAGAATTACATAGTTAGCATTGATATGGGAGGGACAAAGATCCTTGGCGCGCTCCTGAATTCCAAATCGGGAATAATCGCGACAACCAAAAAGCCGACAGAGAAAAAAATCGGTAAGTCCCATTATGCGGAAGCGCTCTACAATACTGTACAAAAACTTGTCGAGATAGCTGAGATCAAACAAGAACAAATAAAGGCGATCTGTCTTGGCGTTCCCGGGTCGGTTAATCCCCGAACCGGCATCATTGGTTTAGCCCCTAACCTGAATATTAAAAATTACAACATCAAAAAAGACCTTCAAAAGTTTACTAAAATACCGGTATTAATAGAGAATGATGTAAATCTCGGCGCGTTAGGCGTACATAACTTTGGGAACAGTAAAGGGAAAAAAAACGTTTTAGTTGTTTTTGTTGGCACCGGGATAGGCGGCGGAATTATTATTGACGGTAAACTTTACCGAGGAACCTCGATGACTGCCGGTGAGATCGGGCATATGATAGTGCAGCCTGAAGGTCCGCAGTGCGGCTGCGGGCAATTCGGATGCTTTGAAGCGATCGCCAGCAGGACAGCGATGGTAAGAGACCTGATACCAAAACTGAAGAAGAAAAAACGCGGATATCTTGTAAAGACGTTCAGGAAATCGGGGCAAATCAAAAGCCGTACTCTCGCGGCAGCACTCGATAAGGGGGACAGCGACACTGTGAAAATAGTCGATAAAAGCTGTGATGTGATCGGGCAGGTCCTTGCCAGTATAAATAACCTGATGAATTTTGAAATGATTGTGCTTGGCGGCGGGGTAATGGAAGCAATGGGAGGGTATATGCTGCCTAAAGTAAAAGAAGCGTTCGGCAAATACACACTCAAAGATCCCGCGAAACACGTGAGGATCGTCGAATCAAGGCTGGGGGATGAAGCAGCTATTTATGGCGGACTCGCACTGGCGGAAGAATTCCTGGGAATTAAGGTATAGTCAGGAGAACTCTTTTTCTATTTCTTCGAGTTCCGTGCACAGTTTCTCCCACTCCGAGATTTTCTGAGTTAGGACGGATTCAATCTGGTTGTACCGGATGCCGAGGTCTTTGAAATTTGCTTTCAGAGTGGATTCCGGATCTGCCATCTGAAGCTCAAGTTCTTTCTTTTCGGCTTCAGATTTTTCAATATCACTTTCAAGTTTAGTGATAGTTTTTTTAAGATCCTTTGTAAGGGAGTATCTCTTCTGCCTTAATTCAGCTTCAAGCCGCTTTTTGGATTTTCTGTCATCCTTTTCGTCCCGAGCCAAATTATTAACCGTTTGCCTGCTCTCTTCCTGCTGTTCCTCTTTCCGCTTATCCAGATAATAACTGATGCCTCCGGGATAATACCTTAGTTCTCCGTGCCGAATATCAATTATTTTATTTGCTATCGGTTCGAGGAAATCGACATCGTGTGATACGACGATCAATGATCCGGTGAAATTAATAAGGGCCTGCTGCAGCACTTTCTTCGAAGTAATGTCGAGATGGTTTGTGGGTTCATCAAGGATAATGAAGTTCGCTTTGGTTAGAAGAATTCTGACGAGAGCAACCCGGCTCTTTTCACCTCCGGAAAGCACCGAGATTTTTTTGAACACGTCATCGCCGGAGAACAAAAAAGTCCCGAGTAATGCCCGTAAAGATGCAAGGGTTACTTCTTCATCCACATCAGCAACGGCATCTATCACCTCGTTAGTAGGTTCGAGTATGTCGGTGGCTTCCTGTGAATAATATGACAATTGAATATTGTGTCCGGGGATGCGTGAACCGGAATCGTGATTTATCACTCCCGCAATGATTTTTGCCAGTGTGGATTTACCCGCGCCGTTAGGGCCGAGGAACGCGATTTTATCCCCTCTGTCAACTGTAATATTAACGTTCCTGAATAGTTCAAAGCTTCCAAAGGATTTACAAATGTTCTTTAATTCTATTACGGTTTTTCCTCCGGGCGGGGCTTCGGGAAACCTGAAATTAATACTCTGAGAATTCTGCGGCAGTTCGACCAGTTCCACTTTTTCAATCTGCTTTATTCTGCTTTGTACCTGGCGCGCCTTTGATGCCTTGTACCTGAAACGCTCAATGAACTTTTGGGTATCCTTTAATTTCTTCTGCTGAAGTTCAAACTGATGTTCAGCCTGCAGGTCACGCTCCTCCTTGTACTTTATGTAAGCGTCATAATTACCGTTGAATGAACTTATCTTGTTAAGAAATATTTCCAGTGTTTTATTAGTTACTTTATTAACAAAAAACTTATCGTGGGAAATTATGATGAGGGCGCCCTGGTATGAGGTCAGGAATTCAATCAGCCAGTTCAGGGAGTCAATATCCAGGTGGTTTGTAGGTTCATCGAGCAGCAGGAGGTCGTGGTTGGCAATCAGCAATTTAGCCAGCGCGATTCTCATTTGCCATCCCCCCGAGAATTCATCAACACTACGGTAGAAGTCGGATTCCCTGAATCCAAGCCCGATAAGGATTTTTTCGACCCGCGAACCAGCACGGTAAGAATCCATTGCTTCAAGGAGATGGTGCGTTTCTCCCAGTTTAGCTACAAGTTCTGATCTTTCATCTTCAGTGAGGGAGGCGGAAGTTAAAGCTTCGGTGATCTCTTCCTCGGCTTCTTTAAGGGAGACGATATCTCTTAACGCAGAAAAAACCTCCTCGAATAATTTGCTGCCCGAATGAGTAACGTGATCCTGCGGCAGGTAGCCGATTGAGGTTTTCTTTCTCATCTGGATATAGCCCGCTTCTGGGGCAAGTTCACCGGTAATTATCTTGAATAAGGATGTCTTTCCGGTACCGTTCGCGCCAACAAGTGAGATACGGGAGTTATCGTTTATTTTATAGTTCACATCCCGGAAAAGATATTTTCCTCCGAACTGGAGAGAAATATTTATTAGGTCAATCATAAAAGCGGTTTTATTTCCTGATG
This sequence comes from Ignavibacteriaceae bacterium, assembly GCA_013360295.1. Taxonomy (GTDB): domain Bacteria; phylum Bacteroidota; class Ignavibacteria; order Ignavibacteriales; family Ignavibacteriaceae; genus JABWCL01. The sequence goes on along the minus strand of JABWCL010000004.1, from coordinate 69,652 downwards.
ACGGCTAATTTTTTTGAGGAAACATTATTTCCCTCTTTATCATAGGCAATAAGAATGTAGATACCCGAATTAACAAGTTTTCCGTCCTCATCCCGTCCGTTCCACTTCGCAACCCTGCCGCCGGGGGTTTCAATTGTTCTGATGAGTTTACCGGTGATGCTAAGGATTTTTAATTCGCTGTCTCTTATCAGGCCATCAACTGTCAGTTCTTTTGAGTCTTCGCCTACAATGAAAGGACTCGGGTAGAGGATTAAATTATCGAGCGATGTTTCAGGTTCAAGAGCATAGGTAGAAAAAACAGACATTCCTCCGTCCATTCCCACAAAGACCCTCCCGGTTTTATAGTCTATGGTAATACTCCTCACGATGTCGTTAAGCAGCGGGGAGTTTTTACTATCGAAGTATGTAATGAGGGTGCTGCCATCGGGCGAGACGAGAAGTAAGCCCTGATTCGTACCGATCCATTTACGGTTTAGCGGATCAACCCCGATGCAGTTAACACTATATTGCCTGAGTGAGAAAACGGAATTTATTCTCACTGAGGGGGAAGCCGTTGTAACAAATGATGAAAGATTGGAGATATAAAACACTCCAAGATTTGTTCCGATCCAGAGGTCTCCTCTCTGATCAACTACGATATCACTTATTGCTTTCCCAAAGAGTTCGGAGAGGTTTGAGAGATAGCCAAAGCGGTCGTCACTTTTCACTCCGAACGTTTTGTTTTCATTAAAGTAGAATAAGCCGAGCCTTGAAGGGTCAGAGGAAAGAAACCATTTAGTATCAAACTGATCGATAATAAGTTTTGTGTATTGATTCAGAGTGGAATCAACATAATTCGCGAAGAGATGCCAGGTGCTGTCCGGAGTGAGAGCCGCAAGAGTTTTCTGATTAGCGGCATCGTGATTAAGAGACCAGACGTTATTCCGGCTGTCGGTTTTCACATCTGCAATTACCAAGTAATCTGAGTTGGAGGATATCCCTCTCAGCGGGGTATTGTTAGTGTAAAAATGAGTGATGTTATTATTATTGTCCAGCTTAATATATCCCCGTCCCCAGGTAGCGAAATAAACATTTCCGTCCCTGGCGGCGTGAACATTGAAGATAGCATTTGTAGGAAAGCCGGGTACCTCTGATGTATTGTAGTTAAACCACCTGAATCCGTCAAACTTGAACGCGCCGATACCGGCAACATCCTTCCCGGTGGCGACCCAGAGGTTTCCCTGTTCGTCGGTATCAAGAGTTAAAAACTGATTCGCAAACGGGCCTTCGGGGAATAAAAATCCTGCATTTGCTGAAATAGTCGAGACACGATAAATTCCGGCTTTATGCGCGAGATAAAGGTATGAATCCAAACCGATGATTTTTGTACAGTTGCTAAAAGAAAAAGGAAACGGTTCTGTAAGCGCTCCGGCATAATATAGAAATACTTTATCTCCCTGCAGAACGAGTAGGGAATCTCCTTTAACATAAAAATCGGTGATTGATTTATTCCTGAAGGGTAGGAGAAAATCACTCCATCCACTGCCATTAAACGCGGAAAACCCGGCGGTGGTTGCCGCGATTATGGTGTCTCTGAAAGCGCCTATCTTGGTAACGTTAGCGGAGGCCAATCCTTGTGAAGTGGTATAATTTGTCCAGGATTCCGGGGCAGTCAGATTCACTGCACCGGGGAGCTGCTTCGCTATACCGAAGTCAGTCGCGGCGAATAACTCTCCTTTTCTGAAAGTTTGCTTGATTTTGATTTTCGTCGTGAAGTTACCGAGTTTAGAGTAAGTATCAATTACCTTGTAGTTCGCCCTGTTAATTAAGACTATTCCGAAATCGGTTGATATAAATAAAGTATCTCCCTTCTGTTCGAAGGAATAAACTTGTTTTACAGAATTGTTACTGCTGAAGATATCAATTATCCGCCGCCGAAAATTAAGGGAGGAGTTATAAACGTCAATTGTTCCGTTCTGGTTGCCAAACCAGACTGTTCCGAGATTATCAACAAAAACCGCTGAGATGGGAGAGCCGTCAAGGCCTTCGGTTTTAGTCAGTTTAGTATATGTGGAATCGGACTTATTATAAAAAAAGGCTCCACCCTCAGTACCAGCCCAGATACCTCCGCCAAAAACGGCAGCATCTTTTATGTTTTTCTTAGAACTCTGTGTCTGCCAGTCGAAAGCCTCCTGGGCACAAGCGATCCCCGCGGCAATCGCAAGGAATAATAAGATAATTCTTACCGATTTCATCTAATAATTAATGACAATTTTTAACTAAAAGATTCCAATTTAGGGAATTAAAAATTAAAAATTAAGAATTAAAAAATACCCCGAGAGAATTAAAAATTATGAATTTGGAATTAGGAATTTGGCGTTTCAATCCTGTGGGGTATTGAAAAAAGGCTCCAGTATGTAAAGAGTTATAGCTTAGGGGAACCAGATTAAAGAGGGGTTAAAATTGGCCACTCTTAATTCAATCTTGCAGGAGTGGAATATCGGAGTAAATGGCATTAAATTTTATAGTGCCTGAACAGCCGATCTAAGAATTCTGACTCAAATCGGAAGACGGGATTTTGAAGCGGAGCAGCAGGCTTTGATTTCGTAATCAGCCGAATGCAAGTCAGTTAATACTGATGCCGCAGATCAGTTGTTATACGTTATTCTGCACAGATTATTATTTAAGGAACAGATGAACGCCACGGTCGGTTGTTTTGTCTGAGAGTGCACCATGGAATGTCTCGTTCATTTTTGTTTCGAGAGTAAGAGGATCTATATAGCGGGCATTTATTTCGACCTCGCCGTTTTCGTAAAAGCGGAACTTAATGTAATTCCATACATAACCGTAACGTGAGTGGCTGATAAGAACTGTTTTGCTGGTGGCGATATATCCTTTAGGATTTCTTATTGTGTTCGCAGGGAAGTATTCAAACTCTTCTATCTTCATACCTCCTGTTACATCCGGTGATTTTTCTTCAAGAGAATCAATCATCAATCTGCACTTTCCGTAGTGAACAACAACGTTCAGGTTCTTCCCCTGATCCAATGCGGATAACATTGTCGCAAAATCGGTTACCATTATTTGATTATCCTGCTGGGGGAGACTCTCGGTAATAAACAAGAGACACAGAATTAGTACACATTTCTTAATCATAGTTTTTCTCAGCTTATTTTTTATTTTCCTTAATTTCACGGAAATCCAGAAGCCGCCTTTCGGTTGAAATCTTTGCCTGGATGCCGCTCTTCACTGTAGTCATAAACTGCATAAAATCAGTTCTTCCACCCTGTGCATCGTTATCGGAGTAAGTCGACCAGGTGGGGAGATGTTTAAGCGGGATGTTCATTCCCACGGACGCAACTAATTGAGTGTTTTTAATCGTGCAGAAACCGTCAGGGACAGTCGTATCCATCGGCACCCAACCGGTACCCGGGATATAGACTTCGCTCCAAACGTGATACCCGAATTTACCATCACTTATAGCAAAACCCGACTGTTGTCTTGCCGGTATACCAAGAGCTCTGCAAAGTGTAATAAAGAGCGCGGAGTATTGACCGCAGTCCCCTTCATATTTCTCAATCGCCGCGAGAACACCCCGCTTTTCGGGCGGGTAAATATATTTCATTTTATTCCGAACCCAGTCAAATAGAGAGCGGAGGGCATCATTAAGATTTTGATTTCCGCCGGAAGCCTCGTGCGCGAGGAGAATAATTTCAGGGGATTGTTCAAGTGAAGGTTCGGACTTGGTATAAAAGTAGAACAAGTCTGTGCTGACAGTATCATAGTCTGACAATCTCAGCAGAGAATTTATGTTCGCTCTGAGATTATATAAATGCCCGGAGAATTTTCTTTTGATGATAATCTGTTTCCCATTGTTGACTGAACCGGTCAGATCCCAACAGGAGATGATATTCCCGTTTTCGTGGTCGGTGAAGATATCAGACGGAGGGAGATTTTCGAAATCGAGTTTTTCTATCTTCTGGTTTGGCAGCGTGAACGGCCCTGATGACCAGATAAGAAACGACGGCGCGGAATAGGGTAATAATAAATCTCCGGAAGCAATTACGGAATCAATCCTTATTATGAACTCTGCTTCGATATATCTAGGCCCAGAGATGCTGAACGCGCTATTATAATTTCCCTCACGACTTTGAGTTTGCTGAGATCCGGAACACCCGTAAAACAGTGTAAAATCGAAGAAAACGAATAAAATTAAAATGATTTTTATTTTTCTCATCTGAAGTAAAAGTTATAATTAATTATGCCAAACGCTAAAATAATGCTTTTCTGACAGACTTTACGGCAAATACTCATCAAACAGATGAGTTTTTGAGACTTAAGAAATCTACACGGGTGTGACGAATTAGTTTTATTATGACGGAATAAATGCTTATTTTAGGATACAGAATTCAATATTCCTTTTTTATTGCCCGTTTCATTGATTTAATCCTTCACTAGCTTTTATCTCATCGGAACATAACGTATTAATTCTGCAATTATTATTTATTTATTATAAGGAAAACAAAATGAACATTTATGTTGGCAATCTTTCTAAAGATTTGACCGATGATGAACTCCAGACCCTTTTCGCTGAACACGGTAAGGTAAAAAGCGTAAAAATCATACGCGATCTTTTTTCAGGCGAATCAAAAGGCTTCGGCTTTGTTGAAATGTTTAGCAACACTGAAGGCCAGGCTGCTATTACTGCACTCAATATTAAAGAACTTAAAGGTAAGAGAATTACCGTTAATGAAGCCCGTCCGAAAACCGATAACCGTAAAGGCGGCGGAAAAAGGCCCGGCGGAATGAACCGCGGCGGCGGAAGACGGTTTTAATTAAGAATTAAAAATTAAGAATTTATAATTCTTATTTCTTTAATTTTAAGATTTGAGGTGCGCTTTGGCGCACCTTTTTTATTTTAAAGGATCGGATTAAGTTATGGGGGCGGGGACGGCTGGGACAATAGGGATAGTTCATAAAAAGCGATTGTAGTACTAGCCTTTTATCAACAGAGGAGCAATGCGCATATATGCGAATGTTGTTTTTCATTTCTCATTAAACAAAAAAGCCCGCTTGCGCGGGCTTTTTTGTTCTTTGATCTTTCGGATCATCGAAATTATTTGAGCATTACCATCTTCTTGGTATTTACAAACTGTTTTCCGCTGACGGCTTCGGTCGCGGTCAATCTGTAGAAATACACACCTGATGCTAAACCATAACGTCCGGCTGCCAGGTCGAATGTGTAGTAACCTGCTGAAAGTTCAGTGGTGAACAGGGATGCAACTCTCTGTCCCGCGATGTCATAGAGTTCAAGAGAAACTCTTGCATCAACAGGTACCTGATATTCGATCTTTGTTGTCGGATTAAATGGGTTAGGATAGTTCTGGCTCATTCCGAATGTAGTCGGTAATCCAACTTCAACTTCAACAACTTTACTGTAGCTGTATGTACCATCGAGATCGATCTGTTTCAGACGATACTGATACTTAGCTGAGTTAAGTCCTCTGTCGACGTAGGAATATGATTTCATTTCGGTTGAAGTACCGGCTGCAGCAACTGTTCCAACTGTTGACCAATTGTTTGTACCGCTTAAGGTTCTTTCAACGTTGAATGATGCACTGTTGATTTCAGTAGCAGTGGTCCAGCTAACCATTACGTTCCTGTCCTGAACATCTGCTTTGAATGAGGTAAGTTCAACAGGGATAACCTGGATAGCTTTATACGAACCGAGACCATTATTTGTTGCAAGAATAAATACAGTCTTCGAACCGTCGTAATTATTCTTTACAGCTACATCACCGGTACCGTTAGCATTTGAATTTGATCCAAGAGGAGTTGAAACGCCATAGGTGATAGCTAAGGTAGGATCACCGTTTGGAACTTCAACAACGCGGGCATTCTGGTTTCCGGCACCATACTGGAAAGTGGTGAAGAATTCAGAACCATTATATGTGCCGATAAATCTGATCGCGTTACTTCCGGTTGCAACAACCGTACCGGGAACGATACCAATAAGCGTACCGTTTGCCTGATATTTCCTGGCGCTTTGTCCGCCTGCATTCCAGTAGAAATCACCGTTTGGTAACGGACCTACTGAAGCAGAACCTATACCAGTGGTAATATTGTCACTAAGAAGAACCACTTCAGGAACCTGATTAATGGAATCCTGACCAGGCAGATATTTCCATTTATATACTTTTGGCTGTCCTGTAGTAGCACTGGCTGCCCAGATTCTGATTTCATTTGTTGTGCCGTCATTATCGATTGTGAATTTATCGCCTAACCTGACTGCATCACCGGTATAGTTGAGGACAAGTTTAGGTTCACTTGCCGCATTATCCCAGCGATAAACCTTAAACGGAGTTGAATTTGCTCCTGTCGTAAGGTTACATACATAGATCCTGCCGAGATGATCAACTTCAGCGTCGTTGATAGCAAGCGTGCCGCCGGTAATACCGGTAACATTAAGGCTGTCAGTGAAAACCCCGGTTGAGTCGTGCAATAGTCTAATCGAGTTAATTCCAAACGTTCTGCTTGGAACGACAACTCTTGGCATTAAGCCTTCAGTCGGGTAGTTTACCATACCCCAGGCAAGTCCTCTTTCAGTACTTGCTGAACCGGAGAACCAGGAAGGTAAAGTTGAACCGGCAGCTGAGAACTCCCAATTAATTGAGAAAGGAGCCTGAACAGTAAGGACACCGGAAACGTTAGTTGTACCGTTCCACTGTCCGCCGCCGCCCTGGTTGTAACCACCGTAATAGTAGTCACCGCCGTAAACCTGCCATCTGTAAGCATAATAGTAAGTCCCGGTCGGGAGGGTGGCGCCAATGTTGGTCATATATTCGTCGTTGTTACCAACGTCAACATTAAAGGTAGAAGGAACCCAGTTAGTCCAGGTTGCCGGGTCTGTGTTCTCTGTGCTGTAGCCGAGCCAAGCGTTGATACCAACTGCCTGTCCAGGCTGATTAGTTATATTATTGACCCATATCTGACCGTAAACTGTAGTATTTCTTCCAACGATCACGGAAGCCGTACCAGGCCACTGTAAGTTAGCCCAGCCAACGGTAACGCCGGCAGGGAATTCATAAGCGCCCATAGACGGGGTAGCAGTTCTTGTTGCACCCAAAATGTCGGTAGTAATACCGGGGACAGGTGTACCTGCGAAGAACACGCCTGAACCCTGAATAGGACGCAGGTTAAGTGTATCAGTGTACTGAGGATCAACATTCTTGGAGTTAGCATCGCTGCCGCTTGCAGCCTGCCAGTCAGCTAGAGCTACCCTGTCAGTCAGACCATAGAGGCTAAGAACACTCTGTGCTCCGCTGACGAAGTAGTTATTATAGTTAGTTCCGGTGAACGGATTAACATTTCCGTCAAAAGCAATCGCATAAGCTTTTGGAACACCGGTTGTGGATGCGTTAAAAATCGAATTTGAAACCGTGTTGTTTTTCAATTCAATTGCAGCCGCACCGTTCTGAACATAGATGCCCGCTGAGAGTGTACCGGTTGTTCTGCTCCAGGTTCCGAAAAGATTAATACTGTTGTAATAAATCTTAATGCCACCGGAGAAACCAATTACCCTGATACCAACGTTAGCATCGGTACCAAGAGTACTCCAGCCGTCACCGCCCATACCTGCAATCACATTATTCGCAATGGTGACGTTTGACGCCATATTCGCAGTCTGAACATCAATACCCTTACTGCCGTATCCAGTTGTAGCGGTATATGCGAAATTGCTAATTGTATTACCGGTTATGCTTGTGTTTACCGTTCCGAAATATACCCAGATACCTCTGAGGTTGGTTGAAGCATTACGGAAATTTTTGAAAGTATTGCCTGATATGGTAGCGCCGGTAACGTATGAAGTAAACATACCGGTGTTACCTATTGTCAGAGCAAGATCATCATCACCGAAGATATTGTTTGTTACAGTGCAGTTTGCGGAAAGATTATTACTGACGCCGACAAACTGAATACCTGTATGGAGTTTCTGGAAAGCATTGTTAGTAATAACTGTGTTGTTAAAACCACCACCGGCATAGTTCATAATGATACCGTAATTTACGGCAGTTGAAGCTCCGGTATTGATACCACCACGGATAATTGTGTTTTTAATAACGTTATCGGTAGTGGGATCTGTATTGAGATTATTGAAAATACCAAAAACGTATGTACTGGTAGCTGTTGAAATATTTTCAATCGTCAGGCTCCTGTCTGATCCGCCGGAATTTGACCCATCAATTGTCAGAAAATCAACGTAGTTAGCAAAAATACCACTTGTTGAAGTTCCCGAAATCTTTGCGGTTACACCGGTTGCAGGTTTAATTGTCACTCTTTTGGTTGAGGACGGTTGATTCTCATTGTTGATGAAAGGAATATAAGGGAATGTTTCACCTGCTGTGTAGAGAGTATCTGTAAGCAGGAAATTAACATTGGCAGAGACTCCGCGGGCACCAAGATCTGCAAGAGCCGCTGTAAGAGTCGCATAAACACCTTCAACACCTGTGGGGTAGTTGAATTGCGGATTATCAGCTTTCTTTACAACCAGCGAACCGGTATAAGGAGCGCCGTTTTCCATTGGTGTCCAGCCAACTTCTTCAACTTCTGTTAACCTGAAAGAACCTCTGGTTTCATCGTACTGACCGAAGATGAAAGGATGTTCTTCAGCTTCTTTATCAGTTCTTTCATTCCAGTGCCATACTTCCTTCATTACCTTGCGGACTGATTTTTCGAAATAAATATTTCTTCCGGTTAGCCTGTTGAAGGTGGCAGTGCCGACTGTGTAATCACCGGCTAATGCAGTACTGGTTATAATATATCCGTAAGGATTTGTCGGAGGAGTTGAAACAGCGGGCGGATTGGCAGTAAAGCCATCAGCGCCGTTGAAAGGAATAACTCCAACGTTTGGCGTACCTGCATTATCCTGAGCAGCGACATAATAGAATACTGTGTCGCCCTGAACAGCTGTAGCACCAAAACTGAAAGTGTAATTACCACTGGCAACATTAGTAGGCGTTGCCGCGGTATATGAGCCTAAGGCACCGACTTTCCAGTATAATGTCGGCCAGCCCGGAGTAACTGTTGGGACACCACTGCGGTCTGTAACATTAACAACTAATGTACGAGCGCCGAGAGCGCCTGTATTTGAGAGCGGAGTAAACGCCATATAAGGAGGAAGAACATCTGCGCCTGTACCGCCAAATTCATAAGCTCCAATATCAGGTACAGTAGTGCTTCTTACACCACCGGCATAATCCGTGGTGATTCCTGTAACCGGCCTTGCACCGCTTTCAGCAGCGGTAAGAACGCTGGTCTGAAGGTTAAGGTCATAGGGAGCCACTGCGCTAACGAACGGAGGCATCTCGGAAACTGTCTGAAGTTCGCGAGGCCCGCCAAGACCGCCGCTGAACACTGCTGATTTGTAGGTAGCGAGTGTCTGATGCGATGTGGCACCGTCATATGCAATAAGACTGGTTGCACTGGGTGTACCGGCATAATATAAGTTATTATTTGATGTCGGAGTCAGCCTGAGCATATTGGAGTTTGCCGATGGCCAGAGGTTGACGGCTCTTGTGCCGGAAACCATAGTATTTACAAATATATTGTTTCTGAGGTCAAGATTAGATGTTCCGAAATTTGCCCAGTAAATGTTCGCGGACGAATGTGTCGCGTTAGTCGGCGCAACAGAGTTATCAAGATACGCTGTGTTGTAATATAGGTTCGCGTACATTACACCGCCGGGTGAATTCTGAACGTCGAAAGACCTTACAGAAGGAGCGCTGGTTGAACGGGGTGCACGAATATCGTAAATGAGGTTGTTATAAACATTAACAGTGGTGGTTACACCAGTACCGCCGCCGGCATTTATAGCAATACCACGGGCGAGAGAAGTAGTGCTGCCATTTGTGTAAAGATCATAAATAGCGCAGTTATTGATTGTAAGAGTTGAATTTTCGAACAAGCGAATGACTTCAATACCCACAACCGACCCTGAGGTTGCCTGGGTCTGCTGCAATTCGAGATTGTAGATTTTAACATCTCTTATCACCAGATTACCTCTGTTGAAGTCCGTTGTACTGTTTGCAGGATTGTACCTGAATCCGGAGACAACGTTTGTAGTCCAGCCGGTACTGGTAACAATCAGGTCATATATATCCGTTTTTTCAACTAAAAGGTCAGCCTGGGCGTTAGCTTCGATCGCTCTGATATCTGAACCTGTTGAAATAACAGTAACGTTTTTGAAAGCATTCCTGCCGGAAACTGCAGTAATTTTATTTCCGCGGTCCGGAACAAAGCCTGAGAAACCATACATCTGGATAGCAGCACGCCAGAATCTTTCAACCGTGATATCCTGGAATGTATTGTAACTGTTCGTAAATGAGGTATCTACCGCAGACGAACCAACAGTGGTACCCATCCTGATACCAATAGCGTTGGTATTTGCCACAGTATTAGCATCGAGGTCAATAAAGAGATTCTTGAAGAGGTTGAATCTTGAACCGCTGGTTACGAGAGGTGCAACTTCGGCGTTTGAAATAACAATGCCCATTTCATACTTCAGAGTGGTCGTTGTATTGAGAGCGTTGTCGACAAGGTTTAATCCTTCAAATGTGAAATAGCTTGCGCCATCGAGCCTGATCATACCGTCACCTGCTAAAACGGTACCGGAAGTTCTTGCGCCATATCTTGGAGAAATGGTTACAATACCGCTTTCATTTTTAACGGTGATCCGGTTGGTATGTGAAGCGCCGGTAACATTTGTAACGTGGAAAACGTCTTCATATGTTCCGGGCCTGATATTGATGGTAACCGGGCCACTAACACCGCGAACATTCAGAGCGTTTGCGGCTTCAGATAAAGTCGCAAAATCAGGGGTAGTTCCGCCTACGGTATAGGTACCTGTCAGCGGCGCGCCCGGAGCAGTGAAAGTAATTATGGTGTTGTTATCCGGAGCATTTGCCACTGAAGCAAATTCAAGACCCTGAGTCTGGTAAAATGTGCGTGCACCCGCGGTACCGCCTATATTAAAACTCAGGAAAGTGCCTGTGCCTCTGTTTGCAGCGCTAAGAGTGCTGTTATCACTCATACCGATCGAAGCAGAAACCGTACCAGGTGTGCCAAAAGTTCCGTAGATGAACTCGATCTTTCCACCGGTTTCATATAATTTTACCTGAAATTCGGCGTTGACTGTGGCATTAGCTGGAGGCCATTTTACATTACGCCATTCTACGGTTAGAACCCTGTTAGGGGTAGTACCGCTTAAATCATACTTCAGGTCTAAGCTGCTGTCGATAACAGCGAGATCGTCCCAAAGGGGGGCGATTACTCTTCTCATAACCCCGGCAAGAGCATTGGTTGCAGTTGCTGAAGTTAAGCCGCTGCCAAGCCTTATGAAGCCGTTAGTTGAGACCTGAAAAGAATCGTAGGATGCGCCGGCATAAGAAAATGGGAAGCCGATCGCGACAGGAGCTGAGTAACCGTCATTGCTATTGCCGGTAAATCCGGTGACGAAATTACTCCCTCCACTGATAGGTGTGAATGTTGTTTGTCCTACTGAATACTGATACTTAATCTGAGCATTCAGAGGCAACGCCAAACACACGAGAAGTAGAACAATTGAAAGTATATACTTTCTCATTTGGATTACTCCGTTTGTTTATGGATTGTGTTAGTGAATTTAATATTCAAACTAAAATTGTGTTTTCCTTATTAGGGTAACATCCAAAATTAAGTGAAATATTTATCAGAAGCAATAAAAAAAGGAATTTACAGTTTTTTACCAGGCGGGAGGACCCCAAAAACGACTAAAATAGGGGGTGATGAAACCCAGCGGTCCATAAATTAAAAAAATAGCACTCCCGAGTGGTCAATGATGGATAATTATCCTCTTAAAAGGCGCGATCATCCTTCCAGACATTCCTTGATTTACGGGAAACTCAGTCTTTCAGATATCATAATCCTGGAATTTTTAAGAACTTTTTCACGCGATTTTTATCCACCGCGTTAAACCATTTCCCTTCAAGTTTGAAGTCTGAGCCAATAATAGCCGCGTCAATAAAGGGGGAAAACTGTGTGAAGTTCTTTGATGTAATACCGGAACCGGCGATAACTGGTATGGAAATTTTCCCTCTCAGTGCCTTGAGTTCTTTGAGCGCGGGTGCATTTCCTGTTGATGATCCGGTGATAATTATTCCGTCACTCCGGAAAAATTCAGCGGCTTTCGCGGTTTCCAGAATACTGACATCCGCGGTGATGGTGTGGGAACTGTGTTTCTTTTTAATGTCGGTGAAGATGAGGATGTTTTCCGCACCGATCATTTTCCGGTATCTCAGTAATTCCCCGGCGTCAGAATTAAACAGCCCCTCATCAGCGATATGAGAGAACACAAATCCTTCCGCACGGATAAATGAGGCTCCGGCCGCGTGTGCTGCGGCAAGCGCGGCTTTATTGGCTCCGGCGAGGATCTGAATCCCTGCTGTAAGTGGGAATTTGTTCACGATATCATTAAGGATTACTGCCATCAGCGCGGACACTTCGTGACCGGTTTCCCGGTTAAGGTAAGGTGTATCGTGCATATTTTCGATCAGTACAGTATTTATCCCCTCGGAGAAAAAAATATCCGCTTCTTCGATCGCTTTTTTCTTAATGCTGCTTACGCTCCCTTTGTACGAGGGTGTACCCGGAAGGGCGTCGAGGTGGATCATCGCAATAACTTTTTTATTTATGTCAAACAATTTTAACTCCGGAAGAAAAAAGAATTATTTCAGATTTATTCCCATAAGTTACCGATTTTCATTGCCAATAAAAATTTCTGTTTGTAAGTTGTAGTTATAAATCAAAAATAGAATGATTCAATGGACAGACGCAGATTTATTTCACTGGTTAGCGCGGGAATTGCCGCAGCCCCATTTATCAAGACTCTCCCAAAGACTTCCCATAACTATGCAAATCCGAATACACCTTTTGATCTCGTTGCTGTGCGCGGCGGAGAAGCCACCGCGATGTTCGACGAAGGCATCAAATCGCTTGGCGGGATAAGTTCGTTTGTAAAAAGAGGACAGAGAGTGGTTGTTAAGCCCAATATAGGATGGGATGTCGTTCCGGAAAGAGCGGCGAATACAAATCCGGCGCTGGTCGGCAGGATCATCCAGCACTGTATCAATGCAGGCGCGAAAGAGGTCGTGGTTTTTGATAATACCTGCGACAACTGGATCCGGTGTTACAAAAACAGCGGAATAGAAAAAGCGGTGAAAGAAAGCGGCGGAAAGATCGCTCCCGGAAATACCGAGTCTTATTATCAGAGTGTCAGCGTTCCAGGAGGGAAGAGACTGACTTCGGCCAAAGTTCACGAACTGATACTTGAGTCGGATGTTTTTATAAACGTTCCCGTGCTGAAGAATCACGGGTCCGCGAAGCTGACAATATGTATGAAGAACCTGATGGGGATAGTATGGGACAGGGGATACTGGCACAGGAACAATCTTCATCAGTGTATTGCTGATTTTTCTGCTTTCAGGAAACCTGACCTGAATATCGTGGACGCATACAATGTGATGAAACAAAACGGTCCGCGCGGAGTGGATGAAGAGGATGTTATCCTGATGAAAGCGATGATAATCTCGACGGATATGGTTGCAGCGGACACTGCCGCGGCAAAACTGCTTGATTTCGAGCCCAAGGATGTCTCATATATTAAGATTGCGGGCGAGACGGGAATCGGTAGGACCGATCTTCAAAACCTGAAAATAAACCGTATTAAAATTTAATTCCGGATCTGATGAAGGCGTTAAGAAAAGCAAGGATCATAACACAGATACTTTTCTTTGCGCCTCTCTTTTTTATCTTTATTGATTTCACGGGAATCACGGGAGAATACTTTAAGAACTTACTCACTTCTCTTCAGTTCATTCCGTCAATTATTAAATTTCTAACCATACCATCACTCCTTGCCGGGGGTTTCATCCTCATCTTATTGCTCACAATAATTTCGGGAAGAGCGTACTGTTCCACCATCTGTCCGCTGGGGATACTGCAGGATATTGCAGGGTACCTTAAAAGAAAGCTGTTCTCAAGGAACAGGTTTGATTTTAAGAAACCCCATAAAGTGATCAGGTATGGCCTGCTGGTTATACTTCTTATCTCACTCGTATCAGGGACGATGGCCGCGGTAAATTTATTCGATCCTTTCAGCCTCTTTGGCAGGATCACTTTTCAGATCTTCCGCCCTTTATCCATTGGCGTCAATAATGTGATCTCATTTGTTTTATCCAGATTCGGGAATTACTCAGTCTACCCGCAGGAGTTTTACTTTGTAAGTTCCCCGGTGCTTGCTTTTACCGCATTTTGTTTTATCGGAATTACCGTGCTGGCGGTTTACCGCGGAAGGTGGTACTGTAATGTTATCTGCCCGGTCGGTACTTTTTTAGGGCTCATTTCAAAGTTTTCTATTTACAAATTTGAAATAAACCATCCGCTTTGCACCGAATGCGGAGCCTGCGGCAAGATGTGCAAGTCTGAATGCATAGATACGGAGAAGAAGATAATTGATATGGAGCGTTGCGTTGTATGTTTTAACTGTACTACTGTTTGCAATTCTTCAGCGATTACTTTAACAAACCGCTACCGCCGCGAAGGGCCAAAATTCAGCAGCGAAAGACGTGTCTTTATTAATAAACTCGGAAGTTTTCTCCCCGGACTATTGCTCTTCTATTCAATGAAGGACAGCATAATTGTGTACGTGCTCAATAAAATCCCTGTAATCAGAAAGACTCCTGTTACTCCTCCCGGTGCAGTAAGCCTTAATCATTTTACTTCCCGGTGTACCGCTTGCGGGTTGTGCGTGAGCACCTGCCCTACTCACGTTATTCAGCCAGCATTATTTGCCTACGGAACAGAAGGGGCGCTGCAGCCCGTGCTGGATTTTGAAAAAAGCTTTTGTAATTACGAATGCAATTTATGCACGCTGATCTGCCCGACAGGGGCATTGCTCCCAATGGGCATCGAAGCAAAAAAGGTATCGCAGTTGGGGAAAGCCGTGTTCATTAAAGATAATTGCGTTGTCATTACTCAGAAGACGGAATGCGGCGCCTGCTCAGAGCACTGTCCGACAAAGGCCGTAACAATGATACCATACGAAGGGCTGATGCTTCCGGAGGTGAGGGAGAAATATTGTGTCGGATGCGGTGCGTGCGAGAAGGCCTGCCCGACGAAACCATACAAATCTATTTATGTAGAAGGTAACGCCGAGCATAAAATTGCGGAGAAAAATCTGGAAAAGAAAAAGATAAAAGAGGAGAAAGTCCTGGAAGAATTTCCATTCTGATCCTTCCGATTTTTGTTTTTTCTTTCTTGAATTAACTTTAACTTAGTAGAGCGTTTTCTTTTTTTATTATTGTTTCACGATTAAATGCTGTATAATAAAAAATTTCCCACTGTTACCTCGTCTAAGAATCCCTTCTTAACGATACCCGTATATCAAAAAATATTAACGCACTCATTTCTTCTTAACGCAATCACTACCTGAACTAAGTTACAATGCAGGAAAATATTAGAAGACAGGAACAGGAACAGCAGAAGGCAAAGTCAAAACAGGCTGAGCAACCCGAAAGCCAGCAGGGGAAATTATGTCCGTTATGTAAACATATCAACCCTGCTTCGGCGAAATTCTGTGAAGAGTGCGGGGCTTCACTTGACGCGCTTCAATGCCCTCATTGCAAAGCGGAAGTTTATCCGGATGCTGATATCTGTGAGAAATGCGGAATGTGGCTCTTGCCCGGCAAATGCAGATTTTGCTACGGTGAATTATCGGATGACGACCAGTTCTGCCCAGAGTGTGGTAACCCCGCGAAAGGAATTAAGTGCCCGAATTGCGGCGAGAATAATCATTTTGATTTTTGCACGAAGTGTAATACGGCGCTTACCGAAGCTGCAGCGGAGGCGCTTGACCAGTTGAAGAATGAGCCTCAGATCGGGGAGGCAATTAAAGGATTGGAGGAAATCAGGGCGCTCGAAAAGGAGATTGAAGAGGAACTGCAGAAGGCCGCCGAGCAGCAAAAGAGTGACGCTGAAAAAGAGGCAAAGCTGAACAGGTTAAGGAACCTTGAAGGATTCTACAAAAAGTCCGGCAATGAGCAGCCGAAGGAAAAAGCTCAGTCAAAGCCACAATCTTTATTCGGGGCAGGCGATGAAAAGCGCCTGGATGCAGTCGCGCGAAAAAAGGCTGAACTAGACGCCAGGAAGAAACAGATGCTTGAGAAACTTGAAAATGCTCAGGACAAAACTTTTGATACGCCGCAAAAAGCCAGATGTTTTTATAACGCTATCAAACCTCCCGGAAACCTTGTCTGGGAATGTAACTACGTACACGCAATCCATCCCGCTCCTCACGATTGCGCCAAGCCAAACCTTGGCGGCAAGTGGATAGTATATGAGGGGCATATTCACTGGGAGTATGGAAGTTTTTAGAATTAAATAAAAGGACCCGATAATGAGCGATGACAATGATAAAACAGTCCGATTGGACGAAGAATCTGACGACAGGACGGTCAGAGCAGACAAAAATATCATTTCCTCAAAACGAAACAAACAGCCTAAAGCTATTGATGATGATGACGCTACTGTCCGCAGCGATTCAGAAATAATAAAAGCAAAAGATGAACCGGATGATGATAAAACAACATTAGTAACCGAATCCGGTATCCCCACACAGCCCGCGCAGCAGTTTATTCCGACAAACGCCCCGCTCGCGATCAAACAGGATGCATTCGTTCTGAATGAGAAACAGTATAAAGTCGAAAAAACTATTTCAGAGAGTACCGGTGAAGCGCAGATATATCTTATTAAAAGTGAGTCCGGCGCTCAATCTGTCCTGAAACTTTACTACCCAAACATTAAGCCAAAAGAAGCCCTGCTGAAAAAACTGAGAGAAATAAAACACGAAGATATCATTAAGGTACTGGACTTTGGTTACTATGCCGGCAGGTTTTTTGAGCTGTTAGAGTTTGCAGCCGGGGGCACGGTTGATAAATACCTTCCTATCAGAGACATCTCAAAACTTAAAGAGATCATTGCGGAAACTACCAACG
This sequence comes from Ignavibacteriaceae bacterium, assembly GCA_013360295.1. Taxonomy (GTDB): domain Bacteria; phylum Bacteroidota; class Ignavibacteria; order Ignavibacteriales; family Ignavibacteriaceae; genus JABWCL01. The sequence continues at coordinate 52,586 of JABWCL010000004.1, read as the reverse complement.
CGTTAGAGTTCTGCCATAAAAACGGGATTATACACAGAGACATAAAACCCGGAAATATTTTTTATAAAAACGCTAATGGTTCCGATATACTTGTCGGTGATTTCGGCATTTCATCATTGCTCGATGAAGATCTTTCGATGCAGCAGACAGGCCAGGCAAGAACCGCCATCTATGCGGCTCCGGAGTTGTATCAGAGTATCGGCGGACAGACTTTAATTTCAAGGGAGATTGATTATTATTCTCTCGGCGTAACGCTTATGTTCATCTGGCTCGGAGAGAATCCGTTCAAGGGACTTGACGAGCTATCGCTTATGAGGCTCAAGAATGACGGTAAGATCCCGATCCCGGAATCGCTTCCAAAAGAATTACACACCCTCGTGCGCGGATTAACTGTAGTTAATAAAGAGAAAAGGTGGGGTGCCAGTGAAGTGAAGCGGTGGCTTAAAGGGGAAGATATTGAGGTGTGGGAAGAAAAAGTAACAATGGACTATAAACCTTTTTACTTTGATACCGACCGGAATCTGATTGCAGGCAATCCAAAAGAATTAGCCGCGCTTTTAGTTAAGGATCCGCAGCTTGGTATCAGGTACCTGTATCGCGGTAAAGTATCGAAGTGGTTTGAAGAATCGAAGAACCAGAAGTTCGCGCTTGAAATAGATGAGATAGTTGAGAAGCTGTATCCGAAGGATGAGAACGCCGGTCTTAAACTTACCGCCTATGTCATTGATCCTGACCTTCCATACGAAGCGGTGGACGGCCGAAAATGCCGCACGCTTGAAGAATTCGCGGATGTATTTGAAGATGATTTTGAAAAATACTCGGAGAAACTTCAGAATAAAAATGATGATTTCTATCTGTATCTGACGAGTAAAGGAAATAAAAAACAGGCTGATAAGCTGCGTAAGCTATTTAAGGATTACGATCCCGAGCTCGCGCTGACTCACGTCATATATATTCTCAATCCGGATAAACCATTCAAATTCATCCATCCGGAGGACGAAGAAGGAAACACATTCACTCTCGTAAACGAACCTTATGAATTCAGGCAGCTTTTGCTGACTTATAATGAAGAGGGCTATGTATACCTTACGAACGGAAGCATTTCCGCGTGGCTAACTTACAGAGAAGAGCAGAACCTGGCTGAGTGGATTGATTTTATTAAGACCGATTTCCCTGAGGATGATATTTACAGCGCAATTATGCTTGGCAGTTATGTGCTGGATGATCAGCTTCCATATTACGGTGAGGACGGAGAAACGGAGTGTATGGAAAAAGAGGACTTCGGATGGGAAATATGGAATCATTTTGAGAAGCATAAAACAATACTGAAAAACCAAAAAGAAATAATGTATATGTTTTTCCTCTCGCGCAGGTGGGATGACGTTATAGACTACGCAAAATACTGCTTCAATAAAAAGGATCATAAAAAGAAGATCGGTAACTACAACGTCAATATCGCGGTTATGAAGATCATAAAACTTCTTGGAGTCACGCCTGAATATGAGGTTGATGGCAAGAAGTTCGCAACACCGGATGACCTTGTAAAAGCCGATCCAGTAATCCGGAAAAAAATTCTTGACAGCCTTTCTGACGGAGGATCCAAGCTAAATGCCTGGATAAGCGTGTTCTTCCACGAAGATCCTTTTACGAAAAAGGGTTATGAAGTTCAGTTGAAAGAATACCTGGACAAACTGACTGAGATCAATCCTGATAACACAATCTCGCAGAGATTTATGAATGCATCGGGCTCAGTCAAAAAGCTGATGGATAAAAACAAAAATATTGACGGCAGGTTCATCTACGGATGGATAGGAGCGATGGTCATTCCGGCGATTATCGCCGCCCTTGTAGTTTTCTTCTATATGAAACTGGATACCAATCCGCTCCCCGGAAAGTTCTGGGAAGTATCGGCGCTTTATTACCTGGTAATTATGGGCATTCTCGTCATATTTACGTTTATCGGGATGAAACAGGAGGGGAAGATAGAGCTGAGTACAGGCTGTATTGGGGGACCGATAATTGGATTAATCGCCGCGGTGCTTCTCTATTATGTTATCTATTTTACATTCTCTTACCCGATAGCATTCATATCACTTACAGTGGCTCTGCTCGGATTTTTTATATATAAAATTTATCTCAGCACTTATACCAGCAATGAAGTAAAGGCCAAACTGTTTGATGAGAATGATAAGTCTACAATGGTATGGGAACCATTAAAACACGCTTTCAGCAAAGATGAGGCATTCACAAGTTCGCGTGAGGAATTATTCAGTGATTACGTGAAGCTTAGAAGAAAAGCGAAGTATGAGATCTTTAAGTACAGCGCTCTTGGCTCTATCACTCTGCTTGCTCTGCTTGAGCTTATGCTTTACTATAATCCGAAGTATTACACCATCTCTGATATGTTAGAGAAACTCATCAACAGCTTCAGATAGGACGGAATTTCAGAAATATGGCAAAATGTTCCAAGTGCGGTACTAGCAACAGAGATATCGCGAAGTTTTGTAAAAGCTGCGGAGAAAAGATCACGAGCTCGATCGGGGATGTTTTCACTGACCTGATCGGTTTGAACGCGATCAAGGATGAGATTGTAAAGCTTGTTACGATCAGCAAGACAATTAAGTCGAGACAGGCGGCAGCCGGCGCCGATATCAAGATAAATATGCACACGGTCATTACCGGAACCTCAGGAACCGGGAAGAGCACCCTGGCGAACATACTTCAGCAACTGTTCTTCCAGAACGGGATAATATCCAAAGCCACGGCGCAGTATGTAGATGCGGTTGATTACCAGGAATTCACAAAGGATTTTCAGACTAATCTTCAGAAGGCCAAAGGCGGTATTCTTTTTATTGATAATGTGCAGAAACTTGTACCGGGCGGATTCTCCTCGGAAATAAACCTGCTTGATAAATTGTTTTCGGAGATGGATAAATTTGGCTTCGATCCTATCGTTATTCTTGCCGGGCTTCCGCAGGGATTTGAAGATTTCCTTGCGAAGAATCCTTCAATTAAAAACAGGTTTCAGTATTATTTCAGGCTTCCGGATTACAGCTCACCCGAATTATTCCAGATCTGCCAGAAAAAACTTAAGTCATATAATCTGTCGCTGAATGATGAATCGTCTGATAAACTTCACAGGCTTTTCAAGTTCGCGATCAAAACTAAAACGGATTCATTCGGTAACGCGCATTACGCTATTACTGCCGCGGAGAATATTTTCAAATGTTATCTTTCAAGGATAACTGGCGGAGGAGCAGATGATAACATCGTGCATCCGGATGATATTGAAGGGAAGATACCGGAGGAAAAATCCCTTGAGACTATCCTCGCGGAACTTGATGATTTTGTGGGAATGGATAATGTTAAGAATGCCGTCAAAGAAATTGCACAGCAGGTTCAGGCCGCTCAGCAGCGGGTACTGCGGGGATTGGGAAGCGACGAGAAGATAGGTGTTCATCTTGTACTTACCGGGAATCCGGGAACAGGAAAAACTTCAATCGCACGAAAACTGGGAGAAATTTTTGCAGCGATAAATTACCTGGACAGCGGCCACGTTGTTGAGGTTGACCGGAGCGCACTTGTGGGGCAGTATCTCGGAGAAACTCCTAAACTGGTTTCGGCCGCTTGTGATAAGGCTGTCGGCGGTATTCTTTTCATTGATGAAGCATACACGCTTGCACCGGCATCAGACGGCGGTTCCACGGACCAATACGGTAAAGAAGCAGTTGAAACACTTATGAAACGTATGGAGGATGACAGGGGTAAGTTCGTAGTCATTGCGGCGGGATACCAGAATGAGATGGAAAGATTTATTAATGTAAATCCCGGTATGAAGAGCAGGTTTAACAGGTATCTGAACATTCAGGATTACACTCCTGATGAACTGTATCTGATCTTTAAAAACTTTTTCAGAACAAGGAAGTACAACATTCACGCCGAAGCGGAGGAAACCGCTAAGAAAGCCATTAAAGCGATCTACGATTCAAGGGACAAAAACTTCGCGAACGGAAGGGAGATGCGAAGCCTCTTTGAACAGACAATTTCACGATTTTCTTCAAGGATTACGGCTTTGCCTGTTGATGAGCAGACGGATGAGGCGCTGACCACGATCATTGCGGATGACTTGCCTGTTAAGGAAAAACAGGAAGTTAAGATAGAAGACGTGCTCAAAGAGCTTAATGAACTGATCGGAATGAAGAACATTAAGCAAGAAGTGAATGAACTGATTAGTTATCTTGAAGTTGAAAAGAAAAGAGCGGAGGCCGGAGGTAAGGAGACATCACTTAGCCTGCATTTTGTATTTACAGGTAATCCCGGCACCGGAAAAACTACCGTCGCCAGGATACTCGCGAATGTATTTAAGTCACTTGGACTCCTCTCACGGGGACAACTGATAGAGGTTGACAGTTCCAAACTTGTTGCCGGTTATATCGGGCAGACCGCGATCAAAACAAATAACCTTATTGACAGCGCGATGGGGGGCGTTTTGTTTATTGATGAAGCTTATACGTTGTCATCAGGAGGTGACAACAGTTTCGGCAAAGAGGCTATTGATACTTTGCTGAAGCGGGTGGAAGACGACAGAGGAAAGTTTATTGCGATAATTGCGGGCTACACAAATGAAATGAGAGAATTCCTCAGTACGAATCCGGGACTCCAGTCGCGCTTTACAAGGACAATTCATTTTGGTGATTATTCCGCGCCGGATATGGTAAGCATATTTAAGATGATGGCCGGGAAGAAGAAACTTACACTCGCCGCTGATATGGATGAATTCCTGCCCAAATTTTTTGACGCAGTTCATAAAGGGCGTGACAAGAATTTCGGAAACGCCAGGGAGGTCAGGAATATATTCGAGAAGAGCCTGCAGAAACAAAGCACGCGATTAGCCGGAATGATGAAACTGGGCGAAGTTGCTCCCGATCAGTTCAACATTCTGACAAAAGAAGACATTCCCCAGGATGAGAAAAAAGTTTATACTATCGAGGAGATATTCAGAGAGCTTAATTCGCTGATCGGGTTAAAAGAAATAAAAGAAGAGATTTCACAATTAATTGACTTCCTGAAAGTCGAAGCGAGGCGCGCTGAGATGGGAGGTAAAACCACTCAGTTAAATCTTCATTTTGTATTTACAGGTAATCCCGGAACAGGCAAGACGACAGTCGCGAGGATTTTGGGAAATGTATTCAGAGCGCTCGGGCTGCTTCCGAAAGGGCATGTTGTTGAGGTGGAAAGATCCCAGTTGGTTGCGTCTTATGTGGGGCAGACTTCGAAATTGACAAATAAGGTGGTCGACTCAGCGATGGGAGGCCTCCTCTTCATTGATGAAGCGTACACGCTTTACAGTGAGTCAGGAAGTGATTTTGGCAAGGAAGCCATAGATACTATACTTAAACGGATGGAGGATGACCGGGGTAAATTTATAATAATCGCCGCTGGTTATACTGAGCAGATGGAGACATTTTTGAATATGAATCCGGGACTCTCTTCCCGCTTTACCAAGCGGATAAACTTCGCGGATTATTTACCTGAGGAAATGCTTATGATTTTCGGGAAGATGATCAGGGACAAAGAAATGAGTATTGACGGGAAGGCGGAGGAACTGCTCTTAAGACATTTCAGTGATCTGTATAATAACCGTGACCAGAACTTTGGTAACGCGAGAACAGTCCGTAATCTGTTTGAAAAGACTCTGCAGAATCAAAGCAGGAGAGTCGCGAAGATGCTTGACGCGGCTGGAAATGATACATCAGAGATGAATAACATTATCGCAGAGGATCTGAGTTTATGATATGCCCATTTTGTAAAAACGATATAGAAAAAGATTCGAATTTCTGTGATCAGTGCGGTGAAGAATTGCTGATCTGCCCGGTTTGCAAAAACCTTGCGAAGGGAAAGAGATGCACAAACGATGGCAGCAAGCTGATAACTGTACGGGAATTAGCAGGCGGCACGCAGGCTGCTGCTGAACCTCCTAAAACGGTTACTCCAAAACCAGTACCTGCACCCGCGCAGCCGGCGACTCCTGCAATGCCATCGCCTTCTGTGGTAAGTGCGACGCAAAAACTAAGGCTCTCAAATGAATCTCTTGGCCTGAGTATCGAAGTCAGCAGCGGTGATATCATCGGAAGGAAAGACGGGCCGCATAAACCAATTTTTAATAAGTTCAGCCAGATCTCAGGAAAGCACGCCAGGATATATAACGACCCGACCGGCTGGTATGTTTCAGACCTGGGCTCTTCAAACGGAACGAAATACGCGGGCGCGCAGTTAGCTCCAAACGCCGCACAGAAATTATTCAACGGCACTAATATCATCTTCGCGAATATCGAGTTCCTGATTGAATTTGATGAACCGGCTGGAGATGATGAAAAAACAGTAAGGTTATAAAAGTATGAGCCTGACAGTCAGAATCCGTTCAGTTAGTCACACAGGATTAAAAAGAAAAAATAACGAGGATATGATCCTGATCGGGGACCAGTTTATCCGTAACGGGGAATATGAATCGGAGATTGCGGTTTCGAAATCCTCTCCCTTTGTTTTCGCGGTTGCGGACGGAATGGGAGGGCATAAGTCGGGTGACCTGGCTTCACAGTATGTTGCCGAAGGAATGAGGGAAAGCGTGAAAAGAATCGGGACAGGGAAAACCAATAATGAAGTTAAAGAGTATTTTGAGAATGAAATTTCTTTACTGCATACTAAACTAATGGAAAAGAGTGAGTCAGATCCCGGATTGAGGAGCATGGGCTCAACGCTTGTTAGTGTAGTGTTTTACGAAAACAGGATTTTTCTGATTAATGCAGGGGACAGCAGGTGTTACCGGTTCAGAAACGGAATACTCAGGCAGTTCTCGAATGATCATTCATTATCCGCCATCACGGGCATAGAGAGAAAAAGCTCGAAGGCACTCATCAATTCCGTCGGCGGCGGTAAATCCGTATTTATAGATTTTATTGATGTAACGCCAAGTTTTACGGATGGTGATACGATCGTTCTGTGCAGTGACGGACTGCACGATATGGTTGAAGACGACGCGATTGAAAAAACACTGACCGAATCGGAAGTATGTGAGCCTCTCCTTCAAGCGGCGCTTGATGCCGGCGGAGCGGATAACATTTCGATTATACTTTTGAAGCTTTCAGTTGGCGTTAAAGAATTGGCATAGTGATTCCGATTTTTGTTTCATATAAAAATATATTTACCTAATTTTATATCATAGTTAATTTAGTTATTTATTATACATAATTATATCCTTTAATACACTATCCATTCAATATAGGAGCACTTCATGGCAGAACAAGTCATTCATGAATCAGGTGATATAAAGATCACCACTACGCGCGTAGTTCTTGGCGCAAACACATATTCGCTCGCGAATATTACCGGAATAAGAGTAATCGGAGAACTTAACAAACTGGCGATCGGGCTGGTAGTTATCGGCGTTATTCTTCTCTTAATCGGACTGAGTGAAGGAATAATGATGGCGGTAATTGGCGCAGCACTTGGCGCACTTGGGTATTTTCTCGGTTTCAAGAAGTATTATCTTCACTTTGATACAGCCTCAGGAGCAGTTCAGGCTTACCAGGGTAAACCTGATATGTGCTTCGAACTGAAAAACAAGATCGAAGAAGCAATGGCTGCCAGAGGATAGATTTCCCTCAAAAAACTCTTTAAGAAAACTTAATATTTCTTGAAGAGTTTTTTTATACCCCTGCTAATAATTGCCAATTGGCAAAATATGCTAAATATCAATTATTGAGATATGTTAACTTACCTCATCACCTTTTCCTCTGCAATTTTTTCTCCCGTTAAATAACTTTTTACATTTTCGTGACAATTGAAAACACGATTTGAATTATTTTCGCATCAAGAAAATGAACACAAAAATGAAAACGCTACATTTATTTTTACCGATCCTGATTACCGGAATGCTTTATGCATTTCCGCTAGTGGCTAATCCTGCTGACGCGACTGCTTATGCTAATAGTACTCCTGCAGACTCTGCCCGGCGTGGCGGCGGTGAAAAAACTAAAACTGAGCGTGTTCCTAAAGGAGAGAATAACGCGCCAAAAAGAGATGAAGGATCTGAATCCGACAGCTATGACTACATTCAATTTAATAATACAGGTGGCAGTGATCCTTTTATGTGTATGTGGGATTGGGGGAGTAAGTTTGTCATTAATACAACTGTGGGTTTATACAATACTCTTACTAATACTGAGTTCCGTAAAAGTGATACGGGAATTGTAGTTACACGTGATAATTATCTTCCTTATTCCGGACTAATGGTAAGCCTTAATTTGGGCCCTAATTTTTTAGGCGGTTCGATAAGCGAGGAATATAACGCCGGATTCAGTATAAGTCTGGGGAGTGCTTATATCATTCAAAAAGGATTTGGTGTTGAAATAAGTTATGAACTTCAGGCATCAATCGGCGGGCCAAAATATGATTATTCGTCAGAAGTAACTGATAACGGTACTCTGATCAAAACGATACAGGACTCACCCAATTACATTTCTTACTCCGCTGAAATAATCAGAATAGGGGCAATCTACAGGATTATGCCTTCGCTATTTTCGACTAACACAGTCGGCTTGCACTTTGGGATTTTCGGTGCAATTTATTCAGTGGAAGATTATTGCAAATTCACGCGCACGACAGATGACGGAATAAAGATAACAACAGAGGAAAACCTGGAACAGACTTTTGATTTTATAAAACTGGTTCCGGGTTTTGATCTGGGGCTTTCATACCGGTTTTCGGAACATTCCCCCTTTTCTGCGCAATGGAAACTGAGATATGATTTTATTTCCAGGAAGGGAGAAGAAAAATCCCCGGTGCCAATGGAATGGGGGAATATTGATGGAAATTTCTCGATAGAAGCAGGGATATTTTACACGTTCTGACACTGACTCACAGGACTGTAAAGTTTCAGGAATCACTGTTTATAAAACAGAAGAGAAAACCAATCTTACTGATTGAATAGATTGTTTGCGCTTACAGTTGTCTTAAAATGTACCTTGGCGATTGACGAGAGGTAATCAACCCCGCGTTCTTTGATGATTATCCCCGCGAGTTTTTCCACCTCTTTCGAAGCCCCCTTCCTTAACTCAAAACCGTATTTGCTTTTACTGTTTATAAACCAGGAATTAAATGTGTGTCTGGCGAGGATTGAAGCCGCGGCAACCGCGGTGTATCGCTCAGCTTTGGTTACCTGGTGCAGATTTATCTGTTTGCCGAGTTTCTGTAAAGAATTTATGATATAAGATTCATCGCCGAACTTGTCGCTTATTGCCTGCGGGTAATTTTTCTTTGTTAGTATATTTTCTATCGTTTTTGCGTGTCCCCAGGCAAGAAGTTTATTAAGGTTCTTTATCTTTGCGTACAACTCATTGTACTTAGGGGGATTGATAGTGATGATGTTGTAATTGTCTTTGCAAATCCCAAGTATAAGCGGATATAGTCGCGAAATATCAGAATCGTTTAACTGTTTACTATCCCTGACACCGATTTTTCTAAGCGCCTCAGCGGTGCTGCTATCAACACCTGTGCCTGCTATAATCAGTGGGCCAAAGTAATCGCCTTTTCCAGACTCATCGGTGCCAATATAAGTTAGCGGTTCATCTTCTTTTGATTGTTTACCAGAGGTGCCTGAGACAGAGGTTACAGGCGAATCTGCATTGTAGTATTTATTTCTTATTTCTTTATAAAGCGGGGTGGACATATCCCCCTGAAGAAGCGATTTAACCCCTCCCTTACCAAAAAAGAATGCTGCCTTGACTTTTTCATTAGCCGCGGAGATGACCACTGAAAAGGAGTTCTGCTCTTCAATAAGTTTAGACAGATAACCGGATTCCTGTTTTATCTGCACATATAAATCCTGTGCCAGTTTATGTGCCTGGTCTTTGGGCGTCAAGGTCAACCGGAGAATTACCTTACTACAACTAGTTTCTTAGTGACAGATGCATCCCCGTATGTTAGTCTGTAAAAATAGACTCCGCTGCTAAGAGTGAATCCGTCAACTGTATTAAAGTTGGTTAATTCGGTTTCATATGTTCCGGGCACTTTTAATTCATCCATAATAAGAGCGACTTCATTCCCCAGCAAATCATAGAGCCTAATGGTTACACGATCGTATTTGCCTGAGGCTGATGAGCCGGGAAGGTTAAAAACAATTCTGGTATCCCCCGAGGAAGGATTAGGGTAATTGGTGACTGACAAACCTGATACTTCGCGGTAGTTCTCATCCACACTTACCGGCGGCAGAATCTCGGGAATGGAAGACACTTTGAAACCCGGAAGGCTGAAAGTCGGTAGTTCCAGGTATGAGAGATCAAGAACAGTTGATGGTATGGTGCTCTGTACAATCCAGTTACCGGGTGCGATATAAATAGTATCCCGGACGGTAAGGAGCGGTACAAGCAGCGGCGGCAACGGCGGAGGCAAAACCACTCTGTAAGAGATCCTGTATTGCGGAAGGAATTTTTTACAAGTAAAGGTTCCTATCGGAGTTGCCAGGGTGCCATCCGACAGCCTTCTGTTAGTAACATCAAACCGCAGGGGAAGAGTGAGCGTATCAAATGATATGGTAGTATCATAACTAAAAATTGTATAAGATACATTTACTATATTACTGAACTTATAAAAAGCATACCACTTTTCGAACGATGCAAGAGTATTTAAAAGGTTGCCAATACCGCCAAGAGTTGTATCAAAACCGGTGGTATCAATCAGGGAAAGTAACCCGTTCAGGTCAGCGGGAGAGAAATAGACGTTTCCGTCATTACCGGATAAATTGACGTAACCTGTATCGAGATAAGGCTGGAAGAGAACCGTAGCTTCAGGGCCGGTTTTGGAAAGGACTACGTTTGCTTCTTTCTCCTTGTATGTGATTGTGGTGGCAAATGAGTCAATAGTGAACGTCGTCAGTGAGTCAACCGGATTATTCAGAGTATCGAGCACTTCGTTTTTAAAGAACCATTTGTGGCCCGTTGCCGCGGGGAAATAAGTTGACGCAGTCTGGGCACGCAGATCAATAACGCCGGACAGTATTATAAAAGCAACAAAAAATATTTTTTTCATAATTCTAATTATATGGTAATAGTTTTATTTTGAACTTCCCTGTGAAATTGCTGAAACGAAGAGTGACCCTGCTTGGGACCTGCCCTTCGATGGAAAATTTATAATTATTTTTATTTGAGTTAATGCTGGAAACATAAAGCAGGCTGAGACCGTTAAAGAGACTCACATCCACGTTTCCCGCCGAATAATCAAAATTCAGTATTTCAATATATGCATTGTTCGTACGGAATTTAAGGCTGTCGGAAATAATCATATCGAGATTTTCAGCGTCGATCTGAAGATTATAATAACTTCGGAAATTATCCACCACAGCCGAGTTTTTAGTCCCAATAAATGCTTCCGGCGGGAGGATATCCTCCCGGCATCCTGAAAGAAGCATTAGAGGAAATACTAAAAGAAATAATATTTTTCCGTTTACTTGCATCGTTATCTATTCAAGTGCTTTAATTGCGCTTTTCAAAGGGTTTATTACTACAATCCGCTGCTCTTCAGCCAGTATCCGTTCAATTTTTGGTTTAAGTTCCGCAAGGCGAAACCTTGCCGCGAGATCAGCAGCATAATTTCTGGTCCTAAAGTAATAATTTTCCAGTCCATTCTCTATTATGTTGATCACATCTTTCCTGTGAGAATCAAGCATAACAGCAGCATAATCCAGTATGGCTGCATCACCCAGCCGGTTATCTCCGCTGCCCATATTATAGTTAAGGTATTTTACGGCGAACTCCATTCCGACGGGATCTTTGTAATTCTTTGCGTATTCATAAGCCCTTCGCCTGTTTATGTCCATATGGGAGTTTTCAGAGAGCAAGGCAAGGAACCGCTCCCTGAGTCCGCCTTTGTTATGCACAAATGAACTGTAATAGAGCGCGGCGCGAACGTAATAATTTTTTTCAGATTTTAAAGCCTGGTCAATAATCTTCATTACTTGCAGTGTACTTACTTTTTCCAGAGCCATTGCTGCAGCTTCTCTTACTCTCGCGTCCGGTTCGTTAAGGGCTCCGGCAATTATTTCTTCGGCGAGGGCATCCCGGAACTGTGCTAACTGCTCAATAAGATTTACCTTAATTCCAAAAAACTTTTCCCTCTTAAACGAGGCGGCTAGCTCCGGAACGATCTTCTCACCCTGGCTCTTCAGTTTCCCCAGGGCATATAATTTTGAAACGTTGTCATCTTCGTAACGGAGCATATATACTAATTCGTCGTAGGAATAATCTATCTCAATCCTGCAGAGCAAGTGAGCAAAACGGTTGTACACGACAAGATCAACACTGTCTTCCGCAAGGATGGTAAACGAGTTCTCTTTTCCGTTCAACTGCAGGAGTGTGTCAATTATCTGCTTGCCGGCGTATACTCTTGCAGGTAGTCCGATGTTATAGAACTCAGGACCATTCTTATGTGATGATCGCTGCGACACATTAATGAGAAGGGTTTTATCTTTCTGATTATAGCGGTGATTGATAGAGAATACAGCGTAACCGGGAGCGTACACCCACTCGTTAAAAAAGTTCGTGAGACTGATGCCGGAAGCTTTTTCCATCTCAACTTTGAAATTATCTGTAACTACAGATTTGTGGGCATACTTACGGGTATATTCCTTTATTCCATTTTTGAATTTTTCATCACCCAGTTTACCGCGCATCATATGCAGAATTGAAGCGCCCCTTGAATAAGCTCTGCCGCCTGATAATTCCGCGGGTATTTTTTTGATGATCAAACTGTCTGAGTAGAAGGAAGTGTCCCGGTCGGATTCACTCCTCGCTCCTCCCTGCGAGCCGTTCATTGCCCAGATATAATGAGCTTTATCGTGTTCATATTCTTCCCAGAGGTTATCAAAATAAGTTGCGAATCCCTCGTTCAGCCAGATATGATCCCAGGTATAGCAGGTAAGCAGATCTCCGAACCATTGATGTGCCAGTTCGTGAGCTACAAGCCCCTCCGCGGAATAGTTTGGCCACGCGAATTCATCGTGGATCATTCTCTGGTTCATCGTTGTTGAAGTGATATTTTCCATTCCTCCGTACTCAAAATCCCAAACTGTTGTCTGAGCGTACCTGCTGTAAGGATAGGGAACAATAAAATCAGAGAAAAATCCCAGCATTTTCGGAGTCTTACCGAAGTAGAGATCGATAGTGCTGAAATACTTTTCCGGCACGTGGTATTCAAGGCTGACATCCATAAAAGTTTCTTTCAGGGTGGAGAATTTCCCCGCGATAAAACTATTTAAATAATTCGGGTGAGGGTCATTCATTTTCCAGTGATAGGTTGAGTGATCACCTTTATTTTCAATCGAGAAAAGCTCTCCGACTCCGATCACTTTCAGTTCTTTCGGAACGGTCATTCTCAATTCACTGGTCAGTTTGTCATCCGGTAGGTCGTACGCGGGGTACCAATGCCTGTTATTCTCGCCCTGTCCCTGTGTCCACGCCTGAAGGGGTTTTGACGGATATTTATCCTTAGGAGCGAAGAAATAAATTCCCCTCGCAGGTTTCGAAGTGTAGTCTATTGCAAAATTGAGAGTATCTTTACTGGTATATGTACCGGGGAGGTCAATAAAAAGGGTGCCTTTCTCGGTTCTGTGAGAAAGGGTGCGGTTACCAAAAACTACCCGGCTTACTTCAGTACTGAGAGAATGAAACCTGATAAGAGAAAAATTGTCGGTCAGTGGGACGATCTTATATTTTGCCCTACCGGTTAATTTGGCGGCAGGAATGTCCGGTGTAATTTCCAGACTGATATGCAACTGATCATAATCCCTTGTCTTTTCGTTCAAAAGTTCATTTTGCCCGTTCAGAGGGACGGAACAGATGAGCGTGAAAATCAGAGCAATTGTTAACTTCATCATTATCAAATGTTAAATTATTTCCTGTGAATACTTGGAAAGAAATTATTAATTTAGCCAAGATAATAATTTAAATGAATTTATTTCCCTTATTAATAAGGTAATTTTTAAGTTGATCCTGAAAACAAAAAATATGATCATTGGTTACAGAAGCCGGGCCGGAATATTGTTTTTACTATTGGCTGCGATACTCCTGGCAGGAGGTTGCGAGGCTGAAAAAAGACCGGGGCCGCCATTCAGTGCAGAGAATTTTAAATTATTCTATGAGAAAGCCAAAAGCGGTGACAAGGTTCTGAATGATTCGCTGCGGGGTATTGTTGATTTAACACTGCCACAGCAAATAAAATATAATAAAATGGTTTTTGACAGTATCCTAACCAAAGATAGGAAGCACCTCTATTCAGTTCTAATAGAATATGAAAATCCTGTTTTTAACAGGTTTGCCGTTTATGACAGCGCTTATAATCTTTACCTGATGGATAAATCGCTGAATGGTTATTTATCGTACAGTAAAGGCTCGATTGATTCAATACAGTATTTCGAGGTTTTGGAGAACTTCCGGTCTAAGGATGATATTAATCTGAAACGACTGAGTATATATACCCTGAGAAAAAATGAATTTGAACTGGCCTGGAGGAGTTATATTGAATACGCGATTGAAACGGAGTACAGGCAGCAGTTAATTGAAGCGCTTACACCGGCAATAATAACCACCCGGATTGAAGTGGAGCCAAAATTAAAACTCGTAGATTTTAAGGATACTTTCTTTTTCGATTCAACAACCAACAGTTATGAAAGTAATAAAAGGGTGTTTGACCGGCTTGTTGATGGCTGGGTAGCAAAATACAAAAAGAATGTCAGCGATTCTCAGATCACGGATCTTGCCTCGGCTCTGAGATCAATCGGGACAACCACTTCGGTGGATTCCGTGCATAAATTCAATAACGAAAAAAATAAAAAAGCGGGTTTTTCGATATTTATTCCTGAAGGGTGGCGTGTCGGGAGGGATGTGTTTATTTCAAAATTCCTGAAGAAACCGATGAAGGGAGCCTTATATTCGAATATCAGTCAGGGCGCCTCAATCTCGGTAATTGAGATCGGCGGGGATGATATGGCGGAAAATCACGTGGATTATATTCTTGACCAAAGCGTGCAGCGTTATTACACGGTTAGGTTTAATGATAATGTTGTGGTTAAGAAGAACTATGTCCGTTTCTTTGAGATAAGTTGCATAGATAAAAAATATTTAATCATATTTGAAGCGCCAATCTTTTCATACGAAAAAAACAAGCAGATGTATTCGGATATTATAAATTCATTCGGAGTGGAGTGTTAAATGAAGCTGTACTTAGTCAGGCACGGTGAGGCTGAAAACATATTGATCGGGAAACAGGATTCCGAGCGGAAACTTACAACGGAGGGGAAGGAGAGCCTTTATACCGGGTGTAAGCGATGGATCCCGCTTATAAAACAGATAGATTATATAGTTTCGTCTCCAAAAGTGAGAGCATATGAAACCGCAAAGATCGCCCAGGAAGTTCTTAATCATACAAAAGATATTATTACTGACAAACGGTTGTCAGGGATCGGAACGACCGAGGATATTATTGAACTTGTGAATTCGCTCAAAGCCGAAAGTGTAATGATTGTCGGGCACGAGCCGGATTTTTCTGAATATGTCTCGGAACTGGTTACGAATTCAGGGATGGCTATGAATTTTAAGAAAGGGATGCTTGTCAGGATTTCGTTCGCGGGTAAAGCGAGACGCGGAGCCGGGGCACTTGATTTTGCGATACCATTAAAAGCTTTGGTTTAAATAAAAAATCGGGTAAGCACTTACCCAAACAAAATACTGACCGCTGCTTCCTTTCGGACCTGACGGGGTTGGGTACTTGCTTGTCAAATGCTACCCGAAAAACTGATTTAAAATTGCTAAAGAATCCCCGGAATTAAAATAGAGTAATTTTTGCCTTTAACCGCCTGCGGAATGGTTAAAAATCCGCAGGCGGTTTAGTTTAATAGCTTTATACTTTCACCTGCGAAAGACGTTTTGGCCCTGATTTAATCACCTCAGGGGAACATCCTTCTTTGAACAGTTTGAAGTTTTCGATGAATCGGGCAGCGAGAGCATCATATTTTTTCCAGTATTCATCTTTATTCCCCCAGGAGGCAGAAGGATCAAGCACATCCTGTGGTACATCCGGGCAGGAAAGAGGAACTTCGAACCCGAACAGTTTGTCTTTCCTGTATTTCACTTTATCCAGTTGTCCATCAAGTGCGGCATTCAGGAGGTTTCGTGTATGCCGAATGCTGATACGTTTTCCCACGCCAAATCTTCCTCCGACCCATCCGGTATTTACGAGCCAGCACTGGGCGTCATATTTAGTCATTCTTTCGCTCAGCATCCTTGCGTATTCGAAAGGCTGCCTTACCATAAAAGGAGCACCGAAGCAAGCGCTGAAAGTGATCTGCGGTTCAATGCCGAGGCCGAGTTCGGTGCCGGCGATCTTGGAAGTGTAACCGCTTATGAAGTGATACTGTGCCTGATGAGGATTAAGCCTTGCTATAGGAGGCAGAACGCCTGAAGCATCACAGGTAAGGAATATGATATTCTTCGGATGAGTGCGTGACATTTTATCCGGTACTACATTAGGAATAAATTCCAGCGGATAACTTGCGCGAGTGTTTTCCGTTAAAGAATCGTCATCCAGGTCAATTTTCCTTGTTACGGGATCACAAACGACATTTTCGAGGATTGTACCAAACCTGTGTGTACAGGCGTATATCTGAGGTTCATGCTCCGCGGAGAGTCGTATAACTTTCGCGTAGCATCCGCCTTCAAAATTAAATACTCCGTTTGGCCCCCATCCGTGCTCATCGTCGCCGATCAGCCTTCTTTTCGGATCAGCGGAGAGAGTGGTTTTACCGGTACCTGAAAGCCCGAAGAAGAGAGCAACGTCACCGGAGTCGCCGACGTTCGCGGAACAGTGCATTGGCAGCACGTCCTGGAAGGTCAGCAGGAAATTAAGAACAGTGAATACTGATTTCTTAATTTCTCCGCCGTAGAGTGTGTTAGCAATAATTGCTATCCTCTGGTCGAAATTAAGAATTATTGCAGTTTCTGTGGATGTCCCGTCAACCCTGGGGTCAACTTTGAATCCGGGTACGCAAAGGATTGTGAACTCGGGAGTGAACTTTTTCAGGGTATCTTTATCGTTTGTGCAGATAAACATATTCCTGGCGAAAAGACTATGCCAGGCTTTTTCTGTGATCACTCTGATGGGCAAACGGTAATCGGGATCCGCACCGGCGTAGCAGTCCTGAACAAAAAATTCTTCACCCTGGGCATAAGCCTGAACCCTCATCAGAAGGGAATTGAATTTCTCCAGGCTATATGGACGGTTGTATTGTCCCCACCAGATATTATTTTCCGTGCTTTCTTCTTTTACTATATACTTATCGGAAGCTGCACGGGCGGTCCATTTACCCGTCTTAACTACTATCGGACCATCAACAGAAAGCTTCGCTTCATTCCTGAAAATGATCTCTTCATACAGTGCTTCATCTGGCAAATTCCAATACACTCTGTCCAGATGGGTCAGCCCCATATTTTCGAGTTTGAAATCCGCCGCCAGCTCCCTGGCTTCCTTGGATGCGGGGGTATTGAATTCGAGATATTTACTCATGACCAATCCCTCACTAATTTACGGTCTCCAATATATAATTCATTTGGGGAGTTTGGATCGAGAACCCACTTAATTCTCTCAATACCTTCGGTAATGTCTTTAATTGAACCGCAGTAACTTAACCTGAGGTATCCTTCAAGCCCGAACTCGGCGCCTGGCACAGTGAGTACCATAACTTTATCAACAAGTAACTGGCTAAGTTTATTGGAATTCTTTTCGTATGCACTGAAGTCAGCGAAGCAGTAGAATGTTCCGTCAGGTTTTGTGACGTGGATTCCGTCAAAAGCCTGAAGCCTGTCAACAAGGACGTTCCGGTTGTTTTCGAGTGTAACACGGAGGCTTTCAACACTCGACTGTACTCCGTTAAGAGCCCCCACAGCTGCCTTCTGCAGGAGAACGCTTGGTCCTGAGGTCTGGTGTCCCTGGATGTTTGTCATAGCTTCGATAACTTTTTTATTCCCTACTGCCCAGCCAATCCTGAAGCCAGTCATTGCGTATTGCTTTGATACGCCGTTGATAATAATAATTTTCGAATTCTCTGAAAGATCCTTAGCGTAATCAAATGCGCTTAAAGGTTTTCTTCCGTCAAAAATAAGGCGGTGATATATATCATCCATGATTAGCCAAAGTCCTCTGCGTTCGCAGAAGTCTACTATATCAGAAATGAACTGTTCGCTGTACATAGCACCGGAAGGATTATTCGGACTATTAATAATGACTGCCTTGGTGTAGCTTCCGACTCTCTGTTCAATATCCTGGATCCGCGGATAGAATGTTCCGTCTTCGGGGAGAACCGGAACTCCGATCGCGCCGCAAAGCTTTGCCATTTCGGGGTAACTCACCCAATATGGTGCAGGATAAACTACTTCTTCCTGGGGATTGAGAATAGCCTGAAGGGCACAGAGTATCGCCTGCTTTGCTCCGCCTGAAACGATTACGTTTTCGGGTGCTACACTGCGGTGATAAAATTCTTCGGTGTATCTGATAATTGCTTTTTTTAGCGCGGGTATTCCATCAGCGGGTGTATACCTGATCTCACCCGTGTTGATATGGCTGGCTGCTGCCAGTAACGCGTCAATTGGTACTTTACTTTTAGGTTCACCTCCACCAAGATGAATAACAGGTTCTCCTTTATCTCTGAGAATAGCTGCTTTTTCATTTAGTAATAAGGTTGGTGAAGGTTTGAGGGCTCGAGCGATTTGACTTAAGCTCATAAATTTTCCGGATTGTTATTTAAAGTGATAAAATTAAAAAAATCATTGTTTAAAATTAGCTTCTTTACCACTGATAAACAAGGGGAAAGCCCTATACTTCCCCAAAACCCAAAAATAAAGTTTTTCTTCCGTCCGGACGGGTTTTATTTGTTAGTTTTCAACCTTTTGTGCCAGCCTGGCACTCTTCTTATCAAGTTCAGTCAGGTATTTCTTCCTAAGCCGGATGGAATTTGGGGTAATTTCGACGAGTTCATCGTCCGTAATCCATTCCAGTGCCTGTTCTAGAGTAAGAATTGTGGGCGGTTCGAGGCGAATTGCTTCGTCGGCTCCGGAAGCACGCATATTCGTGAGCTGTTTAGTCTTAGTTACGTTAACGCGCATATCGTTATCGCGGGAATTTTCCCCGACAACCATCCCCTCATAGACCTTAATCCCCGGGTCAATAAAAAATACAGCCCTTTCCTGAAGCTTAAACATAGCGTAAGCGGAGGCTGTACCTTCTTCCATCGCGACAAGCGCGCCGCGCTGACGCTGGACAATTTCTCCTTTGAAAGGTTCATATCCGTGGAAGTTATGATGTAAAATACCTTCACCTTTTGTGTCAGTTAAAAACTCGGAACGGTAGCCAATTAATCCGCGGGAAGGAACGAAGAATTCGATGCGGGTAAAGTCATTAAAAGTAATCATATTTTTCAGTTCACCCTTTCTTTTGCCGAGTTTTTCTATAACAGTCCCTACAAACGCTTCCGGTACATCTATTATTACATGTTCAACGGGTTCGCACATTACATCAGCGATTTTTTTAAGGATAACCTGCGGTTTACTGACCTGAAGTTCATAAGATTCCCGGCGCATATTTTCGATGAGAATCGCGAGGTGAAGTTCGCCTCTGCCGCTTACTTTGAATGTATCCGGGGAGTCAGTCATTTCGACTCTCAGTCCTACGTTGGTTTTTAGCTCACGGGAAAGCCTTTCACTGATATTTCTGGTGGTAACATACTTCCCCTCTTTACCCGCGAAAGGGGAGTTGTTGACGATAAAATTCATCGTGATTCTGGGCTCCTCCACCGCCAGAGTAGGAAGGGGTTCAGCATTTAAAGGATGCGCAAGCGTATCGCCGATATCGAGGTCTTCCAGTCCGGCGATCGCAATGATATCACCGGCGTAAGCCTCTTCAGTCTCGATGCGCTTGATGTTTTCGTAAACATACATCTTGCTGATCTTTGACTTGATCCTATCGCCGCTTGCGGGAATAAGGATTGTCTCATCTCCAACGGATAGTTTACCGGAATGAAGTTTGCCTATGCCAATCCTGCCCAGGTAGTCATTATAATCAATCGCGGAGATTAATAGTCTGTAAGGTTCATCCACCGGAACATCAGGGTGCGGAATCTTTTCTATTATAAGATCAAGAAGCGGGTGAAGGTTAACACTCTCATCAGTCAAATGGATTTTCGCGATTCCCTGCTTGGCAATCGCGTAAACATACGGGAAATCCAACTGGTCGTCATCAGCGCCGAGACTTACAAACAGGTCGAAAACTTCGTTGAGAACTTCGTCGGGGCGGGCATCTTTCCTGTCGATTTTATTAATAACGACAATGGGTTTTAGACCCAGTTCAAGTGATTTACGTAACACGAATTTTGTCTGTGGGAGAGGGCCTTCCGCGGCATCAACCAGTAAAAGCACGCCTTCTACCATCTTAAGAGTTCTTTCGACTTCGCCGCCAAAGTCCGCGTGTCCGGGTGTATCTACAATGTTAACCTTATAATCTTTGTACTTTACGCTGAGATTTTTTGCGAGGATGGTAATTCCTCTTTCTTTTTCTATGGCGTTAGAGTCCATAACCCTTTTTTCGACCTGCTGATTTTCTCTGAAAGCCCCTGTCTGCTTGAGTATATGGTCAACTAATGTTGTCTTTCCGTGGTCAACGTGAGCGATAATCGCGATGTTCCTGATCTTCTCTGGTGTATTCAAAAATGTCCTGTCCTTGTAGTAAAATGCTTAAATTAAAAAAATTAGTTGTGCCTTATATTAAGTATATCACCGTCTTTGACGATATACTCTTTTCCTTCAAGGCGCCACGCCCCGGCATCCTTGCATTTAGCGATTGAACCGTGGTTTATAAAATCTTCATAACCCACGACTTCCGCCCTGATAAATTTATTGTAAAAATCCGTATGAATAACTCCTGCCGATTCTTGCGCAGTCATTCCTTTTGTTATTGTCCATGCCCTGCACTCATCTTCCCCGACGGTGAAGAAAGACTGTAGTCCGAGCATATTATAAAATGAACCGAGTATACGGTCAAGTGCCGAATCGGTTATACCAAAATCCTGCATAAATACTTCTGCTTCTTCTTTGGAGAGTGAAGATAGTTCGAACTCAAACTGGGCAAAGAAGGGGACGATTGTCGGTTTATGTTCGGGGAAGCTGTCCTCGATTTGTTTAACCATAGATCCGACTTTATCTTTAGAATTTTCATCAAAGTTGATTCCTCTGATCATCGGTTTAAGGGTAAGGAACTGATAACCTGAGAGCGTGCGTTTTTCATTTTCATCCAGGCTAAGAAGACGGATGGGAAGTTCTTTATTAACATGTTCCTGGAGCTTTGTGAAAACAGGGAGTTCCCTCTGAAGCTGATCAGTTTTCGATTTCAGCATATCCTTTTTTATTTTCTCAAGGCGGTTCTCAATCATTGCCATATCGGAAAACAGGAATTCAGTCTCAAGGAAATTAATATCCCTGAGCGGGTCAATTGAGTTTTCGGGATGCGGGACAGCATCGTTCTCAAACTGACGAACAACGTGCAGAAGCGCGTCGCAGTTTTTCACTTTATTCAGAAAATCGGAGGTAATCCTGATCTTACCGTCGTCTCCGACCTGCAAGCCTGCAACGTCATCAATTTCAAGAGTCGCGTTAACCTGCTTTTTAGGATTGAAGATGGAAGTGAGTTTGTTAAGTCTTTGGTCGGGAACCTTAACTACTGTACGAGTCTGATCAGCCTTCCCCTGCGCGGCGCTGCCGGAACTGTTTAACAGCGTTTTGAAGAGTACTGTTTTCCCTGAATTTTGTAATCCTATTAAACCGATTTGCATTCAAATTCCAAAATAATTTAAACTATTAATATACGATTTTTCCGGCTAAATTTTAAGTCAGGATATTCTATATATTTACAAATAAAATTTGGCATTCATTAATAATCCTACATATATTTAAAGATATGTATTTTCTTATTTATCATAATTGAGGTTTATGAATGCGTAGGTTGTTACCCTCCCTCTTCCTGCTCATACTTTTCTTTTCCTCACCTTTTCTTTTCGGCCAAGCCAGCGGTAAAATTGCCGGCACCGTTAAAGACAAAGAAACAGGTGAACCGATCCCTTTTGCAGCCGTTAAAATTGAAGGAAAAACACTTGGCGCCGCAGCCGATGTTGACGGCAATTATGTTATTTTGAATGTTCCCCCCGGTGTCTACAGCCTGACTGCCAGTCTTGTGGGATACCAGAAAATGACTGTCAAAGATATCCGGGTGAATGTTGATTTTACAACAAAACTAAATTTTGAACTGAGTTCCGGATCTATTGATCTGCCTCCTGTGATCGTTCAGGGAGACAGGAACCCTCTGATACGAAAAGATCTTACAAATCCAACAGTGGCGATCAATGCCGAGAGCATTCAGGAATTGCCGGTTGATCAGATCAGCGATGTGATAAGGCTTCAGGCTGGAGTCGTTGTAAGCAACAGCGGAACACTGCACATACGCGGCGGAAGAAGTGATGAGATCGCTTTCACGCTGAACGGAATTTCGCTTAATGATCCGTATGGAAATCAGAATTCCATCGGAATCGCGACGAACGCGGTGCAGGAAGTTTCTGTTTCAACCGGAACCTTCAGCGCCCAGTACGGAAACGCGCTCAGCGGCGTTGTAAATTATGTAACAAAAGAAGGAGGTGAAAAATACACCTTCGGTGTCAGAGGTTATGTCGGTGATTATCTTTCAGGGAGAGATGAGCTTTTCTCTCAGATAGGTGTCATCCAGCCGCTTAACCGTGCCAGAACAGAATTAACTGTAGGCGGACCCATCCCTATACCGGGAGACGCGAAATTTTATTTCTCCAGCGTTTTCGAGAATTTTATGGGGCGGCTGTACGGAAATCGCCTTTATAACACAACCGATTCTTACCTGACCCGCGATAATTTCAGTTCGACTGATCCGCGATACGGCAACACGACTGAATCCTATTATTTTAATCCATACAACAATACGAGTAACGGCGCCCCCACCGGAGACGGCGCACCCGTTCCGATGAATCCCTTTACAAGTTTTAACTTCCAGGGTAATCTTAGTTACAAGTTCACTCCTACTCTGAAACTGAAATACGAATTTGTTTACGATAACGGTGAATCAAAAAGTTACAGCAATTCGTTTAAATATAACCCTGACGGAGTGGGAACCAATTATAGTGACGGACTAGTAAACTCGATTGATTTTACTCATACAGTATCGGAAAAGATGTTCTACACCTTAAAGGCTTCGCACGGTACAAACAGGTCCAAATACTATTTATATGAAGATTATAATGATCCTCGTTACCTGCCGAGTATTTACCTCAGAACGATCGGAAATACGTTCTTTTATGCGGGCGGTACTGATAACTACAGAATCCAGAGAGAAACAAATACGACAGGCTTCAAGGCCGATCTTGTAGCTCAATTATTCAATATTCATGAAGTGAAATCAGGATTTGAATTAAGACTTCACAAACTATGGGTTGAATCATATACGATCGAGATCGGAAAGCTTTCGTCAACAGGTGACTTTGCAACGATCAACACTTCCGATTTGCTCTATGATTCCACTCTGCAGCTTGTGAGGAGAATACCTACATCTCCTTCACTTTATAATAATTATACAAAGTATCCGTTTAATTTTGCTTTCTATCTTCAGGATAAAATAGAATTTGAGTCTTCTTTTATCCTTAACGCTGGATTGAGATATGAGATGTTTGATCCTGCGTCGCAGTACAATCCGTCACTTTCCCAGAACCTGGTTGATTCGCTTTTCGGATTCATAACAGCTTATAACGAGGACGCTGAAGTTAAACATACGCTGTCTCCGCGCATCAGTATGTCTTATCCGATAACCGACAGAGCGGTAATAAGATTATCTTACGGTCATTTCTACCAGATCGGACAGCTCTCACAGCTGTATTCCAATCACAGTAACTATGTAACCAACTTCGGTTCCACGCCTACATTTGGTAACACTAACGTTGAACCGCAAAGATCAGTTCAGTACGAAGTCGGATTACAACAGCAGTTAACTGAAGATTTTAAATTTGATCTCACTGCCTACTACAAAGACGTTAAGAATTATATTTACACCCAGACAATGTTCACAAGTACGGGAAGAGAATATTATCTCCTAACAAACCTTGCTTATTCAAATTCGAGGGGTGTTACACTTTCATTTTTGAAGAAGAGAGCGCCCGGAAGTATGTTCTCAGCATCACTTGATTATACATTTTCAGTGGCTGAAGGGAGCAGAACCGAACCGGCTGATGAAATATTCTTCAGTGAGATCTCAGGGAAACAGAGCGAGACTTATCTTGTGCCGCTTTCATTTGACAGGACACACGTAATCAACGCCACGATGGCTTTGACCGAACCCGATGACTGGAATCTCGGCGTTGTATTCTCCCTTGAGACAGGTACCCCTTATACAGTATCACTTCCATCCAACCTTGTTCAGGTAAGGTATGATCAGAACTCAGATAACCAGCCTCTGAACTGGAACGTGAATATGAAGTTCGAGAAATTCTTCACCCTTGGTGCCTTTGACCTGACAGTGTTCCTGCAGGTTGAGAACCTCTTTGACACGGAGAATGAATATTTTGTGTACGCAAGTTCTGGAAGAGCTCTTTCCAATGTTGAACAGGTTCAGAGCGCGATACAGTTCAATGATTTGAGAAGGAGGATCACCCGCGGTGACGTCGGACTCTTCGGAATGAGCCAGTTAGACGGGTACTACTCACAGAGGCCGGAGCGTGTCGGGGCACCGCGCGAAGTCAGGCTTGGTTTTTCCTTAATATTTAATTGATAAGGTTTGCTGTTTTATATGAAAAATCTGAAAATTTTAATAGTCCTTCTGAGCCTTATTTCCGCAAATATAATTTATTCGCAGACAGAGGCTGACGCTAAGTTAAATAATAAACTCAAAGGATTGAGTTATGAAGATATGGTAAGGATCTTCGGAGACAATTACAAAAGTAACCGTGTGTTCAAAACTCAGGGCGACAGCAGGGAAATCCGTGAAGTTATAGTAAACGGGAATAAGATCACTACCGTACTGTTCAATTACGGTTCGATTACGAAGCCTAATTACCTTGGCAACAAAGCCGACCTTGTATGGAATGGGTTAGGATACGGATTTGAATTCGGTCCCCTGGCGGCAGGTGAGGTCGTCAATTTTCGGCCCGGACTGCCTAACGATACATTGAGGATCACTTCTGATTCTTACATTCTTACATCGCAGGGTGATTATAGCCCCGATGGTACGCTCAAATGGGGATGGCTCCCTAAGCCGGGCTATATTGATCCGACTTCGAATGAGATCGCCAGACTAAATGCTCCTGATAATAACAGGGACGGGAAACCGGACTCCTGGCCTGAGAGATGGTATTCACCGGGCGCCGGGAAATATATTTGGCCTGCTTTCCTCGGCGACCAGGCAACCGCTCCTGACGAAGAAGTGTATTACGTTGTAGATGATTATACAAACGCTGAGTTCGCGTATTATCCATTCCCTAGTGATTCTTCAAAACGCGGTTTAGGTCTGGATATGGAAGTCAGGACACTACAATTCAATAACCCACTTGCTGAAGATATAGTGTTCCTGGTGTACCAGGTAACAAACGCGAGCGAAAAGGATATTCCGAAGATTTATTTTGGTATGCAGGGTGATCCTCACGTAGGCGGTCCGAATGACTGGGGTGATGACCGCGCGTATTTTATTCCAGCCTTAGGAACCCTTGCTGAAGATTATCCACAGCGAGCCAGAAATATGGTTTACGCCTGGGATGAAGATGGTAAGGGCGAAGGCGGCAAGAAGTGCGGTTATTTCGGCTGGAAATTCCTCGAGTCACCAACTAAAAGCCAGGACGGTCTTGATAACGATGATGACGGATTAGCGGATGAATCTCCTTTTAATAAAAAAGGTATCTTTATTGATGGTATTACTACTCCGCTTACATTCGGGATTGCTGATGTTACAAAGTATACCACTGTATACGGCGCGCCAAGACAGAGATGGAGCGGTGACGAGGATGGTGACTGGGATGTGACCAAGGATGATATCGGTATTGACGGTATCGGACCTGATTCACCAAACTATCCGGGCGCTGATTATGGCGAAGGTGACGGATATCCCTCTCAGGGATTCTATCTCGACGTTAACGGAAATAATAAGTATGAGGCGAGTGAACCGATCAGTGATGATCACCTGCCGGGATATAAATGGGCAGGATCAGAACCAAACTTCGGAATACGTGACATCACCGAATCAGATCAGATAGGACTTTCCAGTTTCTATGCCGCTCAATACGGCGGAACAAACTTCCCGAATAACGATCCTCTTATGTGGCAGTGGCTTTCATCGAACACGATTGATCCTAATCAGGAGTTACTAAGTCAACCCGGAGATAATATCTTTAACTTCGGTACCGGTCCGCTTTACTTAGCCCAGGGCGAGACACAGAGATTTTCGATGGCGATACTCTTTGGTGATAATCTGAATGATCTTGTTTTAAACGCTGAGACTTCTTCGAGAGTACTTGAATCTGATTACCGTTTTGCGAAACCACCGGATAAACCTGTGGTAAGAGCAGTAGCGGGAGACAAAAAAGTTACTCTTTACTGGAACACTGAATCGGAAGGATCATTTGATCCGTTCCTCAGGGCTTTTGATTTTCAGGGCTATAAAATTTACCGCAGCCGGGACTATACGTTTTCAGATGTATATACAATTACAGACGGTAACGGCGTACCTTATCTCGGCCAGGCGTTGTTCGATCAGAATACCGGCAAATATGCCCAGTTTGATCTGAAGGATACCATCAGCGGTTTCCATCCGATTGAATACGTCGGGCGCGGTATCAAATATTTCCTCGGTTCAAATACCGGTCTGGTGCATGAGTATGTCGACTCGTCGGTTACCAACGGCGTAAGATACTATTACGCGGTTGTTGCTTATGACGCGGGCAGTGAGAGATTCGGAATTCCGCCTACAGAGACTCAGTCTGTTATTACTAAAGACCCGATTACCGGTAAGCTGAAATTCGATGTGAATACCGTGGAAGTAACACCGAATCCTGTCCCAAGCGGTGTGCTGGGCGCGGAAGCGGGTATTTCCGGGGCTCCGACTCCATCGGCGGGAACCATATCCACAGGCCAGATAAAAGTTGGTATTCTAGAGGATTACGTTGTTCCGAACAAGATTTACAGCATTAATTTTACTGATAATACAACCTATAATATTCTTGATTCTTCCGGGGTAAAGGAATCTTTCATTTCAAAAGATACGGTTTTCGTTGACCTTTCCAAGCAGAATATTGTTGAAGGAAGTGTGGAGGTTTATACCTCAGGTAACACCCTGGTGGACACGACGAACTATATCATCAATTATGATGCAGGTAAGATCAAAGCCAGGGATCACGGCCTGTTGGCTGCAGGGCAGTCTTTCAATGTTTATTACAGGTATTATCCTGTTTACAGAAGTAAACTGATAAATAATGAAGACGGTAACCGGACCTTTGACGGACTGAGAGTGTACGTGATGAATGATTCGCTCACGATTGATAACGCCAAAACCGGTTTCTCAGACAAGAGTGTGAACAACAGTTTCACCGCTCAGCACTGGAATCATACAGTGGGCAGTTCAAATCTCAGAGTTAAATACCGCGCTGATTTTGAGATCAGGTGGAATTCGCTTGACAGCGTTAGGACAGTTGCCGGCGTGGATACTTTCTACCAGTGGTTAGAGGTCGGAGATTCAGCACGTTCGGTGCTTAGCCCCGCTCAGCGCACTATTATGACACCTTTCCGCATTGTGAATGTCACGGAAAATCTTCCTGCCACATACCTCATACAGGAAAAATCCTTACTCCGTAAAAATAAATGGGAGTGGGGTGAAACGATTGTGCTTCAGCCACAGGGTGAGGCAGGATTCCGTACAAGCTACGAAATAATTATTAACAGGCCTCCTGTTGATTCTATTCCGGATGTATATCCGAAGAAGGGGGATGTGTTCACGTTATTCAATAAAAAACCATTTGCTGCCGGAGACCGCTTCAAATTTGAAACGAAAGAAATCAAGTACGAACCATCGGTAGCGAAGGGAATGCTTGAAGATGTGATCGTCGTGCCTAATCCATACGTTGGTTACAGCGTTGCAGAAGAGCCGGGGCTCAGTCCAACATCCCGTGGCGAAAGACAGATTCAATTCCGTAATCTGCCGCCGACCTGTACGATCAGGATATATACTCTTACCGGCGAACTTGTCAAGACTCTGTATAAGGATGATTTGACCGGTTACGTAAGCTGGGACCTTCTCTCTTCGGAAGGGCAAAGGACAGCCTATGGTGTCTACATTTATCACGTAGACGCACCGGGTGTTGGTGAAAAAATCGGCAGATTTGCTTTAATCAAATAGGAAGCTGAAGGAGTTTAAAATGAAAAATACATTATTTAAGATCTTATTCCTTGCAGTAATTGCAGGTACAATTAATTTGCAGGCACAGCTTTTCAGAAACACCTCCAAAGTGGGTACGACCGTTGCTTCTTTCCTTAAAATAGGAGCAGGCAGCAGGGCGCTCGCGATGGGAGGGGCCTACTCGGCTGTGAGTGACGATATTTACGGATTATACTGGAATCCTGCCGGGATAGCACGTTCAAAAGCAAACGGTGAAGTTACATTCAACCACGCCGAGTGGCTGGCTGATATTTCGTATGATTTCGCTGCTGTTTCTATTAATATTGAGGAAATCGGAACACTTGCTTTTTCTGTTACTTCTCTCAGTGTCCCTGAGGAAAAAGTGCGCACAGAAGCATTTCCTGAAGGCGACGGCCGTGTCTGGGATGCAGGATCTCTCGCGTTTGGCCTCGGTTATGCCCGTCAGTTAACTGACAGGTTCTCTGTCGGTTTCCACGTGAAGTACATCAGAGAGAGCATCTGGAATACTAGCGCATCCGCGATGGCGATAGATATCGGTACATACTATATTTCTCCATTCAACGATATGGTGATCGGAGCGAGTTTCTCGAATTTCGGGACCAAGATGCAGCTGGACGGGCGCGATATTTTATTTAACTATGATCCAGATGGTGATCCGGCTCAGGGTTCGAATAACCTGCTATCAAAATATGAAATGGGTACATTCGATTTGCCGCTTTCTTTCAGGCTCGGACTTTCGATGAACGTTTACAAGGACAGGTATTTCAGGGTGACCACCGCGCTTGACGCCACTCATCCGAATGATAATACCGAGTACCTTAACGGCGGAGTTGAAGTTGCGTTTAATGAGATGCTTATGTTCAGGGCAGGATATAAGTCGTTATTCCTGCGCGACAGCGAACAGGGGCTTACCCTCGGCGGCGGAGTGAACTATGAAGTCGCTGATATGGTGACACTCTGCCTGAATTATGCCTGGGCTGATTACGGAAGGTTAAAGTCAGTTCAGTTCCTTGATCTGAGTATTAAATATTAATCTGATTCACCGGCTCTGACACTCTCAGAGCCGGTTCTTTTTTTATATATGCCAATACCCTCACAGATCAAAACAAGACTTCTTAAAATCGAAAAACAGCTTGATAAGCACTACGGTACTCCCGACCGAGTAAAGAAGGCTGACCCGCTTGACATTCTTATAGGTACTATACTTTCTCAGAATACAAACGATGATAATTCCTATAAGGCATTTCTCAAATTGAAAGAAGCATTTAATACCTGGGACCAGGTTGCTGAATTACCTGCCGGCAAGATTGAAAAGATCATTAAAGTCGCAGGGTTAGGGAAACAAAAATCGAGAGCAATAAAAGACCTGCTGAATTACCTGAAAAAGGAGAAAGGTGAAGTCACTCTCTCACATCATAAATTGATGAGTGATGAAGAGATTATCGACGAGATGACAGCCATACCCGGTATCGGACTGAAAACAACTTCGTGCCTGCTTCTGTTTGGTTACGGAAGGAATGTCTGTCCGGTGGACACGCACGTACACAGGGTGATGAATAAAACAGGCATAGTGCAAACCTCTTCACCCGATAGGACCTTTAAAGAAATAGCGCAGTATGTTCCGGCTGAAAGGGCATATCATCTGCATACAAATATGCTGAAACTGGGGCGTGAGTTTTGCCGTCCCACCAGTCCGGCCTGTAATATCTGCCCAATAAAGAAATTATGTGACTACGGTATGAAGCACAACTCACCCGGAGAAAAAAGAATTAATACCAGGGTTCTTCTGCTCGATACGATCTGAACATGTGGGTTATTTTTGCTTTACTCAATCCGTTTGTTGATTCCACCAGGAACATTTTTAGTAAAAGAGCTTCCAGGAATATTGATCCGATTCTTATCTCACTTGCAAATAACGGGATACCAATGCTGATCTTCTCGCCTGTGGTTTTTTTCGTCGAATTTAAGTTTAATGCAGAATTTATCACCGCACTGATTATTTCAGCACTAATTAATATCGCCGCGGTTTTACTGTATCACCGCGCGCTTTCAAAAGGGGAAATTTCTGAGGTGGTGCCGATGCTGAGTTTCACTCCTCTTTTTCTGCTTCTGAGTTCACCGCTGCTTGTTGGAGAGTTTCCGAATATTTACGGCATCATTGGGATAGTCCTGATGGTTGCCGGTTCTTACCTGCTGAACATCAATAATGTGAAAGGCGGATTGCTGAATCCTCTCCGGTCTCTCGTAAGGAATAAGGGTACCCGTTACATGCTGATTGTGGCTTTTATATGGAGTATATCAGCAAACTTTGATAAAATAGCAATAACTAATTCATCCATCTGGCAGTATGCTTTTTCTGTCAACGTGCTAGTCACTTTGGGTATCGGGACAATTATCCTGATAAAAAGAAAGTTTGACATTGCGCAGTTGCGGGCTGAGAAATTTAACCTGCTTATGGTCGGGCTGTTTACTTCTGCCGGATTCTACGTTCATATGACGGCGCTCTCGCTGACGCTGGTTGCTTATGTCATCGCGTTTAAGCGAATGGGAGGCCTGATTTCGGTAGCCTACGGAGGAGTTTTTATGGGTGAAAAAAATATCAGGCGGCGTTTCATTGGGGCGATGCTGATGTTTTTGGGTGTATTATTTATATTGCTGTTTTAACACATACTGTTTATTATTTTAAAAGATTATTATTTAAACTGAAGAGAGAACGAAAAAATGAGATTATGCATCAATGTTGATCACGTTGCTACATTAAGGAACGCAAGGGGCGAAACACAGCCTGATCCGGTGACCTTTGCTTTAATGGCGGAGGAAGCGGGTGCTGACGGAGTAGTAGTCCACCTGAGGGAAGACAGGCGTCATATAAAAGACAGGGATCTTTACCTGCTTCGTGATCTTCTTAAGACAAAGCTTGACCTCGAAATGGCTTGCAGTGATGAGATAATAAAAATTGCCGGAAAGATTGTGCCTGAACTTGCAACCCTGGTACCGGAAAAAAGACAGGAACTGACTACCGAAGGGGGCTTGAATGTTCTGGATAATATGGCGATGGTATCGGATACAATAAACCGTTTGCACGACAGCGATATAAAGGTTTCGCTCTTTATTGAACCGGATATAAATCAGATCGATGCTTCAAAGGAAATCGGCGCTGACTTCATTGAGATACACACCGGTGTATTTGCAAACTACGTCAGGGAAGAAGATAAAATTGAGGAACTTGAAAGAATAAGCATCGCCGCAAAACACGCCAAGAAACTCGGTATGGGGGTCAATGCCGGCCACGGGCTTAATTATCACAATATTAAACTTTTCAGAGAACTGAATAATGAAATTGATGAAGTTAGTATAGGGCACGCGGTGATTGCTAAGGCTCTGTTCGTAGGAGTTGACAGGGCTGTAAAGGAGATGCTGGAGCTTATTGAGGGAAAGTGAAATCAGAGAGCAGAGAACAGGGAATAGGGGGAGTGACAGTGTCAGTATCAGTGAAAGAGAGGGAGTGTTTTGGTTATTTTTTTAGTTTGTGGCCGGAGAGGTTGCCGAGTCCGTCGTAACAAGCATACTTATAGAGATCGTGAAGGGTGGGGTAGTTAAATACGTCGGTAAGGATATCCTTCAGGGTATCTTTGTTTTGGACGACATTCATTCCGTAGTGGATTAATTCACTTGCAAGCGGACCAATAATATGTACCCCTATTATGATATTAGAACTTTTTTCAAAGATCAATTTCAGAAATCCCTCTTTTACTCCCATTATTTTGCCCCGCGGCATATCAGAGTAACGTGCAGAGCCTGTGCAGTAATCAATACCTTTCTTTCTTGCATCTTCCTCCGTCAGTCCTATCATTGAAACTTCAGGAACGGTGTATATACCGTATGGGAGTTCAGGCGCGATTTCAGGAAGGTCATTCAGGCCGAACATATGAGAGATAGCGACACGTCCCTGATCCATACTTGTACTTGCAAGGGCGGGGAAACCTATCACATCGCCTGCCGCAAAAATATTCGGGACGGTACTGCGGTAATGCGGATCAACATCAATCACCCCTCTTTTACCAAGGCTTAATCCGGCGTTTTCACATTTGAGATTATTGGTGGCGGCGCTTCTTCCGGCTGCATACAGGAACATTTCGGTTTCAACAACAGCGCCCGAAGCAAGATGAATCTTTAATTGATTATCATTCGCTTTAATAATTTTTTCAACGGAGTTATCAAACAGCAGTTCTATGCCAGAAGCTTTCATATTGCCAAGAAGGGCGGAGGCGATCTCCCTGTCAATAAACGGGAGGATATCTTTCGAATGGTTTACCAGGAAAACCTTTGTGCCCATTGTGGCAAAGATAGTGGCATACTCACAGCCGATTACTCCCGCGCCAACCACACAGAGGCTTTCAGGGAATTTTTTAATGCTCAGAATTGAATCCGAATCAAGCACCCTCTCGTTATCGAATGGAATATTCTCCGGCTGAAAGGGATATGAACCAGTAGCGATCAGTATGTAATCACCGTAAATTTCTCCGGCATCTTTACCCTCAATTCTGACGATGTGTGAATCAACGAATGAAGCCGCACCGTGAAATATCCGGATGTTATGGAGTAATAAGTTCTGCCTGACCTCTTCACCCTGCCAGTCGACAATCAGATTTTTTCTGTACATAAAATGTTCAAGAGTAGCGGCAGAGGTGAATTGTTTATCTATTCCGAAAAGCCCTTTATCATATTTGCCCGAAATATAAAGCGCGGTTTCCTTCAAAGTTTTTGAGGGGAGGGTTCCTGTGTTAACACCCGCTCCTCCGTATCTTGATTCCTTTTCTATAAGCGCAACTTTCTTCCGGAAATATGCAGCTTTAGCCGCTGCCTTTTCACCGGCGGGGCCGGAACCGATAACTATGAGATCAAATTTCTCCATTATTACGCGAGTGCCTGTTCAAGGTCGGCGATCAGGTCTTCGATATCTTCAATTCCGACTGACAGTCTTATCAGCGTATCGGTTAGCCCGAAGGATTCACGTTTTTCTTTTGGGACTGAGGCGTGAGTCATCGTCGCTGGGTGGCAGACAAGGCTTTCAACACCGCCGAGGCTTTCTGCTAAGGTGAATACACTGACTTTTTTAAGAAACGATTTTGTCATCTCCAGTTCACGCACGAGGAAAGAAACCATACCGCCGAATCCCCGCATCTGTTTTTTAGCGAGTTCGTACTGAGGGTGGCTCTTAAGTCCAGGATAAATCACTTTTTCAACTTGCGGATGCTTTTCAAGGAATTCCGCGACTTTCTGAGCGTTAAAATTATGGCGATCCATCCTGACGGCAAGAGTCTTGGTTGATCTGAGGCAGAGCCAGCAATCAAACGGGGAAGGGACTGCACCTACCGCGTTCTGAATGTATTTTAACCTCTCGTAAATTTTATCGTCGCTCGTGATGAGTATTCCGCTGATAACATCACTGTGCCCGTTTATGTACTTGGTAGCAGAATGGAGCACGATATCTATCCCCATTGTGAGGGGATTCTGAAAGTAAGGGCTCATAAAAGTATTATCAACGACGCTGATTAGATTATTTGCTTTTGCAAATTCCGCGGTTGCGCTGATATCCGTGAGGGTGAGCATCGGGTTAGTCGGGGTTTCGATGATAACCATTTTTGTGTTAGGCTTCAGAGCTTTTTTCAGGTTATCAATTTCGGAAGTATCGATCCAGGAAAAGTCCAGCCCATAGTTTTTTAATACCAGCTCCAGCAGCCTGTAAGTTCCTCCGTAAACATTGTCGCCGACTATTACGTGGTCGCCTGCTTTTACAAGGCTCATTATTGCATTTACTGCCGAGAGTCCCGATGAAAAAGCGATACCGTATTTCCCTTTTTCGAGAACGGCGACATTTTTTTCGTAAGCTGCCCGGGTAAAATTATGCGTGCGCCCGTATTCATAACCTTTATGAACACCAAGTTCTTCCTGAGCATAAGTGGAGGTCATATATACCGGAGTAATAACTGCTCCAGTTTCAAGGTCGGGTTTTTGTCCCGCGTGTATAGCGTCTGTGCTGAATCCCATATAAATCCTTTATTAAATTAAATCATCACTAAATTCGAGAATATCATATCTCGTAATAATTTCTATAATCCTGCCGTACTCGGTAACCAAAATAGCCGGAGATTCAGTAAGGTGCTTTTTCACAGCGTGAAGGTCAGTTTTTTCATCAACGCAGGGGAAAGAGGGCTCCATAATATCTTCAATATGACTTTCAAGAAGAGCAGGATTTTCAAGGAGGCTTGCCATCACTTTCGCCTCACGAAGACTGCCGACAGTCTCGCCAAAGTCCATTACCGGAAGCTGTGAAAGTCCATCTTTATTAAAAACCGCAACCGCCTGTTTTACGGTATCCTTCGCGTGTACGGAGACTATCGGGCGCCTGACCGTCTGCCTCTTTTTATAAACCAGTTCCCGCAAGACCGGGGGCGACTCCTTAAGAAGCCTTTTTTCCCTGAGCCATTCCTCACTGTGAAATTTACTAAGATATCTCTCTCCTGTGTCGCAGACAATAAAAACAATAACATCTTTTTCAGTAAGATTTTCCGCAAGTTTCAGCGCGGTGTGTACGATGGTTCCCGTGCTTCCGCCGCAGAAAATTCCTTCTTCGCGCGTAAGGCGGCGCGCGGCATCGAAGGAATCTATGTCTGAAACATTAACGATACTGTCGATATAGGTAAAGTCAACATTTTCCGGAATGCAATCCTGCCCGATCCCCTCAACGAGGTAGGGGATACCCTCGGTAAGTTTTCTTTGTTCGTGGTATACTCTGAAGATACTGCCAAACGGATCCGCGCCAATAATTTTGACATCAGGATTCTTTTCTTTAAGAAATTTACCAACGCCGCTAATTGTGCCGCCGGTACCGATGCCGGCGATGAAATGAGTTACCTTTCCTTTGGTTTGTTCCCATATTTCCGGGCCCGTGGTTTGGTAGTGGATACGGGGGTTAGCGGGGTTAGAATACTGATACATAAAGAGTGAATTTGGGGTTTCCTCAGCGATTCTTTTGGCGACATTTATATAATAGTCGGGGCTGTCGTGTTTCACCGAATTCGGGCATACGATAACCTCGGCGCCGAGCGCTTTCAGATAATTCACTTTTTCAACGCTCACCTTATCCGTAACCACGAAGACAGTGTTATATCCCTTAACGGTTGCGGCTAACGCAAGACCAATGCCGGTATTTCCCGATGTAGCCTCAATCAGAGTGCCGCCGGGTTTAATTTTACCGGTTTTCTCGGCATCCTCTATCATACTGATCCCGATACGGTCTTTAACACTTCCGCCCGGGTTCGCGGATTCCAGTTTCGCATAGACCGCTGGTTTTAAGCCGCGGTTGATATTATTTAATTTAATGAGGGGAGTGTTCCCAAACGCCTCAAGAATGGAGTTGTATACCTTCATTTATTTATCTTTTTTATTGTAACACAAGGAATAAAGATAAGAATAAAAAGAAAATTACCGAGCGGGGCCTGGTCTTAAAGTGAAGAGCCCCTCAGAAAATCATCAATAGGCATTCTCCTATGGCCTTCCTTCTGGATTTCGAGAACTTTCAGTGAGCCGGAAGCGCAGCCAATGATCAATTCTTTTTTATTTTGCAGAATTTCGCCCGGAGAGAGTTTTGTTTCGGGAAGCGGTTCTGATTTATAAATCTTTATTACTTTCCCATCCCTCAGAAAGAAAGCTCCGGGGAAGGGGGATAAACCGCGCACAAGGTTGTGGACTTCCGAAGCAGGCCTGCTCCAGTTAATTGTACAAATATCCCTGGTGATCTTTGGGGCGTTTTCTACCCTGCCGTTTCCCTGGGATAATAATTTGTAATTACCTCCGCTGATCAGGTCAAGAGTTTCAACAAGCAGGTGCGCGCCCGTGAAGCTCATTTTATCGTGCAGTGTTCCGAAGTCATCGAACGGAAAGATTGTAAGATGAGACTGCAGGAGGATATTTCCGGTATCAACTTTTTCTTCTATTTTAAAAGTTGTGAGTCCTGTCTGAGTATAACCTTTTATGAGAGCCCACTGAATAGGTGCTGCGCCTCTCAGGTCAGGGAGGAGTGAGCCGTGCAGGTTGATTGAACCAAGCGGTGGAAGAGTAAAAAGTTCAGGCGGCAATATCCTGAATGCAACAACAACATTAATGTGGTAGTTAAGGTCGTTCAGGCTTTCTATCAGCCCTGGATTTGACTTAAGTTTTGCGGGCTGAAGGACGGGAATGTTCTTCTCCGCGGCATATTCTTTTACAGGCGAGAAAGAAACCTTTTGCCCTCTTCCTTTTGCTTTATCAGTTGCGGTTACGACACCAACGACTTCGTGCCTGGAGTTGAAAATCGCGTCCAGCGAGGGGACGGCAAAATCCGGCGTACCCCAGAAGACAACTTTGAGCGGATCTCCTGCAACACTCATTTGGGTTTTTGTGTCACCGGGTAATCAACATCCATCTTACGGTCCTGAATTTTCTTCAGTGATTTTTTGAGTTTTTTAAATTCATCTTTTTCGATCCTCTCAACAAAATATTTTCCGTTAAGATGATCGTATTCGTGCTGAATAACGCGGGCAAGCAGGTCCTCATCGTAAAGTTCGTGTTCCTTCAGCTCCAGATCCTGATAAATTAGTTTAATGCCCTTAGGACGTTCTACCTCGCCTCTGAGAGAAGGAATGCTAAGGCAGCCCTCTTCTATTACTGAGGTTTCTTCAGACTGTTCCACTATTTTTGGATTGAGAAAAACCCTTGGGCTTTCGTCCTCGTATCCTTTTACTCCGCCAAGGTCAGTGACGAACAGAGCTTTATTGCTGCCGACCTGATTCGCCGCCAGGCCCATACCATTGGCATTATGCATCGTGTCAATCATATCTTTCACGAGTCTGATAATCTTGTCGTCAACTTTCGTGATCTGCTTGGTTTTTTTCTCCAGGATTTCATCGCCGTATAAAGTTATAGGCAGAATCGTCATTTATCAACTCCGGTACTAATTTCTTCAGGAACAACCTCATATACATCCGATGAGAGATCCTGGTAGAGAAACACTTCGGATGTAAAGAAGAACATCTTAATTAATACTCTAAAGATAATCAGTATTTGCTGAATAATAAACACCGGTATGAGCAGGAGCATAGGCCGTTTTGGGAGAAACCCATCAACTACATTATAAGTAATTGCCGCGATCGCGACGAAGGAGGAGATGGTAAGGTAGACAATAAACACCTTATCCGCGTTTTTTCTGATGAAGATAAAAGCATCCCTGATCACAGCGAGTGCATCATATCTGTCGGTAACTGCAATTATCACTTTGCTGTAGTCAGCCATAATATTGATCAGGACTATCAGGAAAAGAAAGAGGAGGTATCTTAAAGTAGTAAGCGATGCGTATATGAACTCATTATAAGAGCTGTCAATAAAAAGGTTGAGCCCGAATTCCGTCAGTACGTCCACCATAAAAGCGACAATGTAAAAAAGGAGCATTACGAAGAATACTTTAAGAAAACGGATAAAATACTTCACGCCGCCGTAGAAGAAATCCACATAATGATTCTTTGACCTGTTAAGGATCACGGTGAGCAGTCCCCCGGTGTAAAACAATTGTATGAGCATATATACAAACGCCACCGAAAAGACAAAGGGGTGTATGGCGGCTATTGCCCCGCGGTGATCATACCTGAATTGGAGGAACCACTGATAATCGAATTCAACTGCGAGGCGGTGGTTGATAAGTGAATTACCCAGGTGGAGCCCGATCAGGGTTGAAATGGGGAGTGTAAGTACAACCGCGAAAACAATATTGGTAATCCAGAATAGCCACAAAAATTTGAACTGGTAAAAGATAGACCTGGCAGTCTGAATCAGTATATTTTTATAAAATTTGATCACGCCAGGCCGCCGGAGACAATAAGCAGGCTCTGCATCCAGAAGAACCAGCGGAGTGTGATGTAAATTAGACCTTCCGCGCTGTAGTTTGAGGCGAAGGAGTTATTAGCGAAATTGATATCCAGCATATTCCTTCTGCCGGGGTCAACTTCCGCACCGATGATATTATCCGGCGTATTGAACACCACTCTGGTGATCCTGTCAGAGGGAGTAACCGTTTTAACCAAAGTGTCGCGTTCAGTGTATAGAGCAACTTTAATAGGAATTACCGCATCCTCAACCCGCTGAACAAATACATTTACGACATCTCCTCTTTCCTCGATTCCCGTAACAGAATAATCACAGGCGGCGGCAGTTTTGTAAAATACTTTAATTAACTGTTCAACCTCCGGCGAGCCGTTCCTGTTTATCAGTTTGAGTAAATCCTCCGGAGCAGCATGGCGGAACTTATAAGTCCGGTAGTATTCTGAGAGAATTCTGAGCAGTTTTCCTTCCGGTAAGTAACGGTCTATAGTAGCGAATAGTAACTCGGCTTTAGAATAAGTGATGGCAAAGTAGGTGCCTGCGTTGAATAACTGATCCGACGGCTGACTTAAGGAGCCTGCCCTGGCATATCTGTAGTAGGGAACCAGCGCTGAGGTAAAGACAGGGACTTCTGCCGAAGTAAGTGTATAAATAACAGGAAGCCCGCGAAGGTTAAGAAACTCTATCCCGTCAAAAGTATAGTAGTTAAACACACGGAATGATGAATTTTGCCTCCCGTAAACTTCGGAGATAATCTTTGAGGTGAGGAAACTGGTAATTCCCTCATCAAGCCACGCTTCCTTTGTTTCGTTATTTGCCACTGTTGCATAGAAGTACTGGTGGATCAGTTCGTGGATAATTATTTTTTCGGGGTAGCGTGTTTCTATTGCAGGGAAAAAACCGGCTTCGAATGTGAATAATCCCGGATATTCCATATTTGCCACTTCGCCCATACCCGGGGGGATATCAACGATTGTGAGATTAGTAAAAGGGTATTCTCCGATATTCTTTTCGAGGTATTCGACGGATTTGCTGACCGCCCGTGAAAGCCTGGGGAGATTGGAACTGTTAATCGATCTCAGGTAATAATAAATATTAATCGTCTTTCCCGATTTGCTAATATATCTTTCCGGGAAATATTCAAGGTTTCTATGTACAACAAAAGAGAGATCAGTTACATAATCAGCCGTAAAGTTGTACTTTACCATCCCGCTTTCCCTGGAAACCCCGGTTGTGCCAGCGGAAGATGCGGCGGTGTATTCGTCCGGGATACTTAGTTCTAAATCATAGCGCGCAAAATCAGAGTAAAACTCGGCAAAGGAGTGGAAAGGTTCACAGTACCAGTATTTATTCCTGAATACTCCGGCTTTTGGGAACCACTGCGCGAAGAAGTAAATGTCATCTCCGGTATCGCGCCCCCACCTGCCAAACGCTTTAGGGACAAACAGAGTAAAATCCAGGTCAATCAAAACGGAATCACCGGAATTAAGTGTGGTGTCAAGCCGGATATATCCGACGGTACTGTCAGCCTTATAATTTTCATCCGGGAAATGGTAATAGAGTTCTTTTGTTTTGCCATTTACTAATATCCTGTTGAACAAAAGACGGGTTGACTGGTCTTCATCAAGCGGCCTGCCGTGCATAAATTTTGATTCAGATGAGGAGTACGCGTTAGGATAAAGATGAAGGAATACTTTATCTGTTCCAAACCTGGTCTGGTTTTTCCATACTATTCGTTCCGTGACAGTAAGAGTGTGTGAGGATGTGTTTAATCCGGCTTTAATGGCATATGTAACAGCGGGGGAAAGCTGACGTTTGTTATCGTTGTTTTTCTTCAGCATTCCCTGTTGGGGCGGGGGAGGGGTGCTGCTGCTTCCGGCTTTTTCTTCGATACCGGTCAGGATAGCGAAGAAAGCGAAAAGTATGATGCCAGGGTAGAATTTCCTTAGATACTTTTTCACAAAATCAGCCGGATAAATTCAAGATACATTAAGCTACAAATAAAATTAAATTATGGAATTAAAGTTAAATTATAA
Organism: Ignavibacteriaceae bacterium; assembly: GCA_013360295.1. Taxonomy (GTDB): domain Bacteria; phylum Bacteroidota; class Ignavibacteria; order Ignavibacteriales; family Ignavibacteriaceae; genus JABWCL01. The sequence continues at coordinate 12,078 of JABWCL010000004.1, read as the reverse complement.
AAGGATAAGATTAAAGTGTTTTGTTTTGCCCGGGATATTTTATAAAGATTTTGCTCCGGATGATTATCATTAGGAAGTGCCTCATTTATGGATTCGGAGAAGGGAAATCTTAACAAGGAGTGATCAGTTCATTTTCTCCGCATGGAATCCGTTTTAAGGATTTGTCAAACGGAAGTATTTAAGATTATTACCGACATAGTTGTATGTGAATTTTTTTGTTAATTTATATGGATATCATTTATTTATTTTTATTGGACTAGTACCGTGCGCCATTTTACCCATTCGCTTTATTCATCCCTTCTTTTAATGCTTATTTTCACTTTTTTACTGATTCCCCAGGAACGTCCCGAGTTTGATAAGGGGAGTGAGTATTGTTCGCATAAAAAAATCAATACCCCCGGAACCATCAGCACTGAGTTCGCAGACATTAAGCATACTTATGATGCGCTCGATTATAAGCTCGATCTAAATCTTTATCAGAATTTTATTTCACCTTACCCTAAGAACTTTACCGGGAGTGTGGTCATTAAACTGAAAGTGGATTCCACGTTAAGTTCGATTCCTCTGCACGCAGTGAATACATCGCTGCAGGTTGATTCCGTGAGGATGGCGGGCGTTTCTTTTACTCACTCATCCAACATGCTCAACGTAACTCTTGACAGGACCTACGCCCCGGGTGAAACTCTGGAAGTGAAGATATACTATCAGCACAAAAATGTGACGGACAATGCATTGTACGTCAGCAACGGCTTTCTCTTTACAGACTGCGAACCGGAAGGAGCGCGGAAGTGGTTCCCCTGCTGGGATAAACCCTCAGACAAAGCCACGACCAATCTGCGTGTGAAGGTACCGGCGACGGTTAAATTCGGTTCTAACGGCAGGCTTGCCGATTCCGTCCGTACAGGAGATACCATATATTATAACTGGATCAGCCGCGATCCAGTTGCAACTTATCTTGTCGTAATGACCGGGAAAGTAAATTACAATCTGGATATCGTTAATTATACTAATCCAAACAATCCTTCGGAAAGTTTTCCGATACGATTTTACTGGAATACCGGGGAGAGCCAGACTAATCTCAATAGTATGAAAACTAAAATTATCCCGATGACCACCTTGTTTTCAAATCTTTTTGGTCCTCATCCTTTTGAGAAAAATGGTTTTGCCACGCTCAATAATCAATTTACCTGGGGCGGAATGGAAAACCAGACGCTTACCAGCCTTTGCCCAAACTGCTGGTCAGAATACCTTGTTGCGCACGAGTATGCACATCAGTGGTTCGGAGATATGATCACGTGCGCGACCTGGGCGGATATCTTTCTTAACGAAGGATTCGCTACCTTTTCTGAGGCGCTCTGGGCGGAGTCAACAGGAGGATATCCGGCATATAAAAGCAATATACAGAGCGAAGCGAACTCGTATATGGGCAGTAATCCGGGGTGGGCGATTTCCAATCCTTCCTGGGCAGTTACTACTCCATCAACGAACACGCTGTTTAATTATGCCATCACTTATGCAAAAGGTGCTTGTGTACTTCACCTTCTGAGGTACACACTCGGTGATACACTCTTTTTCAGAAGCATAAAAAACTATGCTAATGATCCGAACACAAAATACAAGTCTGCTGTTATTGCCGACCTGATTAATGTGATCAACCAGACTACAGGTTCTGATTATAACTGGTTTTTTAACCAGTGGGTATTCGCACCCAACCATCCGCTCTACCAGAACAACTACTTCTTTTCAAACCAGGGTGGAGGTAACTGGGAAGTTGGTTTTATCGCAAAACAATCTCAGTCGGGTATTTACTTCCAGATGCCGCTTGAAATCAAGATCGGTTTCACCACGGGTTCTGATACCACTGTGAGGGTGTTCAACAGTCAGAATAACCAGATGTTCCTATTCACCTTTAACAGGCAGCCGAACTCAATTGTATTTGATCCGAATAATCAGATCATCATAAAGGATGCTAGTTTAACTCAGATCGCCCCGGTGCCCGTGGAACTTACATCGTTCACTTCGTCAGTTGACGGTAAGGTGGTTACGCTTAAATGGTCGACCGCTACCGAGATTAATAACAAGGAATTTATAGTTGAAAGATCCGCCTACAATTCTGAAAGCGGATTAAAAAAATGGACGGAGAGAGGGAAAATTACCGGAAGAGGGACACAAGCCTCACCTAATAATTACCTCTTTATGGACGCGGTGGAAAGCTACGGTAAATACATATACCGGCTAAAGCAGATTGACCTTGACGGTACTTCTGAGTATTCGCAAGAATTGCTTGTTGAGGCGGGTGAGATACCTTCTGATTTTTCGCTTGAACCGAATTACCCGAATCCGTTCAATCCATCAACAACGATCAGGTTTACGCTGCCCGCCGCGACGAAAATCCATCTCGCGGTTTATAACCTTCTTGGCGAGCAGGTTGCGCTGATAGATGACCAGTATCTGGAACCGGGAGTATATGAGCGATATTTCAGCGCTGAGAATGTCAGCAGCGGTACTTACCTGTATGTCCTCCGGACGAGCGAACACTCAGCCGCCGGCAAAATGAATGTCTTAAAATAGGGTTGATTCCGATTAATAAAATTCTTAAAATGCGAACATCAATAATAAGCGAGATTAAAAATGAACTGTCCTGTTTGTAAAGATGCTAAGTTAGTTATAACCGAGAGGCAGGGGATCGAAATAGATTATTGCCCGGACTGCCGCGGAGTATGGCTGGACCGGGGAGAACTGGATAAACTGATCGAGAGGTCAGCAGGAGGCGGGCAGCAGTCCTCTCCCCGTCCGGAGAAAGACCACTATAAAGAAAAAGATTACGATAAATACGGTTATGAGTACAAAAAAAAGAAGCGGGGCGGTTTTCTTGATGACTTTTTTGATTTTTAACAGTTGGGCTTCAGGCTCTGCAGACCCGGTGAGCATTCGCCGGGTTTCCCTGCAGGTTGATTGATCCGGATATGAGTGAGGAGAAATTTTTATTCCGGGAAGTTTTAAATGCCGGAGTAGTTGAGGAACTGGCGGGTCAGATTAAAAAGACATACCCCCGGTTTGATGCAACCGGGTTCGTAAGTGATATAAATTCCAACTTAGGGAAGCTGAGCTTCGGGGCGAGGTCCGCACTGATCAGTGACAAACTCGCGGAGTATTTACCCGGTGATTTCAGAAAGGCTTTAGAGATTCTTGTTAATTCTCTCGGGCCTGAACCGGAAGGGGATAGCCTTAGCGGGTATAATGGTTTTATCATTATGCCGCAGTGCGATTTTATCGCAAAGTATGGTATTGAGTATCCCGATGAATCCCTGCACGCTCTCTACGAAATGACAAAAAGGTTTTCGGCAGAGGGACAGATAAGGGCATTTATAATCAGATACCCTGAAAAAACTTATTCCTTCCTGGAAAAACTCACAAAAGACAAAAGTCCGTTTGCCCGCAGGCTTGCCTCCGAGGGCACACGTCCACGGCTTCCGCTTGGACAGAGGCTGCAAGTTTACATAAAAGATCCGCGCCCTGTGATTAAACTGCTCGATAGGCTTGTGAATGATCCCAACCTTATGGTCAGAAGGTCTGTCGCAAATAATATTAATGACATCGCCAAAGACAATCCGGACATAGCAGTTGAGACTCTGAAGCGATGGGCTGAAAAAAAGTCCCCGGAAACGGAGTGGTTAGTGAAACACGCGGCAAGGACGCTGCTCAAACTCGGAAACAAAGGCGCTCTGGAACTGCTTGGTTTTTCATCTGATCCGGCTGTTTCACTTACAAACCTGAAACTCTCGTCGAAAAAAATTGTAACGGGAGAGAAACTTTGTTTCAGTTTCTCCCTCCAGTCTCTCAGGAAATCACCGAGACGGTTGCTGATTGACTATGCAATACACTATATGAAAGCCAACGGAAGGACAAAGCCAAAGGTATTTAAGCTGAGTCAGAAAACAATCGGGAGGAGTGAATCTCTGGAAATCAGTAAGTGTCATTCGTTTGGGGAAATCACCACTCGCAAGCATTATCCTGGTCAGCACAAGCTGGAAATTTTAATTAACGGTCGGTCCTACGGAGAAGCCGCTTTTACGCTTTCTCTGCAGCAAAATACTTAGGGGTTAAATATTTGACATGTGTCAACTATTAATCTTTTAATGCTATTTCCTTAGAAATGATAAACTATTTATCATTTTTTAGAAATTCTCCACGCTTTATCTCCGCTAAAAAAACTTGACCCTGTGAAAAGTGATGATTTTCAATAGTTTTTGACTGTTAATAATTTAAACTTCAAATTATTTCAATTGGCATTTAATTTGTACGTAAATACGCAATTAACTAAGAGTAAATATGCATATGTACAAAATCTCTTTTCTTTTCATTTCCTGTATACTGGTATTTTTTCTAACCGGATGCAGCGAGGTACAAAATGATGTGACATCTCCACAATCTGTTGCCATCCATCCTGCCGGATATAACAATTTTGCCTCACCTGATTTTCACGGTAAACAATTTTCTAAAAACTATAATTGGAGTATGACCGAATGCCAGAAGTGCCATGCTTCAAATTATTCAGGAGGGACCGCAGGACAAAGCTGCCTTGGTGCAGGGTGCCACAATACCGTTCAGGGGCCGGAAGCCTGTAATACCTGTCACGGTGTATTTGCCGACATAAGTAAGATTGCGCCTCCGCGTGACCTTTCAGGCGGAATATCATATACATCTGCCGGTGTGGGCGCTCATCAGATCCATCTGAATGGCGGAAACATAGGCGCAGCAGTTAAATGTGTCTGGTGCCATACGGTACCGGCAACAGTTAATGCCACCGGACACCTCGATGCAGTGCAGGGAGCAGAGATTATGTTCGACTCGCTGGCAAAATTTAAAACCGACACACTGAATCCAAATCCATCCTACAGCAGAACAACTCAGACCTGCGCAAATACATACTGCCACGGATACTTTAAGGGCGGCAATAAAACAAACGCCCCAAAATGGACTGCAGGTCCGAGCGGTGCTGCTTGCGGAAGCTGTCACGGCAGCGGGACTAACCCGCTTCCACCATCACCGCACCCGCAGGTGAAAAATTGCCAGATGTGCCATTCGTCAGCCATAATAGTTACTGCGACGGCAACAGACACTACGTATACGTTCAAGGATATCACTAAACACGTAAACGGGATAATCAATTACTAGAAAATCCGAATCAGACATGAAGTTCCAAAAATTCATATTAATTTTTCCGATTATACTTACAGCCCTGCTGATCACTGGCTGTAAAGAAGACTCAAAAGCGCCAATTGAAAATATTGTTCCTGCTGACAAAGCCTCTTGCGAAGGCTGCCACACGGACTATAACCTTCTGAAAGCAATCCATTCACCTGATACGGTTTCTGCCGGCGGAGGCTGCGGAGGCGAGATACCCCATATTGAACCCTACGACAGGGTATTTCTGGGCGGCAGCGGTTATACTGAATTCAAGCAGTCGTATCACGGGAAAATGCAGTGTATCTCCTGCCATAACGGTGTGGATAAAGTCGGCGATAAAAAAGTTGCCCACAGCGGTGATTTTATTGCGCATCCTTCTCTGCACGCTGAGGAAAAATGCGCCAACTGCCACCCGGATATTGTTGCACGTACAAAGAACAGTCTCCACGAACAAGGCTGGGGACAGAAAGCAATGGTTTATTCGCGTTATGGAGCTCCTAATTTTGAAGCTCTTCCCTCAGACCTCAAGGCAGGTTATAAAACCAATTGCGCTAAATGTCACGGTACCTGCGGCGATTGCCACGTGAACAGACCTAAAGCCGGCGGCGGCGGACTTTATAAAGGGCATAAATTTTCAAAAGAACCGGATATGGTTGATAATTGTGTTGCCTGCCATACCAGCCGCGGCGGACACGCGTATCTTGGTGTCGGTGTCGGAACGGTTCCGGATGTTCATTTCACGAAACTTGGTTATAAGTGTATGAACTGCCATAAAACAGACGAAATCCACGGAGACGGCAACACATACGATCAACGCTACAAAATGCCCCTTATGCCTGAATGCACTGATTGTCATTCTAATGTGAATTCCTCTAATATGTACCATTCAATGCATATAAAGACATTCAGCTGCAATACCTGTCACTCACAAAATTATAACAACTGCGGGAGCTGCCATATCGGCGGAGACGGCGCCAGGGTGCCTTCATATCTTTCTTATAAAATTGGTATGAACCCGATTCCTGAAACAAAACCGTATAAGTTTGCCACGCTTCGCCGTTCACTCTCTGCTCCTGACAGCTGGGAATTGTACGGTGTACCGACTCTGGCGCAGTTTAATTCAAAGCCTACATATAAGTACTCAACACCGCACAATATTATTAAGTGGACAACGAGAACACAAGTTGCGAGCGGGAAGGCTTGTTACGATAACTGCCACATCATTAAAAATGATAACTACAGAAATAAAGAATTGTATTTGTTCAATTCTGACCTGCAGAGCTGGGAGGTTCCCGCGAATACAGGAATCGTAGTTGACGGTAAATTACCCGCAGGCTGGCAATAAAAAAAGATTAATAGTTTATCAATGAACAAATTCCATAACTTAAAGGATCAATAAATGAAAAATATCCGAAAATACCTGCTCTTATTAGTTCTTCCGATGCTTCTTTTGGTATCGGCATGTAAAGAAGATTCCACAACCGAACCAACCCCGACTCCGGTAGATGAATCAAAAGTGTTAGTTGAATATCTTGAAGCTAACGGCGATTACCTTAACGCGACAGCTCCTGCGATTATTTCTGCTGCAGATGTTCGTACACTGCAATTAACAAACCCTACGAAACTTCACGTTGTTGATATCAGGTCATCAGCGGATTTTACAAATAAAGGACATATTGAAGGCGCGGTTAACGTGGCTGTAAAGGACATTGTCACGTATTTTAAGAACACAATAACTCCTGCAACTTATGAGAAAATCGCCATCGCCTGCTATTCCGGCCAGACTGCCGGTTACGCAACCGCATTATTGAGGCTTCTCGGTTATACAAACGTATTTTCTTTGAAATTCGGAATGTCAGCCTGGAATGATTCCGTAGCAAACTCCTGGAAACCAGCGGTAGGCAATAACTACACAAATTTCGTAACTACGCCTACGGACAAGAACCCGGCGGGAAATCTTCCTACTCTCAGAACCGGTAAAACCACCGGAAAAGAAATCCTCGAAGCCAGAATTGATTCTCTATTAAAATCAGCAGATCCGTTTGGTGATGCCAGGATCACATATACCACTGTAACGGGTGCATTCTCCAATTATTATATTGTAAATTACTGGCCGCTGAATCATTATAATCTCGGTCACCTTCCTGGAGCCATTCAGTATACTCCAAAAGCAGACCTGAAGCTTTCAACCTTTTTGAAAACTTTACCAACGAATAAAACGGTTGTGATCTACTGCTATACCGGCCAGACTTCAGCCCAGGTAGCCACCATTCTTAAGGTTCTTGGCTACGACGCAAAATCGTTGATGTTCGGCGTTAGCACAATGAATTATAACCTGCTTACGACCAACAATCTCTCCACCTGGAAAGACACGGAATGCATGTATTATCCGTTTGTTAAATAACAACGTATTCTGACTTAAAAGCCCCTGACGAAGGGGCTTTTTTATTTCTGGGTTTTACTTTAATTTCCATCATCTTTAACATTTTTTTTGGTAAGGTGTACAATGAAAAAATATCTACTTCTTTTCGTTTTCTTCGTCCTGACTCTTTCCGCGTTTGCTCAAATCGATTCCATTTGGGTTAAAACCGCAATCAACAATAATCTCCCAACGTGGTTCAGTGCATCCGGTAACTCTGAACGGGGTTTTGCTTATAACCCTGTCACTAACCATCTTTTAGTCGTAAGCAGAAACGGCGGCAATTCGATCCGCATATTGGATGCTGATAACGGTAACGACCTGGGGCAAATGGATCTTACGGGTGTAGCGGGAGGTACACTTGTAATTAACGACATCGAGGTTACGAATGACGGTGTCATTTTTGCTTCTAATCTGGTAAATGACGCAAGTGTTTTTAAAATTTATCGCTGGGCGAATGAAGCGGCAGTCCCAACAGTAGCTTTTGAAGGTGATCTTGGCGGCGTTAAGCGAGTCGGGGATAACCTGAGCCTGCATAAAAACGCGTTGGATAATACAATGTTCCTGGCAGTTTGTGACAACCAGAACTTGAGTGCCACACTTAATCACAAGATTTATTTCCTGACCACCACCAATCAGGGAGTAAACCTGACCCTAACCAAAACTGTAACATTACCTCCTGGAACAATGGGAGGAGCTCCTTCAGTAGACGTTTCCATTGACGGGCAGGATACAATGCTGATCACAAAAAGCGCCGGAAAATCGATTCAGGCATTTAACATGCAGGGTATTAATATGGGAACTGTTCCCGGCAGCGTGGTTGCAACCGGTGCAACGACAATAAGGTTACTGAACATACCGGAATCGAGAAGCGGTTTCCTGGCGACCTTCCAGTATGGTACAGCAATGAACAATGTAAGAATAATAGATACTGATGGTGAAACTCCTGATTATTTCAGAACTTATGGAATTACCCCTACCACAGGATCAAATGCTAACTTGAACGGAACGGGAGATATCGAATATAAGCCGAATCCTGACGGCTCAATTACGATATATGTATTGGCGACAAACAATGGTATCGGGGCATACAAGCTGAGTTTCCCGTATATTATGAATGGCAGGATGCACGAGTTTTATAAACACCTCGCTAACAAGCAAAATAATAATCTTGGATTCGGGTCAAATATTGACGTAAATAAATTATTATACGGTTATGATTTCACAGCCGGGAAGCTTTACCTTGGCGTGGAAGGAAAGATTGATAAAACAAATTCTAACGGAATCGTTTTCTTTATTGGTTTGAGCAATCAGTCCGGTAACGCTGCACCTGCCGGTTCATCTCTTGGTAACGTAACGGGTGGCGGTCACCTGTTTGGTGTTACCACCAACGCTGATTATAAAATGGGATTCCCGGTTAATTACGCTTTTGTTATTAATCCGGGCGGTTCAGATTCAGTGATCTACCTGGATGCAGCGAAATATACATCGACTTCTAAGACTGGTCAGTATCTCGGCTTTTGCAGGCAGAGCGGGAATACGGCTATTGGGCCATCCTCGGCGGGAATCTTTTCAGCAAACTCGATTGCATTTGCTTTTGATTCAGCATACGGTAACAACCGCGGGTTTGAAATCGCGATTCCATTTTCAGAGATCGGAAATCCAACACCATCAACCAATATAACAGTATTTGCGGCTGTGGTTTCGTCGACTGCTTTTTTCAGTGATGTTACCATTCCCGGCAGTGTCAGCGGTGGAAACCCCGGATTTAATACTAACTTCCTTACACTCGCAGGCGGACCATACTATTCCGGCGCGCAGCCACTTCCAGTAGAACTGAATTCGTTTGCAGCAGCAGGTGGTAAGGATGGAATACAGTTGAACTGGTCAACCGCTACCGAGCTAAACAATAAAGGTTTTGAAATTGAAAGAAGTGCTGACGGTATAAATTATGCTGTAATCGCTTTTGTTGACGGTAAAGGCACATCAACAAGTATTCAGAACTACAGTTATAACGACAAACCTAATGCCTATGGGACGTATTACTATCGCCTGAAGCAGGTCGATTTTGACGGGACGTTCGCACTCAGTTCAGTGGTATCCGGCGATTATACCGCGGCTCCTGCTGTGTTCACGCTTGAGCAGAATTATCCTAATCCGTTTAATCCGACCACACAGATCAGATTCTCAGTCGATGAGAACACGACCGCCACACTGAGAGTCTATAATGCTCTTGGAAAGGAAGTTGCGACGTTGTTTAATGATAAGGTTAACGCCGGTGAAAATTACTCAGTTACTTTTGATGCAGGCGGACTTTCGAGCGGAGTGTATTTCTATAAACTTACACAGGGTGATAAGGTTCAGACACGGAAACTAGTTTTGATGAAGTAATTTTTTAGGGAACTCATCCCCCAACCCCCTTCTCTTTGAAAGAGAAGGGGGCTTTTTTTTATTAATAGGAGTATAAATGGAAAAAATGATAAAAGTGTTTTGTTTGTTTGCGTTTGTGATTATGACGCCTGCTTCGTTTGGACAGAATGACACTACCAAAGCGAAAGAGCCGGAATATGAAATGATGACTTACTACATGGTCTTTTTGTATCGCGGTGATAAATGGACTCCGGAAAGGACTCCGGAGACGGAAGCGATCCAGAAAGGGCATATGGAAAACATTACACGCCTGAGCAATGAGGGTAAATTGATCCTTGCAGGACCTTTTATGGATGGCAAGGATTTACGCGGGATCTTCGTGATGAAGACTGCCAGTCTGGAAGAGGCAGAAGCATTGTGCAATACCGACCCCGCTGTGATTGCCGGGAGACTTAAGGTAGAAATCAAGCCCTGGTACTCTGCAAAGGGAATTACCGTGCTAAAGAAGGGGGAAAGGATTGTCAATGATCAATGACCAATGATCAATGATCAAAAATTTTTCTGAAAACAGATATCAATGAACAGGAGATAAGGGATCAGAATCAGTGTCAGTATCAGTATCAGTGACAGTATCAGTGTCAGTGTCAGTATCAGTGTCAGTGACAGTGTCAGTATCAGTGTCAGGAGTGGGGTCAGTGGATGTTTGAGTTAATGGAGGGGGAGAAGGAATAATGTTGGTTGATTACCAATATGTGTTTATCTTCTTTTTTTAATTATTCATTTCTGAAAATTTCCCATAGGTACGATGAACAATAACTTCTTTAATGCTGATGGCTGGAACTGGAGGAATGCGGTTGCTGACTTTCAAAAATCTCACGCTGGTAAAAGTACGTGGCAGTTACTGAACTCTTTACTACCCTATATGCTGCTTTGGTACTTAATGTACTTAAGCCTGGACTGGAGCTATTGGATTACGCTTTTGCTGGCGATTCCCGCCGCGGGGTTTACGGTCCGGCTTTTTATTTTCCAACACGACTGCGGCCACGGGTCTTTTTTCCGTTCTAGGAAAGTGAATGACAATGTCGGAATACTCTGCAGCATTTTCACTCTTACTCCTTATCATTACTGGAAACTGAACCACAATATTCATCACGCTAACGCGGGTAATCTCGAGCAGCGGGGAATCGGAGATATTTATACAATGACTGTGTCCGAATACCTGGCTCTGAGCAAGTGGGGGAGATTCAAGTACCGCCTTTACAGGAATCCCCTGATACTGTTCATTATCGTTCCGACATTTTTATTCCTGGTAATGTACCGGTTCCCTACGGTCAGGGCGAAGGTTCTGAAACCAACCTATCCTAGTATTTATTATACCGACGTAATGTTACTTGCGCTGTTTTTACTGCTTGGGTGGTGGATAGGATTTATAAATTTGCTGGCCATTCAGCTTCCGATAACCATTCTTGCCTCTACTGCCGGATTGTGGCTGTTTTACGTGCAGCATCAGTATGAGGATACTTACTGGGATCATAACGAAAACTGGGATTTTGCCCGGGCCGCGATAGAAGGGAGTTCGTTTTATAAACTGCCAAAGATCCTGCAGTGGTTTACGGGCAATATTGGGTTTCATCACATTCATCACTTAAGCCCAAAAATACCGAATTATAACCTTGAGAAGTGCCATAAAAGGAATCCGGAGCTACAGAAAGCCCGTACTCTTACGCTCCTTTCGAGCCTAAGAAGTATGTTTCTGGTCTTATGGGATGAGAACCAGAAAAAGCTGGTAAGTTTCAGATATCTGAAGAAGCTGCAGCCGGAGCTGGAATAAAAATTTTTTTTGAAAATAGGAAGAGTTATTGGGAAATTTAAAATAATTATTTATATTTCTGGTCTAATTATTAATTCTTAGTACGGAATTTATAATTGAAATCCGGGGTCGTAGTTCAGTTGGTTAGAACGCCTGCCTGTCACGCAGGAGGTCGCGAGTTCGAGTCTCGTCGGCCCCGCAAAACCCACAGCAATGTGGGTTTTTTGTTTTAAATGGTTTTGAGGTCGCGAGTTTCCCGATGCATCGGGATCGGCCCCGCAAAACCCAC
>JABWCL010000033.1 GCA_013360295.1 Ignavibacteriaceae bacterium | reverse complement strand
TCTCCTCCCATTTTTACAAAGGGGAGGCCGGGAGGGGTTATCGAAACAAATATTAAGCAATCACTTATGGTACCGGCTCTGCTGGTTTATGAGTTAAAAGTTAAGAGTTAAAAGGATATCACAAAGGACTTTGAGAAACCTTTAAATATAGCTTGCATTATTTGTTGTAATGGACCACAGATTACGCAGATACAACGGATGACCGCAGATTTGCAGAAGTAGGGGGGCAAAGGAGGGATGACAGCAAATTGTTGAAACCATTTTGCTGCCTGGTGTAGTAAATAAATTTATTAAGCTGTCAAGCGCCGGAAAACGAAGCCACAGAGAGTTTTGAAAAACCTGTATATATAGGCTTGAAATGAGAGTAAGATCTGTACTGGATTAGTAGTTAAATAGCTTTATTGAAACAGTTTACGCGTTTTAAGAATTTCTCAGAAGACAGGGTTGTTTGAGATGCTCTCCGGATCCGTGCCGTAAAGCTTCATTATGTCTTTGGAGAAATTGATGAGGTGGGTGAGGGATCCTTCCGGCTCGCGGTAGTTATTTGCCATAACAAGTTTAAGCTGGTTTTTGTTCTGCTCGAACCTAATTGATTTTGAGTAATTAGTGACAATGTGATTTATCAGAAGTTTCATCCGCTCGGTGAAGTAGTCGTTTTTAACCGCTTCGGGAAGAGTGATTATGATGTTTGACTGCTTTATTATGATCCTCTCAAAAAGCGCGTAGCAGGCGGTAAATTTAAGTTTTGCCGCCATAAGAAGTCTCTTTGTTGTAACGGGGATCTCTCCGAACCTGTCATTGAGTTCCTCTTCAATTTCGCTGAGCTGGCTGAGCGAACCAGCCGAGAAGAGTGCCGTATAGAAACTGAGCCTGTCAACCTGGTCGGGCATATACGCCGCGGAAATTCCGATATCGAAATAGGCGTCTATCTTTGTGTCTGTCTTTGTCAGCCGTGCTGCTTCAGATTTGAATAGATCCTTATATTCATTTTCTTTAAGTTCGGCTACTGCCTCGTTAATGAGTTTTAGGAAAAGGTCAAAGCCGATTTCATTAACCTCGCCGCTCTGGTCAAAGCCAAGCAGATTACCCGCCCCGCGTATTTCGAGGTCGCGCATTGAGAGATTAAACCCCGCGCCGAGCTCCGTATATTCTTCAATTGCCTGAAGGCGCCTTAATGTTTTTTTATTTACAATGTTAAGCGAAGGTACAAGGAAATACGCGTAAGCCTGCCTGTCAGACCTTCCCACCCTGCCTCTTAACTGATGAAGTTCCGCGAGCCCGAACCTGTCCGCGCGATTTATTATTATTGTATTTACGTTTGGTATATCGAGCCCGGATTCAATTATCTTTGTTGAAATAAGCACGTCGAACTTCCTGCTGAGGAACCCGTGGAAAACATCTTCCAGTTCAGCGGGCCTCATCTGACCGTGCGCTATTCCGTATTTCAGCCCGGGGATATGCCGGGCCAGATATGCAGCAAAATTCCCGATTGACTGAACACGGTCGTGGACAATATAAACCTGGCCGTGGCGCTGTAGTTCGTGCTCTATCCATCTTTTTACTTTTTTCACATCGAACACCTCAACCTTAGTATAAATAGGCTGACGGTTGGGCGGGGGAGTTGAAATTATGGATAGGTCCCGTGCGCCAAGAAGTGAAAGGTTCAGTGTTCTCGGAATAGGCGTGGCGGTAAGTGTTAGTGTGTCTATATTCGTTCGCACTGAGCGAAGTTTTTCTTTTGCTTTGACTCCGAACCTGTGCTCCTCATCTATGATCAGAAGCCCGATATTCTTAAAATTTATGTCAGCGGAAAGGAGCCTGTGCGTGCCAATCACGATATCCGCCGATCCTTGGCTTATCTGTTTTACTATTTCCTTCTGCTCTTTGGCAGTCTGGAATCTTGAAAGGGCAAACATCCATACGGGAAACTGAGACAGGCGGTCTTTGAACGTATTATGGTGCTGTTCAGCCAGGATTGTTGTTGGTACAAGCACCGCCACCTGTTTACCGTCCTGAACCACTTTAAATGCCGCGCGTACTGCTATCTCGGTTTTTCCGAATCCCACATCACCGCAAACAAGCCTGTCCATAGGGCTTAGCGATTCAAGGTCTGCCTTTACCTCCTCGGTAACTTTGGCCTGATCGGGAGTATCCTCATAAATAAATGATGCTTCCAGTTCCTGCTGCCACAATGTATCAGGACCGAAAGAATAGCCTGCCGCTGCTTTGCGTCTTGCGTATAAGTCAATTAGTTCTTTGGCGGCCTCGCGGATCTTCTTGCGGGCTTTTTTCTTTTTATTCTGCCATTCATTTGTGCCGAGTGTCGAAACCTGCGGTGTCACCCCTTCTTTGGCTGAGTATTTTTTTACCAGGTGGAGGTAATTCAGGTTGACATACACAAGCCCCCCCTCGTTGTAGAGGAGGCGCATCGATTCCTGTTGTGATTCGCCGATGGTTATGGTTTCAAGTCCGGTGAACTTAGCGATGCCATAATCTTCGTGCACGATAAAATCACCCGGCTTAATACCGCTCAGGTCACGGCTCCGGAATTTTTTGAATTTATACTGAGCCGGCAGTTTTGAGCGGTACGGTTTATTAAAAATTTCGTAATCAGTAAGTATGAGAAGCCTTACCGGAGCGCAGTAAAAACCTGCTTTCAGGGGAAGATTAACAAGTTTAACCGCACCGATATTAAAATATTCCTTTAAGCCTGCCTGAGTGCCGGTTAGGACTTCCGCGAGCCTCTCTTTCTGCAGGTCATTCTCAGCGCAGATTATGACATTGTTCCCGGCGGAGCAGTGTTCCTTTATCGTGCGGAAAAGAACATTATAGTTTGAGTTTATCGCGGGCGCGCTTTGCAGGGAGAGGTCTGTAGCTTCTTCGCCTGACGCGATCTCTTCTTCGGCGAGAAATGAAGCATTGATATTCTTCAGAAGTTCAATAACCATTTCCCTGCTCATCGCGGTTTCCTGGTGCTCCAGGCCAAGTTCCTCGCTAAGTATTTCATCCAGCGCTTCGAAGTCATCCTCCAGGTATTCCTGCGGTGCTGCTTCCTCTTTTATCGCGGGCTTGTTCTCAAAACGGTAATTCCCCGGATTTAAGCCGAAAAGCCCGGAAATGGTTGTGAATACAACCGGCATACCGAAGTATTCAAAGATATTTGTGTCGTAAGTAGAACCGCCATCCGCTGAAGCTTCCATTTTTTTTGCCAGGGTCACCTCGCTTACAACTTCAACGGAACGCTGGCTGTCGGGATCGAAAAATCTTATTGATTCGATAAAATCCCCGTCGAATTCAATTCTTACCGGGTTCTTTTCGCTGTATGACCAGAAATCAATTATTGCTCCCCTCTGCGAGTATTGCCCCTGCGCTTCAGCGAATTTATCTTTCTGGTAGTCGAACAGGCTGAGGTATTCGATAAGTTCATTATAACCGGTGTTTCCGCCGGCGCTGAGTTTGATGGTTGACTGCTCGAGGTAAGCTTTAGACGGGGCTTTGCAGATGAGCAGTTCATAAGGAGCGATCAGGAGAAAATTTTTATTCTTTTCTGTCGCGGTGATCAGCGCCTGAAGGTTTTCGGGTGTGAGCGAAGAAATTTTAAGCAGGGGTTTTTCCGTACTCAGCAGGTACAGTTCAACATATAATTCGTCAATGCTTTTTTCATCGGGTTGGAGAACGACAATGTTTTTGTCATTAGCAGCGAACTGTTTCAGGAATAAAGCTTTTGATGAGCCGGCAAAACGCCCAGTATAGAATACAGATCGCCCTGCGGAAGCGAGCGTATGCTGCAGCTTATTTATCGCGGGGATGCCATTAAAGAGGGAGAACAGATCCATTTAGAAAAGTCAGCGGGGCTTTCTATTCTCTCACAATTACCATATTGGAAATTTCGTTTGTATCATCCGGTTTGATTGGAAAGTGTTCGGATAATTTTGCCCCGATTACATCAACGGCGTGGAGCAAACCCTCCGAATATCTTCCGTGACTGAAGTACGAAACCATCTCATCTTTTAACCCGTCCCAGGTATTTGCTGGAACTTTGCCATTTATTCCCTCATCAGCAAGGATGAAAAACTCCCTGGTCTTCAGGATCAGGAAAATGATCACTCCGGTGCGGTCCCGTGTATCGGAGAGCTTTAAACGTTTGAATTCTTTTAAGGTAAGTTCGCGAAGAGTGGATTTCCCCGAAAGGAAATCCCTCTTGCATTTGATCGAAATAACTATTTCACCTGATGTGAGCCGCTCTTTCTCCTTGATCCTCTGTGAAAGGCGGAGCAGAGCGTCATCATCCATAAATTTATAAAAGAGTTCTAACATCGGGATTAAAGATAATACTTCTTAACTATTGAACCGTTATCAAATTCATAAACAAGCGGTTTGCCTGTGGGAATGTTTAACTCGAGAACCTGTTCCTTAGTAAGGTTATCGAGGAACATAACGAGCGAGCGGAGGCTGTTTCCGTGCGCCACTACCAGTACATTCTCTCCTGCCTTTACGTGCGGCTCAATTACCTGCTGATAGTAGGGAATGGTGCGTGCCGCAGTATCCTTAAGGCTCTCGCTGTAACCATCAGGATTTAATTCTGTAACGTCCTTTGGCGGAGGAACATCGTAGCTTCTTCTCCAGAGATGCACCTGTGCTTCACCGAATTTATCCGCGGTCTCTTTTTTGTTCAATCCCTGAAGCGCGCCGTAGTGCCTCTCGTTCAAAGCCTGGTCCCTTTCAACCGGGAGCGTTCCGAAACCCGCTACTTCGCAGGCAATATCGGCCGTGCGGATCGCTCTTTTGAGTACGGAAGTGTACATCCGCTCAAATTTAAAATTCTTTTCCTTCATCATCCTGCCCGCTTCGATCGCTTCCTGTTCCCCTTTAGCGGAAATATCCACGTCAACCCAGCCGGTAAAGCGGTTTTCCAGATTCCATTGAGATTCCCCGTGCCTTAATAATACTAAATAATTCATTTCTTTCCTTTCAGAGTGATAAATTTACATAAGAGAAAATTATAAATAAGCATAAATTTGCTGAATGTAAACCTAAAGTTAATACTTATTTTAATCAGGTTATAATTAAATAATTAAACGGAAAGCGGATGATGAAAGCTCAATGGGACAGCCGGTACTCGGATAAAGACTACGCCTACGGCACAGAACCAAACGAATTTTTTAAGCACGAACTGGATAAACTCGAACCGGGCAGGATACTTATACCCGGAGACGGGGAAGGAAGGAACTCGGTTTACGCGGCTACCCGAGGGTGGGAAGTGGACGCGATCGACTGGAGTGAAGAAGCGAGGAAAAAAGCGATGCTCCTTGCAAGAAAAAATAATGTTCTCATCAACTACATAGTTGATGACCTGACCACCTTTTCGGTGGAAAGAGAGTATTACGATGCCGCGGCACTTATCTTCGTCCATTTTGGAGGAGAGGAAAGAGAGTCCCTGCACAGGGAAGTGCTGAAAGGGCTGAAGCCGGGCGGGATACTTATTATTGAAGCATTTGAGAAAGAGCAGATTAGCAACACGTCGGGAGGCCCGAAAGATCCGGAACTCCTCTACTCGCTGCAGGAGATAGTGGAAGAGTTTATTGATATGGAACTGAAGCACCTTTCTAAAGATATAGTTGAATTGAAAGAAGGGAAACATCACCAGGGGAAAGCTGTGGTTGTCCGGTTTGTAGGACAAAAGAATTGAGGAAAGTCCTTTTCCTGACTTACTACTGGCCTCCTTCAGGCAAAGCCTCTGTTCACTGGCCTCTCTTTATAATAAAGCATCTATCTAAGGCCGGGTGGCAGCCTATAGTGCTGACTGTGGCAGAGGATACTTTCAATCAGAAAGATGAGAGCCTGTTAAGTGAGATTCCTCCGTCACTAAAGGTCGTGAAGGCGAAAGCCATTGAACCTTTCAATCTGTACCGCAAATTTACGGGAAAAACTTCCGGTGAAACGCTGGTGGCGTCTGAAACGATAAGCCTTGAGAATGCCAGCCTGACTCACAGGTTATCCATATGGATCAGAATGAACCTGTTTATTCCCGACGCAAGGATCGGATGGTACCCCAATGCAGTGGCAGCGGGGAGCCGGATATTCAGTGATGAGAAATATGACGCGATAGTCAGTATCGGCCCTCCCCACTCCGTGCATCTCGCGGCGAGGTCACTGGCCAAAAAATTTGATGTGCCTTTTGTGCCTGTATTTATTGATCCGTGGACGGATATTGCGTATTACCGCGGTTTTAAGCGTAGCGCGCTGACTCTAAAAACAGATAACGCTCTTGAAAAAGCCGTGCTGAGAGATTGTTTCAGGGCGGTTTTTGTCACCGAGGCGATGGAACAGGATTACCTCACCAAATATTCCTTTATGAAGGGGAAATCGGAAATTCTTTATTGGGGATACAATGAAGAAAACTTTTCCGGCCTGGCTCCTGAGGAAGCCGTGAGCGGCAAGGTGCTTCTTCACGCGGGGAATATCTTTGACTACCAGGACAGCCCCGGGTTGTGGCGGGAGATCAGAAGGCGGAATGACTCGGGCGAAGCTATCAGAATCAGGTTTATTGGCACCGTCAGTCCGGGAATACGGAATAGCATTTCACAGAACGGCCTGGACGGTGCAACTGAGTACAGGGGATTCCTCCCCTACGGTGATGTATTGCGCGCTATGCTGGGGGCTTCCTACCTGCTTGTCTGCGCCACGGAAAGCAGGCATCTCCCCGGCAAGCTGTTTGAATACCTCCGCGCAGGGATGCCTATACTTGCTTACGGAGAAGATAATGATGAGATTGCCCGCCTACTGAAAAAGTCAAACGCGGGTATGCTGCTTAAGTATGGTGACGATCCTTCCGTTTTTTTCGAAGCTGCATCTTCTTTCAGGGCTGATAATAGTGTAGTAAAAGAGTATGACCGCGCCCGCATAGCTGAAAAACTTGGAAAAATTTTAGATAACGCTTTTAATTGATTAAAATTAATTATATCTTAACAGTGTAATTAATTATTAATCATTAATCATATTGAGGTTCACTATGGCAGTAGCAAAACCGATGAAGAAATCGGAAATTATTAACGCACTCGCAACTAAACTTGATGTTCAGAAAAAAGTTGCAACACAATTCCTCGATGAGTTTATAACTCTCGCATACAAAGAAGCAAAGAAAAGCTTCATCATCCCCGGCCTCGGAAAATTAGTACTTGCAAACAGGAAGAAAAAAATGGGACGCAACCCACAGACAGGCGAAGCCATTGTTATTCCGGCAAAGAAAGTTCTCAAATTCAGAATAGCTAAACAGGCTAAAGACGCTATCTTAGGCCCAAAGAAATAATTAACTAACTTTAGGAAAGGATGAATCTGATGAAACTCAGATTACTTTCGATTCTTTTTTTCGCCGCAACGCTTACTGCAATCCCGCAGATTCAGATCATTGATGATTTTGAAGCAGGCGTAGGCAGGTTTATCAACCATACTGGCCACTCTGGTTCTACATCTGGGATAATCGGTACTGTTCCTGTTCAGGAGACTTTGTTGCCTGCTCATCATGGTACAGGATCTTTGAAAGTATTACTTGTTGATGATCCGCTTTTGACGGGTAACTGGTTTGTAAGGTTATTATCCGGAACGGGTAACCCTGCAAATAATATGGTGTTGAATGATACAGGCTGGGTAGGTTACTGGATGAAGAGTAACAGATCCTATATCAAATGCGGATTTATACTTGATGATCTCAATGCTTCAGGTTCAGGAGTTGGTACTAATGAGCTTAGCGACAGCCTTCCTGTTGCAGGAGATGATCAGTGGCATCTTTATCAGTGGCAGATGGAGGATACAACTAACTGGTATCCGTTCATTGCTTCCGGTAACGGTATGATACAGGATCCGGTTACGATCGACGCTATCGTATTCACTGCTCCTCAGGAACTAATACCTTCCGGCGACACAGTAACACTCTATCTCGACTTTGTTGCATTCAATCCGACAGGAGACCTGCCTGTTGAACTGACTTCTTTTGACTTCAGGCTTGACGGCAATAATGTTGACCTGAGATGGATTACTTCTACCGAAATTAACAATAAAGGTTTTGAAGTACAGCGCCACTCAGGAGACGGTAACTTTGTTACTTTAGGATTTGTTGAAGGACACGGCACCACAACTAATCCGAATGGTTATGTTTACCGTGATGTTATCAATAAGCCGGGTAAATATTATTACAGGCTGAAACAGGTTGATTTCGACGGAACTTTTGAGTATTCAAAGGTTATCGAAGCCGAAATTATGGCTGTTCCCGGTAATTATTATATGACCCAGAATTATCCTAACCCATTCAATCCTAATACGCAGATCGCTTTCTACCTGCCCGAAAGCGGCGTAGTTGATCTTGCAGTATACAATTTATTGGGACAAAGGGTAATGACTCTCGTAAATGAATACAGAGAGAGCGGCAGCTACAGCGTGAAAGTTGAAGGCAGCGATCTTTCGAGCGGTACATACATTTACCGCCTGAATGTGAACGGCCAGACGTTTACGCGCAAGATGACCCTGCTGAAGTAATTTTAACTTCAGGTTTATAAACCTCACCTGTATTGTATTCCGCTCCTGCGGTTTATAATCCGGTGAGGTTTTTTATTATATTTGTATTCAACACACCGGATCCGGTTAAATATTATCAATTATTGAACTAATCAGAAAAATTTATGCTGATTTCAGAACAGACCAGAAATTTTGTAAAAGCGGTTGATGAGTTTTCGGGAAAGAAAATACAACTGAGGGATGAACTATGCGTTATTGTAGAGTATTTCGCTCAGGCAAACGACGCTGAAAAGTTTGAGGAACTGATATTCAAGGCCAAGTATCTTAAGGGGCTGATGAATGTATTCACCGCGGCGTCACAGAATTCAGAGGTGTCAAACACTGAGCAGATCAGGGAAGATTTCACTCACAATTTTGGTTTGTTACGGGATATTCTCGGTTCAATTACCGCGACGCTCGAGGAAAACCTGAAGAGAGAATTCCAGAGGAAGTTCCTCGACCTTTCACCGGAAGCGATGATGAATACTAAAACACTGATCAGTGATCTTGACTGGGCTAAAAGATATCTGAACGACGTGAGAAGGGGGAAAGCGGCTCAGGCATAGAACTCTTCTCCGGCCGTTAATCTTATTTTATACATATCTGTAACCGCTCTATTAAATTCAGCGTGCCGTTCCTTTAATAGCACGAACTGAAAGATCACTTCTTCACCGAAGTGGGTTTCGATGTTCCTTCCCTGAAAACGTGAGAGTAAATTGTAAATATTGTGCTGTTCTTCCAGCGGCGCTGAGATGGTTAACTTCACGCAAAGGGTCAGTTCTTTTTTTGTTGCGTCGGCTATTGCTCCGTACGCCGCCTCATAATATGCCTTGCCAAGAGGGCCGGCTCCCAGTTTAATTCCGCCGAAATATCTCGTGACTATTACTCCGGTATACTGAAGCTTAAAGTGATCAATCGTGTTGAGTATTCGTATCCCCGCGGTACCTGAAGGTTCTCCCGCGTCGGAATATCTCTCACCTGCCGGTAGCCTGAATGCATAACAATGATGACGGGCTTTGTAGTGCTCCTTCTTTACAGCCTGCAGCCGGGTATCAAAATCATCTTCACCATAAACCGGGAATGCCGCCGCGATAAACAGGGAAGATTTTTCCCTTAACTCATACTCAGACGCACTTTTCAGAACAGTGATTTTTAGCGGTTTTTCTTCCAATGTGAAAAAATTTTTTCCGGAAAATTGTTTAAGTTGAGTGTTAAATTACACAATTAAAGTATTAAAGTTTTCTACTGTAAAAATTAATCCCGATTGAATAAATTAAAGTTTGGAACAGGATAAAATAATTATCAGGGGCGCCCGTCAGCATAACCTGAAAAATATCGATATTGAAATACCGAGAAATACACTAACCGTAATCACCGGGCTCTCCGGCTCAGGGAAATCATCTCTTGCATTTGACACTATCTATGCCGAAGGGCAGCGCAGGTATATTGAATCGCTCTCGGCATACGCCAGGCAGTTCCTTGATATGCTGGAAAAGCCTGATGTTGATCAGATCGAGGGGCTAAGTCCTGCGATATCTATCGAGCAGAAGGTAACCTCCGGAAACCCAAGGTCAACTGTAGGAACCATAACCGAGATATATGACTATCTGAGGCTCCTCTATGCCAGAACAGGAGTAGTATCCTGCTATAATTGCGGCAAGCCTGTGAGCAAACAATCCCCGTCCCAAATCATAGAAAATATTGAAAAAGAGTACGCTGGGAAGAAAGTCTCAGTGCTCGCCCCGGTGGTGAGAGGAAGAAAGGGGCACTACAGGGAATTATTCGAAGAGATAATGAGTGATGGTTTTCTGCGGGTGAGGGTTGACGCCGAGTATAAAGAGCTGTATAAAGGATTCCAGGCGAACAGGTATCAGGTTCATAATATAGAAATTGTTGTTGACAGGATAACCGTTAATAAAGAGAACAGCACCCGGCTGAATGCATCGGTAGATGTCGCCTTGAATTACGGTGCCGGTACGCTTATTGTGCACGACGGCGAGTCAGACAAGATTTACAGCCGCCACCTCGCCTGCCTCGACTGCGGTATAAACTACCAGGAACTTGCACCCAACTCATTTTCTTTTAACTCCCCCTACGGCGCGTGCGCTGTCTGCGACGGGCTTGGCGAAAAGAAAGACCTCGAGGAGAGCCTGATAATACCTGACAAACGGAAGTCAATTAACAACGAAGGAATAGTCGCGCTTGGCAAGCCAAGGAATAACTGGATATTTAATCAATTAAGAACCGTCGCGGCGAATTACGGTTTCACCTTTGATACGCCCCTGAATAAACTTTCCGCCGAACAATTTAAGCTTCTTCTTCACGGTTCTAAGGAGAAGATGCACTTTACATATTCCATCGCAGGGGGGAGGAGCGTTAGTTATCATCACAGGTTCTCCGGCATATTCGGGCATATAAACTCATATTTTGTTAATACAAGTTCAAACAAGGTGCGTGAGTGGGCGGAATCATTTATGAGTACCAAGACCTGTTCGGAGTGTAACGGAGGAAGGCTTAAAAGGGAATCGCTGGCCGTGAAATTTAGCAGCCTGAATATTTCAGAAGTTTCAGGCCTATCCATTCTTAGGACGAAAGAATTCTTTGACAAAGTTACCCTTAAAGGGAGAGACGCGATCATCGCAAAACCGATATTAAAAGAGATCAACTCGCGCCTTGACTTCCTGCTTAATGTAGGGCTGGATTACCTTACACTTAACCGGAGCGCGCGTACACTTTCAGGCGGAGAGTCGCAGAGGATTAGACTGGCCACACAGATCGGGACGCAACTGGCAGGCGTTCTTTATGTGCTGGATGAGCCGAGTATCGGCCTTCACCAGAGTGATAATGTGAAGCTGATAAGTTCTCTTAAACGTCTTCGTGATCTTGAAAATACGGTAATTGTTGTTGAGCACGACAGGGAGACAATTGAAAGTTCTGACTACCTTGTTGATCTCGGCCCCGCGGCGGGCGCGCACGGCGGCGAGGTATGCATAGCAGGTAAACTTGATAAGGTGCTTAAGGATAAGAAAAATAAATCGGCATCACTAACGCTGGCGTACATAAATGATAAAATGAAAATTAATGTTCCCGCCGAGCGAAGAAAGGGGAACGGGCAGTTTCTAACGCTCACAGGAGCGTCGGGGAATAATCTTAAGAAAGTAACACTGAATCTGCCGTTAGGTAAACTGATAGCCATCACCGGCGTGAGCGGATCCGGTAAATCATCGCTGGTGAATGAAACTCTTGTAAAAATACTGATGCGTGAGTTCTACAAGACGATGGATGTCCCGCTTAAGTATGAGAAGATCGACGGGCTTAAGAATGTAAACAAAGTGATAGAGATTGACCAGTCCCCGATTGGGAGGACACCTCGCTCCAACCCCGCGACATATACGGGGTTGTTTACTTTCATAAGAGATTTATACGCGCTTCTGCCGGAATCGAAAATGCGCGGGTATGCTATCGGGAGGTTCAGTTTTAACGTCACAGGCGGCAGGTGCGAGGCGTGCGGGGGTGACGGTTTGAAGAAGATCGAAATGAATTTTCTTCCAGATGTTTATATTACCTGTGATGTGTGCAAGGGGAAGCGCTATAACCGTGAAACGCTTGATGTGCTCTATAAAGGGAAATCTATATCGGATGTACTGGATATGACCGTTGAGGAGGCGCTTGATTTCTTTGAAGATCATCCCAGAATAAAGAGGAAGATCAAAGCGATCAATGATGTGGGTTTGGGATATATTAAACTCGGACAGCAGGCTACGACTCTCTCCGGCGGGGAGGCGCAAAGAGTGAAACTTGCAACCGAACTCAGCAAGGTGAGCACGGGAAAAACCATTTATTTCCTGGATGAACCCACTACGGGTTTGCACTTCGAAGATGTAAATGTGCTTCTGAAAGTACTGAATAAACTGGTTGACCTTGGAAATACGGTCGTTATTGTAGAGCATAATATGGATGTTATTAAGACGGCGGATCACATCATTGACCTTGGCCCGGGGGGCGGTGAAGCGGGGGGACAGATAATTGCAGAGGGTACTCCGGAGGAAATTATTAAGAAAAAGAAAAGCCTTACGGGACATTTTTTACGGAAAGAACTATTAACCTGATTTATAATTTATTATGAAAAGACTATTACAATTATTTTTTGTTTTTATTTTTACTCTTTCTACTTCAGCTCAGCAAAACACTGAATTTTTAAATAAACTGCTCAATATTAATGACAGCCTCTTCCAGTCTGTCCTGAGCAAACCAGACGATCACAAGGTGCAGATCATATACACACAGATTGATCGCGATAAAAGGAATTTCCCTTCCTTCAAAACATTTACTTATAACCTGAACGACAGCCTGTATTTTTATCCTGCAAGTACTGTTAAACTTCCGGCAGCAGTAATGGCGCTGCAAAAACTGAATCAGCTCAATATTAAAGGTCTGAACAAGTATACACCGATGTTTACCGACAGCGCCTATGAAAGGCAGACCCGAGTACTGTATGATTCATCTTCAGAGAACAGACTTCCCTCGATAGCTCATTACATAAAAAAAATCCTGCTTGTGAGTGATAATGACGCTCACAACAGGCTGTTCGAATTTATGGGGCAAAAATACTTCAACGAGGAGTTGTGGAGAAAGGGATTCACTGAAACGAAAATGTTCACCAGGCTTGCTGTTGGTTTTACACGGGAACAAAATAAACATACAAATCCGGTATACTTCAAAGAGGGAGATAAGCTTATTTACACGGAGCCGGCACAGTATAATGAAACTGATATGAAGAATGAAATATACCGCCTGAAGCAGGGAAAGGGGCATCTTGACAGGAATGACTCCCTGATTAATGAACCGATGGATTTTACATATCTTAATTCCTATCCGCTATCTGAGCAGCACGAGTTTCTGAAGAGGCTGATGTTCCCCGAAGCTTTCCCGCCCGAAAAAAGATTTGAGCTGACGGAAGAAGATTACGCGTTCCTGTATAAGTATATGAGTATGCTGCCGCGCGAATCTGATTATCCTTCTTATACTGATTATAATGAGTATTACGATGCTCATGTTAAATTTTTAATGTACGGGAATAAAAAGGATACCATAAAAGAAAATATCAGGATATTTAATAAGATTGGGCTTTCATACGGCTACCTTATCGATAACGCTTACATCTGCGACTTCGATAATGGTGTCGAGTTTATCCTTTCCGCGTATGTTCACGCTAACAGCGATGATATTTTTAATGACAGTAAATATGAATATGATGAAGTTGCGTTCCCGTTTCTTGAAAAACTAGGAAGAGTTATTTATAATTACGAGCTGAAAAGGGGGAGGGAAAATAAACCCGACCTTAGCCGGTATAAGTTTGATTATTCGAAATAAAAATCCCCTCAATCCTGCAGGGCGCCTGCCCTGCGGGAGAGGGGAATAATAATTTTCTTTTTCTTACCTTACTACAACAAATTTCTTAACGATATTTTGCTCTGCTGTTCTCATCTCATAAAAATAGATTCCGACAGCGAGGGAACGGGTATCGAGTACCAGGTCATAACTGCCGGGAAGCTTCGATTCATCCGTTAGTATTTTCACAGTGTTGCCGAGCAGATCGTAAACTTTGATTGATACCCGCCCTGAATTTGCGATAGTATATCTGATCATAGTCTTCTCACTTGCCGGATTAGGATAGTTCTGGTTTAGTGAATTAAGAAACTGCCGTGTATCTTTTTCTTTAACACCCACAACTACCGGTAAATTATTCCTGAAACCCTGTGTTATCTCATTTACTGCCTGACGGGAAAGAGCCACACTATTAAGCGGCGAAGACCCCCTGACAGCAGAATAAGCGGTGATAATGTACTGAGGCACATTACGTTTCAGTCTGAACGGACCCGTACTGAGGTTCAGGCGCATATCACCGGAAGTTGTATTCAGCCAACCGGAAGGGGCAACAGGGTCGCCGGAGAAGAAGTGCTTAGGATTAATTGTACTGCAGTTACTAAGTGAACTTCCGTTTCCGAAAGCAAAAGTACAAACGTTAACAGGGATACCATTTTTGTCTACTCCGCCAAGCTGGTAATATCGCATCTCGGAAGCAGTATTGGGATCGCCGAAAGTTGGGTGTGACCCCATATAGAAAGTAAAGGCATTCATTTCCAGATTCTTTGCTCCCTTTATTGTGTCTGTACCAAGCTGAGGCCCGCGGTAATTAAGCGCGTTCATAAGAGGTATATCCGTGCCTTCGTCATATTCGCCGTTTAAATTCACGTCCGTAAAAGTCTCACCGGGGATAAACGCCGCGGGGCCCTGGAGCAGTGTGTTGAACGCGGCGGGTGGATTAGCTCCGAATCCGCCAGCATCTGCTGTTTTTTTGTATGCAAAACCAGACGAAAGTAATGTATCTGAACCTGTGTAGTCATCGCTATAGTTTACTCCGATATCCGGATCCGATACAATAGAAAAATATACCGAGTCGTAATCATTATCACTTTTGTTAGATATTCTGTAACGAATAAAAACAACGTTTTTTAGTGAGTATTCGGAATTGCGGAACGCAAAGACTGTCTGCGAGATTTCTATACCTCTCGGGATCATATTATTGTAGCGGCGGAGTGGAGGCGGCTGGCCATCGTTATATATGCACCACGCGGTTTCGTTTCCCAGTATATCCGGTTTGTCTTCATTTGGATCCCATACACCATTAGAGTTTAGGTCAACGGGAGTATAAATACCGTCGCTATTACCATCATAAAAAGAAGCGCCAAAATCAACTGCTCTCTGCCACCGTTGCCACGAGTGGCTAAACGCACTATCACCCGCGTTTACTACGTACAGCCCGAAATCGAGACTGTTAGGATCAGACCCAACGCTACCGGGCAGGTAATCATTCAGGCGGGAAGAGGAGAACTGAGCTGTTGACCATAGCGTATCCTGCTTGTAACCGGAGAGGAAAAAACCGCCGCTGAAAAACAGGGGTTGTCCGTCAAGTTTAACTCCCGCCGATGTACCTGCGTCACCAAGTACACCCTTGTTATCCAGCGGGAAATAAATTTTATTTTCGTCAAGAATGTGTACAACCGGGATCGAAGTAGGAATCTGGAAGAATCCATTATCGTAAAACGTTTTTGGTCCGGATACAGTATTAGTGATAACAAAACTGTAATTTACGGTTGTACCATAGCTGAATGAACCGATAAGCCCACCCCAAACATAATCATTGGCAGCGCCGTCGTTATGTAATCCGTCATCGAATAAAGGCAAATTATTTACAGACCCGTTTGCATTAACCGCGCATACTACAGAAGTTATTTCTGCTTCATCTTCCGCGACAGCCGTAACCCAGACAGGCTGATTTGGCAAAGGTTCTGTATGTGATGAAGATATGAGAAAAGGGGGCGCGGATATATCAGGGCCGGAGAGTAGCCTGGAATAATATAAATATCCGGTGTTTGATGAAGCAGTATTCCCCCCTCGTGAACTGAGAAAAAATATTAAAGGTTCACCCAGAGCATAGCAGGCTACGGGTTTAATATCATTTCCGGCGAATTTAGTGTATCTTTGAGGTGCCAGTGCGGCTGTATCCTGGTCGGAAAATTTTGAATAAAAAATCTCAGACTGCGGAAGATTTCGATGTTTGCTTTTGATTTTTTTACTATAAAGCAAATAAATTTCATTCTGGCCGTTCCCAAGTAAAGTACAATCAAAAATACCGGAGGAGTCGGAAAGTAAAAGATTTTCCTGTCCCCAGGTTTCTCCGTTATCAGCGCTCGCGGAGGAATATATATTAACCTGCCCGCCGCGGTCGTCAGCGAAGAATGAGTAAATTTTTCCGTTAGCCAGTGCCGCCAAACCATTAAATTTTCTGTAGCTTATTGCAGATGCAAAAAAGGACTTTTCCGCGCTGTAGGTTTTGCCGCTATCGGGGCTTATCCGGTATTTCACTGTATTCGTGCTTGATGAATAAAAAAGAAATACACGGTTTCCGATAGTTTTAATATATGCGCCTTTGCCGTAGACACCAAGTCCTGATCCGAAAACCGCTGGCACTGTCCAGTTAAGCCCGTTATCTTCAGAGAAGGAACGGTAAAACCTGCTGTAGGTAAGAGAGCCTTGCTTAGCGTAAACGATACAAATCCTTCCGCCGGGCATTACCTCCACTGACATTTTAATTGAATCCGCCTGGGTTCCCGGCACGATAAATAATCTCCTGGGTATACTCCAGGTAACTCCTTCATCCGTAGATTCAGTTAATTTGATCGTATCTGTGGTTGTAAAACCACCGGTATTGAAATAGAATTGAATTCTTCCGTCATGTAGTTTTAATAGTTGTCCGTCACTGAACAAAAAAAGTTCACTGCTATACGGGAACCGGGTGGGGGAAAAACCGGAAACAAAATTGGGGAGCATGAATAAGAGAAGAAACGGTAATAAAAATTTTTTGGTCATTCCGAACCTCAAATTAATCAAATATTATATGCTTAAATATAAGCAGATAAAACAAATATTGTTGCCGGTAAAAGGAGTATTGAAAGACCAAAGTACCTTAATCTGAAGCAGGTGAAAGGAAAGTGCTCGGTTGGGAATTTTGACCTGCTTTTACCTCCAGAATATGTCCCAGAATGAATCTTTCTTTTTTGCTTTTTCCCTATCCTTAACCTGCTTCCAATACTGGGTATACTTTTCCTGGGTGGTTAGTCCCAGCGGACCGTCATAAATACCACCGTTGATATATCCGTCGTATACTCTTACAGCGATCACATTGGTTCCGTTTTTATTTAGGTCAGATTTATTGATGAAGTATCCGCGCAGACTCATCCAGTTATCCCCGAGATCGCTGCGTGACGGATCATCTTTAATTATTCCGGTACTTCCCACAAGTTTACCGTTCAGGTATACTTCATCAAGGTCATCAATCTTTCCCATTACAAGCACAAGGTTTTTGTCATACAGTTCCGGTGAAAGCCTGAACTCTTTTCTGTACCAGGCGACCCCGTCATAATTATATCCTTCGCTTTCCCAGTAAGAAGGGACAATTATGTTTTTCCATTTTGAATCATCAAAATCTTTACGGCTGAACTTAGGAGCATCGCCGGGAATGAATTTCCATTCCCCCTCGAAATTCTGGTTAACGCGGAGCATATTTTTTCTTCCGTAGAGGGCAACTTCGCCGCCGACTATTCCTCCTTCAATCTGTATGTCATATACCCTTACCGCTATTGAATTCTCTTTCCCGTAGTTTACGAACGAAGAGGGAACAGTATATTCCCTGAACTGGTTATATGCTGTGATAAATGAAGGGGGGAATTCACCGCTTCTGCCAATCAGTTTACCATTAAAATAAACTTCATCCACATCGTCAATATAACCCATCTTCAGGAGGAGTGATGAACCCGCGGCTGACTGCGGCACCAGTACTTTCGTCCTGTACCAGCCGTAGCCATTATAGCCCGCGAAGCCTTGATTTTCCCAGGGGGAGGGAGCGAATATCTCATCCCAATTCTTGTCATTGTAACCGGGTAATGACCATTCTGTATCATCGCCGATGGCGAATTTCCAGTAACCTTTGAGGTTCGATATCCGTTCCCACTCCTGGGCCGCTATGAAAGAAATTCCGAGAGCGGTAATCAGGATTATTTTATTTAATATACTGTTAAGCACGGTGATAAATTTTTAATATTTATTTAGAATATAAACTCTTTAACTGTAACATCAGGTAATGAATTGTCACAAATTGTCACAGGATTATTAAAACTCGTTGAGCAAATTCGCGCTGTTGTAATTATTATCGCTCAGGTACTCGCTGAAAATCGCGGTGCACATTCTTCTTACACGGAGATCCGGGTCGGTAACAGCTGCTAAATGAACTTTTTCCATACCGCGGTTGTCGCCGATGTTATATAAGCTGAGCGCGGTGAGGATCTTCATTCCAGCTTCCTTCTCCTTATTCAGTCTTTCAATCAGCACATCAACCACCTCTTTAACCTTGTTTTTTCCGGCGAGGTAGATCGCGCTTCTTCTCAGCCCGTCATTCTCTGAATTCAGGGCGTTTACCAGGTTACCTATCGCCGCGTTGCTCATTTTAACCGCAGCGGGCTTCTGGGCAAAAGCGGAGGAAAAAAGAACCAGGACAAACATAAGGGTCACAACCGTTAAAGGCTGGTAGTCAAAAACCGAACTTCTTCTTGTACACATCGTAGTATCCTTTCAAATAGCATTAAAGAAAATTGAATTAATTTCTGATGCTAAATTACAGGGGGAATATGTAAAAGGTGTCACGGTGAAGTAAACAGATGTAAAAAGATGTCACCAAACAATTATCAATGAACAATGATCAATGATCAATGATCAAAGTTTTTTCAGGGAACAGAGAGCAGAGAAGAGGGAACAGAGAAGAGGGAACAGGGAAAAGAGTGCAGTGACAGTAACAGTAATAGTATCAGTAACAGTTACGGTAACAGTCACAGTTGCAGGTAGAGTAAAGGTTGTTGGGTTAGGGTTTTTGTTTGTTATACTTTTATGGGTTAAGGAAGGGGAGGGGGCGAGGTGAGAGCGAAGGGGGAAATTCCAAATTCCTTATGGGATTTTGAGTTGAATGGGTTGAATTCGTAATCCCTTATAGGATTTTGAGTGTAGTAGATGTTAATTACAATTCTTAATCCCTAGTGGGATTTTGAGTTGAAAAGTTTTAATTCTTAATCCCCTATGGGATTTTGAGTGGAGTAGATGCTAATTACAATTCTTAATCCCTAGTGGGATTTTGAGTTGAATAGTTTTAATTCATAATTCTTAATTTTTAATTCTTAATTCTCAAAAGAGCATTTTGTAGCCAACGCCGTGGACGGTGATTATGATCCTTGGGTTTTCGGAATCGGTTTCGATCTTTTGTCTTAAGCGTAAAATAAAATTATCAACAGTACGGGTGGTGGGGCTTTCGTCGTATCCCCATATATTTGTGAGAAGGTCGTCGCGGCTAACGGTGGAATTGCGGTGCTTAAACAAATAGCTAAGTATTTCGAACTCTTTATGTGAAAGCTGAACTTCTTTTTTCCCCTCGTGCGCCGTATAACTCGTGAAATTGACAGTCAGCTTTCCTATCCTGATGTCATCCGTGGGGACGGGGGAGGATGCTGCATCGGTTCTTCTCAGCATTGCTTTCACACGTGCAATTAATTCACGCAGGCTGAAGGGTTTAGTAATGTAATCATCTGCTCCCAACTCAAGCCCGATAACTTTATCAACTTCTTCCCCTTTAGCAGTAAGCATAATTATCGGGGTTGTTTTGCCGGCATTTCTAACGGATTTACAAACGTCAAAACCGGACATCTGCGGCAGCATCACATCCAGAAGAACAAGATGATACTCATTGTCGAGGATTTTTTTTAGGCCCTCTTTGCCGTCAGAGGCTGTCTCAACCTCATAACCTTCGAATTCAAGGTTATCGGTCAGCCCAAGCCGCATTGAAGGTTCATCTTCGACAACGAGTATCTTTTTATTCATAAAATCAGTTTATCAGAACGGGTAGATAAAATAAACTCTCGGTTCAACTTTTTTCTGGGGAACAAAGCCGATGATGTTATCGGATCCGTCCCTTTGCGGAGTGTATGTCCACTGATAGACCATTGTAACGAGCATCCAGGAGTAAGGCTTATAGCCTGTTTCAGCATAGAGCACTGAACGGTCATCCAGTTTAAACATATCAGACTCAGACTGAATATTCACTTTATCATATCCGGCGCGTGCTATAAATGGAAGGTCTTTTGGCACAAGGTCGGCTGAGATATGGAGCAAGCCGCTCTTTGCGTCTTTGTCCAGCCTCTGATAGCTTCCGTTAACAGTAAGGAGGTTAAGTACATTCACGCCGAGTCCGCCGAAATAACCGTTATCAGATGTGGTCGAAGCTTTGAGTGCATTGTATTTACTAACGACAGTATTTGCAGCGCTGATAAATTTGAATCTTTCCAGTTCATACAGAGCGTTGAAGTAAGAGGGGATGAACTCAGAGCCGTTAAGCCTTCTCTCGAGTTTTACAGAAGCAGAAAGCATACCGCCCGCGCCAAGATTAAAGATAACACCGGCAGAGGTGCCTGAACCTGCGTTTGCGAATTTTACAAAATCAAGATAGAGCATTGAGTTCGCGAACGAAGTAGTGAAAAGCGGCAGACCCATATCAAAACCGATAACGCTTACGGACTTATCATCAACCACCGCCTCAAATTCACCGGAAGCATTAGTGATACCGCTTCTTACGCCAGCATATTTATTAAAATCGGAAGCAAAAGTAGCTCCGACCTCAAGATTACCAATTACCGGAACGCTGGCAAGCGGAGTGAAGCGCAGAGGTTTTGTATAACCACGCGCGCCGAAGATACCGCCCTGGCTGAAGTCGCTGTAAATTGATTCAAATCCCCATTTATCAAATTCAATATCAACCACAAGGCCAATCTTGCGCGCATCAAAACTTGGGCTGTTATTATAGAGGTACATAATACTGCCGTGACCGAGCGTGTAGCCGTCGATAGCACCAACTTTTACAAACACCGGTTCTTTTTTATTGCCATAACGGACATACCTGATGATGCTGAGATAATCAGAAGTCTCATTGAAGTTTTCCTTCCTGATCTTACCGTCAGTCCCGACTTCAAGATTAAGGTCCAGCCCGACACCCACCTTGGATAGAGAGAACTCAGGGGTGAAACGGAAAGCGAAATAGCTTTTCCCGTCAATAAAATTCATACCCAGTCTTATCCTGAGTGAAAGTCTGAGGGAAAACGGAAAAGGCAGTAAAAAGAACAAAAAGAGCGAGAGTAAGTTTTTTCATAATTAAATCCTTAAAAATTAACTTCTAAAGTTAAGAAAAAATAGTGTTAGAAAACTTAAAATTATTGTGAGATTGCTGTTGAACTTTATATCACTATCCGCTGATTTCCTCTTAAATAATTTGGGGAATCAGTTTTGTACTCAAACAGCCTTCCGGAGTGTTTCCGGGAGGTTCTTCATTAGGCCTGAGGAGTTGTTAAATAAAGAATGAATACTGGGATAAATTAAAAGTACTATTATCGGGTAGCTCTCATAGTAGTCTCGATACTCATCTAACAACCCAAGAAAAAAAGTCAAACCTAGAAGTGGTATCAATATAAAAAGTGAGTTGCGAAGGAACTTTGGTTTATTGTTCCAGGCATATGATAATCCGATACCGATAAGGATAAAAGAAACGAATTGCGAGATGGTAAACGGGGCTAAAAATAAATTATGTTTTAAATGAAACTCAACAAAAGTTCCATTATTCTCCCAGAAAAGCGAAGTTAGCGTTAGTTTAATTATCGCAAAGATTGAGAACTGTAACGCAAGCAGTTTCCTGAATTCACTTATAGGTAAAATTTGACGGTAATGAATAAAGAAAATTAAAATCAGGAGTATCGATGTCTCTTTATTTATTGTGGTTATTGTGAAAAGGGCCAGGAAATAACTCCATCTCTCTTTTGCTAAATAATATAAGGAGAGTGTAAAAAGAAAAAGTTGGGGCAGATCATACATATAACTGTAATACTGAAAAAAGACGGGGATACCGGCTACTGCAGTTAATGAAATTATATATCCGGTGATTTCTTTGAAGTTATAAAAGTGCTTGCCCAATATATGCAGGCTCCAGGCAAATCCCATAATTGATAAATAACTAAAAAATAATACGATTGAAATTTCTGTTAACCGGACACCTTCCCTCTTTTTTACAAAATTAATTTTTTCATACCCCCATTTGTCAATAAGGGCTTCAATATTATCCGGGATTGCATAAGTAATAGACTTAACAGCTAGAGGAATCAGTGCTCTGTAAACAAACGGTTTATGCGCCGTGCCGTCTATCATTTCGCTGAACATTGCTCTTTCGTAACCGTCAATACCTGTTCTGATGAACGAACCTAAAACCATTGCGGATATCACCGGGAGTAAAATCCAGTAAGACAACCTTAATTGCAGATTATTTCCAGAATAACTACTCATAATATTAGATGAATCTCACAGAACTACTGTCAAATTGATTTTTATCGCACGATGGCAAGCTTGTGAGTCTCAGAGTATAGTTTTCCGTCTTTTCGTATATAGATCTTATATAAATAAACTCCGTTCGCCACCTCATCACCGTCTTCGTCGCGACCATCCCAGGGGATATAGTTAAAGTTATGTTTAAGCTCGGCGCCGGAACGGGAGATTTCTTTTATTAACCTTCCGGAGATTGTGAAGATTTTTATTTTGAGTTCTTCGGGTACGGCAGGAAGAATGAATGTAAAGTTAGTTGGGCCATTGGATGGATTTGGATAGGGATAGACACTCATTAGTTTTGCTTCATCCGAAACGATAAATCTTTTGGTAATACCGGTTGAATCGAGAAGAACACCCAATGCATTTTTAGCTTTCACATTAAGTTCATACTCACCTGCTGATAAACTCGGGGTATACTCTGCTACCATTTTGGGGTTATTATTGCTAAATGAATAACTTAACTCGCCCGGATTATAGTAGACTCTTTCACCGTTTAGTTCTATCCTGATATTTGAAGTGTCATTAACGGGGAGAAGCGAAGGATCGTGCAATTCAATTCTAATATTGGGGCGTGATGGGAGGAACTCATCATCAAAAAACTCCCCTCCCTGATTTTTTAACACGATGAATGCGTCGCTTGTATCAGGCTTTATGACAAAAGGAATTTCATAAGTGTTGTTATCCTTATAGAATTCATCCACTCTGTTATCCGGATCAATCTGAATGGAAAACTTCCTTTGCGAAGCGCCGACGAGAGGAGTGTAATCCAGCGAGAACGCCCGGTTTTGTTCAGCCCCTAAAGTTGTAACTAATGTATCGAAAATCCGGTTTCGCGAATTATCCGGATTGACAATATCCACCAAG
The DNA here is from genome assembly GCA_013360295.1 of Ignavibacteriaceae bacterium. Taxonomy (GTDB): domain Bacteria; phylum Bacteroidota; class Ignavibacteria; order Ignavibacteriales; family Ignavibacteriaceae; genus JABWCL01. Next base: position 48,820 of record JABWCL010000033.1, on the reverse strand, counting down.
ACTTTAAAGCTATCTGCCTTGTAATCTCCAGCATTATAAACTTTAAAATTGAGAGTGATAGTTTCTCCGCTAAACACAGTATCCTTTGTTTCACTGACGGTCTGGTAGTTTACTCCTATTTCCGGTTTTAGGTCATAGTTGACACCGAATGAATGGAGAACCGGGGAAGTGGGACTGCTTCCTTTCTCCAATTCAATAAGGAATCTGAACGATGGATATGTTTTAACACTCAGACCCGTAATTGAAGCGGAGTCAGAGCTAAAACTTAAATAGCCCAATGTATCCGCGGAACCATCCGCCTTAATACCAACTGGGCGTACTTTTATTTGCGAGCCTTCCGGTTGTGTTTTTACCAAATGTACCGATCCCCAGGAGGCCGCATCAGTTAGTTCCTGGGTTAATAAAGTACCTCTCGCTCTGTCCCGGAGAAACATAGTATCAATAGTGAGAATTCCCTGGTACGTACTGGATCTGACCTCTTCCTTTGCTGAACCAGGGGCGCCTCCTTTTATTCCAATAAGAGTCCAGGGGGTCCTGAATTTTATACTGTCAACCTTCGTCGAGCCGAGAGTTTTAATCGCTGATTTCAGGTTTGCATTCAGATTGGAGGCACCATCATCTATTACACACATTGCAACAAGTTTTCCGGTATCAACTGAGTTTATCAGATTAGTCAGTGCAACTGCTTCATCAATACTTGCCCCGGACCAGTAAGACATTGCTGTATCAAGTGAAAAATCACTGAGATCAAAAACAGCGATCCCAAAGCCCCAGGAAAATGTATTTGGCAGAACATTAATTCCATTCCGGGTCACACTTCCGAATTTGCTGTAATTCCCGCTGCCAGACATTACGGAAATCTGTAATGAGTCTGTCAAAAGTAAAATTCCCGGATCATCTAACTTGGTTCCTGTAAGTTCCTGATTAAGCAGACTGTAAGAATCATTAAGATAAAAACGAAAGTCCCTTAATGAGGACATAACTGAATTTGTAAAACCCCATAATGTATCAGTTTGATTATATCTGGTCCGCACATAATATCTTTTACCGTTTTGAAGACCGTTAAAAGTAATTTTTGTGAAAAATGTATCAATAGGCTTTATTATTGAATTTGCTGAATTAAAACTTGTTAAGGTATCTATTTCGGCGATAATCTCCCCGGGATTTCCGGACGCAATCAGAGTATTGTTAATAAGTTTTACATTCGGTGAGGAATAAGATGCAAGCAGATTCCTGCCATAATCCCGTAGAGATAGTGACGCAACATTAAAAGTGAATTCGATTTTATTATCATCCTCATAAATTTCATTAATGATGTTTGATTCATCGAGTATGAATGTTACAGAATGTCTGCCCGGACGATTTTTGATGGGGAGTGAAAATGTCGCCTCCCCGGAAAACTCCGGTAAACGCACTTTAACGACTTGCTGGTTCGTTAAAATACTTCCAACTTTGCTGATGACAGAAATGGATATTGAATCCTCTCTGAAACTGCCTATATTGAAATAGCGAATTTTAATTGTTAGAGAATCATCGGAGTCATTTGGATTGCTGTTTAAGATTTCATAATCAGAATTCGATAATTTAAGGTTCGGCATTGACGGAAGAGCCAATTTGATTATCGGATCTCCCATTAACGTATTTGTATAAGCGAATATTCTGTATGTACCAGTGCTTCCGAGAGTGCCGAACATTTTTAGTTTAGACTGTGTGGATGCCACACCGATCTGAAGAATCGAATCTGATAAAATATTTCCATAAAAATATCCCGGAAGGATCGTTGAGGTTGATGTAAACCCAAGAGAGGTATTGCCGATATATCCGATAGTCTGTCCGGTATTTACAAAAAGCGCTCCAAAAGCTTCAACATCAGGTTCCGCAAACTTCACCGTGCTGCAGCCAAAGTCCGTTACGAGCGGGCTCTTGTTTACTTTATTAAGTAATTGATTCGGGTCGGCAATTGAATTATCCCACGTGCGTGTGCCGCTGTGCCCAATATAGGATATGAATACGCCTCCCTCATCAATTGAATTTTTAATATAAATTGGATCGTACGGTCCAAAATCACTCTGGGGATTAGCGGTTTTATAAAAATGATCATGATTCAGTGAATATGGGGGGACGGTTGCATACTGTGAGATGATTGCATCGTTAATAGATTTATACTGAACTAACTGCGATGGGTCGTTTGCGTCACCACCGGAGAAAAAGATTGCTTTTTTATTCCATTGATCGTAACGCTGAGAAAGATAATTACTGTGTTTGCCAAGGTAATTTGTAATGTGCGATTTTTCTTTGGCGGGCAGACGTCCGCAATACATTTGCGGTATCAATGGCTGGTTTGAATCAAACATAGTATAGTAAACATCACTCACTGGCTCTCCGTAGGAAATTACCCAGTTTTGATTGAGTTCATACCCTCTCGACTTAAACACATACCTCTTATAGTCGTAGGAAGCTGAACCTATTATGAACAAATAAGAGGGTTTTGGAGCTTGCCAATTTGAATAACTTGTGCGTAAAAAGAGGCGAATAGCTGCGGGATCGGGATATCCGAAATTGAATTCATCGAAAATATCGTTAACAAAAATTGTTGTCGTGTTGAGTTGATAACTATTCTTGATAAAGTCTGAGTATTCTTCCGCTTCTGTCTTAAAAACTTTATTTGTAAGAGTAATATACTCGGCTGATCTCAGGTTGCTTCTGAGATTGATGAAATTCTTTTTTTGCAAAAATTGTGGTTTGAGAATCTTAGAATCCGGCATCAGCATATATATGTCCCCGCTTCCAACCGTATCTGAGAAAATCATCGAGCTGCCAGTCAGTAAATAATTCTCAATTTTCTTCGGATTAATCCCCCACTTGTATAATGAAAGCTGAGACTGAGAAACACCTTCAATTCTGATGATTCTGTGAGCTCTTGAAATGCTATCGCGGATTTCAAATATCAGAGAGTCTCCGTAGGCACGAAGTAATCTGGGGTATTCATATTCATACCAGTCCATTGCCAGAAGATTAGAAGAAGTCCCATTGGAGTGATTCTGGATGGTTAAAGTATTGTTTCCGCTCGTTAATATGCTGGAGTTGTAAGTTTTTCCAATAAAAATCACTTCATTGCGATTAAATACAGCAGTGTCTACAAGATTCTGGTTGACCCGCAGGGCAATGTTGTGGGAATTAGACGGTATACTAGACGCTCCGCTAATGGCCTTGAAATAAAAAGCTGCATTTCTATTCGGGATCGGGTCTGTAATATTTATTGTGTAATTCAATGTATTAGTACCATACCATTGCCATACCCAGGCATTTGTTGATGTCCAGTCAGGGTCCTGGTTTGTAACCGTACTTAATGAAAGCGGTTGGTACATATTATTTTGTTCGATATGAGCAAAGAAAGTATAGTAATTCAGAGTATCAGTTAAACCTGATGCCTGCTGTGATTGAATTCTGATTCGTTTCCCGGTACCGTTTCCCCAAGTGAGAAAGAAATAGGTGGTGTCTGTGTAGAGGTCCATAAAATTTGCGTACGGTTCCTGAGAACTATTTGCTCTGCGTTCATCACCTCCGGTATAGTTCATCCTTGCGGAAAATTCAATGTAATCATTAGGATCAAAAGAACCGTCCTCCTCGCCCTTCACAAAGATTCCAGTTTCTGTTCCACGATAATATAGTCTGAATGTCCTTGGATCAATAGAAGCTATTGAAATAGTTAATTGTTCAAAGTCTTGCCTGGTTATACGATAAACGGCATCTTTGGCGATTCCTACTTTAACATAGTCGGCGGAGTAATTTATCCAGTTACCTGTAGTATCATTTTCCGGCAAAGGCGGCAGAGACCTGAACTGTCCCGCTATTGAGTGATTTGATATTACCGATGAAAGGACATTATCAAAGTCAGATTCAATTTTTACAGGACTTGATAATTGGATATTCTGAAGGGAGGGATGCCTAATTATTATACTATACGCAGTGATTTCTGTGAGTTTATTATCTGCTGCATTGAAAATAACCGGGCTTACCTCAACTTCGGCACAATAGTAATTTCTCAACCAGAAATATTTTTTTACTGTGATTAGTTTTTCTGTGTAATTTCTTTGTGCGGCAGCATAATCAAATACTTCCTCCAAAGTAAATGCCGAATCATTGTTTTGGGTCATTGAAGGATTAAGCGCGGGTATTTCCGATTCATAAACCCTGGTGGAAGCAATTTTTAGTTCAAACTCCGGTTTAATCTCCCGGGGAAGCGCAATAATCAGGCTGGCTTTTGGTAACTTATAATTACCCGCCGACGATTCATCTGTGTATTCGGTATAATCCCTTATGGTCAGATTTCCAAATCTTTTAACTGATGACTTATAGTTAAGTTCTTTATAAGTAATTATAAAATACCCTGCCCCGGCCGAAATTTCGGGTTTATTTACCGACCCGGTTATGAGGATGTTTAATATTAGAATAAGTGGAATAATAAGTCGCATTGTTGTTTTTATGTTTAGGCTACTAAAAGCGGAATAAAATAAAATTTCTTTTTTCTTAAGCTAACTATATGCGGGTAAATAAAACAATATCAAAAATTGAATAACGTCAGAATCCCCATAAAACACATCTGGAATTAAGACTATTGACCCGGTTAACACTTTATAAATTTATGTTTTCTGAAAATTATGATGCCCCCCAGGAACACTATTAATAATACTGCCTCATAGAGGGGCGAAAGAGGTGTATAATAATTTTTTAATATTAGGTAAAGTAATAAAACTGATGGTAATACCAGGAAAGGTGTTTCTGTAACCTGCAAACGGACAGATAAGTACTTCATCCCCCGGAGGGCCATTATGATCATCAGGGGGAAAAATATCACCACGGCTCTTTCAGTGTTGACCACAAATAGCAATGATAGATAAACTAAGGTTACAACCGGAAAATATTTAAGAAAGATGCCGAAATTTTCACGCAGATTTACAACCGAAAAAAAAGAAAGAGTAAGTCCAAACACTCCATAGGAATATGAAGGGAGTTCCTGAAGTGAGAAATTTGCAATTCGGGGAAATCCTATTTCCTTCAAAAAAGTCATTAGACCATAGACGGGCACAGGATTAATGAAAGGCGAGACTTTCGCAACGTATTCCGGATCATTATTGAGTGCTGGGATTGAAACTCGTAAAAAAATCAGCAACGCGATTGCGGGTAAAATCAGAAGCGTCCCTCTCAGCCAAAGTTTACCTGACAGCACTCCATCATTGTTCAGTGTAAAATAGAGTAGTGCGAAAAACAAAACACTCTCCTTCGCAAGTACGCCTAAAGTTAAGAATATCGCGAAGGAAGTATCGTTTCCGATTAAAATACTTAGAATTACAGCCAGAATGAAGAAATAGGAGAGCGGATCAGTTAACCAGAAATTATAAATATTATATTTTGTGATCCAGGATAGAGAGAGAAAAAATAGTATTCCTGCGATGGAGAAAATTTCTGAAAAACCAAGTTTAAGAATAATCAGATACATTAATAATGAAGCAAGCCAGAGGCTAGCGATACTCATAATCAGGAAAGAAGTACTTTGTTCAAAAGGAAGCAATCCGGCAAGCAAAGGATTTAGGATTCTCCAGCAGAAGGGAGCAATATTATATTCCCCCACACTATTTTGTGCCATTGAGATGTAGTTGTGATGGTCCCAGTTCTGTGAAAAATCAGGGTGCGAATAATCCATTTTCCCTGTATTTATCACTAACATCGTCAAAGCTAATGCAGATAAAAATGCTGCGAGATAAAATGCTTTTTTGTTGATTTTAATGTAATAGGAAAGGAAGTTAATTCTCATTCTGTATTGGTAGGTTTACCCTTTGAAGTAAAGCGGGCCCTAAATTCAGAAAATGGTTCAATTCTGAAACTATCATTGTAATAATAAACTGTGGGAGCATCAGTATGCGGGAGCGGGTAGATCTTAATCTTATGGGCAATACCTCTTCTTTTGGGTATAAAAACTACCGGCTTATGCTTCAACCCTTTTTGAACGTATAAGCCGTGTTGCGGATACTTATAAGCTGGCAGGGGTACGAAACCTGATGTCAGGCTATTCGATGTAAGGATCAAAGTATCGGCGTTAAATTCAATTAAATATGGATTCTTCAGATCTGTCAAGACGTGACCCTCAAAAGCAGGGAGGTAAAATAGTTCTCGTGTCTTCCTGGTACTGCCTTTTACCACCTCAGATGGGGGCAGAAGGAAAGCATCGGAAGAAGAAACCCAGGTCTGACCGATTCTTCCAACTTGCCCGACTATAAATAATGTATCCTTATCCATTCTGTTCTGATCTAAAACTGCTTCTATCTGGCGCTGCATTTTTGAGATTGTAATATGTTTGTATACTTGTGATGCTGAGGATGCTATCACGAGCAGAAGATATAATGATAATAGAATTTTGGCCGAAGCTAAACTTTTATTATACTTAAAAATTAAAACAACTGTTCCGATTGAAAAAGGGAGCGTAAAATATGCCAGGCGGAGTTGTGGGATTGTGAATATATAAACCCCTAGGGAGATGAATGAAATGAAAACAAATTTAATTATGAGTTGTCTTTGGTCGCTGGTCATATTCCTAAAACCCCTGGTAATCAAGAAGAAAGAAGTTATTAGCAGGACAACCGCACTGTAAAAAAAAGACTCAGAGAAATTAATTATGGAGAACAGATCAACCGGATCAGACGGCAGATAAACTGACAAAATCCCTCCCGCTATCCACGAGATCAGAGATTCGGGAGCCGTCTGCAACTCACTGCTGTTTACGGTAAAGAATACTCCAAAAATACTGTAACGGAGAATAAAATAAACACTGACAATAAAAAAGACCAGAATGAAAAGTGGGATTTCATCCTTGAATGTTTCTTTCGCTCTTTTCCTGTGAAAGAATAGTAAATAGATCATTGAAATATATACCGCCGAGAGTATGGCGGTTTCTTTGGCGCTGAGTCCCAAGATAAGAAAGATACCTGTTGCACATAAGTCAAGCGTAGATTTTTGAGTGAAATATCTGACGGCGAAGAAGGTTGAAGTTATTGCTAAACTAAATGCGAGTAAGTCAGTACGACCTGAAATCCAATACACGTTTGAAACAGCCTGGGGGACAGAAACGAATAATCCAGCCAGGAGTGCACCGGTAAAAAAATCCATTCTAACCATTTTGCTAAGGAGAAATAATGTTAAGATAGAATTGAGAATATTAATTATAATATTCACTGCAAAAAAACCGGCGGGATTAAATCCGCCAAAAAAATAATTCAGGTACAATGATAACGAAATTAAAGGACGGTAATAAAACCCATCAAATCCTCCTCTAAAGTCCGATGCAAGCGGTAATGGATTTCGAATCGCCGCGGAAATATTCATATAATCATCTGAAAGAAAGTGGAATCCAAAAATCAAGGGTGCGATCTGGAAAAATATCGTGATAGGGACAAGGAGAATGAAGAATAATTTGCAAAACAGGCAATTATTCCATTGTACTCTCTCTGCAAATATTTTGCCTGTTAACTTAATGTTTACCCCCCATAAATTGTCTGAACTTAATTCCGAGTAGATTGAGAAAAAAATGGGGAATCCCGATTAAATATCTCTTCCAATACTTTACGGGATTATAAATTAATCGCACCACCCATTCAAATCCGGCTTTCTGGAGATACTTCGGACCACGTTTTTTTATGCCGGCTAATTCACTCATTATATCTCCTGTGCTCTGAATGATATTAATATTCAACCTATCTATATTTCTGAAAATCCATAATTCCTGTCTGGGAGAACCTAATCCTACCCAAAGAACATTTGGTTTTGCTTCATTAATACGGGCGACTATTTCATCATCGGAGAGGGATGTGTATCCATCAATCATCCCTTTGATATGCAAACCCGGAATAGTATCTCTCAGGGTTTTTTCTGCAATCCTTAATGTGGCTTGCTCTCCTCCATAGAAAAAGAGGGAATAGTTCTTAACAGCACAATGCTTCAAATAATTTTTTGCGTTGTCCGTCCAGTTAAACCGGGTTAAGTCTTTGCTCCCAAGCATTTTTAATCCCAGCCAGATGCCTATGCCATCAAGATGAACAGAAGTTGAAGAAGATATAGCGTCTCTTAATTCCTTGTTTTTCAGGCAGAGATTATAAATATGGTGATTAAGATAAAGGATGGAGAATTTGTTTTGCTCGCTTATAGCCTTCTCGGTTAAGCTTTTTATATCAGTAAGTTCTACGTGACGAAAAGTGAAATAAGGAAGTGTGGATATTTGGTCAGTCATTAGTCACACTTTCGTATATTTCGATAAGATTATTGCAATATTCTTCAGCGCTGTTAAGGTTTTTGACTTTGACCCTCAGATTTTCTGCGAGCCTGGCAGCAAATTCGGGGGATTCCAAAAGATGCGTCATAGACTTTACCAATTCCGTTACAGATTCCGGCTCAATCAATAATCCATCTTTATTATGTTCAATAAATTCTTTAATACCTCCGACCGCGCTGCCAATAAAAGGTTTTTGAAAAACTCCCGCTTCGAGCATAGTAAAAGGAAATGAATCAGCGCGCGAGGGTAAAACCACAAGATCTGCGGCAGCATAAAGAGGTGAGACTTCAGCCTGTGAGGGTAAAGCCAGTATGTCTGCATTTGAAGTGAAAGCATAACGGTTGGATCCCTTCCATTTTCCTGCAACCAATAACATACAGTGGCTGATTTTCGCGTTTGCTTGTCTGAAAGCATCAATTAAAACATCAAACCCTTTCTCTCGGGAGATAGTCCCAATGAACAAAATCACTTTTCTGTTACCCTGAATACCCAGTTTTTTCCTCGCCACCTCACGTGAACAGGCGGGTTCCAGATCTGCGACCGGGTTATAAATTTGCAGTATTCGATTTTCAGAAATATTATATCTCTCCATAAGATGATTTTTTACGGTCTGGCTCACAGCAAGAATTACATCGGAATGAAAACTCATCGCTTTGTATTTTCTTGTCAAGCTATGCGCCGTAGTAATTGTGAAAATGCCACACTCCTTTTTAATACGGTTAACGATATATTCCGGGAACCGATGATGTGTGTGTACAATATCAATATGATTTTTCCGGATATAGTTTTTCAGGAAATTCGTGAAAGAATACAAATAAAAAATGTTTCTCAAACCTTTAGTGAAAGGAACGAGCGTCAACTTTACATCGAGCCCGGAAATCCTTTCCAACGCATCACCTCTATTTGTTATGAAGTGAAGTTCGATATTGCGGTTGATGGCGAGGTGTTTGAAAATCAGAGAAAGGTACCTGCTTACGCCGCAGGAGTAGTCAAAGTCGGGGGATATATGAAGAACTCTTATGGGCTTTGCCAAATTAGGAAATATTTATAAGGCCAAAAAATGTGCGGCGTAGGCTTCTGTTGTGCCGGTAGAAGTATGAAATGAGATAATTGATCCTGAAACGCAAGTTGCATTTCTGAAATTTCAGGATGAAATTTGTTGGAAAAAAGGTGAGCATATAAGCCGTAAGTATTCTGAGTCCAAGATAATTAAAAGGTGTACTTGACCAATATTCTCTGGCTTTTATTTTATCTCCATAGATAAATTCTCTCCACCCTCTAATAATATTATTCTCTTCCTGCTTTATACCGAACTCTTTTGTAAGGTCGGAATTATAATAAGGCGCAAGAATATCGTATACTTCTTTTCTGCGTAATTCAGAGTCTGTTCTTGAATATGAATTCATACGGAGATTAAGGAAAATCAATACCTCCGGTAAAATGTAGAATTTTACTCTGTCTTTTATCCGGAGCCATAGCTCGAAATCTTCAAAAACACCCGGGTAGTATCCGCCACTGTTTATAATGGTTTGTCTATTAAACAAAACACCCGGATGCGAGATTTCATTGTGTATCGCAAGCCGTTTTTTTATGTCTGGGTGGTGTTCTGATGACAGGATGACATAACGGATTCTTTCCTCTTCGAATACAGCATATTGACAGGAGATAACATCAAAGTCATTTCTGACAGCAATCATAATTTGTTTTTCCAGGCGCTGAGGATGTGATATGTCATCAGCATCCATCCGGGCAATCCAATCATACTTTGCGATCCCGAGTCCATAATTCAAGGCTGTGCCCAAACCGGAATTCGGAATATAATGATAGTTTATTCTAGGGTCTTTAAAAGAATGAATAACTTCTTTTGTGTTGTCAGTAGAACCATCATCAATAATAAGAAATTGAAATTCCTTGTAGGTTTGAATCAGTATACTATGTATAGCCCGGGAAACATACTCTGCCCCGTTATAAACTGTCATCAGAACAGTCACATTAGAAATATCCCTCATAATTCTTTGTACAAACGCATTAGTTCAGTAGTAGATTTAGTGGAGTCGAATTTATCCTTAAACTCAGTAAAACAATTATTTACTAATCCTGTGAAATTGCTTAGATTTGTTGCTGTTTTAATCATAAGCTCTGCAAGAGACCTGAAACTATCCTTATCAAATATCAGCGCGTTGGAGTTGTTTTTTAATATTGATTCAGATCCCCAAAAATTCGAAGAAATAATTAAATTCCCCGTCTTTGCAGCCTGAATAATTGCAGTGGGGAACCCTTCAGCTTTGGACCTGCTGGGTATTACAAAGATGTGGGTGGTAGCAAGAAGCTGTTCGAAATTATGCACAACTCCAAGGAACTGTATTGGCGTGCCAATAGCCATATTTCTGAATTCTGACTCCTCGGGACCCGTGCCGGCAATTAAAAAGCTGCACGATTTTTTAATTTCCTCTGGAAGGTATTTCACTGCTTCGATAAAAGTGTCAATTCCCTTTTCGCGAGATAAACGTGAGCCAGCGATAATCCTTACGTTATCATAAGATTTTTTTGGTAATTCCTCCGGGAAATTATAGCCGACATTGACAAGATGAATTTTGCCGATTATATTGGGATAACAAGTGCCTATGTATGAGATGATATGCTCATTCACCGCAATGAATTTGTCAGCCTTATAATGTGGTAATCTGCCTGTGACAGGAATTATTCCGTGAATGCTCTGGATTGTCTTAATGCCGAGCAGTCTGGACGCCAGATGTGCGAAATTAGCGGCATAATGTGAGTGCGAATGAATTATATTAATCTTGTTACGTTTACATATAGAAAATGTTTTCCACACTGACTTAACAAAATTGCCAATTGATCTGTTCTCGTGTTTGAAATAATCGTAAACAAAAATATCTTTTACCAATGGTTTGAATTTCTCTACAGCGTCACCACCCCCACAACCAATATGAAAGTTAAAATCGGAATCCGAGGGGATATTATTGAGAAAAGAATATAAAGCGGAACTAATTCCGCAGGTTATATTAAGTTCGTTTACTAATATTAAAATGCGTTTCTGTTTTTTCAGCGTTTTACCAAAGAAGTGTATTGAAGAATGTACTCGTTGCCGACTTCCTGAATGCTGAAATTTTTGAGTTTACATTCTCTGGCTTCTATCACCTCGTTTATTTTCTCATCAGTCGGAGCTATTGATTGAAGTGCGGCTTGAAGGCTGGTTAAATCATTCTGGTTGTAGGAATTATAATCATACCCGGGATTAAGATACTCGGTTATCCCAATATCTGTGTGAAGGAAAAGTGTAAGGCCGATTGCGAAAGCCTCAAGGGCAGCCAGTGAAAAAGTTTCCGATCGGGATATGTTGATGAAGATATCGTGTTGAGTAAGTTCTGAAATCCATTCGTTGCGTGAGAGTCTGGTCTTGTACCGGATATTATCTGTTGATTTGCTCTCATCCGCATCACCAATAATAGTAAGCTGGAACCTTTCTCCTTCTTTACCCACGATATCTTCTAAATTGCTTAGAAATTTATAATTAGCATTCATACCCTTAAGAGTAATTATTCTGATTTTTTGGTCTTTTCTTTTCTGGCGATGGGGAAAACAATTAATGTTTAAGCCCGGGGGTAAAAACTTGAATTTATCGATTTTCACAGGATAATATTCCCTGAATTTATTGCACACTGATCTGGACACTCCGGTAATATTATCAGCAAGCAGAGATATCAATTTTTCCGCAAGCAAATTTTTTAGCTTGTAACCCAACCCCGTATTATTCGAATATTTCATCTCATTAGCAACAACACCGTGCAAAGTATAAAGAATCTTCGTCTTTGAAAATTTAGCCCATAAAAGAAATGGAATCGATACTCTGATGTAGTTAACTATATGGACGATCTCGTATTTATTTCTGATAAAGTGTATTAACAGGGGCAGTAATCCGCCAGTGATAATTTTATTTTCGTGGTCAGTTTCTATTCTTCCGGTAAGCTTCTGCTTCCATTTACAGGGCCTTTCTGAGCAATTATACCTGTAAAACCAAGCCTCATAATGCTTGTTTATTTCCTGTAAAAACTCAGATGCAAAAAATTTTGGACCCGTAGGAGAATCGGATTTTGAAAAATCACCAATTAAGGCAACTCTCATTTATTGATTAGCTTAAACCTGAAAATGAAAAATAATTGAACAGTAAGAATGGAAATTTCGGTAAGAATAGTAGCGAGCACAGCCCCGGTTACTCCTAAAACAGGAATTAACATCACATTCCCCGCCACATTCACCCCCGCCGCAATCACCACCGACATTGTCGCGTAATATTCTTTGTAGCACGCGTTCAGGATCATCCCCGTCATATTATTCAGCAGCAAAAACGGCAGTGCGATCATTAGATACGGCAGAAAAAGGCATGACTCCGTATACTTACTCCCATAGAGTAAGTGGACTAACTGGTCGCCAAGGGTCAGGACTACCGCTATTACAACAGCAGAATAAACCAACAGGAATTTAAGAGTTTTTTTGATGTCGGTAAAGGTTAAATATCCGTTCATTGAAAATGCCCGGCTCAGGTTTGAGAACAGGGGGGTGAATATCCCGTTGGCAAAGGACTGCGGGAACTTGTAAAGGGAGTAGGCTACCGCGTAAATTGCCACCGATGCCTCACCCATATACTCCTTCAGGATAAGTACGTCCACCCGGTCATACAGCCAGCCCATTATTACTCCAAGACCTAAGGGGATCGAGGACCGGAAAATTTTCTTCAGGAGGACGGGATTAAGGGATAAGGATAATCCGGCTATCGCGGTACGGCTGAGGTATATGCTCAGGGAGAGGAAATGAATTACTCCTGAAAGGATGAATACCATTATCGTCCACTCAATTGCAAAACCGGAGAAAGAGGTGATCAGGATTCCCGCCATCAGTACTATCCGGGCCAGGAGTAGTAACCGGAAAGATGCCTCGAACAGTTTCCGCCCGAAGAGGATCGAGTTGAGGAGGTTATTGATTCCGAATATAAAAACTCCCGCGCCGAGCAGGTAATTGAGCAGTTGATTTGCTCCCCCGGTGATTAAGAAATAGGTAAAGGCAATGAGGAAATAGGGAAAGAGGGAGAGGAGCCTTACAGTTAATCCGTTAGCGATTTCTTCCGAGATATCCTTCTTTTCAAGCGCACTTTCACGCTGGAAATATATATTAAACCCAAAATCGAAAAAGGACATGATTATGTTAAAGAGCGCGAAGAGCGCGACTATACTGCCGTAAATATCCTTTGAGTAAGTCCGTGCGATTATAATGAAGAGGAGAAAGAAGGTGACTTTCTCAAGCATATTTGAGAATAGCACGTATCTCCCTTTTAAGAATAGGTTAATCAGTTCCCTGATCTGTAAGGTGATTCTTTGCAAACTCTTTCCCTTACCTGGAGGATAACCAGGTTTCCGGTTTAAGGTAACTACGCTCTTTCCATATCTGGAAATGGAGGACATATCCTTCCAGGCTTTCTCCTACAGTCCCGATCGAAGCGCCTGCCTTTACGCGGTCGTTCTCCCTTACGTTGATCTCGGAAAGATGTCCGTAGACTGTCCGGTAGTCGCCGGCGTGCGAAACAATGACAATACTGCCAAATCCCGGCACATAATCAACAGCCGATACAACACCGTCAGCCACGGTCTTAACACTCGCGCTTCCGGTGGTTTTAATGTCAACTCCGTAACTTAATGTGACTGTGTTTAGTTCTTTATTTTTTGATTCGCCGGAACCCCGGATAATCCTTCCCGCGCTGACCGGCCAGTTAAGCCTCCCTTTAAGCCTCGCGAAGACTGAGCCGTCAGTTTCCACCCAGGATCTTTCTTTTATCGGGGGCTGAGCCTCTTTCCCGGCTGCGGTTCTGCGGCGGGCTTCTTCCTCCTCCAGCCGCTGCCTTCGCTTATTTTCAATTTCTTTGGCGATCAGATCCTCAATCATCCGCTTTATCTTTTTTTCAGCTACCCTTTTTTCATCAAGTTCTTTCTCGAGGTTCTTTTTATCGTTCCTCACTTCGGTGAGCGTGCGTGTCTTCTCACCGATCTGGTTCCTGAGGTTTTGTTCTTCTTTGTCTTTTTCGGCAATAATGATCTGTTTTTTATTGCTTTCATCGCCCAAGCTGCTCCGGAGCGCGAGCAGTTCTTCGCTCTTGGTCTTTAGCTCCGCGAAATCCTTTTTGCGCCGCGCGCTGAAGCTCTCAAAATATTTATAGCGCAGAATTGCCGCCTGGAATGACTCAGAATCAAGTACATATCGCCATTTGCTCTTAAAGCTGTTTTTGTACATCGCTTTAACCGAACGGGCATAGTTATCTTTAAGCGCTTTAATTTCCTTTTCGAGTTGAGTGATTGCCGCTTCGGTGGTGTCTATTTGTTCCTGGAGCCGCCTGTGCTCGGAACGGAGGTTTCCCACAAGCCGTGAGAGGAGGTAGTTCCTGCGGTTTAATTTTTGAATGAGTTCGTAGGTTTTCTTCTCTTCGCTTTTCGCTTTGCTTATATCACGCTCAAGCTGACGGATCTCGGTTTTTAGTTTATCGAGTTCCTTATTCTGCTCGCTAACTTTCGCCTGCGGTAATAACACCGCGTTGGCGGCGAGCAGTATCAGTAATAATATTCCTTTTGGATTTATTACCATTCCTGTATGTCTGCGTCCTCCGGGACATCAAAAATAATATTAAGGTTCGCGATATTAGTTTTTATGTCCTTGTATTCTATAGTGAGTAGTTGTTTCTCACTTTTATTTTCTGTCTTGATCTGGTACGGAACGGGCAGCCCTTCAAGAACATTGAAGGAGGAATAAAAAGATTCGAAGTAGGGATTATTCCTGAAATCCGTAACGCGGTACTCGGTGATCGCGAGATCGGAGATGTTTATGTAGAATGCGCTTTTAGTCCTGTTTGCCGAATCAGCGTATGCCATAAAGTACCTGTCATAAAGCACCTGGAAGTCCGAAGGTTCTCTGTACAATTTGTTGGTAAGGTTCACGGCGCCGGTGAACGCGTCTATCAGGTCGCTGAATGAAAGATTCACTTTGAATATTTCTCTAAGTATATCTTCGTTCAGTTTGCCGCGGTAAACAGTATTGTTCAGCGCTTCGTAAAAATGGAAGTCATTTTTTGTTACCAGTATGTTCGCAAGCTCAATACCAAAAGGGCCGCGTATCTGAAGATTGATCGAGTCCGGTTTGATCATAGTGACTGTAAAAGAAGCGCTGTTGCTGAAAGAGGGGGTCTTAACCGAGAGTGTGCCACTTCCCTGGAAATTTTTTATTTTTCTCCGGTTTGCTTCCATACGGTTCACTAACCGTTCCGGTGAAAGGATCTCCGCGCGTTCTGTTGAAGGAGTGGATGCGCAGCCGTTAAAAAACACTACCGAGGCCGCGCCGGTGATTATTAATAATAAAACATAAAGACTTCTCAAAGTCCGCCTTTCTCAATTTTTGCCTGAATGGATTTATCTGAAGGGTCAAGCCCGAGGGCTTTATTCCAAAGTTCTAATGCTTTTTCTTTATTGCCTGATCTATACTCGACGTCGCCAAGGTGGTCAAGAATGACCGCTTTCTCGCCGCCGACCTCAAGTGATTTTTGTATATACTCTCTTGCCTGGTTATAATCGCCCATCTTGAAATAGACCCAGCCGATTGTATCCAGGAAGGATGAGTTATACGGTTCAAGTTCGATGGCTTTCTTTGCCATCCTCAGGGCTTTTTCAAGGTCTGTTCCGCGCTTCGAGAGGGAATAGGCATAATTATTATTTACAATCGAATTATCCGGATCAACGGCAAGCGCTGCAGAATAAATGCTGTCGCACATTCTCCAGTTTTCCTGCGAGTCGTAGATCAGTCCCAGCGTACCCATTATGTTTACGTTCCCCGGATCAATCCTCAGCGCTTGGGTGAGGAACTGAATTGCCTTGTCATTCTCTTTGACGCGTGAAAGTGAATAGCCGTAAGCGGAGAGGGCGTTAATGTCTGATGAATTGATGGTTACCGCTTTCCCGAGGTATTTTACGGCGGACTCGTGCTGCTCGCTTTGCATATAGGATATGCCGAGCAGAAAATTTACAGCGAACTCTTCGGGGAATTTTTCAATCGCAACTCCCAGCACCCGTATAGCCTGTTCGTATTTTCCGCTGTCAAAGTAAACACCGCCGAGCCTTATCCACGCGTCCGCATTCCACGGGGCAAGTTCGGTTACCAGTGTCAGATATTCCGTAGCGAGTGAATCGTTCCCCTCCATTGAAGCGATCGCGCCGAGATAAAGTTTTACTTCCCAGTAAGTGGAATCTTTATCGAGTTGTTCAAAGAGCGACTTTGCCACAGGGAGAAGAGTTGTATCTTTAAGCGAGCGGTTAAAATAATCCGCGCCGACTCCGATCTTAATTTCTTTCGGAACCGAAGGATCCGTCAGGAGTTTTGAAAAAATACCCGCGGCGGCTTTCCAGTCATCCTGCGCCAGATAAATTGCAGCCTTCCTTTGTAAAGCGTCAAAATCATCGGGGTAATAACGAAGGATATCGTCAATTAATTTAAATGCCTCGTCATATTTCTTATCGCGGGTTTTCATTTCGATAAGCAGTTTCTGCAGTCCCACATTTGAGGGATCAAGTTTTAACAGCCCTTCCACGCTCTCCGCTGCCAGGTCATATTTACCAAGCCGTTCATACAGTTCGACTATTCTGACAAGAACGCTCCATTCATCCCCGATGCGGTGGTTTATTTTATTATATATCTCGATTGCCTTGATAGGTTTATCCTTCTCAAGGATGAGGGCAAGTTTATAATAAGCGTTGACTTCTGAAGAATCGAGGCCGATTATTTTATTAAGTACATTTACCGCGCTGTCGGGTTGACGGGTATCGGAAAGAAGTTCCTGGTAAAGGTAGAGGAACTCAATATTAGCCGGATCTTCCTGAACAGCCTTCTTAATATTTGTTAAAGCCTGCGGATACTTTCGTAAATATCCGTAATTTTTGGCTAAAGAATAAAAGATTCCCGCGGAAGGGTCGAGAGTTGCGGCCTCCTGGAATTCAAGAATAGCGGTGGCGAAGTCCCCGCGTGATTCTGCCGCCATACCGTTTATGAATTTATCCAATGCGGCTTTTTTCTGAATTTCCCGGATCTTTACCTTTTTTAATTCGCTCTCTTTGTCTGTTGCGTTATCCCCGCCGGGGAAACAACCTGAAAGAAGGAGGAGCGATGCAATATAAATTATTACAAATGAATTTCTTATCAATTAAAACTTATAGTATGTGTAAATGTAAATCATTTAAAATAAGGAAATTTAATGGAAAAATTTGACCTCGGGCTTGCGTATGTGTGGGAATACGACCAGGATTTTATTGACCTTACCGAGCGGCTTTTCCACCAGAATAACCTTACCACCTTTATTATAGGCGAGCACAATATATGGGAAGTGCGGGAGATGATTCAATCCAAAAAATTACACTTCAACTTCTACCTTGACCGCGCCTGGGATGTGAATGACGAATTCGGGGAACTGGGAGCGATGCTGAACCGGAGGAAGACAAGGTTTTTTAATCCTTATAGACAGGTTCTGCACGCGATAGATAAGGCTACAATGCACCTCGAGTTCATTACCTCCGGTATTAATGTGCCATATTCAATTATTATTCCCCCCGTGACCGAAAAGCAGGAACTCTATATCTCCTTTGCCGATCTTGCAAGGCTCGGGCGCCCATTCATAATAAAGCCGTGCAACACAACCGGCGGAGGAGTCGGAGTAGTTACCGGCGCCGAAACGCTGCAGGAGGTATTGAAAGAAAGAATGTCGAACCTGGAGGATAAGTATATACTTCAGGAAAAAATTTATCCCGCGATACTTGACGGAAGAAGGGCGTGGTTCAGGGCGTTCTGGGCGTTTGGCACAGTAATCCCCGCGTGGTGGGATGACCAGACCCACCTGTATACTGAAATGACCACAGAAGAAGTTGACCACTATAAACTAAAAGGGATATTCAACCTCACAAAAGTGATCGCGAAGCTGATACAGCTGGATTTCTTCTCCACGGAAATTGTATTAACCGGTGACGGCAGGTTCCTTGCAATTGACTACGTGAACGATCAGTGCGACCTGCGGCTTAAGTCGCTTCATTATGACGGCGTGCCTGACAGGATCGTTTCGCAGATAAGTTATAATATGATGAAGAAGGTCAAACAGATCAAAAGGAAACTGAAAATTTGAAGGAAGCACACGGTAAAACATTGTTGTACATACTGATAATACTGATCCCCGTCCTCGCGTTCCTCGTTTATAATTATGTGTTTAATATTTACGAGGTAGATTATAAAACAACAGATACGAAGATATACGCCGACGGCGCCTCCACATTTACAATTGAAGTGGTACCCGTAAACGGGCTGGGATTCAAAGTCCCGTTCCGTAATGTAAGAACGGTTTTCACATTTGAGAGAGGGAAGGAACTGATAGACGTAATTCTCGAAGACCGCGAAAACGGAAAACTGGTTATACGTTCTCAGCAAAAAACCGGCGAAGTGGAGATAATCGTGAAACCGGAAAAGAGTCTCTTCCCGACGAAGTTTGTGGTGCATATACTGCCGAATTATGCGTAGAATTTTCTATGTTTATGCGACCGTAATGAGTGTCTTTGAGAGAAAAATGAGAACTAAAATTTTAATCCTATGAAAAACAAAACCGTAGACTCAAAGAAAATTCAGACTAAGAAACCAAAAAATAGATGCTATCAATTAAATGAAGAATATCGTAATAATCTTAAAAAAATTTCAAGAGAGAGGTACCATAAGGACCCAGCCTATAAAAAGGCAACCAAGAACAGAGCACTAAGACGGTATCATGAAGACCCGGAATACAGAGCAGCTACAATCCGAAGGGCAAAGGCACGTTATCACCGGCTAAAAGCAGAAAAAGGCCTCAAGAAATAAGGGTATCCTCAGGAGTTATTATTACATATCTGACTGTTTTTACCTGTACCGCCGTTTTGGATTCGGCGTAGCCAAAATCAGATACCACCTTCCTTACCGGAGTAGTTTTTCCGATCTGCCTGGCACCATACACTATGATAGTCTTCCCCATAAAGAGGTCAGATTTTATCCTGTTTTCGACTATTCTGGTAATCATAGCCTAAAAATCCATAAAATTTGTATTATAATACATAAATTCAGCTAAATATATGTGTTACAATACAGTTATTTTCTTGTTTTTGCAAAAACATCAGACATGAAATCCACTCTATTCAAAAAGTTCAGCTTCCCAAGAGTCATTATACCGTTTGTTGGCGTTCTATTGCGTATAAGTTTTAACCCGGCAAGCACGCAGTTATTTAATTGTCCCCGGCAGGGGATTGATGTATTATAATATTTTGTATTTTTAAGGAAGTTTTCAGGGATTTTATTTTTGCGGGGAACAAAGGGTAAGGTTCACTGCACTTACTATTAGTTGAATAAATTGGAATTGAATGAACTCTAAATCGTAATCAAGATACAATACCATAAATAAAAAGTGGCCGATTAAAAATAAGAATCGAATGAATATATTTAATGTTCATAACCAGTTTATAGGAAAATACTCAAAGTATATCTCCAGCTTTCTGGATATTGCGGATCCCAGGATCCGCCTGGCTGTTGAAGAGTACTTCAACTCCCATAAACTATGGCCTCAGCCGTTGCTGCAGTTTAATACAACAGAAGAACGAAAGTATTTTCGTAGTTTCGATGAAGGAAAAGTGATAGGTCGTCTGTGCAAGCACCTAAAACCAGAACAAGAACAGTGGTTGTTTGATTTCAGTTATTTACCGTGGCATCAAGATTTTAAATAATAAAACTTAGGGTTATTATGAAACTGCCAACGCCAAAAGGAAGACAACAAGAGGTCGTTTATTTGCCGGAAAAAGGACATACCGTAGTCCTTGGTACTGCCGGGAGCGGAAAAACCAGTATGGCCATGCTTCGAGCCATCCATCTTCAAAATACTCATTGTCGTGAAAATGAAAAGACGCTGGTTCTGACATACAACAAAATGCTCATTTCGTATATGAGTTCATTTGAAGAGTTCCGTACCGCTTCATTTTCAATAAATAGCTATTATAAGGTTGCCTATCGTGTTCTTTCCTCTAAAAATCTTATGTCCAATGGCTACTTAGACTCAAATCGCAAGAAACAGCTAATTGAAATTTCGAAGAATACTGTCGCACAAATGCATTCAGATGCTTTGCTTAAACGCGATTATATGGTTTTTTTCGAAGAAATAAAATGGATACAATCTTTCGGAATCAGAACCTTGCAAGAATACGAGACCACACAGCGAACTGGCAGAAAAGGGACGAGAATAAACCGTGAAAAAAGAAAATATATTTGGTATGTTTATGAAGATTATAAAAACCGGAGAGCAAATTCCGGTTTTAATGTGGATTGGGATGATGCCCCGATATTTGTTGAAGATATACTGAGATCAAATAATTCTGATCTTGGATACAAACATATCATTATTGACGAAGGACAAGATTTTACTCCCGCAATGATTAAGAGCATTTCTGCCGGACTACCCCAACAGGGAAGCTTAACCTTTTTTGGTGATGTTGCGCAGCAAATATACGGTTCAAGAATATCTTGGAAGGATGCTGGCTTAAGACCACCCAAGGTTTGGGAGTTCAAGGAGAATTATCGTAATTCTAAAGAAATCGCAGATCTGGCTCTTGAAATTACAAAATCAAAATATTTTAGCGACGAACCGGATATAGTTGCGCCAAATATCGTTAAAGCCGCCTCGGCAAAACCGACATTAGTAAAGTTTAAAAACAAAGATGAATTTTCTGAAGTTCTGAATATTGCGATTAATCTGGCACAAAACCAGCAACTCGCGATTCTGGTAAGAAAGAGGGACTTGGTTAGGCAAATTATTGGACAGCTCAAATCTCGGACTAATCAGATACCTATTGAGGAACTACATGATCAACGAGGAGAATATTTACCTGAACGCGGAATAATGGTGGGAACGTATCACTCTGCCAAAGGCTTGGAATTTGATACAGTAATAATGCCTTTCTGTACATCTTCCATTTGGCCAAGCCCGGAAAGAATTAGCGAGATTGGGGAAGAAGATACTTCCGTCGAGGATATTAGATTATTGTATGTTGGTGTTACCCGTGCCAAAACGGGTTTAATAATAAGTTATACTCAAACTGTTACGGCATTACTACCAGCCAGTTCAGCATTTTACAATTTAATGGAAATGTAAAATGACAAAAGAGATTGAATTGATTAAACAAGAAGTGAATAATCGTAGAATATCGAGGTTATGTCATTTTACACAGTCCAGAAAATTGCCTCATATTTTAGGAGACTTGCAAGGAATATATTCAATTGATTCGCTTGAATCACTGCGGCCGGATATCGTTGATAAAAATGACCCGCTGAGGTTAGACGGACAGCCAAATCATATCTGTTGCTCTGTAGAATTTCCAAATAGTTATTTTTTCAGACAGGCAGCATCAAGGGAGAAAATCTTTAAGGACTGGGTTGTACTTATTATCAAACCGGAAATAATATGGAAAGTTGAAAATAAGTACAGCTATCGTAATGCGGCATCACGCCCAACACCAATTGGATCGGGCTATCAAGCATTTGCTAAAATATTTGCACCCTCGGTTACAGGATCCGCCGGTATGACGTTTACTCGCACAAATGTGCAATTAGCATCCTGCCCCACGGATGTGCAAGCTGAAGTATTAGTAAAAGAAGTGATACCTAAGCAAGACATATTACAAATCGCAGTTACTACCGAGGAACAAGCAAACGAAGAAAAAAATAGACTGGATATACTCAAAATCAAATTGGAGCATATTTCCTTTATAATAGCTCCGCATATGTTCGATGGCAGCTGGGTAAATTTGATTAAAGCAGGAAAATATCCACGCGAAAAAATAGTAGATTTTAGTTAAGGTAAACAATGATCGCAAATATTGATATAAATAAAATTGAAGGCGCGTTGGCAGGCTCTATTATTGGCGACGCCTTAGGATGGCCACAGGAAAGGCCGGATAAAAGAATTGACAAATCTTCCAAAAATGATTCCAGATACTCCTTTAAAAAATGGACTCGCCGCGGAGGTACTCGATTTAATGCTTTTGTTGAAGAACTTTTACCTGGTGAATATAGTGATGATTCGCAATTAATGTTAGCTACTGCCAGAAGTTTGCTAAAAGGCAACCTTTGGAGCCGTTATCTCGTCGGGCAAGAGTTCCCCCTCTGGTTATTATATGAAAGAGGCGCCGGTAGAACAATTTCACAAGCCGCAGATTCCTGGGCAAAAGGTATTGCCCCGTGGAAAGAGAATAGTAAAATACTGGAACTTTATTTTCAATCCGGAGCCAATGGCGCCGTTATGAGAGTTTTGCCTCATGCTCTGCTTCCTGAACTGAATGAGGATGAGATACTTGACCAGGTGATGTTAAACAGTGTCTTAACGCATGGACACCCTAGAGCCATTCTCAGTGCGCTGGTTTTTTCATTAGCGGCACGTTATCTCCTGATGAAAAACAACAAGCTTGAGTATGGCGAACTAATCACATATTTGTTGGATTCTAAAAATCTTTGGTCGAAGGTCCGGCCTTGGCAGAACACTTATGATGAATGGACGCGATCAGCAAACATATTTTATAAGTTTAAATATGAAGCACTCTGGGAAAATACGGTTGAAGAGATCGTACACGGCCTACTTATTTGTAAGAAAACTTTAGACGAAGGTGCATTAGCTTCAACAGCAAATTTTCTAAATAAAATTGGAGCGCTTGAGTACTCGACGAATGGATCAGGCGTTGTCGCTCTTCTTGCTTCAGTATTTGTATTCTCGCACTATACGAATAATCAGCATACAGGAATGCTGGAACTGGCATTCGCGAGAGGAGCTGACACTGATACTTTAGCGTCTTTAACCGGGGCATTGTTTGGGTGTTTCTGGGGTAAACAATGGATACACCCGGAATGGACGGAATTTCAGGATGCTGAGTATGTGAAAGTATTGGCACAAGGATTGGCGAATGTTAAATTCGATCGCAAAATTCAAAGCGAAATAAATATTCCTCGATGGAATGCGAAAAATAATGAAGAAACTATTCAGAATCTGTTACAAAGCAATAAAGGTGGTTCGATTAATTTAGGAACTTTTGGAAATTCTTCAATCCTTGATAAGTACCAGTACAAATCAATTGTAAAGAAATGGAAACACACCTGTTGGAAGATTCATACTGAGGTTGGGCAGACTATCTATATTACAAAGCAGCAACAGGATACAGTGCAGAATTCAAAAGATGTGACTGACAAAAAACCTGTATTACAAGATAACACCGCTGCGCAGCAAGCTCCTGTTACTAAACCGGGCTCGGCTATTGGACAGTATACAAATCCGTTATTCGATAATGTGAATAATTCTACAAGCTCATCCGTAACAGCGACCAGCCTCACGAAACCTAAGAGTAATTCAAAAAATACCAAAATTACCTTATCTCAGTTAGAGAGTCACCTATTCAGGGCTTGCGACATTTTATGGGGAAAAATGGATGCATCTGAATATAAAGAATACATTTTTGGTTTACTCTTTCTAAAACGTTTATCTGATGTTTTTGATGAGAAACGTGAAGTAATAAAGAAAACAAAATACTCTCACATTAAAGATGAGGAATTTCTTACAAAATTATTTAATGACCGCACTACATACGGTGATACCTTTTTCGTTCCCTCCCGTGCCCGATGGTTCGAAGGTTTTATTGACGACAATGGGAAGCCACAACCTTGCATTAAGGATTTGCATGAGAACATCGGTGAGATGCTCGATAAAGCGCTATATGCACTTGAAGAATCCAACGATACTTTGACGGGAGTTCTAAAGGGAAGGATATCGTTTAACAAAGAAGTTGACGGGAAAAAGATTCTGAAGGATAAAGACCTGAAGGATTTGATTGACCACTTTACAAATTTTCCACCCCTGCTAAACGAGAACTTCGAGTTCCCCGATCTCCTCGGTGCAGCTTATGAGTATTTGATTAAATTTTTTGCAGATAGCGCCGGAAAAAAAGGCGGACAATTTTATACTCCGCCCCAGGTTGTACGTTTGATGGTGCAGCTCCTTAAACCCGCTGAAGGAATGACCATTTATGATCCGACCGTGGGTTCCGGTGGTATGCTGATTCAGTCCATTCAATATATTCAGGAACAAAATGGCAATGCTACCAACTTAGATCTGCATGGCCAGGATAGTGACCCAACGGTTGTTGCGATAGCCAAAATGAATATGATATTACATAACATCACTAAGTATAAAATTGACTTTGGAGATGTTCTTACTGAGCCAATGAATACTGACAACGATGGCAGAATACGGCATTTTGACCGGGTGCTTGCAAATCCCCCCTTTTCGCAGAATTATTCAAAAACCAATCTTACACACACAGAGCGCTTTGCTTACGGGTTTTGCGCTGAAAAAGGTAAAAAAGCTGATCTCATGTTCGTTCAGCACATGATAGCCAGTTGTAAGTCATCGGGAAAAATAGCGGTGGTTATGCCTCACGGAGTACTTTTCAGAGGCAGTAAAGAAAAAGATATTCGGGTAAAACTTATCACGAGTGATGTCATAGAAGGAATTATTAGTCTGCCGCCAAAATTATTCTATGGGACGGGTATTCCTGCCTGTATCCTCATCATCAACAAGAATAAGCCGGATGACCTGAGAGAAAAGATTTTCTTCATCAATGCAGATGCGGAATTTGCAGAAGGGAAAAACCAAAACTCCCTGAGGCCGGAAGATATCGAGAAGATTGATTACATATTCACAAACAAAATCGAAGTGAATAAATACTCAAGAACTGTTGGGCTGAGCGAAATTGAAGCCAACGAATTCAATCTGAACATCCGGCGATATGTTGACAATACCCCCGATCCCGAACCTGAAGATGTGAGGGCGCATCTTATTGGCGGTGTACCGAAAAAAGAAATCGCCGACAATGCGGTTCTTTATGAGAAGTTTGGACTCACTCCAGAATTAATCTTCAAGAACAGAGACGCGAACTATTATGACTTCAGGGATAATATTACCTCAAAAGAATCCATCAGGGAGATATTAGAAAATAATGAAAAACTGCTTAAAGTATTTGTTGATGCTCAAAAGGCATTGGATAGTTGGTGGGTTCTCGCGCAAATAGATTTTGCATCTTTATCGCCTACTAACGAAATTTCTTCAGATAGGGTTGGTGAATCATTGCAGGCTTTTGTACGCCCTTCCGGTAAAAATCTGCCCAAGGTTCGCGATGAACTTTTACGAACTCTTAAGGAGAAATTGCTTCCACTGAATATTCTGAATGAATTTCAGATCGCCGGCGTTTTTGTAAACTGGTGGGATAACATTAAATACGATTTGAAGACCATCATGCAAAACGGCTGGATGCCCGGCTTAATACCGGATGAATACATCATTCAGGAATTCTTCCAGGCTGATAAAAGTCAAATCGAGGATCTGACGGGTAGATTTTCGGCTCTTGAAAATGAGTTGAATGAGCTTGTCGAAAAAGCCCAGGAGCAAATCGAATATGAACCGGATGAAGGGGAAGAAATAACTCCAAAGCATATTAAGGAACAATTAGCTAATTCCATAGAGGAAAGTTCAGACCTGGTTGAAATTGACGGACTAAAGAAGCTATTGAGCGAGATTCAGGCGAAAGAGTCGGGTATTAAAGCCATCAAAAAAGCAATTCAGGAAAAGGAATCCGAATTAAAACTTAAAGTTATGCTTAAAAAATACGGCGTTGAAGAGAAGAAGCAGGAGTACAGAGAACTGATTGCGCTTGCAGAAACCGAATTAGTTGCCCTTACTGAAAAAGATAACAAGAAACGGATAAAAATCGAGAAGGATATTTTGAGTCTTAAAGCAAAAATATCCAAGCTGGAAAAGGAATTAGTTCAGATTGGAGGCATTATTAGCACTGATGAATGCAAAATGCTGATTCTACGCAAACACAATGATCTTGTTATGAACTATCATGAAAAGTATATCAACCTTGAAAAACAGAAAGTTTTTGATTTAATTATTCACATATTCGAGAAGTATTTAGTTTGTATAGCCGATCTTCTTGCGAGTATTGACAATACTAAGGCTTCTATGCAAAAAGCATTGGGGAAAATATATATTACATAGAAAGAGATAATTGGAAAAACTACACAAATATATTTTGCTTAAAAAAGGGAAACCTCCTATTGTTAGCAATGATAGTATGACGTTCGAAGCGCCCTATCTTACACCTGAGTATTTAAGAAATGCCGATTCAGCAACCATGTGTCGAGTATCGCAAAATTCAATCATAGTTGAAAATGGAGATTTAATATTGCTATGGGATGGTTCCAATGCGGGAGAGGTATTTTATGCAAAATATGGTGTTCTTTCTTCTACAATGGTAAAGTTGATAATTGTAAAACCAATAGATAAGACTTTTTTATACTATTTATTGAAAAACCAGGAAGGGGGTATTAAATCTGCAACTTCCGGAAGTGGAATTCCACACGTGGACAAAAAATTATTGGGTGAGCTTGAGATTCCACCATTTGAACTTCATGAACAAGGTAACATCGCAAGAATACTGAGTAATGTTGATGATTATATAATTAGTATTAATAATTTAATCTCCAAATACCAACGATTAAAAACAGGTCTTATGCAGGACTTGCTTACAAAGGGGATTGATGAAAATGGCAATATACGCTCAGAAAAAACGCACAAGTTTAAGGATAGCCCGGTTGGGAGAATTCCGATAGAGTGGAACATTAAGCGATTAGATGAATGCAGTAATGTTGTAATAAGTAATGTTGACAAAAAATATCATGCATCAGAGATCCCCGTGCAATTATGCAATTATATGGATGTTTACTCAAATGAAGAAATTAGTGAGAAATTGTCGTTTATGCTTGCTTCAGCTACACGAGATGAGATTAATAAATTTAGCCTTAAAAAAGGTGATGTAATTATAACAAAGGACTCGGAAACGCCCGATGATATTGCTATTCCTGCCTATGTTAATGCTGATATTGATGATTTAGTATGCGGTTACCATTTAGCATTGATAAGACCCAAACCCTCATTCCTAATCGGTGAATTTCTAAATAAACTGCTGCAAATGAGTTTTTACAAGAAATATTTTGGAGCATTGGCAACAGGATCTACTCGCTTCGGATTAAGCCAAGGAGCTATTAAAAATGCTGCCATAGTGCTTCCATCAATAAAAGAACAAGAGCGGATAATCGAGGTATTATCTCTTCAGAGTAAACAGATCAAGGAACAGAAATTACGGTTGAATAAGTACACTCGCTTAAAAAACGGTTTAATGCAGGATTTGCTGACAGGTAAAGTAAGAGTTTCACCGGAGGTGCTTGTTGAATAACCCAGGCAATATCTATGAGATTGGAGATCTTTGGCAGAAGAAAGTGTGTCTAAATAGTACTAGGGAGTATGATAATCATCGAAGTGTGAAACAGGATATTCTATAAAATATTAACAACCTATTTGAATAATAAATGATTCTATCAAATGACAACCGGTATAAAGGCGAAATTGGAAAGTCTCTAAAGCTTGATGAGAAAAATTACGTTGAGGAGCCCTTCCTAAAACAACTAGAAAATCAGGGGTGGCAGGTCTTAAGACTTGATAACAAATCAGAACCTTCTGGCTCGGGGAGAACTAGTTTCAATGAAGTAATAATATTACCTGAGTTAAAAAATGCTCTGAAGAAGATAAATACATTTTTAACGGAGGGGCAGATTGATGAAGTTGTGCGCAAGTTTACAACCTTTGACAGGGAAAACCTTCTTGAAAACAATCAAAGAGTTTTGGAGTTTCTATTAAAAGGAACAACAGTTTCTAATAACCTCGAAACCGGAGAAAGTGACCCCACCGTTCGGTTCATTGAGTTCGAAACGGACAAACTTGAGTTAAATAGCTATCTCGCCGTAAGTCAGTTCAAATTGAGGGTTTTAGGTACTGAAAATCATATAATCCCGGATATCATCCTCTTTGTGAATGGTATCCCTCTCGTTGTTATTGAGTGCAAATCGCCGAAGGTAAAAGATTCAATTGCCGAAGCTATAGATCAATTAATGCGGTATTCTCAGCAAAGGAATGTTGGGATTGAAGGCAACCCGATTCTTTTTTATTACAATCAGCTATTAATTGTAACCGATAAACTGAAGGCCAAATTTGGCACTATCACAACACAAGTTGAGAAATATTTCTATAGATGGTCAGACCCATATCCACAAACTTTGGAAGAGCTCCAGACTAAGACAGGCACTTCGCCAAATGACCAGCAGCGACTGATCGCAGGAATGCTTGTGAAACAAAACTTGCTTGATTTAATACGAACCTTTACAATATTTGCAACGGATGACAAAGGAAAAACGATAAAGATTGTTGGCAGATACCAACAGTTCCGTGCAGTTAAGAAATCTATAAACAAATTACTTGTGGGGAAAAACGCCCGTGAAAGAGGAGGGATAATCTGGCACACACAAGGCTCTGGAAAATCCTACACTATGGTGTTTATGGTTCGTGAAATGCGTAAGCACGTTGAATTGCTTTCATGGAAAGTACTTTTTGTGACTGATAGAACGCAGTTAGAAGAGCAGTTGTCAGAAGCGACACAGAGTA
Organism: Ignavibacteriaceae bacterium; assembly: GCA_013360295.1. GTDB lineage: Bacteria > Bacteroidota > Ignavibacteria > Ignavibacteriales > Ignavibacteriaceae > JABWCL01. Next base: position 19,802 of record JABWCL010000033.1, on the reverse strand, counting down.
TTGGCTATACTGTTAATCCAGCCTCAAGTATTGATAATCTCAAAAGGCTACTGCAAAATCCGTCCCCTGATTTAGTTATGGGAATGATACACAAATTCCAGGAGAGGGATTTGAATGAGATATTTCCGGTTCTGAATTCAAGTCCAAATATACTTGTAATGACTGATGAGGCACATCGAACACAATACAAAATGTTAGGTGCGAATTTGCGGAGAGGACTCCCGAACGCCACTCATATTGCCTACACAGGTACGCCCATTGATCAAACGGAGCAGCATTTTGGGGATTATATTGATAAATACACGATGCGGCAATCAATTGAAGATGGAGTGACTCTTAAGATTGTTTACGAAGGAAGAACTCACAATGCCGAAGTAGATGATGCCAAAGGAATGGATACAAAATTTGCCGATGTTTTCAGCGATTATAACATCCAGCAGCGTTTACAAATACTTGGCTTTGGAACACGGGAAGCATATCTAGAAGCTGAAACCACAATCATGGCAAAATCCGAAGATTTGGTGAATCATTTTCTGGGATACGTGTTCCCCAATAGACTAAAAGCCCAGGTAGTTGCCGTTACCAGAGAGGCTGCAATCCGGTACGAGGAATCTATTAGAAAAGTCATAAATACTAAAATATCAGAATATGAGGCTAATAATATAAAGGATTCCTTTCTTGCAGATTTGAAAAAGTTAGAAACGGCTGTGATTATTTCACACGCTCATAATGACCCGCCTAGATTTAATGGCTACACCAATTCGGATACTCACAAAACTCAGATCAAACGATTTAAGTTACAATTTGGTAAATCTGAAGGCGATTTGGACGGAAACATCGGGATTATCATTGTCAATGAAATGTTATTGACCGGTTTCGATGCCCCGGTTGAACAGGTGATGTATCTTGATCGAATAATAACCGACCATAACCTGCTTCAGGCAATTGCAAGGGTTAACAGAATTGGCCCAGATGGAAAAGATGCGGGTTTTATTGTTGATTATGTTGGTATTGGGCATCATGTAAAAAGAGCTTTGGATGCATACTCTCTTCGCGAACAGAAAGAGATTCTCGATGCGCTTGGCGATAACCAAAATGAAATTAATGAGCTCATTGATATTCACAGACAGCTTTGGGAATTTTTAAGAAAATATGGCTGCACGGATTTTGGAGACCCGGATGCCTTTTATGATTTATTCTATGACGAAGATATTCGTTTCGAATATATCCTTCTATTCAAAAAGCTTACTCAGGCATTCAATAAAGTACTTCCGCATCCTGCTGCTCTGGAGTATTTCTCAGATTATCAGAAATTCCTGGAAATTAATCTGCTCGCTTCCAAGCACCTCTGCGATAGCCGAATGAGCATGAAAGGCATTCCGGAGAAATTAAGGATGATCGCGGATGAGTATTTGAAGTCCAGGGGGATTGAGCAGAAAATCACTCCCATATCTATTATGGATGATGAATTTTATCAAAATGTCGAAGCTAAAACGAGGACAAAAACAAAAGCCGCCGAAATTGAACATGCCATAAAAAGCTATATTGATATAAATATGGAGGATGACCCCGAACTGTTTGCCTCCTTTGCAGAAGCTTTGCAAAAAATTCTTGAGGAATTTAAGGGGCAATGGCAAAAAATCTATGAAGAGTTAGAAAAACTACGAAAGAAAATCAGAGATCGCGAAAAAGAAGAGACTTATGGTCTGAGCCGGAAAAAGCAGATGCCTTTTTTCAGAATATTAAAAAAAGAATTGTTCGGAGAACATCCATTAGATGAAAATGGTATTGCAATTTTGGTTGATCTAACACAAAATTTAACCAATATGCTTAGTCTTGAGCTAAAAATGGTTGGTTTTTGGGATAGCATCCCAGCACAAAATAAGCTCAAAGGTGAGCTTCAGGCACTTTTCCTCTCTGAGCGATTCATCATTATACAGAATATGAAATCGAAGTATTCCGAACTGGTATCCAGAACTATGGAGACTGCAAGAGTACGGACAGACATACTGACAGGTAAAGATGAAAATTGATTACACGATAAAGTATTCAAATCGAAAAACCCTGAATATCACTATAGACCGGAATAATAAGATTCATCTTACTGCGCCAAAGGGTATGCCTGCTTCCGATATAAATGCTGTAGTCGAGAAGAAAAAACTATGGATTTTTAATAAACTGAAGACAAAAACAAAATACCCGTTAGATACGAAATCGAAAGAAACAGTTTCGGGTGAGTCGTTGATGTACCTTGGCCACAAATACAAACTTATACTCTCGAATGATATTATTGAAGGCGTTATTTTTAGTAACAAGTTTACTGTATCGATTCTCAATAAAAGTGAAGCTCAGGAATTGCTGTATAATTGGTATTTGTCTCAGGCAAAAAAGTTGTTCCAGGAAAAAGTTGAATTGTACTCAATCACTTTGGGTGTCAATCCGGTTAAAGTTGTGATTCGGAACTTAAAATATAGTTGGGGTTCTTGTTCACCGAACAAGACCATTACGCTAAATTGGAAACTAATCCGGGCTCCGATATACGTCATTAACTATATAATAGTACACGAACTTGCTCATTTAATTGAGCTAAACCATTCCGCTGAGTTTTGGAATATAGTAGGCGTTCAAGTGCCGGAATACAATAAGGCAAAACGCTGGCTAAAAGAAAATGGCGGGATGCTGGAAGAGGAGCTATGAACAAATTCAATAATACAGTCAAAAGAATTACCAGATAAGAGGGTTCCATATAATGCTCAATAATTCATCTCAGTCATATAACCACTTCGATCTCTTCGAATGGACAATTTATTTACCCGAATTTACGAAAGATCAAGTAGAAAATGAAGTTTATGCTCAGTCTGTTTTAATTCATGAATATATACACTATTGCCAACAGCTGTCATCAACCTTTGGAAGAATATTTCTTAAGAATATAATTACTTCACTTTTGCGTGCAAGTATTTTTATAAGGTATGGGCCGAATGTACCTTCCCAAATTGATAATTTAAATATCAGGGATTTGATAACGAATGCATCACCCTACATACTGATTAACTCTGATATTAAGAAAGATCATGAGGATCTGATGGAGGAGTATGAAATAATTACTGCTGGAGAACCATTTCCTGTGACCAGTCATGACCCGGAGCTTTTTGTTTATGATAAAGTATTTTCAAAATCTCGAAATACGTCACATGTTTATCCGCATATCTTGGCAGAATTTTTAGGCAGTAAATACTATGTTCCTCTAAGTGAGAGAGTAATATATGAAAATATGGCAAGACAGATTCAGAGAAATTATCTTCAATTTAATAATCAAAGACAGGAAAATCTAATTTACCGTCCGGATACAGAAATTATTGATTCTCTAAGAAATAATACTGGTGAAGTCATATATGTATGTGTCCATGACGAGATAAAGAAAATATTGCCAGATACTGAAGACATATCAGCCTGGACGATTGCAATTTGTCAAATATCATTATTGTGTCGCCTCCCGGGAGATGCATTAAAGCACTTGTTTGATATGTTACGCTCACTAAACCCCAAAAAAATGGAAGTGTTCCTACAATCTTGCACTACCGATGTTTTCTTTAATGATAATTATAATGTTCCAAATATGCAGGAATATTTAAACGATATTATGCTTGAGCATTCGAAGTATTTAGTGCCGCAAGAAAGAATTCTTATTCATGACTTTATTAAACGAGTGGTTGCGATTTCGAATGCTGTAAATTCGAATAAACTCTACTTTTATAATGCTCAAATGAATCAGAAAGATTTTTTTGCTTTTATGAACTCATTTGGATGCCCTCCGATTATTTGTTCAGATGGTGAGCTTAAATCAATTTTTGGTTATGATATACAGAATCCTTTAAGAGAGTATTTTGTAAAAATATATAAACTCCTATCATAGGCGGATAGATTAAATATTTGGCATAGGAAACTTAGTACAAATAAAACTAAGGAGTTCTTATGTCATTCACCATCGGGTGCGATCCTGAGCTGCTTTGCAGGCGAGAGGGCCGTTACGTACCCGTTTACCATTACTTCAAACAAAATTCCTCATTCGGATTAGATGGCAGTGAGAATATTGCAGAACTGAGGTCCGGATTCTCAGAGAGTCCTCTATATCTTACCGCAAAAATCAAAATCGTGCTTGAGTATGGCTACTCGAAAGCGTGACCTCGACCTTTTCGCCGGTCCTTACCAGGACGTCTCTCCCTCGGCGGGCACTTGCACCTCTCACTCGAAGCCGATCCGCTTATCATTGACGCGCTCGACGTTGTTCTCTATTCGATTAGTAATTGCATCGATAGCAGAGAGCAAGGCGAAAACAGTGTTAATTCCCACCGAAAATTGACCCACACCTCGGAGAGGAGTGTTTAATTTCCTGTCCCACAAGGGATTAATTTTTAATTTTTTACTCTTAACTCTTAATTCTTAATTGTTTAGATAATTTGAGTTAAAGTTGTATATTATGGAGGTCTGTCTAAGATTATTTTGTTAAATGTTAAGTTTGATTTTCATTTTCGAGGCGCTATGAAAAAACTTCTGTTTTTTGTCGTTTTGTTGCTTTTAACTGTCCCGGGATTTTCACAGGGAACAGCCGGTGAAGACGCTAATTATGAGCACAGGTACCTTATTGATATGCCTACAGCCGGTGTGCTGAAGAAGGGCTTTGTCGGCGTTTCGAGCGATGTGCTTCCCTACGGCATTCTTATTGCCAGGATAGAAGTCGGAGTTTTTGAAAGCGTAAGTTTCGGCATCTCCTACGGCGGCGCTAATATTATCGGGAGCGGGTCACCGAGATGGTATGAACTCCCTGCGGCAAATATTAAGTACAGAATAATGCAGGAGTCCCTTCTCTATCCATCCCTCACACTCGGATTTGATACACAGGGAAAAGGGGAATACTTTGATTCCACTGACCGGTATGCAATCAAGTCACCCGGATTGTTCGTAGCCGGCTCAAAGAATTTTGCCTTCTGGGGTTTTCTTTCTGTCCACGGCAGCCTCAACTACTCTTTTGAAAAATCGGACGGCGATAATTTTGTAAATCTTACTGTCGGGGTCGAGAAGACAATCGGCAAGCAGGTTTCCGTAATGGCAGAATATGATTTCGCCCTGAATGATGATTCCAAAACCGCCTACGGAAAAGGGAACGGCTATATGAACTTTGGCGTGCGCTGGACTCCCGGCGTAGGATTCACGCTTGGCCTGGATCTGCGCGACATTTTAAGTAATAAAAAATGGTCGCCCGGCGCTGCCGACAGGGGCATCCGCCTGGAATATATCAGAGCCATCTGATACTCTGATTTTTTCACTTCTTCATCACTCTCTGTTCCTTAACTTAGGCACACGGAATAATTACATCCTTTCTGTTTAATATAAATGAAAGTTATAAATGAATTATAAAACACTGGGAAAGACCGGCAGGAAAATTTCTGTTACCGGATTTGGCACATACCGGGTTTCATATATGGTGAGGAGCCACGAAGAGGCTCTTACCCGCGCTCTAAGTAACGGGGTAAATTTAATTGATACCTCAGCTAACTATACCGACGGCGGCAGTGAAATGCTGATCGGGAATGTTGTAAATAAAATGGTTGTTGAGGGTGAAGTGAAAAGGGAGGATCTCGTTATTGTAAGTAAAGGCGGGTACCTTCAAGGGGGTAATCTTGAATCAGCGCGGGACAGAGAAATAGCGGGGAATCCTTACTCGGAAGTAGTTGTATGCGCTCCCGACCTCTGGCATTGTATCCATCCTGATTTTCTCAATGACCAGATCAGCCATTCGCTTGAACGCCTGAAGATGGATTACATTGATGTTTATCTTCTTCATAATCCGGAATATTTTCTGAATTATTCCGTTTACGATGATGAAGGCGAACAGTTAAACGAATATTACTACCGGATACAAAAAGCCTTTGAGTATCTGGAGGCTGAAGTCGCCCGCGGCAGGATAAGGAGTTATGGTATTTCTTCAAATACTTTTGGCGTTCCTGCTAATGAGGGTGATTTTACTTCCCTCGAAAGAATTTTAAGTTTGGCTCATCATTCGGAAATCATAAAGAATTTTTCGGTCATACAGTTTTCGATGAATCTGATGGAGAGGGGAGGATGGGCTAATCTCAATCAGGCAGGAGGAACCAAGAACGTCCTCACACTCGCGGCTGAAAATAATCTTGGCGTTCTGATAAACCGTCCGCTTAACGGTATTAAAAAGGACAGGCTTTTCCGTCTGGCTGAATTTGAAGTGACGGAGGACAGAACTGAAGAAGAAGTTGACCTGCTGATTGAATCAGTGAAGGCAAAAGAGATAGAACTTAAATCGGAATATGTCGTTCCGCTGCAGGCAGAGCCGAGTGAAAAACGCGCTTTTGTTGATTGCCTTTCAACAGCGTCACTGCTGGCTGAGCATAAAAAATCATTCCACGGTGTAACACACTTCAATGAAATTAACAGCCAGTTCCTGATACCTAAAATCAATTATGTGCTCAGCGAACTTGATAAAAAGTATGATTCGGATTCATTAAGGAAAAAACTGAATTCTTACGGAGTAGAAGTGCAGATATTACTGGATTCGTTTCGGAGTATACTGGCGGGGCAGCACAATAAAAAACTAAAGGCTTACCATAAAGAAATTGACAAAGCGACTGGAGGTATCTACAGCGGCCAGCCTCTCAGCCGGAAGGCAGTCGCGATGCTTAATTCACTTCCGCAGGTTTCAGCCACTCTTATCGGAATGAGGAATATCGAATATGTAGATGATATGCTGGCGGCGGGGGAACTTGAAGCAGTCGTTGGGGCGGAGGCGTTTTGGGAAGGGTAAATAGTTAATAGTTAAAAGTGAAGAGTTAAAAGGGGGCTACAAATAAATTTGATAAAGTAAATAATCCTTCCTGTTTAATCTGCTGTGATGGACCACGGGTGACACAGATGAAGCGGATGATCACAGATTTACATAAATAGAGGAATGGACTTGCCACTCCGAGGGGTGTTTATGTGGACTATGATTGATTAAGTTTGGCGTTTGATGTTACGATATACAAAGTCCTTTTGAGTTTTCTGCTATATTATTAGTTGTTAGCAAAATTACGGTAATAGTATTTATGCAATTGTGAGCAATCCGCTTGAAGCAATTCCAAGTAATGTGATCACTTTAAATACACTAAAAATAATATTAACTTTTAACTCTTAACTTTTAACTCAAAATATTCTTAATTTTTAATTCTTTCACTCTTCATCTAACTTATCATCCCACAGATATTTTTTTGTTTCATTCACAATAACTCCCGAAAGCAGCAGGAGGGCGACGAGGTTGGGAATGGCCATCAGGGCGTTCGTGATGTCGGCAAATGTCCACACGACAGGAAGAGAGAGCATTGACCCGACGAAAACGAATACTACCCAAAGGATCCTGTAAGGTTTTACGGCTTTTGTCCCGACGAGGTACTCAATGGATTTTTCACCGTAGTATGACCAGCCGAGTATGGTTGAAAATACAAACGTAAGTAATCCAACTGTCAGAATGAACGGCCCGACAATCGGAATTTCACCGAACGCTGCGTTTGTAAGCTGTGCTCCTTTTAAACCCTTAGTCCAGTCTCCCGAATTAACAATTACAAGTCCGGTAAGCGCGCAAACGACAACGGTATCCCAGAAGGTGCCGGTCGAAGAAACAAGCGCCTGTCGGACGGGGTTTTTGGTCTGGGCAGCGGCGGCTACAATAGGTGCGCTGCCGAGTCCGGATTCATTAGAAAATAGTCCTCGTGCAATGCCAAACCGGATTGCCTCTTTCATACCGGCGCCGAGGAAGCCTCCGACGACCGCAGTGCCGCTGAACGCTCCGTTGAAAATCAGGCTTAAAGTATTTGGAAGAGCACTCAAATTGGTTGCCAGCAGATACAGACAACCAAGAACATAAAAGATAGCCATAAACGGAACAAGTTTCTCACACCATTTAGCTATTGATTTAATTCCGCCGAGGATTACCACCGCGGTTAAAGCCGCAAGGAGAATACCGGTAATGTAAGGGGGAATATTCAAACTGTGTTCAGCGAGTGATGAGATAGAATTAGCCTGCACCATATTGCCGATACCGAATGCAGTTACGGCAGTCAGCGCCGCAAAAATTGTGCCCAGCCATTTCATTTTCAAACCGCGCTCAAGCACATACATCGGTCCGCCTGCCATCGTGCCGTCAGGCATAGTTACGCGGTATTTTACGGCGAGAAGGGCCTCGGAATATTTAGTCGCGATACCAAATACGCCGGTAAGCCACATCCATAAAACAGCGCCCGGACCTCCGGCAGCTATTGCAGTCGCTACACCTACGATGTTCCCGGTACCGATAGTGGCGGCGAGGGCGGTTGTCATTGCTCCGAACTGTGAAACATCGCCCGTTCCTTCTTTCTTCCGTTCGAGAGAAATTTTAATCGCCTTACCTATAAATCTCTGAATCAACTTAAGCCTGAAAGTCAGGAAGATATGTGTGCCAAATAGAAGTACGAGCATAGGGGGGCCCCATACAAAGCTGCTTATTTCGTTCAGGATGTTTTCAAGGTACTGCATTAATCGTCCTTTTAAGATGTGTAAAATTTAATGAAGAGAAAAAGTATTTGGAAAATTCATCAGTTTAAGTATTTTATCCCCGAAAATAGTATTTTTTAACAATTTATTAAATAATCAAAAGGATTTTATGAGAAATTTATTTTTATCGCTTCTTGCAGTTCTTATCTTAGGCAGCTCTGCCATTGCTAAAGATAAAAAGTTCGGAAAGGGCGTAACCCTGAAGGAGAGCACACAGATATCGGCTATATTAGATAAACCGGTAGACTTTCTTGGAAAAACAGTTATGGTGGAAGGCGAAGTCGCTGACGTTTGCCAGAAAGCCGGATGCTGGATTGAAGTTTCTGACGAAAGCGCAAGGAAGATAAGAGTAAAGGTAAAGGACGGTGAAATAGTATTCCCAAAGAAATCTAAAGGACAAAAAATCAAAGCAGAAGGAATGGTTTATGAACTGAAGCTTTCCCAGGAAGATGCGATTGAATACTACGAGCACATCGCCGAAGAGCAGGGAACGAAATTTGATCCTTCTACTGTCACAGGACCCGTTACCTTATACCAGATAAAAGGACTCGGCGCGGTAATTGATTTACCTGCAGATAAAAAAGCCGACACAAAAAAATAATTTTAGTTTTTTAACAGGGGATGCCGATTAAGCATCCCCATTTTTATTTTAAACAATGCGACCATTCTTCACACTCATAATATTTCTTTCATTCGGATTTTTTACTCCCGCCCAGACAAAGCTCCTTTGGTTTGATGCTACTGCCAATTTCCAGAGATTCAGTTATCCCGATTCAATTAAATACTACCTGGATAAAACAAAAGAGGCAGGATTTACGGACATAGCTCTGGATGTTAAACCAATAACGGGAGAAGTGCTTTATAAAAGCAGCTACGCTCCGCAAATGAGAGAATGGGGCGGATTTTCGCGGGGCGATTCGCTTGATTTTGTCAGCTTCTTTATAACCGAATGTAAGAAACGGGGATTGAAAATTCACGCTTCGCTGAATGTATTTGCGGCGGGACATAACTATTTTGACCGTGGGCTGGTTTATAACGGGCGTGCCTCCTGGCAGTCATATAATTACACCGATTCAGGTATTGTACCGATAACAAAACTCAGACACAAATATTCCGCTATGACGAATCCCGCGAACCGCGAAGTCCAGCTTCACGAACTGAGTATCATAAAAGAGCTGGTTGAAAACTATAAAGGTCTTGACGGAATTATTCTTGACCGCGTCAGGTATGATGGGATTGAAGCGGATTTCAGCCCGCTTTCAAAAGAGCTGTTCGAGAACTTCATCGGGGAAGAGATCAAACGGTTCCCGGAAGATATTTATGAATGGGTGAAAGACAGCAGCGGCAACAAACAGAGAAAAGAGGGGAAGTATTACAGGCAATGGCTTCTGTGGAGAGTAAAAATTATTTATGAATTTTTTGATGAAGCGCGCAGGGAAGTAAAGAAAATTAATCCTTCCATCTCTTATGGCGATTATACCGGTGCCTGGTATCCACTTTACTATGAGGTTGGGGTAAACTGGGCTAGCAAGAGTTACGATCCCTCAGCGGAATATGACTGGGCGCTGCCGGAATACAGGAACTACGGCTACGCAGGACTTCTGGACTTTTACACAACAGGCTGTTATTTCTTTGAAGTTACAAAACAGGAAGTTGAAAACCTGAATAAAGAAGCCGAACGTACCGAAGCAGGAATGGGGAAAGGGAAAGAATACTGGTACTCGGTGGAGGGCTCAGCGGAAATCGCGATGGAGGTGATTGACGGCGCTGTACCGGTTATAGGCGGATTATACGTAGAGCAGTACAAAGGCCATCCCGAGCAGTTCAGGCGCGCGATGAAGATGTGCCTCGAAAAAACAGACGGACTAATGGTGTTTGACATTGTTCATATTATAAACTATGGTTGGTGGGAGTATCTAAACCCGGATTGAGAGGACATCCTCCTTCAGTATTCCTGATTCAATTGCCTTTAAAAAACTAACAAAGATGTAACTAACAGGTTTGTTAGTTATGAAGTAGTTAGTTACATTTGTGTAAGTAAATTGAGAGTAACTATGAAAAATCCATTTATTTACGGCAAAATAGCTTCCGGTAATTCCTTTATCGACCGCGAACAGGAGCAGCAGCGCCTATCCGCCAATATTAATTCGGGTATCAACAGCATTCTCATATCTCCCCGGCGTCTGGGAAAATCATCGCTTGTGTTTAGAGTCTCACAGACTTTATCCCGCAAACAGTCTGAATTCAGGTTTTGCTTCATTGACCTATTTAACATCCGCAGCGAAGCGGAGTTTTATTCTGTTTTAGCCAGAGAAGTACTTCGTGTTGCCTATCCCAAATGGAAAGAGCGGCTTGAAGCATTGGGGAGGTTCTTTCGTCATATTTCCCCCAGGATAACCATAAGCAGCGCACCGGCAGAAGAATTTAGTTTGAGTTTTGACTGGAATGAAATCCAAAGATCACCGGATGAAATCCTTAATTTACCCGAAACGGTCAGCAAAAAACTCAATGTAAAAATCGTGGTCTGTGTTGATGAATTCCAGAATATCGCATTCTTCGATGACCCCCTTGCATTTCAGAAAAAACTCCGCTCCAACTGGCAGAAACATAACTTAGCCAACTACTGCTTATATGGCAGCAAGCAGCATATGATGACTGAATTGTTTGAAAGCAAGTCAATGCCCTTTTATAAATTCGGGGACATCATATTCCTTGAGAAAATTCCGAAAAAATACTGGCGTGCATTCATCGTGTCTGCATTCGGGAGGACAGGGAAAATCATTAATCATGAAGCTGCATCGAATATTGCCCTTACGGTTGAAAACCATCCTTATTTTGTTCAGCAGTTTGCGCATACTGTTTGGAACCTGACGAATCATAAATGTTCTGATGAGCTGATCGCAAATGCCCTCGAACAGCTACTTCTGCAGAATACTATCCTCTTTCAAAGAGAAACAGATTCGCTTACGAATTCACAGGTAAATTTTCTAAGGGCGATATGTAATAACGTCAGTAATCTGAGTTCGGTAGAGACTATAAACCGGTATAAATTGGGCACATCAGCAAATGTCAGCCGGCTGAAGAAATCTCTGGTTAAAAAGGAAATTATTGAAATCAACGGAAATAAATTCGAATTTACTGATCCGCTCTTTAAGATATGGTTCGCACGGGAATTTTTAAATATTTAATAGATTATTTTGAGACGTGTTTATAAACGGAAAAATCTAGGGGAAGAGGGGAAAATCAGTGGAATAAAAAACTATCCAAGCTTTTCCTGCTTTTATGAGGAAAAAAAATCGTGACTGCATAGCATATGTGCTTGCGTCTCTGGAATTATTGAATACAGGCCAAAAAGCTCCTTGTTACGACAACCCTGTACTTCGCAACCTTCTGTGAAACCGTGTATCTTAATTACCTTTTGGGAGAAGTGTAATAATCGGAGGAGTGAAAGTTGTATTAACTTTTAATTTTTAACTCTTAACTTTAAATTCTAAAATACTCACCCCTTTTTACTTCCATCCTCCGGCAGATATCTCAGCAGTATCATCGTTAGGTCGTCTTCGAACGTGTCGTTTTCGGAAAATGTTTTTACCGCGTGGATAATACGGTTTTTAATTTCTGTCAGGGATTTGTGGCTGTTCTTTGAGATTATCTCTATTAACCTTTGCGAACCGAACATTTCTTTATTTATGCTCATAGCTTCGGAGATTCCGTCTGTATAAAGGAGTATGATATCTCCGCTTCCGACTTCTATATCAAGCGATTCCAGAGTCCGGTCAAAAATTCCGTTTGCCGCCAGGCCTAATCCGATACCGGCAGGCTTGATCTCCTTTACGGTGTTTTCAGCTACTGAATAATGGATAACCGGTAGGTGTCCCGCGCGGCGGATGTTTACAACCGGGGTCTCACTAAGTGTAAGAACTGATGCCGTGAAAAATCCTTCTTTCCCAAGTATCCCCACAGCTTCTTTGTTCAAACCCTTCAGCAGTTCCCCCGAATCATTCACTTCTTTCGAAAGATGATTAACGATTGTGTGCATCTGAACCATATGAAGAGCCGCGCTCATTCCTTTACCGGAGATGTCGCCGATCATTATAAAATCTTTATGTCCGTTTGCCGCTTGAATGAAATTGCAGTAATCACCTCCGACGTCTTTGGCTGTTTCGGCGTGGCAGACCGTCTCAAAGTCATTTATCCGAGCCGGGAGCGTCGGCATAAGGTTCATCTGAATGCGCCTTGCGGTATCAAGTTCATCCTTTGCTGTCAGTTTATCCGCCAGTTCAAACGCAAGAAGCACATTGAACATTAGAAATGAAAGAAATGCGAGGTTCCAGTGGTTAACCCACATTGAGTAGAGAAAGAGTACGAGAGCGGCTGTGTAAAAAAGCCTTCGCAGCGGTGTAAGTTTCATCAGGAAGACCATAAAAAGATCTTTTGCCATATAGAATGGAAGGGTGAACCGGCTCCGGTGTATGCCGCGCGGTTTCACTTCGCTCAGATAATACTGGTATATTCCGGGCGCGTCTTTTTTAATGAGCTTCTCAATGTCGGAATAACTCAGTTCGCTCATATATATTTTATGGAGATTATTTAAAATTCTTTTAATGGTTCTACCGGTTAAAATTATTTACGTTACTATTATATGAATTTACTATTTAATCGTGAATTTTATATGATAAGCGGCAAAATAATTTTATATGCGTTCAGCGGCTTAAGCCCCACTCAGCGCTTTATCACGATGCTCATCCCCTGCTTTTTTTAGCCTATTGTAATGGTCCAAAAGTTTCCCGCTGTAGTTATTGAGGCGCTGAAAACTTCCGTTATACTTAACGGCAAAACCTTTCCAGTCCTTCTTCCGTAATAGAACATCGAGTCCCATGGAAAGAACATAGTTTATAAATGCCTCAAGGTGCTTTTCCTCGGAAAGACACATATCAGTTACGAATTCTTCTAACGCACTGTATCCGCATAACTCATAATTCAATCCCAGGATCTGGAATTTACCCCACGAACAGGCCTTATATGCAGAGTCTCTGTCTAGTTTAACCGCTTCCGCGAGTTTAATATGCTGAATACTTTCCGGTCCGTACATCGCAAGAGTCCTGACCCATTTCCCCGTAAGCGACAGTGGAAAAAGAATATTATTGAATCTGAGCTTAACTCCGTTATAACGCCCTTTTGTAAGCCTGCCAAAAACAAAAGGCTCATACAATATCTTAGGTTTGCCGTCCGGCAGAAATCCATTGCCGTTGGATTCGGTTAATATTACGGCTTCCAGGGCTTCGGGTTCGCAATTCAGACGGAAAGCGGCTGACTTTATCTGGTCATTTGTTAATAGTGGTTTCATATTTTTTTACTCCAAAGAAACAAAAACAGGGATGCACGGTCAAGTGAACGGTTCACTGAACGGTTCGGGAAAATTTATTCCCGTCATTGCGGTGATGAGTATATTTATATTTTAATTCAGATTAATTTCGGCAAAGAAATGACAGAGATAAAAACAACCAGAATAATTAAATCCACTTCAGGCAATACGGATATTATTGATATCACAGAGGATATTGAAAAAGAACTTAACGGAACCGGAATGAGGGAGGGAAATGTTTTGATATTTGTGGTAGGGTCCACCGCCGCGGTGACAACCATCGAGTACGAACCGGGGCTGCTTAAGGACTATCCCCGGCTTATGGAGCGGCTAATTACGTCAAAAGCGGATTACGAACACGATAACACCTGGCACGACGGAAACGGGCACTCGCACCTGAGGGCTGCGCTTCAGGGGCCGTCTCTTACAGTTCCCTTTTCGGGGGGGAGGCTGCTGCTCGGGACCTGGCAGCAGGTGATTTTTATTGATTTTGACAACAGGGCGAGGCGCAGGGAAATCGTCCTGCAATTTACAGGTATGAAATGACCGGTACGGTGAAACCAATATGAATTTTATTACAAAACCTAAATGATTATCTTAATAGTTCAGGCCATAATAGGAAAGTTGAATGATGAAAAATATTAAAAAATTTTTGCTGCTATTTGTTCTTTTTGGTATCACGGGATACTCGCAGCTTATTACCTGGAATCCCTATTTCCCCACTCACACCGACTCTGTTACGATCATTTTTAACGCGGCGTTGGGGAACCAGGGATTGATGGGTTATACCGGGGATGTTTATGCCCATACCGGAGTTATAACAAACTTAAGCTCTTCCGGCTCTGACTGGAAATACGTTAAAACAAACTGGGGAGTAAATACTCCCGAGACTAAACTTACAAGGATCGGCACGGACTTATATGAATTCAAGATAAAACCGAGTGTCCGCTCATTCTATGGAGTACCGGGTTCAGAGACCATACTGCAGGTTGCCTTTGTTTTCAGAAGCGCTACCTCACCTTACCGGGAAGCTAAGACTGCCGAGGGGGGAGACATTTATATGCCTCTTGCCACAGGCGGGCTGAATGTTGCGATTACGCTTCCTGAGAACCGTCCGATAATTATGACAAACGGGGAAACTATACAGATCACTGCTGTTTCCACCGGCTCAAATAATCTTGCCATATATGTTGATAATCAGCTTATAAATCAGACAACCAACACTACGCTAACAGTCAATTATACCGCGACCACCACCGGAAAAAAATACATACGCGCCGCGGCAACAAATTCCTCGGCTCAGTATAAGGCAGATTCAGTTTATTTTGTTGTAAGGCCGGCGGTTGCTACGCAGGACCTCCCCGTGGGAATCAAGGATGGCATAAATTATACCAGTGTTACTTCCGCGACCCTTGTTCTTTACGCCCCGGAAAAACAGTTTGGTTACGTGATCGGCGACTTTAATAACTGGGAAGTTGATCCGGCTCATTATATGAAAAGAACAAGTGACGGGAAACGGTTGTGGGTAGAAATTAATAATCTCGCGCCGGGGACTGAATATGCTTATCAGTATTTTGTTGACGGCTCACTCAGGCTGGCGGATCCATATACGGAGAAAATTCTTGATCCGTGGAATGACAAATACATTCAAAGTATTACTTACCCGAATCTTAAACCATACCCGACAGGAAAAACAACTCACCTGGTTAGCGTGCTGCAAACAGCCCAGGCAGCATATAACTGGCAGGTTCCCAATTTCAACCGCCCCCAGAAAACCGACCTGGTTATATATGAACTGCTGCTCAGGGATTTTTCGAACGCGCATACATACCAGTCAATACTTGATACGCTCGGATACCTCAAGCGCCTCGGTGTTAATGCCATACAGCTAATGCCGATACACGAGTTCGAAGGGAATGAGAGCTGGGGATACAATGCAATATTTTATTTCGCGCCCGATAAGTATTATGGCAATAAAAATATGCTTAAGAAATTTATTGATGAGTGCCATCAGAATGGTATAGCTGTTGTCCTTGACATTACACTTAATCATTCTTTTGGCAACTCCTCGATGGTACGCCAGTACTGGGATGCGGCAAACAACCGCCCGGCCGCGAACAATCCCTGGTTCAATCAATCGCCGAAACACGATTATAATGTCGGCTATGATTTCAACCACGAGAGTCAGGCAACCAAGGATTTTGTTGACAGAGTAGTGCAGTTCTGGGTTACTGAGTATAAAGTTGACGGTTACCGTTTTGACCTGAGCAAAGGTTTTACTCAGAATTATACTCTTGGAAACGTCGGAGCGTGGGGGCAGTATGACCAGTCCAGAATTAACATCCTGAAGAGAATAGCTGACAGGATGTGGGAGGTCGCGCCGGGTTCATATGTTATCCTTGAACACTTCGCGGATAACAGCGAAGAAACCGTGCTCGCCAATTACGGAATGATGCTTTGGGGAAATCATAATCACGCTTACAGCGAGGCGGCTATGGGCTATCACGATAACGGTAAATCAGATTTCTCCTGGATTTCTTACAAGAACAGAGGGTGGAACAATCCTCACGTCATCGGGTATATGGAAAGCCACGATGAAGAAAGGGTGATGTATAAAAACCTTCAGTATGGAAATTCTGCCGGTAACTATAATATTAAGCAGCTTGCGCAGGCATTGAACAGGGTTAAGCTGACGGGGGCATTCTTCTTCACGATTCCCGGCCCTAAGATGATCTGGCAGTTTGGAGAACTGGGATATGATTTTTCGATAAACTATCCTACCGGCACAAGCGCGAGCCGCACGGATAAAAAACCAATCCGGTGGGATTATGCCCTCGATGCAAGGCGCGCGAAAGTGTATCGCACGTGGTCAACACTTATAAATCTTAAAAAAACTTATCCGGTTTTCAAGACGGATAATTTTACAATTGCAGCTAATAGCGCGATGAAACGGATTCATCTTAATCACGGTTCAATGAACGCGGTCGTGCTCGGTAATTTTGATGTTGTGGGTGCAAACATACAACCGAACTTCCAGTCAACAGGCTGGTGGTATGACTACTTTAACGCGGACAGTATTAATGTGTCTAACACAGCGGCAAATATTTATCTTCAGCCCGGTGAGTTCAAGCTATATACATCCTCGCGCCTGCCTGCACCTGAACCGGGATTATTGACCGGTATTGAGGAGGAATACGCGGACATTACCGTCGCTGATTACAAGTTATTCCAGAATTACCCGAATCCGTTTAATCCTTCGACCGTGATTTTATACAGTTTGCCGGCAGCGGGAGAAGTATCGCTGAAAATATATGATATGCTTGGCAATGAAATAGCGGAACTTGCGAAAGGTGAAAAAGCCGCGGGATTGTATGAAGTAACCTTTGATGCTGAAAGCTTATGCTGCTTAAGTAAATACCGGATCAGAACTTAAATGAAAGAGGCGCGGCGCAAACCGCGCCTTTATCTTTTTAAATGCTGCGGAATTATCAGAGATAAATAAATTGATGCAATGACGCAAATGGCTGAAGACATTCTGCTGCCGGGTTAAGGAAACTAAAAAGGCGGAGATCAATATAAGGGTTGCCATAATTGAGAATAAATTTACCGCCGCGAAGAATCCCGGCAAATATCGGGTGATAAGTGGGAGATAAATTTGCTGTAAAGAATGATTTTTTCGCAATTGCTTTTGGAATGCAATTTTATTATTTTTCAGGAGATAAAATGCAGTCTGTTCCATTGTTCTCTTTATCTATGCTTAAAAAGCGTTTATAAAGCCGCTGATAAAGCGGAAAACAATAAATAAATAAAAAAGGATATACTTATGTTACTGCTGAAAAGATCCGTTATATATATATATAACAATGATTTTCGTTTTTTGCCCCTCTAACGGTTTCTCCCAGGAACAAGCACCAGAGGTGGAATTGTGTTTCCAAACCTTTAACTCTACATCCTCTAAAGTTACCAAGTTTGTTCTATACGAAGTTCCGAATTCAAATTCTCCGATCAGACTCAGTGGCACATATGCTAATTTGGCGACTGTATGTGCCCATTCTGCCATTGCTCCCCGTAATTACAGTACCAAAGATATAAGCATTCAGGGGAACTCACTTTTGAAGAAATTCGGAACTAAAGAATATTCAACAGGAGAGCATTATCTTAAGGTTGACTGCGGAGATTTAAGACCAGGAGTATACTTCTATAAGTTAATTGCCGGAAGTGAGAAATACTTTTCTCGTTTTGTCATCGCCAGGTAGTTGTAATCTAAGTTAAGAATTATATGCGACTGATTGCTATACTAATCCTTTTTCTGTTGACCGGGAACTATTATGCTCAGGTAATACAGCAGTATAAATTCCGGCTGAACCCGGCACACGAGAACGATTTTTTTGGGGTGTCACCGGTATTTGTCAATAACCTTTTTATTGCCGGTTCGCCCCAATATGATAAGTACGGAGAGAACACCGGGGCGGCATTTCTCTTTAACTCAAACTCTCTTCAGTCCTCACCTAGGATAATAATACCCCCTACCAGACATGCCAACGCATTTTTTGGGTTCTGGATACATTTTATTGATGATATTGTATATATATCTGCGGTGCGCGATTCGGCAAACGGTAGTACGGCAGATAGAGGAGCGGTTTATTGTTATAAACCGGAGGGCGATTCGTTAAGATATCTGGGAAGAATTATTAGCAACTATCCCAGAGCTCGTTATTTCGGGAGTGACATTGATAAAAAGGGGGCCAGATTAGTTATTGGATCAAGAACCGCCTTTTATACACAAACGATGTATAGCGGAGCGGTGATGGCATTTACCGTAACTGATTCTACCCTAGTAGAGGATACAGTGCTGTTCAGACGGGTTCCCCAAAAAGCTGAGAATTTTGGTGCTGCGGTTAGTCTGAACAACGGGTATCTCTTTGTGGGCGCCCCGCAAGCGCAGGATATTGCGCTATTCGTCGGTGCAGTAGATATATTCCGAGATTCTGGAGGGACGTTAACCTACATCACGACGCTTTTACCTGATACCCCTGCGAACAGCACAATGTATGGAACTGAAATAGCCACCAATGAATCGCAGCTCATAATCAGCGCACCAGGCGGGATTGGCGCACCGGATGATTATACCGGCCTGGTTTACATATATGATAGTTTTCCGCCCTTTAAACTCCGGCGGAAGTTATCCGCACCTGTAAGGTCAATCCGGGGATTTGGCAATTCAATTAAACTCAGGAGCGATACGCTGTTCGTAGGGGCGCTGGGTGGCGGTGATGTTCAGGCAGACGGTTATGCATTTCTATATAAACTAAGCACGGGCACCGATATCCCGGTACTCTCGCTGAAACCAACCGACCACCTGTTTGGCCAGGCGTTTGGTCAGTATGTGGATTTCTCGGGTAATAAATTTCAAGTTGGCTCCCCGCAGGATAAGAGAGGGCTCTCTAATTCAGGTTCATTGTATTACTTCGTTGTAAACCCAACGGGTGTATCGAACGAGGAAAATAAAGAAGAAAATGCATTATTTGCTAATTTCCCAAATCCGTTTAATACTTCTACGGTTATTGCTTATCGCTTAAAGGCCGGGGGGAGGGTGCAGCTGTTTGTATATGATATGCTTGGCAACGAGGTTGCTCAACTTGTAAATGAAGATAAACCCCCGGGTTATCATGAAGTAAGTTTAGATGCTTCAAAACTAGCCAGCGGAGTATATCTTTATAAATTGCAGGCTGGGAGTTTTGTACAGACAAGAAAGCTTATGCTGCTTAAGTAAATACCGGATCAGAACTTAAATGAAAGAGGCGCGGCGCAAACCGCGCCTTTATCTTTTTAAATGCTGCGG
>JABWCL010000032.1 GCA_013360295.1 Ignavibacteriaceae bacterium | reverse complement strand
TTTCAGCGCCTGCTCAAGCGAACGGATATCCTCGTGAATGTCGCTCAGAAAACCTAATATCACACAATAAACCTTTTCTTAGTTTGTGTACTCTGGCCGCGAACCGGAACGGAAACAACCTTCTGCCTCCGGCGGATTTTCAATAATTACACCGCTAAAATAGGAAATCCGCTTTCTATTAACAATTGCTTACTGCGGTTTTGGGCAAGGAACAGGGGCAATGATCAAATACCAATGATCAATGATCAGAGCCTTATGTAACGCAGGATCCCCGGGGGGACAGGTATTTTCCTGCGACGGTTTTGGGCAGGGATCAGAGAACAGAGACCAGGGGCAATGATCAAATACCAATGATCAATGATCAAAGTTTTTATGTAACGCAGGATCCCCCGGGGGGACAGGTATTTTCCTGCGGCGGGGTGGTTTTATTTCTGCTTTGCCTTACGCTCGCCAAGGTAGTTATCCGGTGAGTATTTTCCGGCGCCGGCAGTCCTATCTTAATAAACCTTCCGACTCCGCGAATCTCAGGATACAAAAACTTGTATATCCCTATCTTCAACAATTGGCGTTACGCCCCAACGATTAGCCATTATAAATAATTATTCCTCATCGAAGTAGATTTGTTCTATCGAGTTAAGTGGGCTTGCTAAGTTGGATAAGTTTCATTCCACAGTGCTATTGCTACCGTCATTTTCATCATCTTTTGCTCTCACAATAATCTGATAGTAATAACTAAACGGTTTATTGAAGTCAATTATTTGTCTTGGTTTTGATTCAACGATGTTATTTTCTTCTTTTTTGGATTTTTTTAAATCTCTTATAAGATCGTAGTAAAGTTTATTTCTATTTCTGTCTAAATGTTTTATTTGCTGAACAGAATATTTATTGGGTTTCAATTCCTTAAATCCATTTTTCCAACACAAATCATTTGACACGGTTTTATAGTTCCTTAAGCTAACACGACCAACCGACATTCCAACAAGTCTGTGAATAGCGGATTCAGTTACCGAGCGTTCACTTTTTCTCCGACCATACTCCACCGCTTTTTTAATATCGCTCACGACATCATTTTGTTTCTTTAGCTCCTTAAGAAATGATTTTTTTCGCACTCTAATATGCCCCTCATGATGTATTTCATATCCCACAAATCCCACCCACGGAAAACCTTCATCTTTAATGGATGCCCATTTGAACGGGCCTTTCGATTTTCCATTCCAGAATGCCTCATAGGAGTATTCTCCCAATTTTCTTCTTTCTTTACACTTATTCTCCCTTTTCTCAACAAGTTCAGAATCACTTTTAAATTTATGTGGCACTAACTTTAAGCCCTTCAAAGTATTAACATAAAGGTCCTTTGCAACCTCACATGTTGTTTTTTCCGGATGCAATATTATCATGTCATCACAAAATCTAATGTAGAATGCCCCCGATTGCAATACAACTTTATCTGCAACATTGAGCATTATATTGGCAATAAGGCCGGATAGAGCTCCTCCCTGAGGAACGCCAATTCTTTCGTTAGCGATATTATTGTAATAGTCAAGCTCAATAAAATCTTTTAAAACCCAGGGGAAGTGTCCATTGGGAATATCATAGCTTTTCCAATATTCTGGGCTCTCTGATAAGAGAACGTTTTTATTGAATGAATAACATTCAAGATACTGATTAAATATATGTGACGGCTTACTGAAGTCCAAATTCTTAAATGTATCTCTACATTTGAGAATTAATTCATCATATAGCACCTTAGCGATTTTATGATTCACGGTGTCATAAAACTTTTCTATATCACATTCAGCAACCCACAAAGGCTTGTTCAAATGCTTTTGTCGGTATTCCAGGATTTCTTTTATGCAATCATGATGATTAAGAATAGCCGTTTCAGCTTTGTTTTTCTTAGATCTAAACGCAAAAGAACAACTTTCAAAAAGGGGGTCAAATAACCTTGTTAGGTATTTGTTTGTAATACTCAGTATGATGCGGTCTTTCAAATTGAACAAGCAGATTGGGCGGCAGTCATTTTCTCCCTTAAATTGCTTTTCCTTCTTTAGCTTTGGATAGATTGTAGGCGCTGTTAATTTATATTCACCGGATGCTACGGATTGCTTAATGTCTTTTATAAAATCATCTAGAGCCAATAGCCAAGGTTCGCCAGGAGACTTCTTCCGGAAGGATTTTATTGTTTTAATAATTGAATATTCATTTCTCTTGCTGGAAGATATCAGTTGTTTCGTACTCTTATTAATTCGGGAATTGCCGCCAAGATTTACCCATTTTTTTCTTGGTGGCAAGAGAGTACGTAACTGGTTCAGAAACTCCCTTTCATATTTCGCATACCCGTTTTCATTTATAATCTCAATAGTCAAATGTTTTACCGAATCTCTTACATGATAATTATACTTATCCGAATTCGTAAGTAAATGAATCAGATGCTTTTTGTTCCGATTATTCGCAACTTTTGCCCTTAGTCTACATAAATATGTAATGATAGCATCGCTGGAAAAGTATGTTTCAAAATCTTTCATTGCTCAAAGAATAAACAAAGGGAAAGGGTTCCAGTTATTGGCATTTAGCCACATTCTGACAAAGATACTGACATATGTCGCTTCACTCTTTTATGTCCTCTGGCAAGTGAATAACCGTCTTTGAGGATGAAACATGCGATAAATTTTCATCTACCGCCTCAGAACCCTTATCCCTCTGGTTTTTTATTATATAACCTTTTTGAGTTGCAAAATATACAATTGTTTTAAATTTTATCGCCCCACTTCTGGTTTCGTAGCAGTTGACTAAAAAGTTTTTACACTCCACCTCATTATATTTTGCTGTATCTAATGAACTAAGGTAAAGAAAATATTTCTCTCCAATGTCATAAGTAAATGAGTTCGCTATCGCCATAGCAACTTTATACCACTCTTCATATGAATGGGTGATTGAAAGTTTGTTTTTCTTCAAATATCTGATAATCGCAGAAATGGTGTGTCTGTCGCCGGGTGCATTTCTTTTGTGGGGATTATATAATGCGTCCCTGTTGCTGGCAAAAATAAGATTTGTGGTTTTAGGTGTTTCTTCACTTACTGATATTGACGAAACATCTGATTCGGTTATTTCATACTGAACAACTTCTTCTTTTATAATAATAAATGGGTCATACGAAAAGAAACATAGTCGTGTTGTGTCGCTTCCACTATTGTCTAATACAATATTATGTTTTTCTTTAAAATAGCAAGCGAGTTTTTGAAAAGCGGCTTTATGGACACTGTCTATGTTATCGGTATTTAATTCAAAAGTATAGCTTAGTGATACAATGCCTTTGAGCCCATTTTTTGATGGTGACTCCCAAAATGAAAGAACAATGGGCTCGGCGCTCAAGCACTCTTTAATTCTCTTCAGTTCTTGTTCATCAATCTTGTCTATGTCCAAAACAATTAACGAGTTGTAATCTTTAATTTTGGATTTTTTTCTCTCACCGTTAAATGTCGCGCAAAATGTTACTGCCGGAAGAATCTTCTTGTGAATATTGTATTCATCTTTTTTATCGTTTCGTAAAAGATCACGAAGTTTATCAACTTGAGTTTTATGGCTATCAGAATGTATCTCCTGCAATACTTCGCTGATGGTCATTTCTTTTGATATAGGCGACCAAGTATTCTTTTGATAAGATACCCTCTTTTTAAGAATACCTGCTTTTAAGGATGATATAAGGCTATTATTAGCTTCCATTTACACCGTTGTTGATTTAATGCTCAACTCCCCCCTAAACGCCTTTTGGCTCAAACTGGCATACAAATTCTCCAACTCCTGCATACTGTTTTGGTAATTAATTTTTAGCGCTTCGGTTTTTTCTACGATTACCGCGAATTGTGTTTGGAGTTCTGGGGGTGGACAAGGGACTCTTAAGTTTCTTAGAATTTCTAAGTTGATGTTTTTTTGCGCAGTTTGCGAGGCTTTACTTTCCAATAATGCCTGCAAGAATTTAAATAGGAAATGCACATACAAGACACTTGATTTCTTTTTGTCGGTAACTAAGCCAACAACACTGTCAGGGAAACAAGCATCAAACGAAAGGATACTTGTTTGACCAATATTGGCTGCAATAGTAATTAACATCGTTCCTTTCGACCATAGTTTACTCTGTTTCAATCCAAACTCAGAGTAGGTTTGTTTATAAGTGGTTATGTAAACTCCCGAATTTGCAACATCACCTGTTTGTATCAGCGGATAAATTCCACCTAATAAGTCAGGCGAGTTCCTCGGTCTTGCTTTTGAAACGCCTCTATCTAAACTCCCTAATTCGCTTAAACTGCAAATTTCCCACCCCTTCTCATTTCTCACCGGATCCCCAAACATCTCCAAAAACGTGCTTTTCAAAAATTCATCCAGCAGGCGGATGCTTTCTTTGCGCTGGGCTATCAGGTTTTCGGCTTTGCTTAATATTTTGGCAATGTGGAGTTGTTCGGAATATTGAGGTATTGGTACTAGAATTTTCTCTATACCACTATTTGATATTGCAGATTGAATTGCTCCTGTACACAGTTTGTTTTTCTGTCTTTGGAAACTATCATGTCTTAGGAAATGCAGGAAATAATCACTAAACAACTGCTTCTCTATCGGTCTATGAACCGAAAATCCTGTAGAAACTATTATTCCATCAAGTTCTTTATCGATAATTAAAGCCTTATTTGTATTAGTCATTTTAGCAAACAAAACATCTCCTTCGCTAACCAGTATATCTGCTCTTGATGGTTTAGTTTTATAAGTTACATCTTCAAAATTTAGATTATCTCCCTTCAAATCACCGGTTGACATATACCGCTTCGCACCATCAAATGGTTGAACTCTCTTTCCAGAGTATGGAGCAATTTCTGTAAGTCGCATCATCTTCATTTGGTCAATTGTGTCAATTCATTAATGCCATTATTGATTGATTGTTCAATATCAGACAACTTCTTTAAAATCTTATTCGGTTTTTCATACACCACTTCTTCATAAACTTCTTCTTTGTAGGTACTTAAATTCAGGTCGTATTTGTTTTCTACAATTTCCTTTTTCGGCACCATAAAGTATTTCAGTTTCCGGTTGGTATCTTTCTTCGCGTCTCTGACTTTATAGCGTTGCACAATATCGGGAAGATCGCTCTCGGCAATTTTATTTCGCTTATCGTCTAATGTGTAGCCGTCCGCTTGCATATTATAAAACCAGACATTAGTGGTTTCTCCCCCTTTGGTAAAAATTAGTATTGCTGTGCTAACTCCTGCATAAGGCTTGAATACGCCGCTCGGCACGGCTATTACAGCTTTCAGTTCGGCTTTTTCAATAATCAGTTTCCGCGCCGCTTCAAATGCCTTGCCGCTGTTTTGTATTACACCGCTCGGTACAATCACCGCCGCCGTTCCCCCCATTTTAAGCATATTAAAAATGCGTTCAACAAAAAGGAGTTCGGTTTTGGTGGTGGGAAGTTTAAGCCCTTCGTTAATATCGCCTTTGTCAATATTGCCCGTAAACGGCGGGTTAGCCATAACAATATCGAAGCGGCTGTCTTCGTTATAACTTTTACTCAGCGTGTCTTTATAATCAATTTTGGGTTCGTCAATTCCGTGCATCATCATATTCATCAGTCCCAGCCGCACCATCGTAGTATCAATATCATATCCGGTAAAGCTCTGGTCGAGAATGTTTTTTACCTTTTGCGTAAGCACGGCGCTGATGGCTGCACGCTCAAAACCGTCTTCATCTTTCTGCAGCCTGGCGGAGTCTTTTTTCCGTACCAAATCGGTGAGAATATATTGATAAGCCCCTAAAAGGAAACCGCCTGTACCGCAGGCGGGATCGGCAATGTGCTGACCCAATTGCGGAGCAACAAGTTCAGCCATAAGTTTAATAATGTGCCGTGGGGTGCGGAACTGTCCGTTTTTACCGGAAGTGGCAATTTCACTCAACAGCATCTCATATACATCACCCTGTATATCCTGAAAAGCCTGTCCGCCCTCGGTGGCGTCTTTTTCAATCTCCTTAAAAATGTCTTCAACTATTTTGATGGCGGAAACCAGCAAAGCGGCTTTTGGCATAATGAACACGGCATTCGCCATGTGTTTGGTGAAGGGGGAGGTTTCTCCGTTGAGATCTTTCAAAAAGGGAAACACTTTCATCTGCACGTGCATCAGCATTTCATCCGCGGGCTTATGTTTGAACACACTCCAGCGCAATTCGTTTTTATCAATGCTTTCGCCGCTCCCCGGCACTTTGAACTTACCCTTAAAACGGGAAATATATTTTTCGCCGGTCCATTCGGCGTCACGTTCCCGTTTTGCTTCCAGTTCGTCCAGGCGTTTCATAAAAATAAGATAGGTAATTTGCTCTATGGCGGTTAAGGGATTGGCTATGCCGCCCTCCCAAAAGTTCTGCCAGAGCTTGTCAATAAGTGATTTTAATTGTGCGTTGTTTTGTAACATTCTATCCTTAAATTTTTAAGCATAGACAAAGTGCCTATGCTTGTGTCTATGCTATGATTCGGGAATCTCGCCAGTTTGGCGGGATATTGGCGAGATACAGCGGAATTCCCGTTAGAATCAGAATTATCTCGCCAGTATGGCGAATATTTGGCGGGAAACTTAGGCATTAATAACATATTTCGTATTTGGACCTGCACCCTTTTTAAGGATAAGTTTCAGATCAACCATTTTCTTTAACATCCTTTCTGCGGTTCTGGTGGGTAAACCTAATTTTTCAGCAAACTCACTTTTGGTTAAAGATAATTTGTTTCTGAAAAGCTCATAAGCTTTTAATTCATCCTCATTCAAATTACCCAATTCTTCTATTCCTGAAACGGATTTAACGGCTTCAAGACTTCTGGAAAATGTTAAGGACAAATAGGGGGCTTTGTATTCGTAAAATGGCAAGGGTAATTTATATTTTGCCGGCATTCCCTTAAAGGTTTCCATCCCAAGTTCTGATTCTTCCATTAAGCCCATTCTGTTAAAAATGTAAGTTATTTTCGGATTTCGGCTTAAGGAAGAAGCTTTAAATGATTTAACATCTTCAAGTGAAATTGGCGAAACAGGCAAGCCGGCGCTTTTTACGACAATTTTATCATCATTAATTTCAAGATAGGTTTTTGCTCCTTCTTGTTCATAATCACGGTGAGCCAGGGCGTTGATTATAGCTTCGCGTAAAGGCGCGATGGGGAAGAGTGTGCTGGTTTTCCGTTGGAATTGTTCGCGGCTGACTTCCGAATGTAAAACTTGTTCGAGCCATAATTCAATTTCTTTGGGAATCAAAACCAGCGGGCCTTCAAAATCTTTGGGAATCGAGTCATTGTTTCCGTATTTAACTTTCGCTTTAACAACCGCTTGCTGATATTTTTCTCGTGGATTGGCGCCAAACAGGAGGATGCCAAATCCCGTGGGGATATACCCGTCCTGATTTGTTGGTTTTTCACGCTTAACAATTCCCGCGTGTTCAAAATGAAGCCACAATTCCTTTGAGTTTAAAGCAAAAGGCAGTTTTGATTGGTTGATGTAATACTGAATAGCTTTCTCTGAAAATTGTTTCAAGTCCATAGATGGAACCGGGTTTTCAAAATTTGAAAGGACTACGTTATCCTTTTTATTTTTATCTTTTGCTCTTTCTATAGCTTGTTGTAAAAACTCCTTATTGACTTCTTTTATTGTTTTTTGGTACTGCGGGTAAAACATCCGGACTTTGATTCCGTTATCCTCCAGATACTTAATTCCTTTCCTGTCAACATCGGGGTCTGGGTCTGCTATTCCTATCCACACCTCCATAATTCGTGCATTAACAATTCTTTCTGCACAGCCCAATTTGGGGTGGCGTCGTGCGCCGGGAGCGCAGGGTTCAAGTGTGGCAAACAAAATACTGCCATCTAATTTCTCCGAACGGTTTTTTCTTTCCAATAAGGTGAATTCGGCGTGATCACCATACCGCAATTCTCCTCTGCTTGCAGATTCAACTGTTCCATCAGGTTTAATCAGAACCGCTCCCACTTTCGGACTAACTTTGCCATCTGTCCTTGGTTCTTCGATTGAATTATTCATGGCATCAATTGCCATTTTCATATATTTTTCAGGATCAAACTTCTCCGGTATTTTCTTTGCCATTTAAGCCGCCAATACTTTTTCGGTTAAAATTAATATTTCGTCAATCTCTCGTTGATTAAAAACACCTCTGATGCCTTCGGGATGAAGCATCGTAAAAGGGGATTCAATCAGGTTACGTCTACTCACATCGCCCTTTTCCAATACAAAATTCTTGAGCAGGTCAAGGAATTGCAGTTGCCTGCTGGCAAGGTAGCTGTGCCCGGCGACAAAATCATCAAAGGCTTTTGTAACTGTCACGGCAAAGGTTTCCAATTGTTCAATGCCTAAAATATGTTTGATGAACTGTACCAGCGCCGCTTTCCGGTGGTTGTAAACCTTTCTAAGCAGGTCGACTGTAATGTGCGGGTGTTCATTGTAAAGTTCCTCCGCCAATTGTTCAGCCTCTTCGGATGAAATCTCAAAGCCTTGTTTTAGCTTTTGTAAAATCGGACTGCTTAGAACCAGTTGATTGATTTTGTTTTCTACAAGTTCACGGTATTTCGCTATGCTCAACGCTTCGTGCTGGGGGCCAAACTCCACTAATTCTTTTTCGGCAACATAATCTTTAAGGTTGAACTTTGCCGGAGCCAACGGAATCACCGACTCCCTGAATTTCATCAAAGGTGCAAGTTTCTGAATCAGCTCTTCAAACTTATCTTCATTTATGGTAGCCCAATAATGATTATTTTGTGCCTGTCGAATCAGTTCTTGTTCCCTCGCGACAATATTAATACTCAATGGCAGTTCGCCGATTTCTTCAATTATACTTTCTTTCAGAATTTCAAACTTCTCCGTCTTTTCCGCCAGATGCGCCAGTGACACTTCTACGATATCCTTTTCAAACCGCATCGCTTTGAAATCAACATCTGAAACTGTACGAAACAAAGGTTTCACAACGGCATCCAAAAACTCCAACTTATCAGCAGTCAGGTTGTTCCAGAAATTTTCATCTTCCATCCGCTGTAATTCATTTCGGGCTTCCATAATTACCACTGAATTTATAGGAAGCGATTCAACCTGTCCTTTTATTTTCTGAACTTCTTTATCCACGATTTCAGTGATGTTCTGTGCCAGGGCTTCTTCAATTTTTTCTAAGCGAACACCAAACAAGCGGACAGGCAAGGGTATTTGACCTTTAAACTCTTTACCTCTTGGATTGAGTTTGAAGTATTCAAAGTTGTCCCAGCAATCCAGAATCAGAAAATTATCTTTTTGTGTACACCAGGGTTTAATTTTTTCAGGTTCAAGCAAACGGGTTCCCCTGCCGATCATTTGCCAGAATTTAGTGTAACTGTACACAGGCTTTGCGAATACCAGGTTGACTAATTCACGAACGTCAATACCTGTGTCAAGCATATCCACGCTAATAGCAACGCGAGGCAGATCATTACCAACAAACTGATCGAGCAGCCCACCCTTACCATAAACCCGCGGATCTTCACTTACCAGCACTTTGGCTAATTCTCCTTTATATTCGGGATAAAGTGAATCAAATATTTCCTCAATTCGTCTTGCGTGTGATATACTTATACAAAAGAAAATTGTTTTGCCGGGTAAAACACCGTTGGAATCCTTGATGCATTCCTCCATAAATTCGCGGACGATCAAAGCATTAGTTCCCCTATTGATCACCTTCTTTTCTATCTCGGTTCCTTCGTAATTGATTTCGTCAATTTCTTTTCCTTCTAAAATCAGTTTCTGCTGATCTTCTAAAGAAATCGTCCGCTGGTTAATCCCTTCATCCTGAAACTTAGTTTTAATCTTCATAACCTGAAAATTGCTCAGGAACGGCGGAATGTGGTTTACCGCTTCATCATACGAATAGGCAAAAGTCGGAACGCCGTCTTCGCATTCAAACAATTGAAAAGTATTGTGGTCAATAACATCTGTGGGTGTGGCAGTTAAGCCAAGTGTAATAGTGTTGAAGTAATCAAGGATCTCCTGGTATGTATTGTAAATGCTGCGGTGGCTTTCGTCCACAACAATAATGTCAAAAAAGTGCGGACTCAATTGCTTTTCTTCGTCTCGGATAATATTTAACATTGCCGGATAAGTAGAAATATAGATTCTTCTGTCTGTTGCAATCTCTTTTTCGCCTTGCTTCGGCCAGCGTGGTTCGTTCGGTAGATGCTCTTTGAATGCCTCCAGAGTTTGGTTACGCAAGGCGATTCTGTCTACCAAAAACAAAACTCTCTCAGCCCAACCCGCTCTCATTAGAGCGTCAACTAATGCAATGCAAGTTCTTGTTTTACCCGTTCCGGTCGCCATAACCAATAGGAATTTTCGTTTTCGCTTCTCAAGTGCTTCCATCACGGCGCGTATTGATGCGATCTGATAACCCCGTCCTGCAATTTTTGTGTTGATGAGTTCACCCGCTAATTGCTTTCTTGCTTTGCGAATATAAGAGTAGCGCTCAAGATCGTCGCGGGTAGGGAAACCAAATACTTTCTTTGGAGGATAATTTTCTAAATCCCAGAAGTAAATGTCATGACCGTTTGAATAAAAACAGAATGGTAAGTCAACGCCCAAAATCTGCTTGATGTTATAGCAGTATTGTTTGGCTTGTTCCCTTCCCAGAGCGGCATCAACTGAGGTCTTTTTAGCTTCCACAACGGCAAGCGGTTTACCGTCTTTACCTAATAAAACATAATCGCTGTATTGGTGTCCGGCGTAAGGTGTTGTAGGTTCTTCAACAATCATCAAGTGAATATCAAATTCTTCAATCACCTGAGTTCGGTCGGTCACGTTCCATCCCGCTTGTTTTAAACGGTTGTCAATGATTTCCTTTCTTGTCAGTTTCTCGTTTTTCACTTTTTTTATATTTACATATAGTGAAATTACGCAAATTCCCGAAACGCAGTCTGAAAGTTCTGTACGAATGTAGGGGAAAATGGGGCCAGTGGCATTTGCCTGAAATAGGGGCTCGCTTGTCTGGGCTTGCAATTCTGCACTGTTGTGCGTTCGCTAATCATTTTCTATCCGATTATTCTTTTACGCAAATATAATAATACTATTAGTTAAAAGGAACGACTTTTTTTGATTTTAGCTGTTCTTTCAATGATATCGCGGGATACGTGCATCCAACAATTAACGTATTTCGCCTTTGGGTACCGTCCTAACCAATTTCGCATATACATTCTTAACCCCGTTATTCTTTCCCGTACAGATGAACTCTTCGAACAGCGGCATAAGCAGTTTATGGGTTTTGCGGTTATGCTCGGAAATCTCGGGAAGAGTGTAAGCCGCGCACTATTTGGTAACGGTGGTATTGGTTTTATCACCGGTGGTATTCTTAAGCTAGTTTGGTATTGCTTTGGCTTCCCTCTCGGGATAAGTAATCGCAGGGTTCAGATCTCTTACTGCATCTCCTCTTTGCCACGCGCAATTTCACGATAATATTTTCGATGAATATATCAATATTGGGGGCGATCAAGCCGTCACGGCAATCTTACGTTTACCCTTTCACGCTTCCCATCATTATCCCCTTAATGTAATATTTCTGGAGGAGGAGGAAAACAATTACAACGGGAAGGATGGTTATCACCGAGCCTGCCATCATAAGTTCCGTATCCTGCACGTGTTCCCCCATCAGGTTGGCAAGGGCAACGGGTAATGTGTACATAGAAGAGTCGGTCATAACGATGAGCGGCCAGAGGAAGTCGTTCCACGTCCCCATAAACGTGAATATGCCGAGGGTGAGGAGGATG
Source organism: Ignavibacteriaceae bacterium (assembly GCA_013360295.1). Taxonomy (GTDB): domain Bacteria; phylum Bacteroidota; class Ignavibacteria; order Ignavibacteriales; family Ignavibacteriaceae; genus JABWCL01. The sequence continues at coordinate 39,038 of JABWCL010000032.1, read as the reverse complement.
GGGCGGCACAGGGGGAGAATTATTTTCAAGTACACTTCCACATCGCCGGCGCCGTCTATCTTCGCGGATTCGATAAGGCTGTCGGGTATGCTCATCGCGAACTGGCGTATCAGGAATATTCCGAATATGCTCGCCATCCCAGGCACTATTATCGCCCAATATGTATTGATAAGCCCGATATTCTTCAGCGTAAGAAACACCGGAAGCATCGTAACCTGTCCCGGTATTATCATTGAACTGAGCAGAAGGCTGAAAAGTTTTTTCTTTCCCGCGAACCTGTACTTTGCAAAGGCGTATCCAGACATAGAGTTCAGTATCAGCGAGAAGAACGTAACGCCGAGCGAAATTAAAAGGCTGTTTATGATATAAGTTGTAAGGTTGAGCCTGCCGAAGAGGTTCTCGTAATGTTCCGTGGTGAAATTATCCGGGATTAACTTCGGCGGATATGAATTCGATTCCCCCGCCTGCATAAAGGAAGCGGAGATCATCCAGAGGAACGGAAGGAATGTCGCGACCGCGATCAGAACAACAATTATGTTAAGTATAATTTTTCTGCCTGGTTTCATTAACTCTCCTTCTGAAGGCGGAACTGGATGATGGTCCCGATGAGTATTATCAGGAACAGCATAAACGCGATTGACGTTGAGTAGCCGATATTCCACCAGCGGAATCCTTCCTGGTACATATAAAGCACAACGCTGAGGGTGCTGCTCAAAGGGCCTCCCTGGGTCATTACATACGGCTCGGCGAAAAGCTGGAAGTAACCGATCATCGTTATCACGCTGATGAAGAGAGTTGTAGGCGCAAGCTGCGGAAGCGTGATGGAAATAAACTGCTGCCACTCCGATGCCCCTTCTATGCTTGCCGCTTCATAAAGGTCTTCCGGTATGTTCTGAAGCCCGGCAATGAAAATTATCATATTATAACCGAAGTTCTTCCAGACCGCCATCAGTATAAGCGCGGGCATTGAGTAGAGGGGGTCTCCAAGCCAGTCAATCTGACCGATGCCAAAGAGGCTTAGCACATAATTAATAAGCCCGAAGCGGGGGTGATATATGAACCTCCATATTACCGCGACCGCGACCAGCGTGGTTACCACCGGAAGGAAATACGTAACGCGGAACAGCCCTTTCAGTTTAACAAGTTTACTGTTCAGCAGCAGCGCGGTGCCAAGCGATACCGCCACCGAAAGTGGCCCGCCGACAAGAACGAAGTAAAACGTATTCTTCACCGAAGTCCAGAACATCGGGTCTTCTAGCAGTTTAAGGTAGTTGTTTATCCCGACGAACCTTATATAATCGGCGTTACCCAGCGCGTAAATATCGTAATCGGTAAAACTGAGCAGCAGCGCCGCGAGCACGGGGAGAAAGAAAAAAGAAAAGATGATCAGGAGCGAAGGCCCGAGAAAAAGCAGCAGCACGTTAATTTTTGTTTTTCCGAACATTTTTTATCTTCCCTCCCGCGAGATCATCCAGCGCCTTTTTTCAAGGATCCGGTTCGCTTCTTCGTCAAGCTTTTTTGCAGTTTCATCCACTGTAAGCTTCTGCGCGGCAAGCCTTTCAATATACTGCTGTATCTTAGATACAACTATCTGTTCCCATTCAGGTATTTTCGGCGTCGGTTTTACATTCTGAAGCTGTGTATAAAAAGCAGCAAGATATTTATCGTTTTTTAATTCCGGCGATTCCCACGCCTCCATAACTGAAGGGAGAGATGAAACAAGTTTATAAAATTCCACCTGCACCTCCGCGCGGGTGAGATAACTGATAAACTTCCAGGCAAGCTCTTTTCTTGGTGAGAGTTTGTTTATTGCCAGGCTTGATCCTCCGGCGAGCGAAACACCCGGATAATCATCTCCGCGCGCGGGGAGCGGAGCGGTCATCCACTTATCCTGCATCGCCGGCGAGAGCCTGTTCTGCATCTCCTTAATATTCCACGGCCCGGTGATGAGCATTGAAAAATATCCTTCCTCAAACGCCTGGTAGATATTCGTCACCGCGGTCATATCAATGGGAGATAATTTATTCCTGAAATAACCGGAAACGTAATCGAGGGCTTCGCGGAATTCGCGTCCGGAAAAATCGCCGTAAGAGTTATTATCTTTAAGAATGCCCGATCCGCTCTGCAAACCGAATATTATATACTGGCTCCATTCATTTGTAGGGAGAAAGAGTGAGTAGTAACGGGGATTCATCTGCTTGATTTTAACCGAAGCGTCATAAAGTTCTTTCCACGTCCGGGGCGGGTTTTCATAACCGGCAGCGGCAAGAATATCTTTCCTGTAAAAGAGGAGCCTTGTATCAACATACCAGGGGAGCGCGTAAATGACGGAGTCAATTACGTTTGAATCCCATATTCCGTCAAAAAACTTTTCATTTGCCACGGAATCCTTTTCGAGATAAGCGGTAAGCGGTTCAACTGCTCCCAGCGCGCGGAACTCCGGTACCCAGGTGTTCCCCAGCTGGAAGACATCAGGCAGGGTCTCACTCACATAGGCAGTGATAAGTTTTTCGTGCGCGGCAGTCCAGGGTATCTGCTGCACTTTCACTTTCACTCCTGGATTTTCACGCTCGAACGCGGGGATAAGCGCGCCGACTTTTTCCCCCTCCGCTCCTATTGCCCAGAAGGTAATAACCATTTTATCCGTTTCGCCGCCGCGGCAGCCGGATAAAAGGAGTATGAACAGGAGAAGAGGAAAAAGCCTGACCATCTTCATCTGATGAGAGTAAGCTTGCCCGTCTTAATTCCGGCGCCGGCTTCAATGGCAAAGAAATATGCGCCCTGCGGAAGCGGCTTGCCGGAGTCGTCCCTGCCGTCCCAGGCTATGCTGTGGGCCCCGGAGGAATAATTGCCTCCGCGGATCACGCGCTCCCTCCTGCCAAGAAGGTTGTATATAATAATATTGACTTCCGATTCGGCGGGGAGTGAAAAATTAATGTTCGTAATGTTCTTAAACGGATTTGGGTAGTTCCCGTTCAGACTGAAACCGGCTTCATCTTTTTCCCGTTCTTTAACGGAGGTTGCGGAGTCGGGCGTAAAAAGCGAATCCACCATCATCTGGATTTCGGGGTTCGCCATAAACTTATTCCAGATAAGTCCCGAACGGTGATTTTCGATCATAACGATTATCGGGCCCTGGTCAATCGCGAGGTATGAAGGGGCGAACCAGCTTTGGTTCATATTAAATGCATCCTTAAACCCGTATGAGCCCCATAGTTTGTTGCCGTGCGTGCGGTAAAAATATTTAATCGCGCCGACTGATTCCGTGGGAGTATAGGGCATTGACGCAAGCGCCGCGGTGGGAGCGATGGTGCCGTTATCGTTATTATGCGGTTCGTGCGCGGAGTATCCCCACGGATTATCACACGCGGTCAGCCCCCAGCTGTTTTCATTATATCCCTGGTGTCCTTTTGGATTCTGAGCGCAGTACGCCCTGTGAATCAAAGCGTGGTTCTGGTTATGTAAAAAGTAATTCGCGTACTGATCTTTTTTAAAACGCGGATCAAACCCGAGGAATGAATAATGAGCGAAGAAGAGAGGGCCTCCGTAGTTGGACCCGACAAACAGCTTATATCCGTAGAAATAATTTCCGTTAACGTAATTTGATGAACTTGCGAATCCCTGCGAGAATGAACTTGCCAGTATCTTATATGTGGGCGATGCTATACCGAGCAGGTAACATATCATAGTCTCATTCCACCCGACTAGCTTAAAGTTCATCTGCCAGCCGTAGTTAGGGGACCAGTGCCAGTAAAGATGCGGACTGAAAGAGGCGCGGCGGTACCAGGTCCACTCGACCGCTTCCCAGATTGAAGTGATCGCCTGCCTCAGTTTTACTTCATTGGTATCAGCGCCGTCAAAATACTGCCGCGCCGCGAGCAGCCCCTGGATCATAAACGATGTTTCAACAAGGTCTCCGCCGTTATCATAAGTGCTGAAAGGGATTGTGGTTCCGGTCTGTCCGTCAAGCCAGTGAGAAAAAGCGCCGTGGTAACGCTGTGCCCTGTTAGTAAGGAAGTTTACGATCTTCAGCAGCCTGTCCCTCCCCTGTTCGCGGGTAATATATCCGCGGTGAATTCCAACCAGCAGCGCCATAACCCCGAAACCGCTTCCGCCGATCGTTACCGTGTTGCCGCTGTTTGTGCGCTCCCGCGCGAGTCCGCTGTAAGGATGCGCGTAATCCCAAAAGTACCTGAATGTAGCGCGCTGCGTCATATCGAGGAATTCCTCATCCGACATTTCCTTCGTAAGCGTGGTGATACTGTCGGTAAGTTCGGATTCGTTTCCAAACTGGTCAAACGCGGAGATTTTATAAGAGTTGCCGGTTCCGAGCGATCCGTACCACTCTGTAAACCACTGCTGTGTTCCGGTTATAATTGTATATAATAAAAACTCATTTCCCTGGCGTTTGTATATCCTGTATCCGCCGAGGTCGGGTTCAGTGTTGGCGTTCCACGTCAGATCAATATGCTTTTCATACGAGATCTGGCTCAGTCCCGTCGGTTTGGCCGGCGGAATTGTATCCGCGGCGGCGAAGCTTACAAAAAGTATCGCCAGGATTATAGAATATTTACAGTTTGATTTCATCTGTTCACCTCTCCGCGGGATTAAAGTCACTTCTTTTCTCTGAATACTTTATAAGAGAAAGGGGAAACGGTATATTTTTTCTTTTTATACCGGAGACTTTTTTCTTCGTTATGATAGTTTATGTAAAATTTATATTCGTGCTTGCCGTTTGTTCTGGTAACAAGACTGATCTCTTCATCCGTGCGCCGGTCTTTTTTCTTCTTATTTCCCCCCGCGAGCATTTCAAATACTTCGAGATGCTCGCTGCTTGTGTAGCCGATGGCGCATCCCAGGACTGTGGCTACTCCTTCTCCAACCGGTTTTTTCACACCGCACACTTTGCCGCTGCCGGTATAGGCAATCGCGTGTTTCTCTTCCTTCCGGAAAACCTGCTTTACCCTGAAGTTTGTATAAACATCTTTTATACCGAAGATATCAGCTTTATTGCCGCTCTCTTCAGCGTCAAAACTGAGGTTAAGGCTGTCTCTGAGTATTGTGCAGTCATTCAGGTAGAGGTCTTTCACGGGTACCGCGGGATAAAGAACAAGGTGTCCGCCTTTAAGGACGTATTCCGCAAGGAGAGACTGAGTCGCCGCGTCCATATATTCAGTTGTAATCACCCACAGGCTGCCATAAGACAAAAGTGCATTAACGCGGCTTTCTTCGAGGTCGGCTACATCGTAATCATAATTGAGCGCCTGGAGTCCGCGCATCGCGCCGTTAAAAAGTATTTCCTCGCGGAGATAACGCGGGTCAATATAAAGCCCAAGCTCATCAACGTGAAGCTTTGTCTCTTTCAGAAGCTGCGACGAAATTACCTCGGTATAAAAGTAGGGCTTATATAATCCGATGCAAATATCGGCTTTTGCCTCTGACGAAAGGAGATTGGCCGCTTCGTTATTGATATAGCCGTTCACTTTTTTTATTTTGTCGTACAAAGGAAGCTTTCTCCCTTTAAGATCGAGCGCCGTCTGATAGTAAAACGTCTTACCGTAAAAACCTTTCCCTTCGGGATTCTGCCCCTGCGAGAACATATAATAATTAAATCCGCGCATACCGTGGGCGAGTGAGGCAATATAAAATGTTTCAAGATCGTCGGCGTATGTCCTTACGTGGTGTTCCCTTGAACCGGCCTGGAACTCTGCCGCCCACACCGGCGCGTCAGGCTGAAGGGCTTCGAGTATTTTATTACACGCAAGGTCAGAGTGCGCGTTCCGGAAAGAAACAAATTCGGGTATGTGGTCAAGCCCGAAGATAATATCAGGGTGATTCTTGAAAATCTCAGAATAGGTGCTTATAAGCATCGGGAGTTCAGACGCGTGTCCGTATATCCAGCCGGGAATATTATGAGTAAACAGCGTACTTATTCCGTACCCTTTGATCTTCTCCTTCAGCAGGGTAATGTATAAATTATAATAATAGCGGAAGAAAAGATGAAAATCAAAATAAGCGCAGTACTCCTGTTTTGTTTTTATCCTGCCGGACGGCACTTTGTAGTCATCAAACGAACGACAGTTTAATCCGTAAACGGAATTAAGTTTTTCAATCGTTCCGTATTTCTCTTTTATAAAGCCACGGAAAAGTTCTGTCACCTTCGGATTATAATCCACTCTCCCGGAAAGCCACTGGAAGACGCCTACTTCATTACAGAGCTGCATCATCGTAACCGGCCCGCCGGCACTGATCTGATGCCGCGCGATTACCGGCATTACCTTATCGTACCACTTATCAACATAAGATAGAAATTCATCTGAAAGGTATGATACAAGGTCGTGAGAGATCACATTTCCCTTTTCATCGAGCGCGAAGGCGTTTTTGCTGAGTTTGGAGAGAAGCCAGGCCGGAAGCCCCTGGTTTTCATACTCGGCTAAAATATAAGGACCGGGTTTAACAATGACATCAAGGCCGGCCGATTTGCAAAGGCTTAAATATTTCTTAAGGTTTCTCGCGGGATGAGTTTCACCGGTAAAATCAAATTTGCCTTCTTCATATTCGTGCCAGTCCCACGGGATATATGTTGAAGTTGTGTTCGCTCCTGAAGCTTTAAGCAGTCCAAGGTGTTTTCTCCACTTGCGCGGCTCAACCCTGAAGTAATGGATCTCTCCTGATATCAGGAAATATGGCTTACCGTCTTTACGGAAGCACTTTTGTTCGGCAGTGACTTTCATTGATGTTTGAAAAATATGGTTCTTATCTTAATATTTACGAATCCGTAAAGTAATTATTTTATATCAATTTCAAATTGCGCCGGGAAATGATTAATAATTAAAGCGCCTTTATCATACTTCACCTTTTTATCACTGAGCAATACTTTTCCCGTACCGCTTTCATACTTAAGCGCGATTTTAATACCACCGTCGGGCAGAGTAAAATCATCTCCCCACAGGCTGTATTTAATTTTGCTTCCCGATTTCTTTACGGAAAAAGATATATCGCCGTAATGAGTAGGAAGATTTTCAATTAACAGTTCTTCGCCGCTCAGCATACTTTCTTTAATTCCCGCGCCGAGAATAAGCCGGCTGTGTGTTTCATCCTCATAAGCAAACAGCATCCTGGCGGAATTAATAAAATCGGAGCCGCACCAGGTATGCGGCATATCTCCTATAAAACGCGGGATCCTCTCGTTACGCCATACAACTTCAGCCCAGTGGTCCCAGCCCCGCGGCCTCCGGTCATTCATAAAATAATCTATAAGTTCATAGGCGCGGTCGGTCTGACCAAGAAGTATGTATGAGCCAATAATCCTGTTTTCGTAGGGAGTATAAGCCGTCCAGTCTATTTTATTATTCTTTCTTCCGCTAAAATACTCATAATATTTATCGAAAGTGTTGATAAGTTTATCTTGCGGAAGGTTTTCCGTCTGATTACAGGGATATAGCGCAATCGTGGTTGATGTAGCGTCAAAATCACCTAACTCCACACACCCCGGTATGTAGTCTATCTTCCTGGTTTTCATCGCCAGTTCAAGCGACTTGTACAGATTCTTTTTAAACTCGTCGCGGTTCCTGATCAGAGACGGGAGGTCGCTTTCGGCGTTTATGATTCCCGCTATACTAACCGCGTCTTCAAAACCTTTCATCGCGAAGAAATTATCCCAGTAAGAGTGCCTCGGTTTGTCGGAATACCCTTCGTGGGAAATTGATTCGGTAAGTATCCCGTAATAAGCGCGCACGCTGTCATTACCGTTTCTGAAATGTTCAGTGGACCTCTCCGCGATCAGAGAATTCATATACTCCACCGCGCCTTTAACCCGGGGGAACATCTCTTTTAAGAAAGCGGTATCCTTTGTGAAGTTAAAATAATTTTTAACCAGGAATATAAACTCACCGTGACTGTCGTGTTCAGGCACTGGATCCGGGCCTCTTTTATCCACGACGCAGGGAATCTTCCCATTCGGGAACTGATAACTGCCGTACCATCTTATGTAGTCTTTTATTTCTTCCTTATACCCCATTTTCATCATCGCGGTTGATGTGAGGCTGCCGTCCCTTATCCACGAGCGCTCATAAGAGCGGGAACCGGGCTGTATGCCGTAATTATCTTTATTGATCAGGATATAGCCCATATTAGCGCGGATTGTATTTACAATCGGTTGCAGCGTGGCCGGCACTTTAAAACCAACCCTGTTTATCTTCCCTTCCCAGGCAGAAATCACAGACGCCAGCTTTTCGCGGTAAACCACGCCGGCGTTATTAATAAAATTCCGCGAGTTATGATCTGTGTCGGCTCCGTAGAACGGAACTGCAAATAAATAATCCGTAACAGCACCCGGCGCCAGCGTGAATTCGTAGCTCAATAACCCAGAAACAAGGTTAACCGGATCGCTAAGTTTATAATATTTAACAAGCCTCTTATGCGCGAGCCTTGTTACAATCTCTCCGGATGCTATCGTGCTAAGGCTGAGTTTATAATCACTCTTGCCCGGATAAATTATTTTATTGTCGACTTTAATTCCTGAGGATATTTTCTCTATGCTGCCCACCTTGCTTGCACCGCCGCTCATATTCAGGAACTGGTATGATGGGTTTACCTGGAACGGACGGACAGCGATGTGGAACTTTCCGCTTATCTGTTTATCCGAAACGTTTTTTAAAGAATATTTTACATACAAAACTGAGTTCTTGTTTGCGGTACCGGCGGCAAATGCCTGTACGGTCAGTTCGGTTTCACCCGATTCTCTCTTTACATAGGGAATAGGCAAATAATCTTTTTCCAGTCCCTGTGTGTTTTGTGAGTTAGCCCAGTGATAAATTTTCCCGCCGTTCTCGATAAACGGCTCGAGAGAAAAACTCTGTTTATCAACTTCAATCATACCGTCTTCGCTGATCATAGCTTCCTTTTCATCGGAATCCACTCCGATGATAGTCCAGTATGATTTCTCATCATAAAAATATCTCGGAAATAATCCGCGCTCGTAGCCCGCCGCAATGTTCGAGATAAAACTGTTTTTGGTCAGGCTGAACTCAACCGGAAGAAAACGGACTTCTTTAATGCTTACGCGCCGCTCAAATGCCTGCGTTATTTTCAGTTTAACATATCTTGATTCGGACTCGGGGAGGTACAAGTAAGTTTGATGCAGCGTAAGATCCTTTGCTGAGGAGGCATCAATGTATTCCTTGTTATTGTCCGATACGCTGACTTCTATCTTTTCGGGGGGATAATCGCCCCACTCAAAAGCGATACCCCCATATTCTTTCAAGCCGCCAAAATCAAATGTAATTTCCGCCGGGTTAAGATCAGCAGGCTGCCAGTAAGTTGCCGAGTTATTATCTATAATATATTGTAAGTCTTTTTCGTTCGCGGTGGCATTTATTAAGGGTATGGCATTCAGATTCTGTACGGCCGGTAACTCTTCGAATGTAAGTTCATCAATATAAAGCACACCCTTGCCTCCAACGAACGAGGCAACGGTGAACTCTATTTTGTCAATTTCACGCAATGTTTTATCGTGGATGGGGCCCCAGGCAAATTCAACATTACGCTTTTTTATACTGTTCCTCTGCCAGTTTACGGGGAACTCGTAGTTTCTTTTATTTACCCACCAGACATTTTCACCTGGTTTATCAAGCAATTTAAATTCAAGGTTATTTGAGGGGCTTTCCGCCTTCAGGTAATAGCTGAAACGAAAACTTCCACTCAGGTCTACAGGCAGCCGCTTCTGAACTCCACAATAACCCGCCCCCGTTGTAAAATCATATTCAAACTTAAGCGCTTTCCCTTTAACTCCCTCCGCTATTGAAAGCTTCAATTCAACGCCATCGGATTTAAATACTTTCCATCCGTCAAGAGACTCAAATCCATCAAGGAGCCTTTCCTGCGCGAACAGGAATGATTGAAATAATGTAAGAAGAAATATTAACGAAGATAATCTGTAAAACATACCTGTTACCTCTTAACAAAACCAAGTCGTTTCAATCCGTCTCTTACATACTTGTTTTTCATAAAGTATTTCCAGATCAGTCCGCTTTTGTAGTTCTCGATCTGTATTACTATCGGCCCCTGGTCAATCCCGATATAATCGGGACCGATCCATCCGGCGGTCAGGTTGAACGCGTCTTTTAATCCGTACTTACTCCAAAGCCCCTGCGGCCCGTATTTAGTGAACATATTGTACAATGCGGGGACGCAGATCTCAGGCGCGTAGGGAACGGAACCTCCCGCCGCCGTTGGGGCGATCGTGCCGTCGTCAAAATAATTATACTCAGGTCCGCTTGTGCCGCGGCCGGCGTAACCGAGGTATTTTCTTCCGTCTCTGTTATAGGTCTCGCCCGGCCCGTCGCAGGCTGTGATGCCCCAGGTAAGGGAATCATATCCTTCCCATTTATGCGGATTCTCAATACAGTAGAGGCGCTGTGTAAGCGTTGCCCTTCTTGTATTTTCAAAATAATCAATATTCATTTCAGATGTCCGGGCGTCGTATAGTCCCTTTGTATCCAGGAACATATGCGAATAGTGATGCCCGAATAAGGGCGGAAACACAAAGTGTTGCAACCCCTTATATGGTTCCTGCCATTTATAGGTACTAAGCCAAATCTTATAAGCGCTTTCAGCATTTTTAAAGTCACCGCCTGCTGCCATAACATAAAGGATCATTGCTTCGTTATATCCGATCCATCCCATATTATGAAAACCGCTTTCGGGAGTCCACCCCATTGATAATGAACCAACGTGATCAGGGTATTGAGTATAGTCTTTCTGCATCAGCATCCAGTCCCACTCAATTCTCTCTTTTATCGCGATAACCGATTCGCGTATGTATTTTTCTTCGTCTGTTTTTCGGTCGAAGTATTCATAAGCGGTAATCAGTCCGGCGAGGAGCAGCCCTGTATCAATCGAGGAGAGCTCGCTTTTCCATTCCCTTCTGCCGTCATTCATTTTAAGGAAGTGATAATAAAAACCTTTGTATCCCGTAGAATTTGTATCTCCCCGGTGATCTGAAGCGAGAAGAAAACGCACAAGATTAGAGACGTATCTGACCGCCTGTTCGCGCGGAATCCACCCCCGTTCCGCTCCGACTATCCACGCGGCAACTCCAAATCCGGTGGCGGCGATTGAAGACGGTGACCAGTCAGCGCTTCGGTCTTTGACCAGTCCCGTTTCTTCATTAATTTCATTTACAAAATAAAGGAACGAATAATACTGAAGAGTATCCAGAAACTGCGCTTCCGTTACCGACGGCAGGGGAATGTATTCCCTTTGTGCTTCCTTAACCCCGCAGGATGAAAACACAACCAATAAAAGTATCATTATTACTAATGACAGCGCGGCAGTAATTTTAGCTTTCAAGATTCTGGCTCCTTTTTATAAGTTAACTGCAACTGAAACTCTGTGCGCGTTGTTCAGCCTGCCGTAATCCGACCACGCATAATCAAAGCGCAGCGAATAACTGCTGAGCACCCGGAGGTCAATTCCTGCTCCTAGTGTAAGCCCGCCTTCCAGGTCCGGAAGGAACAGATTACGGTATCCTCCCCTTATGGCAAATGTTTTGAGGAACTGCATTTCGGCTCCGAGGTTAATGCTCTCCTCATTGTCGTTCGGGTGGAGCGCGTCCGCGCTAACCAGCAGTTTATACTGGTCATCAAAATTGAACGGGAAGATCACGCCCGCGCGGAACGTAGTCGGCAAAGAGTATTCTTCAGTCCGCAGTTCGGAAGGAAGTTTATCATTGTCACCGTACTTTTTCGGATCGAAGTCAAAGTCAATATACAGGTCCCTTCCGTTGTATTTGGCTGAAGGCCCGAAATTGGAAACGCTGGCTCCGAACCGGGGGCCATTCTCATAGACTTCATACTGAACACCAAAATTCAAACCAAAGGTGGAGAGGCTGCTGTGCCAGATAGTTTCATTCACATAATTAAGCGTGGCCCCGACACTCACCCTGTCGGTGAGCATCATACCATAACTTAACCCAAGCGCGAAGTTGGTGACTGTGTATCTTTCACCCGTTCCGCGCGGCTGTTCAACGGTGGTCACATCAATTTCACCGGAATTAAGAGAAGTCAGCTGAAGCGCGATCGTTCCAATCTCCGTCAGGTTAACTGCCACTACCGCGTAATTGTACATTATATCCGCGAGCCACTGATTATAAGTGAACTGCATATCTATTCCCTTCATCCTGCCTAAACCGGCCGGATTGAAGAAAACAGCAGCTGCTTCACCTGACATTGAAGAACCGGCATTACCAAGCGCTGATATTCTTGCGCTCGGTTCAATCTTAAGGAACTGGCCGATTGTTGTTCCGGTTTTATTCTGCGCGATAGAAATTCCGGCAGTTAAAATTACTAAAGTGATAATCTTATATATATATGTTTTCATTTTACCACCGTTACTTAATAATTGCGAATTTACCGATAAATTCACCCGTGCTCATTCCATCTACGTGATAGATGTATAAGCCGGGAGCTACTTCCAGGTTATCGCTGTTGCGAAGATCCCACGAAACGGAGCCATCCGTTATGTTCCCGTCGTGGCGCAGTGTTTCTACAAGTTCGCCGCTCAGAGTATAAATCCTTACTGTGCTGTTCGCGGGGAGGTTTCGGAATTCAATTTTCCTCTCTCCTCTCCCCGAAACCGCGAAGCGCTGCGGCTCAAAACTCGCCGCGCCCACATACGGGTTTGGCACCACATAAGGGTCTCCTTTGAACTGCTCTCTCGCCAGCGATTCATCAACTTTTTGTCCGGCTGAAGTGAATTCAAATTTATCATCCGATGAAAATGGAAGAGTGAGTTTAAGCCTGTAAATATCGCCCGCAGCCGGGGGAACGACTGTTACTCCCGACATACCCGCGGTATCAACTTCAATTTTCCAGGTTGCCCTGAGATTCGACGGATTACTTGCCTGCGCAGTAAGTATTTCTATATACTGATCGTTCTTCGTGAAGTTATCCGCGTTAAGGTCCGTCGGACTGTAAAAACGGAATTTCAGTTTCCGGTCGCCCGATTGTGATTTCGCGATGACAGAAAACTTAACAGGTTTCGCGGCAAGAGGAGCGCCGAAATATGCCGTGGAGGTATCAACAATATTGTTACTAAATACAACCTCGATGTCATCGGGGAATCCTACCCGGCGAAGGGTTACCGGAAATGAGGGGGAATACCGTGTTTTATATTTAATGTTTGTGGCTGCTCCGGCAGTGAATCCCGTCCTCGCGGAATCAATTGCAATCGTAAGCGGCGTGTTTATTACAGGAAGCAGTCCGCTGCCAACAGGTCCGGAGCCTGAGCCTTCCAGATCCTTGCCGTAGATGAAAAGCGTATCGCCCGCTGTAAGATCAATCAGGGAGTAGTATTCCGCGCGAACGCTGTCGGAGAGGTGCGAGAATTCAATTCTGAATGTGTGGTTGTCGGGAACCATTGCTGAATTCAGAACACCTACCGAAACTTCACCCGTTCCGTTTCCGGACACTTTCTGTACGGCTGAAACATTAGCGGGAGTAAAACCGGGGACAGCGGCATTCGGATAAACTTCAACGACGTTGATCGGGAGTATAGTTCCTCCGCGAAGCGTCTGGCTTACGGTTATTGAATTTTCAGACGGGTATATCTCTACCGTGTCCACACCGTGGTCATATGCGCAGATTGCGTAAAAATATCTCTGCCCGTTTTTAACGGTGGTATCTTTGTATGTATGCACGAGTCCCGAGTTTGTCCCAAGAAAATATGCCACTCCTTCAACGGTTGTTCTTGTAAAGCCTTCGTGTTCGTTTACAAGGTCGAACTGCGCGAGGGGTTTCCCGTTTCCGAGTGTCTGTGTACCTGTACCGGTGGTTATTATCTGCGGATCGAGGAATGTCGGGTCGGTACTTCTGTATATCCTGTATCCTTCAAAGTCATTATTATGAGTGATCGGATCATAAGTCCGTTCCGCTGCATCATCCCAGGTGAGTGTTACATAGCCGTCCCCCGCGAACGCGTGAAGCGTAGGCATAGGCGGCGGTACCGCGAACTGATAATTCGCCTTGTAGATCTGCTGGACAACTTTCGTGGTTGTTCTCAGTTCTCTCAGATCCTGTCCGAAACTGAGCGCAAGGCTGAACCTTTCCCTTTTACCATCCTCAAGTATGAACGGCCCGGAAGCAAAAAGGAATCCTATATTATAGTTTAAAACCAGCGGAACATCAAAAGAGCTGTCCGGAGTTGTAAAGATGTTGTACAATCTTTTGGGCCACTCTTTTCCGTCATCAAAGAAGACAATGTTGTCTACCGCGGTTGTTGGTGAACCGACCCCCGCGCGAATCCTGTTCATTTTGAATCCGGTTAATCCTATCTGGTCTGATTCATCTATATCCGTTTTATCAAAGTTGGTTTCACCGTCGGTTGGCTTACCGTCTTTTTCGCCTGTATCGTTAGTGCCAAAAACGCCATCAGCGCCTGTATCGTCAAATTCCGCTATCCAGTCAAGATCTTCATCGCCAGTCCACCATACGCCCGCTATATAAGCAGGCCTGTTTTCAAGTGTGCCGTGGAACTGCTGGAACTTTGCGTAATCATAGTTTGCAAGAACGTAGTTGCGTATGTTTTCTTTTCCTTCGATCATTATGCCTGTACCGCCGTCACGCTTTTCGTTGAGAATTCCGTCATCGTCATTGTCTTTCGCGTCAAACGGATTGCCCGGTGTTTCAAGATATGAATATCCCAGGTAGCCAGTGTTGCCCTGAACACCGTGCCCGAATTTATCCCAGGTATATACAAGGTTCAGCCCTATTGACTTATCAAAGAAAGCGTTATCATCATCCGATTCGGCAATCCCATCCTGCCCGACACCGGAGCCGCCCACGCCGGAGTCCATATACAGGCCAAATATAATATTATCGTTATAATCGGTTGTGGATTCGTTTGTTATGTCATAGTGAAAAAAGATAACAGAACCCGCCTGTGGATTTGCCCACTGGAATCCGCGCTGCTCAATTCTTAACCCAAGCCCGCGGCGTGTATTATCGCGCGAGTCGGGGAAATAATTCCAGGCATCATAAAAATTATCATCATATACAACAAAACTTTCCTGGTCGGCTTTTGGCGCTTTACCAAAATATCCGTTCCACGCGTTGCTCCAGCCCGGATCGTCAGGATCGTTTATCTTATCAATCCACTTATCCGGCCAGGTACGGGGATCGTTGCTCAGCGCTACCGATCTTGCTTTGTTTATGTTCGGATCCGGCTGGAAATACCCGGGGCGCGGTTCGAACCTCATTGTTTTGTTCGAAATAGGGCTTGTCCCCTGGCGCTCCCTGTAACCTGTTTCCATAATATAAGCCGGGCTTCCGGTTGTCTGGGTTACTTTTGCAAGCACAAACGGCGTAGTTCCGTCGCTGTAATTCTCTCCGCTTCCTTTGGGTACCTCAACCGAATGAAATATGCTGTAGTCCACGCGAAGAGGGTCGGGAGGATAATCGCCTACCATTCCGAAATTATAGAACAGGGTACGGATTTTATTGGCATCGTGAATTCCCTGCCTTTCAGCGTCAATCTTTCCTCTTAATGAATCCGGTACAACCTGCGCTCTAATCATATTACTGGTCGAAAGCAAAACGGCGATGATTATAACTATTATATACTTTATGTTTTGTCTTACTGTCATATCATCACCTCTTACAGACTTCTGAATGAAATTCCGAGCTCAATCCTGCGGGGTGCATAGAACCTGGAAGGATCGCCCAGTGTTGCCAGCGCAATAGCCGGATTAAGTGTATAATCAGGG
Source organism: Ignavibacteriaceae bacterium (assembly GCA_013360295.1). Classification (GTDB taxonomy): domain Bacteria; phylum Bacteroidota; class Ignavibacteria; order Ignavibacteriales; family Ignavibacteriaceae; genus JABWCL01. Next base: position 23,275 of record JABWCL010000032.1, on the reverse strand, counting down.
CTGCCGGTGTTATTAAATACAAATCCGTTTACGAAGTGCGTTCCGAGTACATTAAACGCCCTGAGGAAGACACTGAAATTAACCGGCCCGAAATCGAAATATTTTTCCCCTCTGAGGTCAAGCAGCGTGTAGGAGTTTTTTGTCCCCGAATTGGTTTCAAGATCAGCTCCGAAGCCGTAACCGATTTCGGGAGTGTATGGCTGACCGCTGCCAAATCTGAATATGGCGCTGATTGAAAAATCGTTTGCCACAAAGTAAACAAGTGTCGCGTTAAGCGTGTGCCTCTGATCCCATCCAAACGGGATATAACGCGGACGCGGGTCTTTACCCGAAGCGGCGCGTGAAGCGGATTCACGGGGATCGCTTGAGTTCCCTTTCGCGAACTGAAGAGTATAATCAACAGACGATGAGAAGTTACTGAATTCTCTTTGTGAAAGTGAAAGTGTGACCCCGTAAACACTTCCGAAGTCTACGTTTGTGAACCTCGCGTATTCCGCGGCGGAGTATGTACCGACAAATTCAACTCCAAGCAGGTCGCGAATATCTTTGTAGAAAAACGTCAGTTCAGATCCTATCAGTTCACCAAATGACTGCTTAATACCAAATTCATACTGAACTGTTTTTTCCGGATTGAGGTCAGGATTTCCCATTACCCCGTAGCTTACCCCGCCGGCCTGCAACTCATCGAGCAGTGAATAGTTTGCATTATCATAGAGCAGTCCCAACCCGGGCAACTGGTAAAAATGTCCGTATGAAAAATAGACCGCGGCGCTCGCGGTAATAGGGAAACTTAAACCTAAACGGGGCGCGAAAGCTGATTTAACAGATGTACTCTTTGCTTCGCTTACGGGCGCACCGGTGATTGTATTCGCCGGGTTCTGAAGATCGCCCGGAACAAAACTCTTTGCGTCAAATAATTCATACCTTACTCCGCCTCTGACAACCAGGTCGCCTAATTCAATCCTGTCCTGCAGGTACGCGGCAAACTGCCTCGGATGGTAGCTTTGATAACCGGGAATTCTTGGCCAGTTCTCTCTTGGCAGAAGCACCTGGCTGCCGCCTACTGATGTAGATACAAAAAATCCCGGAGCGCCAAATGATATTTTGGAGTACTGGAATTCAGCGCCGGTTTCAACGAAGTCGCGTCTGGTTAATTGCCAGGTCAAGTCAAATTTAGCAATGTAAGCATCGGTTTCCTGTTTGTATCTTCCAAGGTCAATGCCCTGCACGATAGCGCCGTTTTCATAATTCGCGTCACTCTTGAATTCGCCGGCTTCCGCGTAGCGGGGGTCGTATACGCTTTCATAATAGTAGTCTTTATAAGCGAAGCTGTTTTGCCTCAGGTTTAACCTGTAAAAAAGGTCTTTGTCTATTGTGTGCGTAAATGTTAATCCGTGCGTGAGGGATGAAGTTAGCTTCGGGCTGGCGCCGTCAGGGTTTAGCCTGAGTCCGTGATTATAATAATAGCGCTCTGCCCAGTTGTATGTTGCCTGATAACTGAACTCCAGATTTTCGAACGAGCGGTTTGAAACTTTTGCCTGCCCGTTATATTCAAATGTTGTTGACATCGGGACGTTTTTTCCGTCACCGGTGTTGTTAAAAACTTTATTCTGAAAATCACTTCTGTCGGTTGGCTTAAACCTTCTTTCACCGAATAAATATCCGTCATTTCCGTAATGCCTTCCGCTAACGAAGAATGTCGTCTGAGGCAGTCCGGTCGGGCCGCTGAGCGTTAACTGTATATTCCGGATAGTAAGCGGGTTAAAACTGTTGTTCTGCGGATAACGTTTTGTATCAGTTGAATAATAATCTCCGAAGTAAAGTTCGCCGGACCACTCAAACTTATCGCTTCCTGATTTGAGCACAGCGTTTACTACTCCTGACATCGCCTGTCCGTACTTGGCATCGAATGTTCCGCTGATAACCTGAACTTCTTCAAGCACAGAGCGGTCAAGTTCCAGCGAAGATGAATTGTTAAAAGGATTATTAACCGTTACACCGTCCACCTGGTACTGAACTTCGCCGATACGCCCGCCCCTGAAGTGGCCGTCTACAACGCCTGCCTGCAGGTTAACAATATCATTCAGGCTTTGCAGCGGCAGGTTTTTAATTTCATCTTTATTGATCGAAGAGACGGAACTCGTCTGATTAAATTCAACCAGGGGTTTCTTTGCGGTAATGATCACCTCATCCCCCTGTATCGTCTGGGGCATAAGTTCCACATTCAGGGTTTTTGTCTGATCGGAAGAAATCCGGACTTTTTCGATAACCTTGCTCTGGTAACCGATGTAACCGATTCTTACCGTATATACTCCGGGCTTCATATTAATAATCGAGTAGTAACCGTCCGGGTCGGTTGCAGCGCCTTGCTTTGTTTCAATTACAATTATATTCGCGCCGATCAGCCCTTCGCCGCCTGCTTCGGTTACTCTTCCGGCAAGTTTTCCGGCGGACTGTCCGAACGTGCAGCTGACCGTAAAGAATAAGATTATAACAGTTAATAATCTATTATTGACTTTTTTCAAGAAGATAGAGTAGAGATCAATCATCCAAAACTCCTGTCCTGTTGGATTTAAATTTTAGTTTTCCTGGGAATAAATGGTGAATAAATAAAACCGGCCGGTTGTAAAGAGCTTACGGTACCTTACAATCCAAGAGGATTATTAACTTATTTATTCACCAATATGTTTACCGGCCGGTTTTTTAATTATTTATTTGAGATATACCATCTTACCGCTGAGATAAGTCGCTTTTTGTTCAACATTATCAGTAAACCTGATACTGTAGTAATATACCCCGGAAGCAAGTCCGTCAACTTTAAGCATCTGGTCATAAGTGCCTGAAGAAGCTACAACCTGTTTAATCACTTTTACTTCTTCGCCCATAGTGTTATATACAGATATCTGAACATCACCCGCCGAAGGAACATAATAACGGATGTTTGTTATAGGGTTGAACGGGTTTGGATAGTTTCCGTACAGCTGGAATGACTGCGGTGCAAAGCCTGCGGCGTTGTCATCAATACCAACCGGAGTGTTCGGATCCATATACATCCAGGCCGCGGCCGGTCCGCCGCCGTGCTCGCGGAACCACCAGGTGCGGGTGCCGTAATTGTTAAGCGTATCATCAAATGAATCGCCATCATATAAAGCTACGCCCATAAAAAGAATTCCGTCACCGCGGTTAACAGGGTATCCGAGCTTCGTAAGGTCAAGTCTCATTTCAATCGAGTATCCGCTGTCAATGTCCGAGTTGTTGTTGATGGTTGTGTTGCCTTTAAGCGCACCCGCGAAAACCGCGCCATTGGAATCAACCAGAACCGGGAGATAATCATACGCCGACATCTGTCCAAGGACATTATAGTTAGCACGGATAAGCTTAAAGGATAATGCGTCTTCTTCATTCCTCTCGCCTCTGTGCGCAATAATGAATCCGACACCGTCCACTTTATCATATACTTCCGTACCCTGTACCAGCTGGTCTTTTACATCAGCGCCAAGGTAAAGGAAATTGTCCTTAAAGAAATATTTAATTGTTCCGTTACTTCCGTCAAGTATTGGAGGACGCGGATTACCGTTCAGCTCAGGCTGGAATTGTCCGCTTGAACCGTTTCCTGCGCCGGGATAGGTGGTGCGAAGAACAGAGTCACCCCAGGCAATCCTGAAGCTTCCTGCTTTCGACCATACTTCTTCATACAACTTTCCGTCAATATTCGGCGAAGGCAGCGAAGCACCGTTTGGTACTATTACTTCCGGGTTAAGGAACGGAAGCGGAGATGTGGACACGGTAACATCCGGGCGGGCGAAAATTCGTGCTACGTTGTTTGCATTCGCGTTACCCCACGGGCTCTGCCAGTGGGTCCTTGTTGAACTGATTCTTCCGGGTACGCCTTCAAAAAGATAATCGCAGTCCCAGATACTGAAGTTCAAAAGAACAACATCTCCCTGCGGCCTGGTCACGTCGTAACCGAGAACGGTCAGGTCTATTTTCATTTCAACAACCCATCCGGTATCGCGGCCGGAGTCGTTAGATACTCCTTTAATTACTATGCCGGCATCCCAGGCGTCTCTCTGTTCCTGCGTTCTGGTGGTATCATTGAAGTTACCATACTTACCGACGAACCTGGGCTTTGCACCTACAACCGGTGTGGTGTTCGGAAGTCCTGCAAGCCAGTAAGTGAGGAAGTATTCCGCGGCGCCGGCAAGTTTTGTCGTCGCGTCACGGCTTTTCATGTCTTTTACAGACATAAGGATACCATCCCAGCGCGCCCAATCGGAGGTTCCGCCGATCGATGAGTCGGGGATGTCAAATCCGAGGAATAACTGATTCCCCTGAACGAGAAATTTAATTGTGGCATGGGTGGGATCTGTTACGGCATCTGCCTGGAATTCCGGACGCCAGCCGCTTGTTGGCAAGCCTGCGTTCTGTCCGTATACAAGGCTGATTTGTTCTGCCTGTGCCCATGCGGGTTCATTGAGCACACCATCCATTGTGATAGTACCGGCAGGTACTGTTCTTGCCCATAACGCATCCTGGCGCACAGGATACTGGGCATTCACTATCGTGGTGAACATTACCACAAAAAGCAAAAAAGAAAAAGATTTTTTCATAGGATTTCCTTTCGTTAGATTTAGTTGATTATAAATAAACTTCAACATTACATTCGGCCTTGCTCTGAGGTTTTATTACATTTCCTTCAATTGCAACACCGTCTAATTTTATTTCTTTTACTCCGAATGAACTGCCAGAGCTGTTTATAAACTTTATATTGTATGTCGTATCGCGGTATATTCTTTTTACCGAGTAACTGTTCCACTCTTTTGGTATGCACGGATCAATAAGCAGGCCGTCTTCCACCGCCCTTACACCCAGAATAAAATCGACAATGACTTTCTGATACCAAGATGCCGAACCTGTGTACCAGGTCCATCCGCCCATTCCGTATTTCGGAGAGTCGGGACCTTCTATATTTCCCGGAGTTACATAAGGTTCAGCGGAATATTTATCCGGATCCATTCCGTTTAATACCGGGTTAATGCGCTTGTATGATTCATAAGCCTGTTCCGGTTGTTTCATCAGCGCGTAAGCCCATACCGACCATGTCGCGGCGTGTGTATATGTTCCGCCGTTCTCTCTTCTGCCGGGTGCATACCGTGTAAGGTACCCGATATATTTGTCGGGGATTGAATACGCCGGATTAAGGAGCAAAGTACCATAGTCCTTAAGCAGGTTCTTTGTGACCGCCTCCATTGCGGCTTTCTTTTTTTCTTCAGGCGCAATGCTGCTAATCACCGACCAGGTCTGCGCGTTAAGGTATATCTTGCTTTGCTGACTTTCTTTACTAAGGATCTTTTCGCCGCTGTCTTTTGTGGCGCCCCAATAGTACTCACCGTCCCAGGCGTATTCGTTAAACGCTTTTTTTAGTAATTCCGCTTTCTCCGCGTATTTCACAGCAATGTGCTCATTGCCTTTTCTTTTAGATACAATCTTGAATTTGTTAAGAATATCATAAAGAAATTCCGCGAGCCAGACTGATTCACCCTTCATTTCAAGCCCGACTGCGCTGAAACCATCGTTCCAGTCCCCGGCACCGATAAGGGGCAGCCCGCGCGGACTCATCCTTGTAAGAACCTTATCAATCGCCTCGTAGCAATGATTAAGTATGGTATCTTCTTTTTCACTGTTATAGTAAGGCTCTTTTATATCAAAGATTGAATAGTCTCCCGTTTCAATGATGTAATGGTATGTTATATAGGGCAGCCATAGAAGGTCGTCAGTCATCTGTGTTGCTAGTCCCGTTTCACTTATCGGGTGCCACCAGTGTAAAACCGTGCCGTCTTCAAACTGATGACGCGCGTGAAGCCTTATCTGGTTTAATGTAAGAGACGGATCAAGCGGAAGGAACACAAGACTATCCTGTAATTGATCCCTGAAACCAAACGCTCCGCTTTGCTGATAATAAGCCGTGCGCGCCCAAAGCCTGCCGGCTATTGCCTGGTAACGAAGCCACCGGTTGACCATAAGATTCATTGCTTCATCCGGCGTATCTATCGCGAGTTTCGTAAGTAAAGATTCCCAGTTAGCCTTCACTTTATCCAGGGCATCATTAATCGCCTCTTCGCTTTTATATTTATTAAGGCTTTTTCCGATCGCGTCTTTATTTTCGCCGATACCCAAAAAGAAAACAACTGTATCATTCTCGCCGGCCGTTATCTTTGTATCTGCTTTTACAGCGGCTATCGGATCACCCCACCTTCCTGTTTCGCGGGAGTAACTGTTTTCTGTAACTGAGCGGGGTTTATCGAGAGAACCGTATTTGCCGATAAAGTTTTCCTTTTCGGCTTCAAAATCTTTTATTGTTTTGTTTGAGGAGATAAAACCGTAATAAGGGTATTCGATATTCCAGTGCCCCCTGTCACCCAGCGGTATCTCCCAAAGTTTCTTGGTCGCAACAAGAGAGTTTATTGCTTTGCTGAATTCAGTCTCTATAAATGTTTTGTGAAATTCCCGGTGAAAATCCGATGAAGAACCAAGGCACCACTCGAAATATGATACAATCGAAAGGTCCAGTTCTTCCTTTGAACCGTTTTCAATTTTAAATTTCCATATTTCAAGATTTTCATCGGTTGGAATAAAAACCGTAAGTGTAACTTTAATCCCCCCATAAACCGAAGAAAATACAGCATAACCGTGGCCGAACCTGCACTGGTAGTCTGATACATCTTTCTTCACGGGCATCCAGACTGGCGACCAAACTTCACCGGTCTTGTTGTTACTGAAATAAAAATACTTTCCCCAATCGTCTTTAATCAGATCCTGGTGCCAGCGGTTGAGCCTGTTAAATTCTGAATGGTCCAGCCAGCTGAACCCGCCGCCCGCCTGGGATATTACCATACCGTACCTGCCGTTGGTAATAATATTAACCCAGGGCTTCGGTGTGATCACCCTGTTAATGATGTATTCTTTTCCGTCAGAGGAAAATGAGCCGTATTGTGTATTAAAATTGTTCATCTATGGTAGTTGATAATCTATTTTGTATAGCGTAAGCCCGGCACCGCATCTCTTCACGTGCGCGGGGTAATATTATAATTGCCGGAAAAAAGCCCCTCCCCCGCGCATAAAGCCGCGGGGGAGAGTGTAAACTGATATTTTATCTTCCGCGATTATTTCATCAGGTTCATCTTCTTCGCGGAGAAGAACTGCCTGCCGTCAGCACCCTGTGCGCTGATGGTGTAAACATAAACGCCTGTTGAGAGTTCGGATGCATCAAGATTGAAAGTGTGTGTGCCTGCTTCGAACTGTCCGGTAGCAATGCTCCTGATCTCCTGTCCGAGTGTGTTATAAAGCGTAAGGGTAACGCTTGATTTTACCGGAACCGCGAATTTGATCGTGGTTGACGGATTGAACGGATTCGGATAGTTCTGAGCAAGATCATAATCGAGCGGAGCTACTTCGTTAAGTTCAATTACCTGTGAGAATGATTCCGCGCCGTCGAAATCCAGCTGACGGAGCCTGTACTGGTAAGCGTTGCCGGCCTGGACTCTTGAATCCACAAATTCGTAGCTGCGGCTTTCGGTGGTTGTTCCCGCGCCGTTAATGAAGCCAACACTGACGAATTCTTTATTGTTGGTGCTTCTCTGAACTTCAAAGCCTCTGTTATTTGTTTCTGTCGCGGTTGTCCATTTAAGAACTACGTTACCGTTAACGGTCGCCGCGTTAAATGAGGTTAACTCAACCGGTGTGGTGACTGCTGAGAGTGTAAGTGTCCTGAATGATGAGCCCCACTCACTGCCCCACCAGGTTTTATGATATTCGCCCGAAGGACCCCAGGCGCCAACGCCGGCGTGATATCCGTCCGGATCAAAAATGTTCATCATAACCTGAACCGACTGGGTATTAGCAGTAAAGCCAAGCATATCAAGCTTAATTAACAATTCAGCCTGGTAACCATAGTCTGTCTGTGTAGTATCATTTACAATTGTTCCCTGACGCCTTACTGCTGCTCCCGCGCCGTGTGATGGATCGGTTGCTTCATACACGATATCCGGATTTGCGCCTGAGGCATTCCAGTAGAGTTTAAATTCTTTATCAACGTTAGCTGAGTTTTTAATCTTCATAAATAATCCGTCACCTTCCCAGCTGTCACCGAATTTACAAACAGATCTGTCGGTTGACCAGAAGCCGATATATAAATTTGTTCCTGATTTTATCGCGCGGAGGTAAGTCCAGGTTGTATCCTGAAATCCGTTCCCTTTAACAAGCACTCCGCCTGTTACTGTCTTCGCGTACGCCGTTCCGGGAGCGAAAGGTCCGAATACCAGGTGGTCATAGTTTCTTGTCCAGTCAATTTCATTAAGGTTTCCGTCAACTGTAATCGGAGTGGTTGCGGTAAGAACAGTAAGGCTCTGCGGATCATCAAGGAAGTTAAGTGTTCTCATAGCCGGGCCCCACTCGCTGCCCCACCAGGTTTTGTGAAAAGTTCCGCCCGGGCCCCAGGCGCCCATTCCATTATGATAAAAATCGGGATCAAAAATGTTCATCATAACGTCAACGCGTTTTGTGTTTACGGTGTATCCGAGCATATCAAGCTTGATCAGTAATTCAGCGGAGTATCCGTTGTCTATCTGTGTAGTATCGTTAACGATTGTATTGGAACCTTTAATTGCGGCTCCAGCGCCGTGTGAAGGGTCTGTCGCTTCATAAACGATATTGGGGTTAACACCCGCGGCGTTAAAGTAAAGCTTAAATTCTTTATCAACGCCCGCGGCGTTTTTGATCTTCATGAACAATCCGTCGCCTTCCCAGCTGTCGCCGAATCTGCAAACGTGCTTGTCTGTGCTCTGGAAGCCGATATACAGGTTCATCCCCTGTTTGATGATCTTCATCATCGTATGCGTGGTATCGTAACCCTTAAGAGAGTCGAGTTTTACCATTACGCCTCCGGTAACAGAAACATTAACGGTGTTGGCAGGCGCGCCCGGCCCGAAAACGAGAATGTTGGGAACCTGGCTCCAGGCTGGTTCATTCATATTGCCATCGAGGGTGATGGTTCCCGTGGCATTTATAACATCGTAACCGCGTGGGTTGTTATATTGCGCGAATGTTGTATTCACAAGAATAAACAATCCGGCAACAAGCAGAGTAGAGAGCGTTTTCATATGATTCCTCATAATTGATTGATTGATTGGTTAATTGGTTGATAGCGTGGTTTGTGATTATAGTCATTAAGGTTATTGCAGGACTCACCGATGATTATGCCGGTTGAAACTTTAACGTGTTCAGGTTCTTTGTCGCGGCCGCCGTCTAATCTTTCTAACAGAAGCCTGGCAGCTTCCTGGCCTAGTTCAGATTTTGGGACGTGCACCGTTGTAAGTCGCGGAAGCACCACATCACTAAAGAGAATATGGTCAAACCCGACAACACCGATATCCTTCGGTACCGAATATCCGAGGCTGTTTATTACTTTATAACATCCCAGCGCCATCATATCATTCGACGCAAAAATGGCATCCGGCCTTTCGAGAAGGGTCATTAGCCTGCTGCAGGCAATCTCGCCGCCTCGCAGCGTAAAGTCCCCTTCAACAACCCAGTTTTCATTTATTTTTATTTTATTATCGGTTAATGCCGCGGCATAGCCCTCATAACGTTCGAGCGAATCATTGTTTGTTGACGGCCCTTTTATTATCGCGATCTTTGTATGCCCGTAATTCTTAATCAGGAAATTAACGATCGAATACGCGCCCTGGAAATTATCAATACTCACTGTATCAACTATATCTACTTCACTTTTTCCGCTTATCACCACAACAGGCACGGTGCTTCCGGTTATTATTTCTTTCACGCGTTCATTAATCGAGGGCGCCATAAGAATAACACCATCCACAAAACTTCTTTTCATAAAGTTGACGAGCGATTCAACTATTGAGCGCTGGCTGTGCGAACTTGCGACTATCATATGATAGCCTGCGTTATAAACGTATTCATCTATTCCCCTGATGATCTCAGTATAAAATTCACCCTGTATCTCAGGGAGAACGAAACCGATGATATTTGTTTTTTGCATTACAAGATTACGTGCGCCGACATTGGGAATGTAATTAAGCTTCTCGGCTATGGAGAGAATAGAATCTTTTGTTTCAGGCCTTACATTGTCAAGATTATTCAATGCTCTTGAAACAGTTGCTATAGAAACGTTGGCTCTTTTGGCTATTTCTTTTATGGTGATATTCATAATGAAAATTTTGTAAACGTTTACATAACAATGTTGCAAATTAACGCAATATAGTCAAGTTAAATTTTAAAAATATTTGCAAAAAACCGTTTATGTAAAATATTTACATTTCTTTTATTTCCCCTACATACCAGCAACCCATACATATTTTTAAGAAAACCCACATCACACACGATCGCCATTCACCTCCCACAATTCCGGTTTCCGCGAATGTTTCGTTATCTATATAATGGATGCTGTAATTCCTCTCTGCGGAGGTAAGCCATCGGTACAACAAGGGGTATTGCCGAAAAATATCACGAGCAGGCGATCAGTCTTGCTACATTGAGAGAAAGAATTAATGAACGATACCCCAAACCCAAAAGCCCCAAAAACAGCGTTTGTTTACTGTAATTGAGGCTTAATATGTATGACGGGGAGTCAGGAACTAATAGAGTGTTTTTAAATCTTTTGATTTCTAGCAAAAAAGGACACAATTTCCCTCGATTTCATCACATCTTTTTTATATATCATTAACAATATATATTAGAAATTTATGAGTTTATAACTTTTGCTCGGGAATTGAAGAAATTCCCTGCTTTCAGCCTGAAGGAGATAAATAAGCTGAGCAGCAAGGTTTACTATCACAGGCTTGCTGCGTGGCAGAAGAAGGGTTATATAAGAAGGATCGCTAATGGAGTATTTGTATTTGCGGATGAAAAACTGGATGAATTGCACTTGTTCTATCTGGCGAACAGAATTTATGAACCCTCATATATATCTCTGGAGTCAGCTTTTGCTTATTACGGATTTATTCCTGAAGCGGTCTACAGAATTACATCAGTCAGCACAAAGAAGACTTCAGAATTTAAATGTGATGATATCGTATTTAATTACAAGACAATTCATCGCAGGCTTAATTTTGGATACCACTTAATTAACTGGAAAAACGTAACGGTAAAGATTGCTGAACCAGAGAAGGCCGTAATTGATTATTTTTACCTTAATCCCGAAATAAACACGACCGTCCATATTGAAGAAATGCGCTTTAATCAGATAGCAATGAATGAATTGATCGATTGGAATAAAGTGGTAGGGTGTCCAGGATTATATAACAACGTGAATCTCCGTAAAAGGATACAACTATTAATAGATTGGTTGAAAAATGCTTAGTCTAACAGAAGTAGAAAAGTTTTATCCGGCAAATCAGCCCCTATTTAAACGCAACATTTTCAGAGAAGATTTACAGTATAAAATAATACAAATAATTTATCATGCTGATTACGCAGATAAGCTCTCTTTTATGGGGGGAACTTGTTTGCGGATCGTCTTTGGAACTAATATATTTTCAGAAGATCTGGATTTTGACAATGCCGGCACTACTGCGCGGAACGAGCCGTAACGTATCGAAGGCCGGTGGTGTGGAGCAGTACCAGCGGCTGCGGAAAAATCCCCCCGGTCTTTCTGGCAAAATATATTTTATCATTAACTAATTTCGGAGAATTATTTACACCTCTCAAATAAATTCGGAGTTATCAGCACAATTAATTATCTTCTCGGACATTATTAGATAGAAATGTCACCGAGGCAGATATCTGTCATCACGCACAAATTATAATTACAACCCGTCTAACATAATCGGAAAAAGTACTTTTACCGGTCATACCATATTAGATTACATGCCGTATCAGGATTGGTGAAACAGAAATATTTTTTTAAGGAGATCAGAGAATCATCATAATTTTAAAAACTAAGACTAGTCAGCTTAAAGAATGTAAACTTTTTACATTTTGCATTCTGATACGCTTTTTTCTTGACAAAGCCGTTGAAAACAATTATAATTAAGATAAAAAAAGCGATAATTTTCATATAAACGTTTACATATGTTTTTATAGTTTTTTGATGTTTTACTATCGCTGCAATAACAGCAATTACTGATTTACTCATTTATTTAATCCAATCTTTAACCACATAATTAACGGAGTAGTAATGAAAACAAATACATTACCCATGCTTATAGTGCTTCTTATATCACTTGCGCTCAATATTAATGCTCAGGTGATGAACGGAATGCTTGCCGATGGTCTTCTGGGCCAGACGGATTATATTACAGCCACCAGCGGTTTAACCGATGCTAAGTTCAACGGTCCGAGCAGCATTGCCATAGACCCATTAACCAGAAAAGTGTTCATCGCGGACCGCGCGAATAACAGAGTGCTCAGATTCGCGAGTGCAAATGCATATATTACCGGAGCTTCCGCTGAAGCGGTGCTTGGCCAGGTTGATTTCACCACCAGCACATCCGGTCTCGCTCAGAACAAATTCAATACCCCAATCGGTATTTTTGTAGATGCAAACGGCACACTTTGGGCTTCCGACTTCAGCAATAACCGCGTTCTGAAATTCAACAACGCTTCAACACTCGCTAACGGCGCCAATGCAGACGCAGTTCTCGGACAGCCTGACTTTGTGACCAATACTACCGCTGCTACCGCCGACAAAATGTCCGGACCTGTTGCTGTATTCCTTGACAGCGGCGGAAGACTCTGGGTTGCTCTCTTCAATCAGCACAGAGTACTTCGTTTCGACAATGCTGCAAGCAAGCCTAACGGCGCCCCGGCTGATATCGTTCTCGGACAGGCTGACTTCACAACCGTTACTTCAGGACTGACAAGCTCCAAAATGAACAACCCTAACAGCGTCTTCGTTGATAACCAAGGCAGACTTTGGGTTTCCGAATTTACCAACAGAAGAGTTATCCGTTTCGATAACGCCGCAATGATAACTAACGGCACCGCCGCTAACGGTGTTCTCGGTCAGCCAAACTTCACAACTAATACCGCCGTCCTTTCTGCTGCCGGTTCAAACGGAACAAGATTTGTCTGGGGCGACAACTCCGGAAACATCTATGTTCCGCACGAAAGTTATAACAGAGTTGTCGTATTCCTCAATGCCGCCGCGAAAGCAGACGGCGCAGATGCTGATTTTGTTTTGGGTCAGCCCGATTTCACAACCAGTACCGCTCTTAATCCGCCAACTCAGGCCTCCCTCAGAACACCAAGAGGCCTTTACTTTGATAACGATTCTTCACACCTTTGGGTTGGCGACTGGGCGAATAACCGTGTATTACGTTACAGAATGAATTCAATTGTTCCGGTTGAGTTGGCTTCCTTCACCGCTAACGTTGTAAATAACCGGATTGTTCTTAAATGGGAAACCGCTTCGGAAGTTAACAACAGAAGCTTTGAAGTTGAGAAAAATGTTAACGAATCCGGATTTGTTACAATCGGTTCTGTTTCAGGAAACGGAACTACAACAGGAAGAATCAATTATACTTTTACTGACAATACCTTAAATTCAGGCGTTGTTAAATACAGACTGAAACAGATTGATTTCAGCGGCGCTTACGAGTATTCAGGCATAATCGTTCTTAACAACTCGGAAGTAGTCAACGATTTTGCTTTACTGGGAAATTATCCGAATCCGTTCAACCCTTCAACCAACATTTCATTCTATACCCCGACCGAGGAACACGTTTCTATCGATATCTATAATTCAATCGGTGAATCCGTAAAGAGCGTTTTCAATGGTATTTCTAAAAGCGGTATTAATACAGTTGTCTGGAATGGAACTGACCACAGCGCTAAACATGCTGGTTCGGGAATTTATTTCTACGTCGTAAGAATGGGAAGTAAAATGCTTACTTCTAAAATGGTATTACAGCAATAAGGATTATCTTCCATGCAAAAAATTAATATTCTGACTCTGTTACTGTCGCTTCTGATCAGTACGGGCGCGTTTGCTCAGGATTACCTGTTCTTCACTAACAGCGATAATACTTCTTATTATGATCCGAGCTATTTATACGCTAACTCGCCGAGCACTATTCTTGCCGTGAACTCCGTTAAATTCCCGGTGAACAGCGACACGTTCTACAGCCCGACCAACTCTCTGAAACTCCAGTGGAAACCGATGACCGGCGGTGACTGGGGCGCGGCTATTGCCGCCCCCGGCTGGCCCGGAAGAGATGTAACGTCTATGGATTCGGTTAAACTGTGGGTTTATGCTACTGCTAATATTCCGTCGGCTGCATTGCCAAAAATGTTCCTTGAGGACCTGTCAAATCAGAAAACCGCTAAGATCAGTCTTTCCAATTATCATGGTGATCTTACCGCGGGAGTCTGGACTGTTGTCAAAGTGCCAATGAGCGTCTTCAAAACAAATCCGGGCTCTGCCGACCTGACAAGGATCAAGGTTATCTATCTCGGTCAAAGCATTGATGACGGTATTCAGAGAACCATCTTTATAGATGAGGTCTCTATAACCGGCAACTATAACCAGGGTAATTATAAAAATATCGTAGTCCTTGGTTCATCTACTTCCGCGGGCATAGGCCCTTCCACATCCGACAGTGCCTGGGTTAACAGGTTCAGAAAGAATCTTCTCGCTCAGGATACATCGTACAAAGTGGTTAATCTCGCCATAGGCGGCTATACGACCTATCATATCATGCCTACAGGCTTCACTCCTCCGGGAGGCAGGCCAAATCCGGCAGTGAATAACAACATTACTTTCGCACTGACCTATACCCCTGTTGCTGTTCTGATCAATATGCCCTCGAACGACGCGACAAACCTTTATCCGATCACGGAGCAGATCGCGAATTATGACACTCTCGTAAAGATTCTCAGGAACAATAATATCTCCACCTGGATCTCGACAACACAGCCGAGGAATTTCAGCGATCCGAATCAGACGAGCCTGCTTAAAGCTATGCGTGATTCAACCTACAGCAGGTATGGTCAGTATGCGGTCGACTTCTGGACTACGCTTGCCGATACAAACGGTTGGATAGTTTCAACATACAACTCCGGCGACGGAATTCACCTGAACGATGCAGGTCACCGCATTCTTTATGAACGTATGAGAGACGCGGTATTACCAAGAATCCTCCCTGTTGAGCTTGCTTCGTTTACCGCCAGAAACGATAATAAAACTGTTTTGCTACAGTGGTCAACTACGAACGAGCTTAATAACAAAGGCTTTGTAATTGAGAGAAGTATTAATAACTCGGAATGGCAGTATGTTGATTTTCTCCCGGGAGCCGGTACTACCGACAGACGCATTACTTATTACTTTACGGACTATGCGGATGTTAACGGGACATACTCTTACCGCTTGAAGCAGATAGATTTTGATGGAAGTTTTGAGTATTCTGCCGTTGTATCGGTAGATGTGTTTACCACACCTGAGTACAGTTTGAGTCAGAATTACCCGAATCCATTTAATCCATCTACGAGCATCTCGTACTCTCTGCCTGTTAAATCAGCAGTCAGCGTGAAGGTTTATAATATCATGGGCAGCGAAGTAGTAACGCTCTTTGAAGGAACCTCGGACGCAGGAACACATAAATTAATGTTTGACGCATCCGGTATGCCGAGCGGAATTTACTTCTACACAATCCGTACGGAAGACTTTACTGCTACCAAGAAAATGACACTAATCAAATAATTTAAGAAATACTTAATCGGGTAGGAGGCGGCAGATTTATTCTGCCGTCCCCCCACCCTCTCTTTGGAAATTTTTCGGACTTTAACCCGAATTATGAGGCAACCATATTAGAACTGTGCACTAATCAGGAAGCTAACTGAGTAGTATGATCTCTGCCCCAACGCAATTAAACGCTAAAAAAAAGAGTAATCCGAATATGCAACATTGACTTCCCAAAAAGAGATAATCTGATGGAATGCCACAGGAAGGGGATGTAAAGAAATTCACCTTAGTATTATACGTTAAATAATGGATTATTTATTGGGGGTTGAGGCTATTAGTCTCTTTTGGCTCAGAAAAACAGGGCTAATGGCGTTGGCAGAGTTCAAACATCCCATAAACTGCCAGGGTTGGGTAATGTTACCCTTTCCCCCTGAATAGAAATGCAATACACCTTCAAGCGATGGCTTCAGTTCATCAACACCAGCAATATAGTGCTTGTAAAATGCAAAAAAAGTGGAGTATCGGATAAAGGAACAACGGATATGATCTGAATAATTTCGATAGATGATCGCGTTTTCCTCTGCCACCCGGTATATAATGTAGGATTTTGCCGCCTTTTTACATCTGACAATGAATTCTGAGGCTGCGGGGACGAGAACGGGAATGATCTTTTTGTCAGCCATAGCAATAAAAAGCCCCAAAAACAGCGTTATTTAACTGTAATTGAGGCTTAATATGTGTGGAGGGGACTCAGGAGCTAATAGGCTGTCATTAAATCCTTTGATTTTATGTTAAAAACGGCACAATTTCACTTGACCTCAATATATTTCTTTATTATATTATTATCAGTATATATTAGAAACTTATGAATTTTATAACTTTTGCACGAGAACTGAATAACTTCCCTGCATTCAGCCTGAAGGAGATAAACAAGCTGAGTGGAAAAGTTTATTATCACAGGCTTGCCGAGTGGCAGAAGAAGGGTTATATAAGAAGGATCGCTAACGGAATATTTGTATTTGCAGATGTAAACCTGGATGAAATGCACTTGTTCTACCTGGCCAACAGAATTTATGAACCCTCATACATCTCACTGGAATCAGCTTTTGCTTATTACGGATTTATCCCTGAATCGGTCTACAGAATTACATCGGTCAGCACAAAGAAGACTTCGGAATTTAGATATGATGATATCGTATTTAGTTACAGAACAATTCATCGCAGGTTTAATTTTGGGTACAACTTAATTAACTGGAAGAACGTAACGGTAAAGATTGCTGAACCAGAGAAGGCTGTAATAGATTATTTTTACCTTAATCCCGAAATAAATACGAATAATCATATTAATGAAATGCGTTTTAACGTGATGACTATGAATGAACTGATTGACTGGGATAAGGTGAGTAGATATCTTGGCTTGTACGATAATAAGAATCTTCGCAAAAGAATGCACTTAGTGAAAGAATGGACAGAGCATGCTTAGTTTAACGGAAATAGAAAAATTTTACCCAGTAAATCAGCGACCATTCAAGCGCAATATTTTAAGAGAATATTTGCAGTATAAGATATTACAAATAATTTATGATACTGATTACGCGGATAAGCTCTCTTTTATGGGGGGAACTTGTTTGCGGATCGTATTGGGGACCAACCGGTTTTCGGAGGATCTGGATTTTGATAACTTCGGGTTAACTGAGAGCGACTTTGATTCAATGTCATCGACTGTAGCCAGACAATTGGAGGCGGAAGGATATACAGTTGAGATTAAGACGGTACACAAAGGGGCATTCCGCTGTTATATCAGAATCCCCGGAATTCTTTTTGATAATAACTTATCGGGATTTCAGGAGGAGAAAATTCTTATTCAGCTAGATACAGAAGCACAGAAATTTGATTATGTGCCCATGTCTTATATATTAAATAAGTTTAATGTCCTGTCCAGGATATTTTACACACCGAAAGAGATACTGCTTTCACAGAAGATTTGGGCAGTCCTAAACCGCAGGACTTCAAAGGGAAGGGACTTCTATGATACGATGTTTTTATTTAGTATAGTGAAGCCCGATTTCAAATACTTGGGAAAAAAAGCCGGGATTCGTAATATGAATGATTTAATAGAAGCATTAATCGCAAAACTAAAGTCGGTTGATATTAAGTTGCTGGTGAAGGATGTATCCTCCTTTATGATTGATCCAAATGATGTTAAGAAGATTGAACTTTTTCCAGAATTTGTAAAGCATCTTAAATGATTTATCGTTCTAACTAATCTTCCCCGATTTGAAAAATTCCGCCGTTATAATTTGAGGTTAGATTAGCAAAATGTGAAAAAGTTAACTAAGGCTAAATCCTTTACTTTCTGCGATTATTTTAAGGACAATAAAAGTTAACTTAACCGTTAATTCTCCCGATAAAAGAACTTGAAAACAGTGATTTCAAAATAAGAGAGTATCCGCCGCAGACCACCTCCGTTTTTCATTTCCTTTAAAAACAAGCACTTATAGTTCTCCTAAAAATTGCTTGCATACGATAACCTAAAAAAGTAACATTCTTCTAAAATTATTTTCTGCAGGTAACCATTCTTATGGACATAATCTAATTGCCGTATTTATTTTAATTTCAGTAACCAAACAAACCCTAATTATTCTGGTGTAAACCCGCATTTACGGAAATAAAAATATTTTTATAAAATTTAACCTCATCGATTAATCACAAAAGCTTTACGAAATTCCGGGGCCACGGGTAGCCGTCCAGCCAGCACGGCACCTGGTATCTGATGGAGCCATTATGATGGGACCCATTTTAAAACGTTTCGAGGCCACCCCCCTCTGAAATAACAACTTCTATA
Source organism: Ignavibacteriaceae bacterium (assembly GCA_013360295.1). GTDB lineage: Bacteria > Bacteroidota > Ignavibacteria > Ignavibacteriales > Ignavibacteriaceae > JABWCL01. The sequence continues at coordinate 4,727 of JABWCL010000032.1, read as the reverse complement.
GCCGGACAGGTTGAAAACCTGATCCGGCTTTTTTTTTTATGAATAAATAAGATAGGATCCAAACTGGCAGGCTGCGGAATTCATAAGGCAAAAAGGGGTGGGGAATGAAAGCCATAACGCAAAAAAGCCCCAAAAACAGTGTTTGTTTACTGTAATTGAGGCTTAATTTATCTGGCGGAGAGTCAGGGAGAGAACGAATCGTTCTAAAAAAGCTGAAATTAGATTATAAACGAAGGGTTACTGAAAATTGTGCCCGGTTTGTGCCCATTTTATATTACTATCTAATATATGTGCGGGCTATTTTCAGAGAGTACACAGGTGGTAATAAAGAACAAAATCAACTGTCTCTAATATAATACTTTTCTCTGTGTTTCTGTGCTTCCTCGAATGTTCTGAATTTAGTTATGCCCTTAGGAACTTTCCTCTTGCTCAGTGAAGCCGCCAGCTCATAGAAACGGAAAACTCTATTATAATATGCATCGTCAGGGTTCATCACCCATAGATCCCGCCGTGCTTCTTCAAATGTCTTGAATTTCTTAATCATACTAAATCGTTTTATTTCGTATACGTTCTGCCAGAAATAACAGATCGGCTTGATCAACAGCTCGATAAGTTTTCTCTTTAAGCTTATAGAGACTTTCAAGCGTGGCAATTCTCACCTTAGTGCCTTGGACCTCAATCTCTTCGGATTTAATATCATCAAGGGAAAAAGCCTCGCCGATATTACCGATAATATCTATATAAAAATCATCTGTCGTTCCGTATCGTATGACCGCGTATTGTTCAATTTCCGGGACGGTTATCTCATCAATACTCTGATCCTTAAAAACCTGTTTAAGCGCAGCCCTCAATTTCTCAAGGTTTGAGTCATTGTTTCTTATAAATAGCTCCACCCCTTCTGTAAATCTCAAATAGCCGTGTAAAACAACAGCGAAGCCGCCGATCAATACGTAATCAACCGCTTCCTTCTGAAGAGCGTCAAGTACCTCGAGAAATTTTTTTGTTTGGTTATTCAACTTTTACCTATAAATCGGAATAAATCTAACCATAATTCCCGTAAAAAGAAATAAGTATCTGCCGTGCCATTTTATACTTTCTTTTGAATCGCCAAACTAACTTTTATGTAGGGAATATCGTAACCCTGGAATTGGGGAATAATGGGATTTTTGATACTGGCTGCATACTTTTATCAAGAAACTCGGCTGTGGTCTTTATTCGTCCACCTGGCCAGCCTAAAGATACCGCAAGCAAATTAGTTTAGTGTATGGATCTTTCCAGGAGTAATCATTTGCGTTTTATATCACCTTTTGATATGTTTCGCAAACAATCACTTAAATTTTATGGAAAGTCCAGCTTACAATTATATTGAACACTTTGTGGAGGAAGTACTGAGTTCCGGGAAGATCAGCTTTTCGTTACAAGATGCGATAAACCGATTCCCCGGACAATCAGTAAATTCTGTTAAGTTAGCCCTATACAGGCAGGTAGGTAAACAGAAGATTATCTCATTTTACAAAGGGTACTATCTGATTATTCCGCCCGAGTACAAAAACAGGAAAATCCTCCCGTTAGAATTATTTGTTGACCGGTTTTTTAATTACCTCAACCGAGAATATTATGTTAGCTTATTAAGTGCCGCGGTTTATCACGGGTCATCCCACCAGCAACCGATGGAGGCATACGTTAATATAAATAAGCCGCCAATGCGGCGAAGCAATTCTGAAGGGTTAAAAGTGAACTATATAGTGAAATCTAATTTCCCAAACGAGGGTTTAATAAAAAGAAAAACCGATTACGGATATATGATTATCTCCGGTCCTGAGTTGACCGCAGCGGATCTTGTGATGTATTCAAAGCGCGTGGGAGGAATCAATCGTGTCGCTGATGTGTTGGCGGAACTAGCTGATTCAATGAATGTCGATAAACTGAAACAACTATTGAGCGGCAACTTTCCTGTAGCGATATTACAGAGATTAGGCTATCTGCTGGATTTTGTGATCGGGAGGACGGAATTGACTGATCCTATCCTTGAAATAATCAGTGAAAGGCCGCATTTTAAAGTAAGGCTGAATAATGAGTCCGGGATAGAAAACGCCAAAACCAATTCAAAGTGGAAGATGATGGTTAATCATAAATTTGATTTGGAAATATTATGATTCCCAAAGGTTTCATTATTGAATGGAGTAAAACAGCTCCTTGGATTAACAATTATCAGGTTGAACAGGATCTTGTAATAGAACGTTGCCTGATAGAAATATTTTCCGACGACATACTAAGAGAGAACTTAGCATTCAGGGGCGGCACAGCATTACACAAGCTCTTTCTATCCCCGCAAGTAAGATACTCAGAAGATATCGACCTGGTTCAAACCTCGACCGGTGATATTGGATATATTCTTACCAGGATTCGAGACAGATTAGCATTTATGGGCGAGGCAGGATATCATAAAAAAGAGCATAACAATACACTGTATTACCGGTTCAATTCCGAGTATGAAAATATTCCTCTGAAACTAAAATTTGAAATAAATACACGTGAACATTTTTCAACTTATCCATTCGCGAAAATCCCTTTCAGTTTACGCAGCGGCTATTTCTCGGGTAACTGCATTATCCGGTCTTATCAAATTGAGGAATTGTTAGCCACAAAACTGAGAGCTTTGTATCAACGGAAGAAGGGGAGGGACTTATTTGATTTATGGTATGCGATATCAAAAGCAACAATTGATTTTGATAAAGTTGTTTTCTCCTTTAAGCAATATTTGACTAATGAGAATAATCTCATTCGAAAAAAGGAATTTATCTTAAATGTGGAAAAGAAGCTGCGTGATGTGGATTTTATTCGGGATGTTAAAGGTTTGCTCCGTTCAGAATCGGAGTTTGACGTAAATCAAGCATGGACTACGGTTAGAAGTAAAATGATAGATAAAATATAACTTGGCATCTAATGGACTTAGCACATCTCAAGTTAGCAGCATTTACTGTTATTCTATTTAGTCGCTACGTGACCATAACGCTTTCTCATGATCTTGATTGTTTAGAATCCCCTTGGTTTTATTCCATGTAAACCATAATGGACCTAAAGAAAACATTTTAGTTCAGTCGGGGCATAGGATATTTCAATAGACCCACATAATCCCCCATCTCATAAAAATCCATTTACTTTAAATCTGCAAGAAAATTGCATTATTGCCATAAAACAGCGCATTTTTATAGGTCGAATTACTTTAGTAGTTTTCATTCGTAATTTTACTTGATTATTGCTGTGACGTAAAAACTACGCGAATATTATATAAGCACTTTTGATAAAAGGTTATAAATGAAAAACGAATTTGGCATCAGTTTATTGTTGTCTAATTAAAATTATCTATTATGAAGAAAAGGCATATTAAGTATAATATTGGATTGGCCAAGTACTTTGCCTCAAAGCCACTTTATCTTGATAAAGAAGAAAAGAAACCACAAATAAGAAAAGCCGCAGAGCAGCCATACCAGCAAACCAGGGCTGAAATGTGGGGCGAGGTGGTTGATACTCTTTGCGATCTTCTTTTTATTGAAGCCAAATGCCGGACAGGCTTAACATTTGATTTGGTGAAAGATTACAAATTTGCTTACCTGGGTTTGCCCGAAGCTCAACCTGAAATTGAAGAAGAAAAAAAGCGGCAGGAAAGAATTGACAGATGGACAAAAGAAATCATAGAATACTCCAGCAAGTGGAATGACAGACACGCAAAAAAAAGAAGAGGCGAAGCAATAACCGAACCGGAACCGGTTTTGCCTGAACCCCCTCCCACAGTTAGAATCTGGACAGATGAAGAGATAGAAGCCGATACCAAACGCAAAATTGAAAACCCCACACGACTTGATAAATTCAAAGCATTTGATGGTTTTGTTGCATCAGAGACTTATCCATTAAATAATTACAATTACATGCCCAGGTTTGTTATACAACACGCTTATAACTTTGCGCCTGCCGGCCCTGTGCATTCATCTGCAAAAGATATTGTTGCAATCAGTAATTTTCCCATGATACTTCGGCAATGGAAAGAACTCGATAAATATAATCCACATAATGCTCTCATTAAAACGCTTCAAGGTCATACCGACAAGGTTTATAATGTTGGTATCACCCCAAATGGAAAGAGAGCAGTTTCGGGAAGTTCGGATAAAACTTTTCGGGTATGGGATTTGGAGAGCGGAAAATGTCTTAATACTCTTCACGGGACTAGTCACGTTCTTTCAAGTGTGCACATAACTCCGGATGGGAAAAAAGTTGTTTCGGGAAACGGTGATAAGATACTCAGAGTATGGGATATAGAAAGAGGGAAATGTCTTTACATCCTTGAGCATACTGGTCCTGTAAATAGCGTAAGTATTACCGTGGATGGGAAAAATGCTTTTTCTGCAAGCAATGATAATAGGTTCTGGGTATGGGATTTGGAGAGCGGAAAATGTCTTAAAACACTTGAAAGGCATGCTGGCGTTGTTTCAAGTGTAAGTGTCACCCCGAATGGAAATAGAGCTGTTTCGGGAAGTTGGGACGGGACGCTCCATGTATGGGATTTAGAAAACAGCAAATGTCTTCATATGCTTGATGTGCATACTGGTCGAATCCATGACGTAAGCATCACCCCGGATGGAAAAAAGATTGTTGCGGCTAGTGATGATATGACACTTCGTGTATGGGATATAGAAAGAGGCAAATGTCTTAAAACACTTGAAGGGCAT
>JABWCL010000082.1 GCA_013360295.1 Ignavibacteriaceae bacterium | reverse complement strand
AAATTATTGTGAATTAAATCCACTTTTAACGGGATCAATCAAAAAATTATGGGGTACTTCGAGTAGTGATATCTACGCTGTTGGCGAGTTGGGAAACATCGCGCATTGGGATGGGGTGAGTTGGAAGAAGATAGAGAGCGGGACGGATTTAGATATTTTTTCTATTACAGGGAGCGGAAATATAAATTCTTCACAAAATATTGTGGGAATCGCCGGCAGTTGGCAGACAGGGGTTTCCGTTATAATCCAAATAGACCCTAAGCAACTAAAAGTAGTTCAAAAAACTGATAAACCCTTTTTGTTGGAATCAGGTACAATAATAAAAAACAGAAAATATTATTTTGGCGGAGCTGGAATATTCACTTCCTACAATATTAACAGTGAATTCAAATTATTAGAGGGGCACCCAAATTATTTTACTCACTCAATATTTGCGAAAGACTACAACGATGTGTACGGTAGCCGGTCATTTGGGGTTATCTCGCATTATAACGGATACACCTGGTATCATAGAACACAATATTCAATAAACGGAATGATGCCGAGATATAGCATTATCAGGTCATACGGTGATAATGTTGTTGCAGCAGGACAGGTAAGTAATCCTAACGGAATAAATATAAATGCAGCGATAACCATCGGAAAAAGGAATTAAAAAGCCCGGCAAAGCCGGGCAGAATTTGGGAGCTTGATTATCACCCACCGCTTAAAACGGATGAAATCAAAGCTCTCCAATATAATAAAAAATAACCTTAAATTAAATTGGAGGCACACTATGCTACACCTAAAGTTCTCAACTTCAATCACATTGATGCTGCTTACAGCATTATTGCTCTTAATGCGGGCAGAGATTAATGCCCAGGTATTACCTCATCATTTGCAATTTTACTACGCCAGTTCAGGAATGATGATGGGTTACAACATTGAAAATTCCCAGCTGGTTTATCAGGAAAGAATTGATGCCGGAGAGGGGGACTGGATTCAAATTCACTTTAATAATACAGTGCTTAATCCCGGTAGTTATATAGAAATATATAATCCCACCGATGAAAATATTTTTCGGATAACCGGGGATATCCTGCTTGACGGAGAGTACACTACGATGCATTTTAACGGTCATACGGTTGATGTAAAATTGTATATTTCTTGTGGTGACCCAGGATCCATTTTCAACATTGATTACCTGCTAGTTTCAGACCCTTTTGTTTATGCGGATAATCCTCAATGCTTGAATGACAATAGAATTTCCTTTTCTCATAATGCTATAGGGAGAATTCATACTGCCGAGAATATTATTGGAACTGCATGGATAGCAGGTAATGGCTTGATTATCACAGCGGGGCACTTTTTTCCACAAGGATCAAGCCGAAGCGGTTGGATATATTTCAATGTTCCAAATTCCACGGGCGGGGGTAATCCGCAATTTCCTAATTCCGAAAAGGCTTATCAATTCACAAATGTTATTGCTGCCGGGGGGAATGTTGAGGGGGAAGATTGGGCGGTTCTGCAAGTATTACCAAATAATATGACCGGACTCTACCCGGCAGATAATGCCGCTCAGGGAACATCTATCACATTAACGAACGAATACTTGACTAATATTCCAGTTAGAGTTGCTGGTTATGGTGTTGATGAAGGAACATCAAATTTAACTTTGCAGTCAAGCAGCGGAACTTACCTTAGAAATAACAATCCTTTGGAATATAGCTGCTTTGCAATAGATGGAGTTTCAGGTGGCCCCGTACTGAAAACTGACGGAAAAGCGATGGGAATCCATACTCACATAGCTTGTCATTTATATCAGGAAGCGAATCTTGGAACCGGGTTTAAGTATGACGCTGCGTGGTATTACATTAATCAACCATATCAGTTTATTGACGTACAGATTAATCAATATTTGGAGGGTAACACTCATAAAGAAAAAATCGGATTATTTGTTAACAGCAGCGCTCAATACAGGAATTATCACTCCGGTAAAATTTTCAAATTCTTGCCAAACCAGAGTATCACCCTACTTTCCGATACTTTAGTATATCAGGATCAAAAATTTTGGAATTGGACGCCAACTGCTTATGAAAATCATAATAATTTCTCAATCATTTCCTCTATATCGGAGATAACCTCCCAATTTAAGCAGGTTAAGAATAATCTAGAGATTAACTACATATCCCCTGAGAGCAATAGTACTTTATCAAATTTAAATCTACGGTTTAAAGACCCATGGTACACTCAAAAAACACAGGAGTATATTGAAGGGATATATGGATATAGAAATCTTGGACTAAATGCAATCTATCATACGAGACCGGCACCATTTAAGCCCCGGAATTTCATTAATGGTGGAAATAATGATATTGGGTCTTATTACAAAGGCGTTTTTTTGGATCAGGATTATTTAGACCCAAATAAACCTTATTACTCCGTTCAGGCAATCTCCCCGCAGACCTGCACATTGGCACAAACCGGCAGGGAGCACACGTTCTATTTCCAGAACTGGAGCGCAAATACG
>JABWCL010000054.1 GCA_013360295.1 Ignavibacteriaceae bacterium | reverse complement strand
GACAAATATTTTTTCAACTACAACCACCCGCAATATTATATTAATAATATAATTAATATAAAGGAGGTTTTAACTTGCAATGATCTGCGCAAATCAATAAACATCCGCGTCATCTGCGTTCCATCTTTGAATAAAAAAGGCGCGTCCCCGCACGCGCCTGTAATTATCAATTATCAATTCTCTATTATCAATTATTTAGCTTGATCCGCGCAAATTCATAAACTTTCGATAGTGCTCATTCTAATTTGCAAATGCAAGATAAGGGATAATAAGGAGGGAAGGCCTGACAAGCGAATAGTAATCGCTAACTGAAAAATAATTAAGGAAAATGAAAAAAATGAGAGGTAAAGAACCCATAAAAAAAAGACGCAGAGACGGCTGGGAGCCATCCCTGCGGATGAATTGTTGTCAGGACTTTTGTTCCCAGATCTGGGCGAGGGTGACTATTACACGTACTGCCATTTCCATATCCTGGATGGCGACCCATTCCGTTTTGGAATGGAATGCGTGTTCACCCGCGAATATGTTTGGCGTTGGGAGGCCCATAAAAGAAAGCCTGGCGCCGTCGGTGCCGCCGCGAATCGGGTGCTGAATCGGTTCGATGTTCAGTTTCTTCATTGCTTCCATAGCGAAATCGGAGACCTGCGGATGATCTTTAAGTACTTCGTGCATATTACGGTACTGTTCAATCACCTTTGTTTCTAAGCGCGCGCCGGGGAACTGCGCAACAACCTCTTCGGCGAGTTTCTGAAGGAATGATTCAAACTCTTTCAGCTTCGGTGTTTCAAAATCACGGATAATAAATTTGAGGGTCGTCTCTTCCTCACTACCGTTGAAAGCGACACAATGTACATAACCCTCCCGTTTTTCGGTTGTCTCCGGCGACAACCTGTCTTTAGGAAGGCTCTCGATAAAGCGGGAAGCGATCTTAATGGAGTTGATCATTTTCCCTTTGGCATAACCGGGATGAATATTCTTCCCGATGAATTTGAAAACCATAGCATCAGCGCTGAAGGTCTCGATCTCTATTTCACCGCGGGTCTGCCCGTCTATTGTATATGCATATTTCGCGCCGAATTTTTTCACGTCGAATTTTTCTGTGCCGCGCCCGACTTCCTCATCGGGGGTAAAGCATATCTTCAGCGGGCCGTGCTTCACTTCCGGATGCGACAGGAAATAAGCCACGGCGTCCATAATCTCAGCAACGCCGCACTTATTATCCGCGCCCAGAAGCGTTGAACCGTCGGAAGTGATGATATCATATCCGATCATATTCGCCAGGTCAGGGTTATCTTCTGCTTTGATCACCTGTCCGTCTTTTGGCAGAACAATATCGCCGCCCTGATAATTTTTATGAATCAGAGCGACAACATTCTCTCCTGAAACCGCGGGGGAAGTATCCACGTGAGCGATGAAGCCGATCGCGGGCACGTCTTTACCGCTGTTACCGGGGAGCGTTGCCATAACATAACCATTTTCATCCATATGCGCGTCAGCCAGTCCCATTCCCTTCAGGTCTTCAGCCAGGCGCTTTGAAAGTATTTTCTGCTTTTCTGTTGTGGGAAAGCAGGCCGCGTTATCATCAGACTGGGTATCATATTTCACGTACTCCAGGAACCTGTCAACGCAGGTAAATTTATATTTTTCGTCGAACATATTTTCTCCTATCTATATATTATTAATCTTCGGAAGGTTTTCCTCTTAAGGAATCCCAGATCATATAAACGCTGATCACAGCGAGCATCACGAACGCGAGCCATATTGCAGTATTTGATTCCTGCCACTCAACATTGAGCCAGTTATATCCCATATATCTCAGGAAAGCGCTTATTACGCCCATAAGCGCGCCGCCCGCGATAAATCCGGAAGCGATTAGCGTTCCTCTTTCACGCCTGCTGTTATTGACTTTTTCGTCTTTGCTGCGTGTTGAAACATAATGAGAGATTAGGCCGCCGAGAAGTATCGGTGTGTTAAGTTCAAGCGGGATATACATACCAAGCGCAAAGGCAAGCGCCGGCACTTTGAGGATCGTAAGTATCAAAGCCATAAACGCGCCCGCGAGATAAAGCATCCAGGGTGCGGGCTTCTGGTCCATAAGCGGCTGAATGACTGCCGCCATCGCGTTTGCCTGAGGCGCGACAAGCGCGTTCTCTCCTGTGAAACCATAAGTTTCGTTCAGTATCAGTATTACATAACCGACTGTGGCCGCCGAGACTACTGTGCCGAGGAACTTCCACGATTCCTGTTTGTAGGGTGATGAGCCGAGCCAGTATCCGATTTTCAGGTCGGTGATAAATCCGCCCGCCATCGAAAGCGCCGTGCAGACAACACCGCCGATAATAAGCGCGACAACCATTCCCTCTTTTCCGGCCACGCCCGCGCTGAGCAGGATGATGGAGGAGAGGATCAGGGTCATAAGCGTCATTCCGGATACCGGGTTCGTGCCGACTATCGCGATGGCATTTGCCGCGACAGTTGTAAATAAAAATGAAATTACAAGCACGATCGAGAGTCCCAGCAGCGCGTGGCTGAAATTATAAACCACCCCGTACTGGAAGAAGAGGAAGAGAAGAATAGCGGTTACGATAATTAGCCCGACTATCATTCCCATCGGGAGGTCACGGTGTGTTCTGACCTTATCTTCGTTCGCTCCCTTTCCGCCGAAGATTTCGCTCGCCGCCAGTTTAAACGCGGAGGCGATGATCTTTGATGACCGGATAATACCGATAACACCCGCCATCGCTATGCCGCCGATACCGATGTGGCGGACGTAATTCCTGAATATCTCTTCAGCCGACATTTCGCTTATCAGTTTTGTTGCCGTGGCGCCAAGGGGTGAAATCAGCCCGCCGCCGATATAGTCAACTATCGGGATAAGCACGTACCAGGAAAGAAATGATCCGGCGGCAATAATCGCGGAGTACTTTAATCCTACGATATAGCCGAGGCCCATCACGGCCGCGCCGACATTTATCTTAAAAACTAACTTTGCCTGATCTGCCAGTTTTTCACCGAGCATAAATACACGGGTTGTGAAAACCTCATTCCACCATCCGAAACTCGCTATGATGAAGTCATATAATCCGCCGATCAGTCCGCTGACTACAAGTACTTTAGCCTCATTTCCCCCTTTTTCACCGGCTACAAGAACCTCCGTAGTTGCGGTTGCTTCGGGGAATGGGAACTTACCGTGCATTTCCGCGACGAAATATTTCCTGAACGGGATGAGGAATAGTATGCCGAGGAACCCTCCGAAAAGGGAGGCAAGGAAAATCTGGTAGAAGTGGGCGTCGAGATCAAGAATGTAGAGCGCGGGGATAGTGAAAATCGCTCCCGCGACTATCACGCCGCTGCTGGCGCCGATTGACTGGATAATCACATTTTCGCCGAGCGCGTTTTTCCTTTTTGTCACCGCCGAAAGTCCGACCGCGATTATCGCTATCGGAATTGCTGCCTCAAACACCTGGCCGATCTTCAGTCCGAGGTATGCCGCGGCCGCGGAAAAGAGGACTGCCATTATGAGTCCCCAGACAACGGAATAAACGGTAATTTCGGGCGGTTTGCCCTTTGGATCCATTACGGGCTGATAAACTTCGCCCGGTTTCAGTTCTGAATATGCATTGTGCGGTAAACCTTTGCCGCTTGCTTTAACTTCCATAGAAGCCCTTCGCTAAGTTGAAGAAATGGAAAATTAATTAGTGAAGCCCAAACTTAATCAAATTCCAAGAATTATCCCGAAAAAAACGTAGGGGATTTTCAGATTTTTATGGATACCTCCGGGTTTTATTCTCTGATAGAAATCGTATGTGAATAGTTAAATGCGGCGCTCTACTAACAACTATATTTATAATGCTTAAGTCCCGTTATCTTTATTCTCGAAAATATGGATCCGGATTATTATTATCCTTCCAGTTAGAATTGAGAAACCGGATGATTACAGATTCATAATTCTGACCGGCAACAGCCATCGGAGGACTGGGTGCTCATTCGAAATTGGGGCTGAGTCTTTTTTAATTATTCTGTTTGAATTAAGAAAAGAAAGAATTATTTTTAAGTACCATTTTTTAAACAGGAGCAGATATGAACAGATCGTTCATTCATCGTTTTTTCTGCCTGGTTCTTTTGGGCACGCTCAGTTTCGCAGACGCTTACGGCGTCAACTCACTTGTGGCGCGGGTACCAAATGTTACGTTACAAAAGCCCGCTTATATCAGAAATGCTCTTCTGGTTGCCGAACCTCACGGCGCTTATGTTGAACAATCCCTCTACCTCGAATACACAGACAACAACGCTTTTCCGAATTCTCATAATGTTGAAATAATACACCGTTTCGAACTTCCCGAAGGATCAGTCGTAAACGACCTGTGGCTGTGGATCGGAGATGATATTATGCAGGGAATGATTCTGGATGTTTGGAAAGCGAGATGGATTTATGATTCCATTGTAGCGATGAAACGGGATCCGGCATTCCTGACCAAAAGGGGAAACCAGTATGAGCTCCATGTCTATCCCCTCGTCTCTGGTTCCACAAGAAAGATTAAGATGAATTTTATCACACCAACCAGGTGGGACGGGAATATCGGCCTGGCTGAATTACCAGTGAAATTTCTTAAGGCAAGTAATGACAATGTAGTTTACCTTGATTTGTTGTTCCGGGTAAGAGAGGAGATATGGGGTCAGCCTCTCTTTCCGCAAATTCCCGGACACAGTTTCTATAATTATGTGGATACTATGGGGTACAAATATAAAAAGACTTTTATCAGTAATGTAAAAAACTATCAGGATCTTCAAATCGCTTTTTCTCCGGACTTTAACAACGGTGCATATTTTAGTAATAATTTAATCCCCCGCGATAAAAATTATTTTCAGTTTGCCTTTGTTCCGTACAAGGTGATGAATCTTCTGGATATTGACTCATCGTCTAAAAATGTTGTAATCGGAATAGACCTGGGAGGGAATAAAAATAAGAAGTACAACACTCTTCTCCCTAACCTGAAGAGTACTATTAAATCTGCTCTTAAACCGAATGACAGGTTTAACATTTATGTCGCGGGGGCTGGAAAAATAAAACAGATCTCGGATGGGTGGGAGAATAACGAAACGGGCAAAATTGACACTTTAATCAACAACTTTGCGACATCCTCCTTCGGAGACAGTATTCAGTTAGATTCTCGTCCTAAAATAGTTTACTCTGATTCCAAAGCCTGGCGAATGTGGTCGTTTACCGATATTGATGATTTTGCAGCTACTCAAAGTTTTACAAACATTGTAACGGCAAAAAACTATTTCCATACTGCAAATATTGCCACATCGTATGAACACGGTTATGAAAGGCTCCTTACAACTTCCGAAGCTCAGGCCGTAATACAGTCGCTTGATTCGCTATTCCTCAGAGGAGGAGTATTTTTAGCTTATTGGGACAGGAACAGGCAAGATTACGGTGAGAAGTTAGTAAAGTATTATATCCCATCTCTCTCGATAAATTATTCCTCAAGCTCTACACAGACGCTTTACAGGACCCCAAACGGGAACATTAGTTACCGTTTCCCCGAAGCGCTAGACAGAGGCGGCTCATACTTCTTTAATTACAGCGATGCATCCGTAAAGAAAGAACTTGTGGATGTAAACGGCAATCCTTGTGTGATAACCAAACGTCTGGGCAACGGAGGTTTGCTGGTTGTTAGCGGTATGTGGTCGTTCAATGACGATCAGTCAATGCTCCGTATGCTGGCAATAGCAATGATGGGGTTGAATGCCTCCAACAATGATCAGATGAATTTGCTTACAGATCTTCTGGAAAAGATAAAGACAAATCACTCGGAAGATACCGTAAGTACAGCCGTTATTTATAGCAACTGCGATTCGCTTGTTACAAGCGCCGGGACGACAAATTGGGCGAACGGTTACCGAGATAATTTTACATACTTCCCAAGATTTAAATCCATAAACCTGCTTGACGGAAGCAATGTAATGCCTCCTTCAATAACCATTAACGGGTACACTTACTACGGCAGCGGTTACTTAATGAAGAAACTTTCGGATATGTCCCGCGGGGTTCACTTCGAGACACATTCAGTAACGTGGAGTTCCATTAATACCGGGATTAAACCTGAAATGAGGCCGATCGCGGATACAATATCAGTTTATCCTGTATTTTCCAATCCAAATGACTCGCTCTATGAGTTCAAGGAAATTGTAAACAATTATCTTAATCCCGAACAGCCTATTGTTTATATCGGTTCTACGAATTCCCTGTCGCCTGTAACGATGAATGTGAATATCAAGTTTATTGGTATTCCGGAAACACGTAATTATCAGAATCAGTTCAGCGTTTCACTTGACACAGTGCTGGGCCTCAAAATCACCAAATCTATGCTGGGGAATGAATTGCTGAAAGAAAAAATGATATTGTCAAGCTGGGATACGCTGAATATAGTATCTCTTGCGATGCAGAATAGATTGCTGAGCGATTATACCGCTTTCCTATGCCTGGAACCGAATGATACAATTGAACCCATGATTAATCCCTACGATGAAACCCGTATCCCGGTTGAGCTTACGAACTGTTATATCAAAACTGATTCCGGCAGGGTAAGCATTTATTGGGAAACTGCATCGGAATTAAATAATGCAGGATATCGGGTATTAAGAATAAGCGGCGATCAAATTTTAGTGGTCGGGACTTTACCCGGTAGAGGAACAACTCTGGAGCCCAGTAAATATGTTATACACGATCTGACACTCACCGCATTAAGCGGTAAATATATCCGCTATTTGCTTTATCAGAAGGATTATGACGGACAGGAGTATCTTATAGCCGAACTTGAGTATAATAATAATATTGTTCCGGCGGAATACGCGCTCGAACAAAATTATCCGAATCCGTTTAATCCTACAACTAAAATCAACTACCAGCTGCCTGTAAAGAGTAATGTAACATTAAAACTTTACGATATTCTCGGCAATGAATTGCAGGTGCTTGTTAAAGGTGAAAGGGATGCCGGAAGATATCAGTATGTTTTTGATGGTACATATTATTCCAGCGGTGTGTATATTATCAGAATGCAGGCGGGTACATTTACGCAATCAAAGAAAATAACTTTGCTCAAGTAGAGTTAATTGCGGAAAGATTCCCGCGAAAAAGATTAACGGTAACAACTTAAACGGCATCGCCGCTGCATTATCAGCGGCGATGCTTTTTTGAAATCAATTGTGTGCTGGGCGGAATAAGATCCGCATATACTTTGTTTTTTCTACCTCCCCAGAAACTTCTTTATCATTCCAATCTTATCCTTCGCGAAGGCAATTTGCCTGAGCTTCTCGATTTCAACCTTTTCGTAGAAACCGAACGGATAAAGAAGCAACGGGAAAATCAGAATGACAGCCAGCTTCACCGGAGCGTCTATCAGGAAATTACCGGAATAGACGTAGTCGGTGGCAACGTAAAGAGAGATTCCGAGCACGAGCAGGAGAAAAAGTTTCCACAACTCATAAGGTATGGAGTAATACCGGTTGGATATGGCGTATGACATAACCAGCAGGAGCGCGAAGGCTATGAGGGTTGTCCAGGCGGCTGTGAGCAATCCGTACCTGGGTATATAGATTATATTTAGCGCGATGTTCATGGCTGCGGCTATAAGTGTTGTGTATGCAACACTTTTTGTATTCCTTGTCAGGTATTGCCCCAGTACCGCGAAAAGGCGGATGCCCATAAGCGTGTATGCCAGCGTAACCACCGGGACAACCTGGTACGCGGGCCAGTAATCGGGGTTTAACGCGAATATCTTAATGATCTCACGGCTGAATAGAGACAAGGCAAGCCCGAGCCAGATAACCACGAAGGAAAAGTAGGTCATCAGTTTGCTGTAGTATCTTTTATCACCGGGCTGTTTGTACATTTTGTATGCCTGCGGCATAAGCGTGAGCATAAAGGGCATAATAATAAACATATTAATTATACCGGCGACCCTGTACCCAAGATCGTAGAGCGCGACGGATTCATTATCGGTAAGCGCTTTGAGTATGTACCTGTCACTGACATTGAGAAGCATAAAAGCGAGATTCGTGAAGATGAGGGGTACGCCAAACTGAAGCGCTGTTCTTACTATCCCTTTTTCAATCCTCGTTTCATATTCTTTGAGCATCGCCAGGATCAGCCCGGTGCACAGCAAGCCCTCCGCAATAATATATGCGTAAATAACCCCGATTATACCGGTTGAATAGTATGTGATAAAAAGGATCACCAGCAGCAGTGAGATCAGCAGTTTCGATAAGTTCGCGATTGTATAGAGAACCGACTTTTCCTCTGCCCGTACTTTATCAAGGAGGAGATTATTCAGCACACGGAAAAATACAACGATAAGCGCGGGGTAGAGAAGAGCGTTGTCAATATCAAGGTAGGGAATAGGTTCGCCATAGGCATAAACCGCCGCCCCGACAAAGAGAAGGGAAACCGCGGAGACTGACGCAAGCAGGAGAGTAAGAGTGTAAAATATGGAACGTTTTTTATCCCTGAAGTCAACTGAATCGTTGAACATAACGATTGCCTGTCCCTGCCCGAGAGTAAGAAATTCCACAAGTACAATAATGGTGATCTCCACCAGCGCGAGCAAACCGAAGTCGCTGAGTGAAATATACTTTGTGTAAAGCGGCAGAAGCACAACACCCATTGCTTTTGCCGCGGCGTTACTTATACTGTAAACCGCGGAATGTTTAAGAAAACTTTTCAGATTCTCTATCATATCGCGTTACAATCCGCTTGCTATCTTAAGCACTTACGCGCCGGTTTTTTCAGCCGGTTTTTTCTTCCTTACATAAGGGAGAACTAAGGCGATCACTAATCCGCCGGTAACAAGGCTGCTCAGGATAAGCGCGAGTGTTTTTGTTATTACAAAGCTTTCCGGTAAGAACTCGAACTCGACAGTGTGTTTCCCCGCGGGAACAACAACTCCGTTGAACATATGATTAGCTCTGACCACATCCAGCTCTTTTCCGTCAATGTAAACTTTCCAGCCGACGGGGTAATAGGTTGAAGCGAACACAAGGAAATTGTTGCCCGAAGCATTTACTTCAGCGATCATATGTTCGTCATTATATTTTGTGATCTTTATGGAAGCGGTTGAATCAGGCGCCGTCACGTCTTTGATCTCCCGGTCAACATAGGCAACTTCCGAGGGATCAAATGAATTATTTTTAACAGCGTTAAGTATATCAATGCCGTCTTTCTTTTCCGTTCTTCCCGCGAAGTAGACTCTTCCGAGAGCGAAATCATTTCTGCTGAGGGTGGTTTTGTCAGTCTGATATATCGGGGTAATGCCGGGGACGCCAAGCGGTTTTTCGCTGATAATATATTTTACGTTTGCCATCCGCCAAAGTGTAAAGTTAACCGGACCGACAACGTCCATCGCGTCCTGGTAGGCTCGGGGTTTAACCGCGGAATAACCGTGCATATCCTCAAGCAGAAAATAAGCGTGATAATTTGAGTTCTGGTTCAGGCTGCCCAACGAACCATCCTGTTTCATATTGATAATGCGGAATGGTTCACGATCGTTTTGCTTTCTTATCTCCGTTACGTAATCCGGTGTCGCGAACATTCCTTCCGCTTCAGGGGCGTCAAGGTACTTTATCCCGCGGTTGTTTATTCTCCACAGATCCACAATGGTGAGGAGGATTATTATTCCCGCCAGAACATCGCGGCTAAGCCTGTTGTTTATATATCCCCAGGCCGCCCAGAAAACAACCGCCAGAAAAGCGAACGCGAGAAGCGCGTCGCCTATAAACATCTGGGACATAAAATCATAGATCGGTTTAAGCTGTTCAGCCCTGGCTGATTCCTGCACCCTTTCCGTGAACCAGGCGCCGATGGCGCTGCTTAATAATATTGTTATGACAAATAAACCGGAAAACGCGTAAGCCGCGTATTTAAGAATCGCCTCTGCTTTTTTATCTCTTTCTTCGCGAAGGGAAATTATCTTCATAACTCCAAGCACGGCAAGCACCGGAAAGACAAGCTGCACTATGACAAGCGCCATTGACGGCACACGGAATTTATCGAAGTAGGGGAGATTGTAGAATAAAATATCGAATATCAGCGGGAAGTTTTTCCCGAACGAAACAAGTAACGCGAAGAGCATTAATACCGTAAGGTACTGCACCAGCGGTTCGCGGAACCTGGTGAAGATCGCGAAGAGCCCGAGGAAAAAGACAAGGACTCCCATATACATTGCCACATCCACAAACGGCATCTGTCCAAAGTAAGTGTTAACCTCAACTTCCTGATTGTTGGAAAGCGGTCCCTTATAGATTGTGTTTCCGTAGCCGTAGTAGGAGGGGATGATAAATGTCAACACTTCTCCGGGAGAGAAAGACCAGTTGGTGTGGTATTCGTAGTATTCGGACTCGGATTGCTCTGCTTTGCCTGAAGCGAGTTCAACAACACTTTTTCCTCCGCGTGTTGAATAAGGAGTATATTCCCATATCTGCGTGAAGTTGTCCGCCTGTATCAGGAAAGCGATGGCGATCGCGCCAGCAAGAGACGCAGCGGATTTGATGAGTGAATTGAATTCATCTTTATGCTTCTTTACCAGAGTGTAGATCAGGTAATAGAGATAATAAAAGGCAATCATCACCAGGAGGTAAAAAATGATTTGAAGATGGAATCCCTGTATCAGCATTTGCAGAGCGATAGTCAGGATAAGGAAGTCAGTTATTTTAATCCCTTCCCTGAAACGCAATATCATCAGGAAGATAAGCGGGTACATACAGATGGAGGTGAGTTTCGTTACGTGCCCGATGAAAAGAAATACAATCAGCCCCGTACTGAATGAGGCGGCTATCGCCCCGAATACAGATACGAGAGTATTTTTCGTAAGGTACCGGAAAAGGAAGAAGGAGTTTATCGCGAAAACGATCACATAAAACGCCCACTTGACGTAATCGCTGTCGAACAATCCGCTGAACGCGCTTCTGACGGTGGTTAAGCCTACATATATCAGGTTAAACCAGGTGTAACCTACCGCGATGGAATAGGCCGGCATTCCGCAGAAAACGTGCGGATTCCAGAGAGTGAATCCGTCCCTGTCTTTCATCAGGTACGGCTGTGAACTTTCAGCCGCGATGATGTCACCCGACTGGAAAGATTTTCCGCCGAAGAAGAGGGGGTTTAGAAACGCCATATAGAAAACCATCAGTATAAGGATGACCACCGGTATATGATATTTTTCGGGGATCACCTTGTTAATATCAAAATTACCTAAAAATCCTTTTTGAGTGTTTTTTGAGGATGGTTTGCTTTTTGCTTTGGACATTTAAACTCCGTTAAAAACGATTGTTAAAAGTTGCTATTCTTTGTATGCAGTAACATTTATCCCGGAACCGGTTTTGCTTTCGGTGATGTAATCTGCGTACATCATTAAGAAAGTGAACGGGAACGTTACAAGGTAATAAAAGGGGAGAACTATGAATAATAGTTTTGAGAGATTCAGCATAAGCATCGGGTATTTAATGCCAAGCCTCCACGCCTTATCTCCCCAGAAACCGTAAGTGTACCTGTAACGGTAAACTTTTAGTCCCGCAGGGTTGAATTTTTCCGTAAGGTCTTCAATAGAGTAGCCGTCGCGTGCGTGCTCGCCGATAAAACTTTCTTCTCCCTCATCGTGCACGTCGCTTCCGCCGTAAATGGAGGGGCTGTTGATAAGAACATATCCCCCGTTTTTAAGGGCGTTATGATAATTCCGGAACACAAGCCGGTCTTCCTCAATGTGTTCCATAACATCCACGCATACGATCAGGTCGTATTTATCCTTATGCGTTATCTTCGTAAGGTCTTCGATGCCGAAGGTGACATCGCCGATTCCGGAGGATGAAAAGAAATTTTTACAATCCTCTATCCACTTTTCTTTTATGTCTACCGCGTAAATGGAACAGGGCTGCAGGTTTTTAGCCATAAAATAAGTGTACTGCCCGTAACCGGAACCGGCGTCGTAAATATCAATTTTCCTGCTGCCGAACTTTTTGCGGAGATGCCGTAATTCCCTGCGCACAAACCAGGAGCGGAGGAACATAAGGTCAAGCAGTTTATAAAAGAGCACCCTCAGAAACGGAATCTTTCTGATTACCTCCGCGAATACATCCTTTACCGGGTCATAATGCATAGAGTGCCCCCCGCGAAAAAGCCGGATAATTACTAATGATAAAACTCAGGTCCGTCAGGGTTGCCTCTCCGGCGTCTGGGACATATCCTTTATCGCGTAACTCTTCCTGTCCTGGAAATTGTGCACCATCAGTTCGCCCAGCAGTCCCGTTGAAAAGAACTGAACGCCAACAATAATAAGCAGGATACCGAAGAAGAGCATTGGCCTGTTGCTTAGCGGTTTTCCCTGGAACCATTCAACCGTAAGGAATCCGTTTACGATAATGCCCATAATAAAGGCAATCGCGCCGAGGAAACCGAACAGGTGCATCGGACGCTGAACATAGCGGGTAATGAACGTGACGGTAACGAGGTCAACAAAACCTTTAAAAAACCGTGACACCCCGAACTTCGTTTTGCCAAAACGGCGGGGATGATGCTGCACCGCGATTTCACTCACGGTGAAACCAAGCCAGTGAGCAAGCACGGGCATATAGCGGTGAAGTTCGCCGTAGACCCTGATATTGTCGGTCACCACTCGCCTGTATGCTTTAAGTCCGCAGTTAAAATCGTGGATCTTAATACCGCTCATCAGGCCTGTTACAAAGTTAAAAAATTTGGATGAGTGTCTTTTAATAAAGGGGTCGTGCCTTTTTTTCTTCCATCCTGAGACGAGGTCGAAGCCTTCTTCGAGCTTTTTGATGAGGTTCTGAATCTCAGCGGGGTCATCCTGCAGGTCGGCATCCATTGTAACGACCACATCGCCGGTAACCTGTTCAAATCCTACCTGGAGCGCGGCCGATTTGCCGTAGTTTTTCTGGAAACTCACAAACTTAAATCTTCTGTCCTGACGGCAAATTTCTTTAATTCTGCTGAGCGACTGGTCGGTGGAGCCGTCGTCTATAAAGAACACCTCGTAGGCAATATTCAACTGAGTAAAAGCCTTTTTAAGCTCTGATGCGAGATGCGGTAAGGATTCCTCCTCATTAAACAGCGGAACGACAACCGATACTTTTCTGAAATTTGACCTAGTCGTGGAGACCTGCGGCCTCTCATCCTGCTTGTGATATCGTCTTCTGCGGAAAAAATGCTTCTTGGATTTTCTGGGCCTTCCGTCACCCTGCGGTGCGGCGCCCTGTCCGTTATTTTCCAATTTATTTGTCCTATATCTAATTATTTAATAATAGCTTAGTAAGTTAATGTAAAGCAAAACCATATGCAATGAGAATAAAAAATTACTGCTCCTGCGGGTTTTTATCTGAATCCGTGGTTTAATTGATAAAAGAGGATAAAGCAGTTCCTAAGTGGCAGTTGATACCGGCGTGTTTCAATGCCAGGATTAAGTATAAATGGAAATCTTCTCTTAAAGTAATGATTCAGCATAACTTGAACCGACCCCTCCAAACCCCCGCCGGGAGGGGCAAGCCCGCTCCCCTACTTTTGCAAATCTGCGGTCATCTGTTGAATCTGCGTAGTCTGTGTTCAATCCCTTTCCTCAAAGAATTCTTAATTCTTAATTTTTAATTCTTAATTATTTTAAGTACAACATTTTCTTACTCTCATTAAACACCGGGTGCCCTGTCTCGCTGTCCCTTATCTCAAGTTTGTAAATG
>JABWCL010000081.1 GCA_013360295.1 Ignavibacteriaceae bacterium | reverse complement strand
CTCTCCTACAATCCAGCCAAATTTCTGATCAATAAAAAACACCGACCTTAATTCATAAGGAACTTCCCATGATATATTCTCCTGGGCAACAGCTCTGAAGTAATAAAAATAGCGAATTATAGTTCCCTGGCTGCCAACCAGAAAGCCAATCGATGGGGTGGTCGGCCAAAAGTCATAAAAATTAATATTCGAACCGTAATTACCTGCTTTTCTCCAGCCTGCACTTCCCCACCTTCCGAGTGATTCGTAAGAGGTTCCTGCATCCCCCGCTATCCTGCTCAGGTTATCTCCCATAAATACCGTGCGAAGATTTTGCCCGACTACTGCTGCCATTGCGCCATTTTTAAAAGTTTTCCCGGTATCGGAGGATTGTAAATGTGTTCCGTTCGCTCCCACGAGCCAGATTCCAAAGGCACCCTGCCCGTTCTTAAATAGATGAAAGTCGAATAATTCTTTTGTTGTTCCTGTATTCTTTTTCTCCCACGTATTGCCTCCGTCGCTGGTTACAAGCAGTAAGCCTTTATCTCCGATAATAAATCCGTAGTCAGGGTCAATGAATCTGATTCTATTGAGTCGTACTCTGCTCCCCGTAGACCTGTAACTCCAGTCTGTTCCGTTGTTTGTGCTTGCGGACATCACTCCATATTCTCCCGCAGCAAAAATGAAATTTCCTGATACAGCCATGCCGCGATAGGATACATCATCTCCGGAAAGACTTACCTCCCACGTTATTCCGGCATCTCTGCTGATGTATATCTCCCCCGTTACATTTGCGGCAACTATTTCTCCTCCCGCGGTTACTTCAACTGAACTCAGATTTGAGTTACCTACGTTCTGCGCTATCCAGTTTACTCCTTCGTCACTGCTTACTGCGAGATATCCGTTAAATCCGTATACCGCTGTCCTGTTATTGTCTATCTTTGTCACTCCGTATAATGGACCCTGAGCCGTATACGCACTCTTTACCCACGTCTCTCCCTCATTTGCTGTCGTGTATATACCACCATCTTCACCGGCAGCAACTCCCTTTCCATTTTCTCGTATCAGTATATCCGATATCACTTCCGTGTTCGTTATCACCCGCACCGTGTATGTACTGAATCCGTCATTTGTACGGTACAACTCTCCTTCACGGCTGCAGGCGTATCCGCTATTTCCATTCAGCTTTATCTTTATTATGTCTCTTCCCGGAAACGTCTGTACCACATTAAAATTATATCCCCCGTCAGTTGTTCTGTACATCTCTCCTCCGCCCGCCCCGAGCCATCCGGTCATTTCATCAGCAAAATAAATGGATAAAAAAGTTTTTTCCACTCCCTGCGGTTTCCTCTGCCACGTAATGCCGTAATCATTTGAATGAAGAAACGCTCCGTTCTCGCCTGCCGCGTATACCAATGAGTCTTTGATTATCTGAACGGCGTTGATAGTCTTTTCCTGTGGCAGGGGGTTTATTACTTCCCAGGCAGTCTGCGGGAAACCGGCGACGCTTAGGAATAGTAAGAAGTGTAATATTTTCAATGGGGTATTTCCGGGATTTTCAGTCAATGAATAATAATTAAGCAGTCAGTAAATGTATAATAGTGCAAAAAATATATATAAATATAATTATTTATATAATATCTACTGTAAAAAAATCTTCCGGCAAAATTGAATCTGATTCATTAATTCGCAGGAATTACCACCGTTATCTGTATCCATACTGCTTTACCAGTCCGTAAATATCAGGATATTCATCTGCAGAATAATTAATTCAACCTGCCATCAGGTACTGTGTAAAAAGGATTCAAAGATAAAAAGAGAAAAGAAAATTTATCCTCATTGTCTCCCTTTTACTCTATTTAAGGTAAAGCATCTTAACCGTACTGTTACCTGAATCAGTTCGCAGCACGGCGAAGTACGCTCCTGAACTCAAATCATAATTCTCGGGTTCAAATGGAATGAGATATTTTCCGGCCGGTTTTTCACCCGATTCTATCTCAGCCGCCTGCCTGCCGAGTGAATTGTAAATCGCTACAGAGTATGAAGTTTGTTCCCTTAATTCAATCTCAAGGAATGATAGCTTTCCGGCAGCCTGGCTGCGGGTAACGGGATTCGGGAATACCGATATAGAATTTTTGTATTCCGAAACGTGCTTCTTTTCCACCTGAGAAGGAATATCACCGCCTGTTTCGGATTTTAAAAGTAATCCATTCATCCCTACGATAAATACCTTATCGGCATTCACCATAAATATGCCATTTAGCGGAAAGGTAACTCCGGAGGGTACTTCCCGCCAATTTAGTCCGTAATTAGTTGATTTAAATATTTTGCCGTTTGTTCCCACGGTCATACCGGTTTCCCTGCTAACAAAGTGGACAGAATTTAGATAAGCGACCGGAAGGTTTGTCCGCAAAGCAAAATGTCCGCCGTCCGATGTCCCCAAAACTGCTCCATTTTCACCGACTATCCATCCGAATTTCTGATCAACAAAAAACACAGACCTGAAGTCGAATGGCTCTTCCCAGGAAATATTCTCCTCGGTGAGTGATTTATTCCTGCTATAATAACGTATTATAGTTCCTTCGGTGCCAACCAGAATACCGATTGACCAGATAAGTGGATAGTAATCAT
>JABWCL010000080.1 GCA_013360295.1 Ignavibacteriaceae bacterium | reverse complement strand
TGAGCAAGAGTCAGAGGAACTTGAAGACGAGATCATCGTCCGCCTAAACCCGAAAACGGGTAAAGTGGAGAATTTCGAGGTGCTGTTCTTTACCAGCCGCTTGTTACGCAGTGAGTTGTTCTCGCTGCCGGTTATTGCAGATTTGCGGCAGGCGACGGCGAAATAAGCCCGAAATTTGAAAGCAATTTGCGGCGCGACGATGGGACGCGACTCGGCGAGTCAGGTGATCAGTTTGAGGCTCGATCAGGTGACGGATGATCTGTTGAAGAGGGGGTAGGTGGGCGCGAGGGTGCGTCGCATATCATCCCCGAATGGGGACCAAACGGTGTGGACGATATTCTCTCGCTGACGAGTCTACGGTGTGGACTCGTCCCAATCAACATGGTACGACGCACTTGAGTCCTGTCCCAGTTACTTGGGAGAGGTTTTTGTTGCCAAAGAATCGTGTCATTAGTTATAATGGGGAAAATTGAGGTTTATATAGCCAGCCAACTCTGGTCTATCCAAAAGGTAATTAAAATATGCCGATTCAATATCCTACAGAAATCGATATTCCTGGACCTTGGCTATTAGAAGACCAAGCTTTATTGCAATTAGAGCAGATTCTTGATGATGAATGGAATCAACTAGAAACTCGAAGAAATGCACAAATCGAAAATGAAGCAAATGAGAAAATTCAGGAATGGCAACAATCGGGTTTACTCAAAGCATCTAAGGAAAGAAAAGAGAAATTAAAAGAATTTATAAAGAATCCGTCATACACTCTTGCAAGAAGTAAAAAAAGTGTAACGCTATATTTGAAAAACAAAGGGATATATCCCACTGATAAATTCTCGCTTGCTTTGCGGGACAATGCATTGATAGACGAAGTTATTACAGGATTTTCGGTAGATATGGAATCTGCCAATGTTCGTTGCCGTGTAGGCACGAAGAGCTGGTCTGACGATCTTCATATTGACGTATCACCAGAAAGCTCCAGCGAAGCTAGAGAAATATATGTTTCATTAAGAAATTGGGCGGAAAAAAATAGCCCTTCTTATTGGCAACAAGTATGGAACAAAATTAATGGAGGCAATTGGTATATTTGGATACTTCTGCTCTTGATCGGCTTCTTAATTTGGAACATGACACTCTCAAGTTCGACATCAAACGCTAAACAACGCGCAAGAGATTTGCTTGATATCGGAATTACCCAACAAAATTTATCAGAAGCTGTTGAAATATTATTAATAATTCAAACTGAGTACGATCCAACCACTCCACCGATTAACATGGAAACTCCATCTTGGCTTAAAATTCTCTTCTGGAGCGGTCTGGTTTTAAACATATTGTTATCATTTAAACCCAAAACCTTATTAGGTATTGGGAAGGGTCGAAAACTAATAACGAATTGGCAAATTTGGTATAAACTTGTTGGAATAACAATACCAGGATTATTATTTACAAGCATTATATGGCCAATACTAATTGAGTGGATTCTTCAATTTTTTAGATAAAAATCTTTATATAAATAACTCCTTTCAACGCGGTATATAACTTAATATAGGTATTCTTATCATACTCGGCAGGTTCCGCGCCTCAGCCTTTTTTGCCAGACGATGAGAAGGTAACCTCCTCTATCGCTGCGCGGCATCTCTAAAAGAATTGAAATTTATCCAGTGTATACTTTGACGTAACGGTCCGTTTTTAGAGTTAGGAGGCACTATGACAACCCCCGAAGAAGCAGTCATCATCAACTCGCTGGTGCGGCAGGCGTTGGTCTCGATGCAGGAAGTGATGGGGGATAATGGGTTGAACGCGGTGTTGAAATCCTGCGGGTTGGAACGGTTCGCAGGGAATTTCCCTCCTAATGACCTTGAACCATCCATTAAGGCATCGCAGTACGCGCAGTTGAACCAGGCGATCGAGGACTTTTACGGCCGTGGCGGCAAGGGCATGTTGCTTCGCATCGGTCGAGCCTCCTTTCAGTATGGCGTGCGCGAGCAGGCGGCGTTATTGGGCATTGCCGGGGTCGCGCTCAAGTTACTGCCGGAAAAGCA
Source organism: Ignavibacteriaceae bacterium (assembly GCA_013360295.1). Taxonomy (GTDB): domain Bacteria; phylum Bacteroidota; class Ignavibacteria; order Ignavibacteriales; family Ignavibacteriaceae; genus JABWCL01. The sequence continues at coordinate 574 of JABWCL010000080.1, read as the reverse complement.
GCGCATCAAGTTCATCCTGAATGGGATGGCGGATGCACTTAAGAAAACCAACCCGCAGGTCAACGCTTGGGTGGACGAAAGCGGGGACAGGCTCGCTTATCTGGAATCCACGTGCGGAGTTTGTAACTCCCGACACAGCAACCATCCCATTTGTTACCTTTACATCGGATCCATTTCCGAGGCGGTCAAATGGGCGACCGGGAAAGACTTTGAGATCACCGAAACGCATTGCATCGCCAAAGGGGATGAATATTGCAGGTTCGAAGTGGGGGATGTGAAGGAATAAAGAACAAGAAACTCGCCCCGATCATCCGGAGCGGGTTTTTGATTTATCTGTCATTGCGAGGAGGCGCAGGTCGAGTAGAGCGGATGTTCTCCCAGCACTTACACTCTGGGCAGGCGTCACCCTCGTATCGAGACCAAGCCGACAAAGCAATCTTTGCATTGCAAGTGGAGATTGCTTCGCGCCTTCGGGGCTCGCAATGACATATGAAATTACGGCGTCGGCGTTACGTTTTCCGCTTCGAGCGTGGAGAGCCGTTCCGCCTGCTGGGTTTGCTGGGCTTGGGCGGCT
>JABWCL010000079.1 GCA_013360295.1 Ignavibacteriaceae bacterium | reverse complement strand
CTTCAACCGTTATTCAGGTTGTTCTGCCCGCAGCAGGTAAATTAAAAGCTGATGTTTTTGATCTGCTTGGGAGAGAAGTGAGCACACTTGCAGATGACTTTTTCCCTGAAGGACAGGCTGAATTAAACTTCAACGGTGCCGGGCTCCCCTCCGGTGTTTACTTCTGCCGGGTAAAATATGGCGGTAGTGTGAAAACCATAAAAATGATCCTCGCAAAATAATCTGAGGGCGGTTTTAACGCCGCCCTTTTTGTTTCTTGTACCTGACGGTTTGGTCAAATTTGTAAATCTGATAAATAATGAATATTTTACCTTGTATGTACAAATAATTTGTTCTCTTAATAAATTGACTGCGTTTTAAGGTGGCACATTACCTAAAGTTAAATCTGTTTGCCGCAGGGGTCTTTTTTCTGATTCTCCTTTCTCTCTCTTCACAGGCCGTGGCAAAAAACAATTTGCGGGAGCTTAACTCCCTGTCCATTTCTTGCACCGGGTTAAACCCGGCTTCTCAGTTATCTGCAATCTCTTCAGCTATCAATGATTCTCTCGATACAGACGCACCTCCTGCCGGAAGCGATTCTGTTAACTTCCGTGATTTCTTCCCCATGCATGTGGGCAACAGGTGGCAGTACATTCATTATATTGAATCGGCCCCGGTTTTTTCTGCGGAAATCTCCATTACCTCAAAAACAGTTGCCAACGGAAAAGAGTATTATAATTTAACGGGATTTTTTAACACAAGTATCAGAATGCAGGAAGACTCCGCCAAAATTCTGCATTTTATTAATAATACAGAGATACCGGGCATCAATTTTCAGATGCCCCCCGATAGTATTTATCCGGCATATATATTTGATATTTATACCAGTTCAATGGTTCCGATCAGCAATGAACCATTAGGAACAAAAGTTATAAATGGAAAATCTTACAGGAGTTTTTTTATTAAGCGCTCGGGGTGGCCCTATCAGAAACAGGAGTTTTATGAAGGAATCGGATTGTCGCAACTTTATATTTACTTTGGCCCGCCGGGTGTTACTTACAATAATAAATTGCTGACACGTGCAATTATTTATAATGGCGACAGCATAAAATACTTTTCTGACGCAAAGAAACCCACTATATCATTTAATCCTCCGCAGAGCTCTACAGGTTTTAATCTCAATTATACAATTGGTATTGGCCATCCTTTTCACTTAGGTCCGGCATATTCTTTACCGGGATTTTTTATTGATAGCATCATGGCAGAATTTTACTATAGCAATGGCCTTGTGTCAACTCCGGTGCAATCAGTGAAATTTCCATTTAACAGTACCTTGCATAATACTGTTTTCCAGCACAATCTCGATACTTCTCTGTTTAAGAATGGGTACTTTTTTAACTACCGGTTCACAGTTAAGGATATGGGTGTGGTTCCTGAATATGCTTATTTTCCTTCAGCGACGGGATGGCAGCGTCTCGTATATGATCCATATATAACAGGTTACTGGATTGATCAGTCAAACTTTACAACCAGGGATATTACAGATCTTGTCTTCATCAATAAAAATGAAGGGTTTGCGCTGGCTGCTTCAGATGATAACTCAGAAAAATGTTTTATTTATAAAACCACAAACGGCGGGAGCAACTGGAATGTTACAGAGGTTACCGGGATTAAAATTCCTGAAAAACTATTAATTTACAATCAGAACACCTGGTTTGTGGGGGGTTCTGACGGAAATTCCGGGATCATCCTGAAGACTACCGACCGTGGAATCTCGTGGAGAAAAGTCACTCAGAACGGGCTCACCGGCATTGTTAAGGATATCCTTTTCACTAATTATGTCAACGGTTATGCCGTTTCAGGCGGGAGCTCAGGATCGCTTTACAGAACTACAAACGGCGGAGAATCATGGTCTCATCTCTATAGTCATAATCAGTCCGGTTTCAGCAGGATGTTTTTTCAGAATGATCTCAACGGCACCATTTCCACTGCCGACAGTCTCATTCTTAAAACAAGCGACGGGGGTCTGTCATGGCAAAGATATAATGTTAACTTTCCGATCAATGATTTTTTTATGCTGGATTCATTGAATTGCTGGATTGCCTCTGACAGCGGCAGCGCATACAAAAGTTATGACGGAGGTAAGACCTGGAACCGGTACCGGCCTCATTTTTCTGCCCGTATGCTGGCAATAGAATTTTCTGATCCGCATAACGGAATCGTTACCAGCATGTCCGGATTTGCATACAGAACTGCTGACGGGGGCTATAGCTGGATTACTGAATTCCCTAATTCCGGGTATCCTCCTACGGAGATCTCTATTGCCGGAGCAGGAAATATATGGGTTGCAGGTAAACGAGGCCGAATAATAAAACGATTCAATCCTGTGGCAACTTTAAAAGATCATGAGTCTTCTTTTGTCAGCCCGGGAGATTTTACTTTATTGCAGAACTACCCTAATCCCTTTAACCCTTCAACCGTTATTCAGGTTGTTCTGCCCGCAGCAGGTAAATTAAAAGCTGATGTTTTTGATCTGCTTGGGAGAGAAGTGAGCACACTTGCAGATGATTTTTTCCCTGAAGGACAGGCTGAATTAAACTTCAACGGTGCCGGGCTCCCCTCCGGCGTTTACTTCTGCCGGGTAAAATATGGCGGGAG
>JABWCL010000031.1 GCA_013360295.1 Ignavibacteriaceae bacterium | reverse complement strand
CAGGCACAAAGTATTATATACAGGATTGAACAGGCAATACTGAGAATTGAAACCCAATCGAAAACGGTTAAGCAGGCGGCTGAAGGATACAACATTGCTAAGTCCCGGCTCGAGAACGGACTGGCAACACAACTCGAAGTGAATGACGCGGAACTCGCGCTTCGCCAGGCAAGGCTTAACAGGCTTCAGGCGGTCTACGATCTGAACATAGCCGAATCCGACCTCGGAGCGTTAACCGGTAAAATCGTAAATGTCAAATAGAATTTTAGAAAATCTGATAAGCAAGGAGACCACATAAATGAAATCAAAATTATTGCTAACAGCTATTCTCGCGGGAATGATCATCTTCGCGGGCTGCTCAAAAAAAGATGAGAATAATACTGCTAAAAGCGATGAAGTTATTCCGGTAGAAGTAGTTAAAGTTAAAAAGGAGAAGATCTCACGCAGTATTGATCTGGTCGGGACACTCGCCGCCTGGAAAGAAGCGAACCTCGGAGCGCAGACCACCGCGAGAGTTGAGAAAATATTTGTTGAAGAAGGGAAATTTGTAAAGGCAGGGGACCTGCTTTTCCAGATGGACGATACGCAATTAAAACAGACTAAGATCGCTTATGAGCTGGCGAAAAATGATTATGAAAGAATCAAGCCACTATTCGAAATGGGTTCGGTTTCTCAATCTGATTTTGACCGTATTAAAGCAGGATATGAAAATTCGGAAAAGACTTACAACCTTATGCTGACTAATACTCAGTTCAGAGCGCCGTTCGATGGTATCATCACCGCGAAAAGAATGAATGAAGGCGAAATATTTATGCTGGTGCCGGGAGCTTTCGGCGCGCCAGCGGTAGTACAGCTTATGCAGCTGGGCACACTGAAACTCATTACATACGTCAGCGAGGCTAACTTCAGGGATGTAAAACTGAATCAGCCGGTGGAGATCACTTCAGATATTTATCCGGGTGAAGTATTCAGAGGGAGCGTGAGTAAAATCAATCCGACAATTAATTCCACTTCGAGAACATTCGAAATAGAGGTGAGGATCCCAAATCCTTCGATGAGACTGCGTCCGGGCATGTTTGTGCGGGCAAAGATATTTGCCGGTGAAACAGAAGGAATTGTGATATCAAGAGCTTCAGCTCTGAAGCAGCTTGGTACAACAGCATATTACGGTTTTATTATTAAGAACGGGACAGCTGTAAGGGTTGAACTGAATGTAGGTAAGGAATTTGATTCGCGCGTTGAAATAACTTCCGGGCTTTCAGAAGGAGATGATCTTGTTTCAAAGGGGCAGGGCTTACTTAAGGACGGTTCCAAAGTTCAAATCAAATCGAATCTTGAATAGGGAGCATTTATGAATTTACCAGAAGTGTCGGTAAGGCGGCCGATTACCACGATAATGCTTTTCGTGGCGATACTTATCATCGGCTATGTGTCATTTTCACGCCTGCCAATAGACCTCTTCCCGGAGATTGAGCCGCCTGTAATAAGCGTGCTCACTCAGTATCCGGGCGCGAGCGCGCAGGACGTTGAACTGAATGTCTCTAAAAAGATTGAAAGCGGGCTTAGTTCAGTAACAAACCTGAAGAAAGTCCGTTCGACATCAATTGATAATATTTCCGTAGTTACACTTGAATTTGAGTACGGTACAAACCTTGACGAAGCGTCAAACGACATCCGATCAGCGCTTGAATTCACGAAGCGGGGCCTGCCGGATGATGTTGAAGATCCGATCATCTTCAAGTTCAGTACAAATATTTTTCCGATTATGTTCATAGCCGTTCAGGCTGATCAGAGTTTTGAAGGATTGAATAAACTTGTTGAAAACAAGATAACTGATCCGCTTAAGAGGGTGAGCGGTGTGGGTACTATACAGGCTTTCGGCGGTCCCGTAAGGCAGATACTTATAAATGTTGATCAGAAAAAACTGGAAGCTTATAATGTTTCAGTGTCCCAGATCGGGCAGGCTTTGCAGGTTGAAAATGTTAACCTCCCGTCAGGTTCGATCAAGATGGGAGAACTGGAATATAACCTTCGTGTGCCCGCAGAATTCAAAGATGCCGAAGAGATAAGGAACGTGGTAGTCGGAGCGCAGGCTGGCAGGGTCGTTTATCTCAAAGATGTCGCTGAGGTGAAAGACAGTCTGAGGCACAGGACAATTGATATCAGGCTGGGCGGCGGTAAGGGCCTGCAGATAATCGTGCAGAAACAATCCGGCGCGAATACTGTTCAGGTAGTGAATGACGTAAAAGCAAAACTTGCGGAAATTCAGAAAGAACTCCCTTCGGATGTTAAGATTGATATCGTGCAGGATACTTCCGAGTTTATTATCTATTCAATAAATAATCTTACGGAAGCAGTTCTTCTTGGCGGCGTGTTTGTTGTATTCGTAATTCTAATCTTCCTCCGGAAGTGGCGTGCTACGATCATAATTATCGTGACACTGCCTGTATCCCTCATCGGAGCGTTTATCTATCTATATTTTACGGGAAACACCATCAATATCATCTCGCTTTCATCGCTCTCAATAGCGATAGGAATGGTGGTGGATGACGCGATAGTGATCCTGGAGAATATTATCCATCACATTGAAAAAGGTGCGCGGCCGAGAGAAGCAGCCGTTTTCGCTTCATCGGAAGTTGGACTTGCGGTTGCTGCAGCGACATTCACAATAGTGGCTGTATTCTTTCCGCTTGTTTTTATCTCCGGTATTGCCGGTATTCTTTTTAACCAGTTGGGATTTCTTGTGACAGTGATGATACTGGTTTCACTTCTTGCGGCAGTTACACTTATCCCGATGATGGCTGCCTATATGCTCAAGTCGAAAAAACTAGCAAAGCCGATTACAAATCCGCTGCTTAAAAAAATTGATTCAATGCTCGAGAAGATGCTTGATGTGCTTGATGATTTCTACAAAGGAATCCTCGAGAAAGCTCTCGACCATAAAAAGACGGTTATTGTCCTTTCGCTGGCTATATTTATCGGCTCGATAATGCTTCTGCCTTTCCTCGGCACGGAATTCATTCCGAAATCGGATTCATCACAGTTCCAGGTTTCTCTTGAACTCGAACCAGGCCGACGGCTTGAAGAAACGATTCAGTATGTTAAAGAAATTGAAGATATCATAAGAAAAGATTTCCCTGAAGTTATTTACATCTCAGCCAGGTCAGGTGTGAATGATATGGGATTCTCTTCAATATTGTTCGGACAGAATGAAGGTTCGAATATTGCAGGGATGCAACTGAAAACGACGAAGCTCGATAAGAGAAACCGCACAATCTTTGAAATGGCTGATGAGATGAGGGCGAAACTGAAGCATATGACCGGAGTGAAAAACCTGGTGATTAATACTGCAGGCGGAGCTTCGTTCCTTACCGGTGCCACCGGAGCGGCTGTGGAGGTTGACATTATAGGTCCCGACCTTGAAGAGTCGTATAAAGTCGCGAATAAACTGAAGGAACAAATGGAGAAAATTCCGGGAACGAGAGACATCCGGATTGATATCGGTGACCCGCGCCCTGAACTTCAGGTAATTCTTCAGAGAGATAAGATGGCGCTCACAGGGCTGAACACCGTTATGGTGGGCAATGCGCTGCGCAACAGTTATTATGGTTTAACTCCGACGAAATTCCGTGAAATGGGTGACGAGTATGATGTTTTCGTGAGCCTTCCTCCGGATAAGAAGGATAATATAACCGACATTGAAAACCTTCCGCTGAAGACAATGTTGGGCACTACAGTACGATTAAAAGATGTCGGAAAGGTCGTACAGGAATACTCGCCGCCGACAATCAAAAGAAAAGAGCAGGAGAGAGTGATAGGCGTTCTCGCGGATGTTACCGGTCGTTCGCTCGGTGAAGTTTCTGCTGATATTAAAGAATATGCTTCAAAGCTGGAACTGCCGCCGAATACAGTAATTGAATACGCGGGACAGATAGAGCAGCAGACAGATACATTTCAGGACCTCTTCCTGCTTTTGGCTCTGAGCGTAATACTTGTATATATGGTTATGGCGGCGCAGTTTGAGTCGCTGCTTGATCCGTTTATTATTATGTTTTCCGTACCCTTTGCGTTCTCCGGAGTTTTTATCTCACTTTTTATAACGGGCACGACTTTCAGCGTAATAGCTTTTCTCGGAGCAGTGCTTCTTGTCGGTATTGTGGTTAAAAACGCTATCGTCTTAGTTGATTTTACAAATATTACCAGGGCAAGAGGTGTCGAACTGCGGGAAGCTATAGTATATTCCGGCAGGAACAGACTTCGTCCTGTTCTTATGACCACGCTTACAACGCTTCTCGGACTCTTACCGCTGGCGGTAAGTACGGGTGAAGGTTCGGAAATATGGAGGCCGCTCGGTTTATCAACAATCGGAGGCCTGACGTTTTCGACACTGATTACTCTTATACTTGTTCCCGTATTATATTCGGTGTTTGAGACAAAAGTAAAAAAGAAAAAAGCAATAGAATAAGGAGTTTTATATGAAATCAGTAATGATAGTCTTCAATCACGGAATCTCGGAAGAAGTAAACGATGCACTTGAAGCGCTTAAGATCCGCGGATATACAAGATTCCTTAAAGTACACGGGCAGGGCTCCGAAAAAGGGGAACCGCATTTCGGCACCCATATCTGGCCCAGTGAGAATGCCGCGATTATTACAGTTGTGAAAGATGAACTGGTCGATCCGCTTCTCGAAAAAGTGAGAGAGATAAATAAGGACGCCGAAGAGCAGGGGATCCACGCGTTTGTTTGGAACATCGAGAAGATGGTTTAGCGGATTTGCTTGTAATGTGACGGTTGAACTTACCCGGCAGGCTCTTAATGAACTGCCGGGCCTTTTTTCTGCCGAAACATCACGGGAATCACTGAATTTTCAGATTATATTTTCGTAATATCGTGCACCGGAAATTTAATCCCGGACGGAAGTTATTTCACTGTCATTTCCCTTCTTTGCTAATGGAACGAATGTGTTTTATTAAAATCTGAAAAAACAAATACTTAGACTCGGTTTATTCCTGATGATGGGCCTGTCAGTTCGAAAAATACTTAACTGGAATTGCCAACTGATATTATCCGTTCAACCCATAAATCTTTCCGCTCATCCCGCGGATTGTTGGTATAATTTCTGAGAATAGCTAATTTTGAATACTACGTTTTGTAGTTTATCATCACGTTCTTTTAAGTTACAAATATCATTCTATAAATGAACAAGGTTAATAATTTAAGGCTCCCGCCTTCTTTTATTTTAATTTTCTTCCTCTTCGTCACTATTTCCCCGCCGGGGATGTTAGCTCAGGAAAAGGAAAGTCTTACATTAACGCTTACAGACGCCATAGGTATGGCGCTCGAAAAAAACTGGGATATCAAGATCGCAAATCAGGATGTGCTTAAAGCCGAGGAACAAATAAATGAGGCTTACGCGAATGCATTCCCCAGGATAGACCTTACCGGAAGATATATCAGATACATCGAACTGCCCGTATTATTTATTCCGCCTAATACCGCGTTTAATCCCACACCAAGTACGCTTACTTTCAAATTAGGCTCAGACAATAGCTACGACGCGACTGTCTCATTGTCGCAGGTTATCTACAGCCAGAAAGTCAATACTGCAATTAAAATTGCCGACGACTACTCACAGTACGCTCAGCAGGGATCAAAAGCAACTCTTAATGAAACCGTTCTGTCGGTCAAACGGGCTTTTTATAATGTACTGCTGATGAAGGAACTGGTTAAAGTTACAAAACAGAGTTATGAGTCCGCGGCTGCTTCGTATAACAACATAAGTGCGCTGTATAAGCAGGGGGTAGCTTCTGAGTATGATCAGTTAAGAGCTGAAGTGCAGGTGGCAAATGTGCAACCCGCGATGATTCAGACTGAGAATAACCTGGAGCTGTCGCTCAATTATCTCAAGAGCCTTCTGGCGATCGACCTTAAAAAACCACTCGAAGTTAAAGGCGAGTTTGAGTATATGAGAACTGACAGCATTCTGATGGAGGAGACTTCTGAACTGGCGGTGGATAACAATCCGTTCCTTCGCCAACTGGAACTTCAGGAAGCTCTGCTCGATAAAAGTTATATCATTGAAAAATCTGAATACTTTCCCACGCTCGCATTCTTCGGGCAGTATTCATACCAGACACAGGACAACACCTTTAAGTTCAGCGACTATAACTGGGCAAAGAGTATGATGGTAGGGCTGCAGTTAAGTTATACGCTTTTCGACGGTTTCCGCAGAGGCGCGAGGATGGAGCAGGCCTTGATTGATAAAGGAAAGGTAGCGCTTACCAGAAAGAAACTAGAAGAAGGGGTCAGGATCCAGGTACTGCAGGCGAGGCTGAAGATGAAAGAGGCCGAAAAGAAGATCTACGCCCAGGAAAAAAATCTGAAGCAGGCTGAAAAAACCGTCTCGATCGCTCAGACAAGGTTTAAAAACGGAATCGGGACTCAGCTTGAATTAATTGACACACAGACGGCATTAACATTCGCGATGACAAACCACGCGCAGGCAATCTACGAATACCTGATAGCGAAATCCGAGTGGGAATACGCGGTCAGTTTACCCGTAAAAAATAATTAATGAAGTTAGGAATTAAAATGTTTAACAGAAAAATATTAAGCTTAATAGTAGTTAGTCTGATTATTTTCGCCGGCTGCGGGGCAAAGAAGACTGAGGATCAACCGCAGGAGAAAAGCAGTGGTGTGGATACAATCGCTGTTCAGACCGAGTCAGTGACCGAAGATGTCCTCACGCTGAGGAAAACATTTATAGCCACGCTTGAGGGCGAAGAGCAGGCGAATGTTGTGGCAAAAGTTCCGGAAAGGATAGTTGCGATAAACGCCAGGGTAGGCTCACCTGTTCAGAAAGGGCAGATGCTCATCGAACTTAACAAATCAGGGGCCGGCTCCCAGTATTACCAGGCACAGGCTGCATTCCTGAACGCGCAGAAAGACCTGGAGAGGATGAAGTCGCTTTTTGCTGAAGGCGCAATTTCACAGCAGATGCTTGATGGTGTCCAGACACAGTTTAATATCTATAAAGCGAATTTCGATGCCGCGAAGGACGCGATCGAACTTACCGCCCCGATTTCGGGGATTGTCACTGCGATAACCGTCAATCCCGGCGATCTCGCATCGCCCGGGATGCCGCTCATTACGATCGCCAATATCAGCCGAATGAAAGCGGTAGTAAGCATTGGTGAGAAAGATATGGCTGATTTGTATGCCGGTCAGACCGTAAAAGTGTATTCTGAGCTGCGCCCTGATTTTCAGGTGACAGGGAAAATATCTGAAATCTCAAAATCAGCGAATGTACAGTCGAGATCGTTTGAAATGAAAGCCTTATTTGCAAATAGCGGTGACAGATGGTTTAAACCGGGAATGTTTTGCAACGTTGAAAGTGAAAAACGTTCATCAGCAAAATCACTCGTGCTGCCAAGCACGGCAGTTGTCTTAAAGGGGAGTGAAACGGGAACCTATGTCGTGAATAACGGTAAAGCCTCTTACAGGAAGATCATAACAGGCGTAACAGACGGCAGGTTCACTGAGGTTGTAAGCGGAGTCTCGAAAGGAGATAAAGTCGTTACGACCGGTGCGGGTAGTGTGTATGACGGGGCAACCGTGTACGAAGCCAAATAAATTCAACCGAGGTGTAAAATAAAATGAAACTAGCAGATGTTTCGATAAACCGCCCGGTATTCGCGACCATGATGATCCTTGCCCTGGTTGTGCTCGGTTGGTTTTCGTATAATAAACTTAATGTTGACCTGAATCCCAATGTGGATATTCCTTTTGTAATGATCACATCCATACTTCCCGGCGCAGGCCCGGAACAGATTGAGACTGACGTTACCAAGAAAATTGAGGACGCAGTAAATCCTATTGAAGGAGTTGACTATATTCAGTCAATCTCGCAGGAAAACGTGTCCATTGTAGTTATAGCTTTCAAACTCGAAATAGACGGAAAACAGGCCGCGCAGGATGTGAGAGAGAAGGTTGCGGCAATCAGGGGAAATCTCCCGACTGACATTGAAGATCCTGTCGTTCAGAGATTTGATTTCTCCAGTTTCCCGATAATGACACTCACGGTCGCGGGTGACAGGAGTGAAAGAGACGTAACTGATTTTACAAAGAATGTGATTAAGAAGAGGCTCGAAAGTATCCCCGGTGTGGGAGCCGTAAACCTTGTCGGAGGAGCGGAGAGAGAGATCCTCGTTGAGGTGAATCCCGAAAAACTATTAGCCTACGGCCTTTCCGTTAATGATGTCATTATGAATCTTGGTATGTCGAATGTTGAGATACCCGGAGGAAACCTTATTGAAGGGAAACGGCAGATTCTCCTTCGTACTATGGGTAAGTACACCCGGATTGAAGACTTCAATAAAGTTGTTGTCGCAAACCCGATGGGCACCCCTGTTTACCTTTCCGATGTCGCCACCGTAAAGGATGCATCAAAAGAAAGAACAAGTCTCACCCGCTACAACGGTTCTCCGGCAGTCGGACTTGAAATAGTAAAACAGTCCGGAAGCAACACCGTGCAGGTGGCTACAGAAGTTAAGAAGCAGCTTGCCAAACTTGAAAAGGAACTTCCTTCTGATATAAAAGTGACTTTATCGAAGGATAACAGCGTTTTTATTGAAGCTTCAATTCACGATGTATTATTTGATATTTTCTACGGCGGGCTTCTTGCAGTAATTGTGATTTATCTTTTTCTCGCGAATTTCAGAGCTACAATAATCAGCGGGTTGGCGATCCCGACTTCGATCATCGCCAGTTTTATTATAATGTACGCTCTTGACTTTACCCTTAATATGATGTCGCTTCTCGCGTTATCGCTTGCGGTAGGTCTGCTGATAGACGATGCTATCGTAGTAATCGAGAATATCTACAGGCATATGCAGCAGGGTGAGACGCCGATTGAAGCGGCAAAGTCTGCGACTGAAGAGATCGGACTAGCCGTAATGGCAACGACATTTACGATTGTGGCCGTGTTTGTTCCCGTCGCCTTTATGCCAGGCATCGTCGGAAGATTTTTCTACCAGTTTGGTATCACGATTTCTGTAGCCGTACTCGTTTCCCTGTTTGTCGCATTCTCTCTTACGCCGATGCTTTCATCAAGATGGCTTTCAGAACACGATGAAGAGCTCGACCCGAAAAAGAATTTCCTTCAGAAAATTCTCTATTATTATAATCATCAGTTTGAAGTATTAAGCAGATGGTACAAAGGAGCCCTGAAATGGGGGCTGAACCACCGCTGGACTGTGGTTATTGTGGCAGGCATAATTTTTATCAGCAGTATTTTCCTCTCCGGAATGCTGGGGAGCCAGTTTTTTCCGGAGCAGGACCGCGGTGAGTTCATTCTCGGAGTAAAGGCGGCCACCGGTAGTTCGATTGAGCAGACTGACAGGATATGCGCGGAAATTGAAAGCACTATCAGGAAGCATCCGGAAGTGGTAAGTGTACTTACAACTATCGGCTCTGGAAACAATCCCGTTACTTTAGCTAATATAACCGTCAAACTTAACAAAAAGGATGAACGGGAAAAAAGCGTATTCGATTTGATAAAAGAAATTCGCTCGGAGATCAGGTACATCCCAGGCGCCAAGTATAGTTTTACGCTTGAAAGCATGGGCGGTAACGAAAAACCCGTCACATACAGCGTCCGTGGCGATGACCTGAAAGTAATTGAGAAATTAGCAGGGAAGGTTGAACAGATCATCCGGTCGACTGCAGGAACTGTTGATATTGATAACTCACTGGAATCGTCAAAGCCGGAAGTAAGAATCAGGATCAACCGTGAAAAAGCAAATGACCTTGCGGTAAATCCTTATCTCATTGCGTCAACGGTACGTGCGTTAGTTGATGGTAACATCGCGACAAAGTACCAGGAAGGCGATGAACAGTATGACGTTCGAGTGAGGTTGAATGAAGAAGACCGCCGCAACCTTACAGACCTCTCAAAGTATTACCTTAAGAGCGGAAAAAAGGATCCGATGGGCAATGATATCCTGGTGCCGCTGGTGGAAGTTACCGAAGCGGACGAAGGCTACGGCCCGTCACAGATCACCAGGTATAAACGGCAGAAAGAGATCAGAGTTGACGCGAATCTGAGCGGCAGACTGTTGGGAGATGCGGTCGGAGATATAAACGCTCAGATTAAGAATATTAACCTTCCTCCGGGTTATACCATAGGAGTGGTGGGCGAAGCTGAGATGCAGGAAGAATCGTTTGCCAATATATTCCTTTCGTTATTTCTCGCGATTATATTCGTTTACATAGTTCTCGCGGCTCAGTTTGAAAGCTTTATTCATCCTTTCTCCATAATGCTTGCGTTGCCTATGTCTATCATAGGCGCGATACTATTCCTGCTGATATTCGGAAGTTCAATTTCCGTAATATCACTTATTGGAATAATAATGCTGATGGGATTAGTGACTAAGAACGGAATCCTCCTTGTGGATTACACAAACGTACTGCGTGAACGAGGACTAAGTCGGTTTGACGCACTCGTTCAGGCAGGCCCGACAAGGCTGCGCCCGATTCTTATGACCACATTCGCGATGATTTTTGGTATGGTACCGGTTGCATTTGGACTCGGAGAAGGATCTGAATTCCGTGCGCCGATGGGGCAGGCGGTAATCGGAGGACTGATAACCTCAACGATACTTACTTTATTCATCGTGCCAGTGGTTTACACAATACTTGATGATATTGCATCATTCAGATTCAGCAAATTTTTCCGCTCTAAAAAGAATGGTGATGGAAATAATAATAAATAGTCCTAATTTTGTGATGTGAGATAAAACTAATTCTATAATATTTTCCACTTTCAATACGAGGTACGGATGTCTCAGAGTGTCAGAGTTTCTGTTCAGGGACTTAATAAAGAGCTGACTGTCGCGACCGGCAGTTACGACCAGATAGCGCTGGGGAAAAAAGATAATCTTGAACTATATGATCTTTTAACCAAGGTGCAAAATATCCGCCTGCCCAATGTTGACCTGGATCAGGATTTCTGCTACCCCAATGTTATGATAGAACTGGGTGGTGGTAAAATAATGACACTCGGCGGCGGAGACGGAAAGCTTGTGGATAATGATACTGAGACGCCCACTAATCCGAAGGATGCAGTAAAGATAGCGTTCGGAGAAGTGAAAGTGGACAGACGTGAAAAATTAAAAGAAGCCCGTGATTCACAGGGAAAGACACCTGCCCTAAAACACGATATTCCTCCTACCGACAGGGATAAAGTAAAGAAGAACAATATAGATACCGGCCCTTCATCTCCTCAGTTCTCTCTCGTGGTTTGGAAGAGTTCAGGATGGCAGCAGTTTGCTTACACCTTCCCGATCGCAACAGCGGTAGTTTGTTTTTTACTTGGGTTCGTTGTAACGATGGAAGCAAGAGGCGACGATGCTGAGGCAGCGCCGCTCTTTTATCTTGTGGGAATATTAGTGTTCCTTCTTATGTTTCCTCTGAAGAAGTGGGGAAAACACGAATTCAGGCTTGGGGTAGACTGGAAAAAGAATGTGCTATGGTGCTGGCGCGAGAAAAAGGGTGTGATTGATTTTGAGCCCGACGCAAATATGATCGAATACTTCGGCGCCCGCGATACAAGCACGAGCAGAATCAACTACAGGGCTTTTGGAAATCCCGGACAGCCACTAAGATATGTGGATAAAAGCTGGTCTTTACAAATGAAGCGTACTACCTCCGAGCATATGTTTGTCGTTAAAGGCAGCAAACTTGCGAACAAAAAAGAGGCAAGGAAAGTAACGGATCTGGCGAATCAACTGTGGGATTCGCAAAAATAGTTAAAACTATTTCCGAATTTTTTGAAGCAAGGATAAAATAATGAAACTGGCTTTTTTGGTTTATCACGATATTCTTGATACCCGCGTTTCAAAAATGCTTGAAACGTGCGGGGTGGACTTTTACACAAAGTGGGAACAGGTTACGGGCAAAGGCCATCAGACTGATCCTCATCTTGGTACGCGTGTCTACCCCGGTTATAATTCGGTGCGGATGATTGCATTCGCGCAGGATAAAATGCTTGAGGGACTGATCGAAAAGATCAAAGTCATTAACCTTGATGTTCACCGCGATGACGATAAGATCAGGCTCTTCGTGATGCCCCTTGAGCGGATAATCTGACGCGGTAAAAGTATTTTATTTTAATTAATCCTTATGATCCCCCGCGTGGCGCAGGGATTATAAGGATTTTTATTTTTAATCCGCACGGATTTTTCTCGGATTTACCACAAACCGTGTTATTATCAAGAGCGCCGCCGCTGAACAGATTCCGTCAATCACGAATACAATCTCATATCCCCAATAATTAATAAGTAAACCTGATAACAGCCCGAATAATAGAGCCGGCGCGGTTACTGAATTTAAAATTCCAATGTAAGCGATTCTTTCTTTCTCTTCACAAAGTTCAGCGAGAAATGACATTCTTGAAATTCCCTGAATGGCAAGGATCAATGCTGTGAATACAAAAACAATTCCGAACAGGAACGCGGAGGGAGCTGTCAGAGCCGTGACAACTGATAAGAAGGCGGCGATAGTAAGAATTTGAATGTTTACCTTGTGCCCGTACCTGTCGGCGATAATCCCGAAAACGATATTTGCCGCTGACATTGTCGCCATCATCACCATTGTATATGCTCCAGCGGTTCCGGGTTTCAGTCCGAACTTCGCAATACCATACACGGCGAAGAATGAAGTGGATGTAAAAGACATAAGCGAAAGAAAATCAGCGATCAGGTAATTTCTGAAGTTCTTATCCTGCTTAAGGACTGAACCGATTCTCTCTTTAAGCCTGATTACCGTCGTCTGCCCGGCTTCAATTATCCGATCCGGTTCCTTAACGTTCATCAGGAAGAGGTATGAGCCAAGAAGGAAAACAAACGCTATCAGGAAAATCGTACCGAAGTTAACCGGGAATGGAAGCCCGTCAAGGATTAGTTTAACGACATACCCGCCTATAACTCCCAGCAAAGCACCGATAAACTGCCTGACACCCATAAGCCTTCCGCGCAGATTAACCGGTGTTGTCAGGAACATTAAATGAAACCATAGTGGACCTGCCAGGCTTCCAAGGATAGCGGGGGATATGATTAAAACCGCGAGTATAAAGACCGCAGTATCCGGGGAGAATAGAGGAATAATAAACGCATAAATACCTATTACTAAAAACATCAGTCTGTAAAGTCCCGAATATCTGAGTATTAGCGGTAAAAGTTTCGGCGGATTGAAACCTGAATTAATCACCAGCAGTTGAGGAAGATTCATCCCGATTATGCTCAGCGCCTGGACTGCTGCTATCGCAACTGCCGTTCCGCCAGCCTGTTCAATGAACACCGGTATTACGGTCTGCATTGAAATCATACTCATTCCGAAAAAGAAGAGCACCCCGTCTGAGAGATGCATCCTGAGATTGTGTGACAGTGTTTGCGAATCAAAATCACTGAAGCGTTGAACCGGAAAAAGATAATTGAACAGGTTTATCATTTATAAATTTTGTCTCAAAGGAGTCACTCGTTATGGTTTTATCTTTTTTAGAGGATATACGGAAATCCTGTCGCTTAGTCTCAGCACGTCAAAGTCAGAGTAATCATTGTAAGCTTCAAAGGCTTCATCGAGGATTATGATCCTGTCATATTTTTGCAATAGATTGATAAATTCCTTTTCCCCGGGAAGATCATAAACATTCTCAGGGAGGGGCTCTTCATTTTTGTGCAGATAACCGTGAACGCTTAGCACTTCCGCCGTGCGTCCGGCGATAATGGCGTTATTAAGAGTGTGATTTGTCTTTGCAAGATCCAGAATAATACTGTTCCTGTAATCTTGTAACTTTCTTGTTAGAATATCATTTATTACCGGTCCCTGAATTGTTAATCCGGATGGTTGGATATCTGTAAGTAAAGCCGATGCGAACATCATCAAAGGAAATAAATAAGTCTGCTTGGCGCCGGAAAGTTTTGTAACAATTAATATAATGAAAGGTATCATCGGTAAAAGATATCCGCTTCCAAGCGGCATCAGGAAAAACTGGATGAGAGTCAGTAAAATGATAATGAGTGAGAAAAGAATAATTACTCTGTGGCCTTGCTGAACATATAATAGCGGAATTACTTTTTTTAAGTTTAGAATCAGAATAATCAGAATAAAGAGTGATCCAATAATCCCCCATATGCGGACGCTTAACCTGCCTGTTACTATACTGACTGCGGGGTATGAGTCGCTAAAATATGTAAGAAAGCCAGGTCCAAAGTTGTAATATAGAACAATTAAAAATGGAGCTGATGTTAGAAGAATGCCCAGTGCAAATTCCATACTTCTCTTAAGATAAAATTCTTTCTCCGACATATAAATAAGAAAAATAAAGGCTATAATTAACGGTCCGGCACTGAGTCTGGACGCGATTGCAAGCCCGAACATCATCCCGCTGAAAAAATATTTTTTATTAATCGCTGTTTTTGCGGCCGTGATCAGAAAAAAGAGAGAGACATTGTAGTCCATCGGACCCGTGGCATTGATAATGAACAGGGGGGTAAATAAGAATGCCAGGGCAGGATATAAAGGTTTATTAAGATCAAAAGCAGGTAGGAGGGAATAGAAAACCAAAACCGTTCCTATGGAAAAGAGGAACACGATAAGATTATAAATATATAGCGTCAGATGATGTATTTGTAAAGCTGTCGCGAAAGCGAACAGGTATTCAGGCAGTGGGTAGCCCGGAAAACGGGACGGGATATATTCACCCGTTTCGGCTAATCTTATCCCGCTTAGAATCATTCCCCACCCGTCGCCGTCAATACCAAAAGAGTTAAAACAAAGCGGGGAAAGCATTAATCCCGCTGCCAGAATTATTAATCTGTCACGGGTCAGGCCGGACATAACGGTACCACGCTTAGTCTTCTTTAAGGGATTCAGGTATCCGGTCAATATACTTATCGCGGAGGAGGCTCTCGTAGGAACGGTAGAGGACTACAGTTACAGTGGTGGAATTAAAATAGCCGATTGATTCAACCTTGACTCCGTTAATCTCTTTAGTGATTTTAATATCCGCGATCAGTTTGTCTTCCGCGATCAGTGTGTTGTCCAGCTTATTCTTTTTGGTCTTTAGGTTGCTCAGCCCGAACATGATCCCTTTTTTTGCGTTCTGCAAAGCGGCCGTGATTTCGTTTTCCATATCATCAGCCCGGAGGAAAAAGGATAAGGACATTGATAGTATAAACGCCAGGAGCAATATTTTAATTTTCATCAAGTCTCCAATATGAAAAAAATAACCAGTAAATATAATAAGAGCGGGACTCAGTTTGCAGAGGGAATTAATAATTAAATTATTAATTCTGTGCGGGGTTAGTTAAATTTGCGGAACAATATAGAAGAGATATATGAACCCTGTAATTGAACAGATAACCATCTATCCCGTGAAATCGATGGATGGAATCAGCACTGATAACGTTGAGATAAGCCCTGGTGGTTCGTTAATGAATGACCGCCGCTTCGCGCTTAAGAATACGGAAGGGAAATATATTAACGGAAAAAAATATCCGCTTCTTCATTCACTTCGGGCGACTTTCAGCGAGGATCTGATTTCCGTAACCTTTTCCGGAGAGTCATTTGAGACCAGCCCTTCTTTTGAACTCATAGCGGGGAATCCTCTCCTTGAAGAATGGTTAGGCAGTTTTTTTTCGACCAGAGTCTTTTTTTTAGAAGACCGTCACTCCGGTTTTCCCGACGACCTGAAGGCTTATGGCCCGACTATTGCCTCTCTCGGATCATATCAAGCTGTTATGCAGTGGTTTAATCTCAGTTCGGTGGAGGAGACGCATCGCAGGTTCCGCACTAATATTGTTTTATCCGGATGCCCTCCGTTTTGGGAAGATACCCTGTTTAGTGATACCGGTGAAGAGAAGGAATTTCAGGTTGGCGCGGTTAAGTTCCTCGGAATTAATCCGTGCAATCGCTGTCCGGTCCCCTCGCGGCATCCGGATACAGGAGAGCCGATAAGTGATTTTCAAAAGATATTTTCTGAAAAACGGGAGGAAACTTTACTGCCGGAAAAAGATACGGCAAGGTTTAACCATTATTACAAATTCGCCGTGAATACAAAAATACCTCTCACCGAAACGGGGAAGTATATTCGCGTCGGAGATATTGTGAGTATAAATAATTATTAAAGGATCCACTATGAGCAACAGCGAAGTCAGAATAACCAAAGCCGAAGAAAAAGATATTCCTATGATCCTTGATTTCATCAGGATGATTGCGGAATATGAGAAACTTTCACATGAAGTAACTGCAACGGAGGATACACTGCGCCGCGCGCTTTTCTCCGCTGGCTCAACCACTAAAGTAGTATTCGCCTTTATGGGTGACGAAGCAGTCGGTTACGCGGTATACTTCAATAACTTTTCCACTTTCGTCGGAAGGAACGGAATATACCTCGAAGATATATTTATTCGCCCTGAGTACCGTCGGAATAAGATCGGGGCGAAACTGTTTGCTTATCTTATCCGTGAGGCGAAAACGAATAACAACGGAAGAATTGAATGGTGTGTGCTGGACTGGAACAAACCCGCTCTTGATTTCTACAATAAACTCGGGGCGGAATGTATGGAAGAATGGAAACTATACAGGCTCAGGGAAAATAACTTTGGTCCCGCGCTGGAAATTCTTGAAAAAAACTGAAATTTTGCGTTAATACTCCCCAAAATCAACGGGGAACTTCTATATGGTTTGACAATGCCTGATAAAGATTACTATATTTGATGATTGTTATGATTTAGTAGTACTCATTTACTTATTGATAGTATTCATGGAACAATCGAGGGACACAAATTGAGCATTGACGATTTAAATACACCTATGTCAGAAAACGAATTACTCAACACAAACGATCCGGGAATTCAACCGGAACCCGTAATTACTCCTGAACCTGCTGCGCCGGTTCCAATGGAGGACTCCGTCCCCGGCAGTTCATCAGCGGAATCTGAAACGATTGAATTGCCCAATGAACCAACTCACGTTGCAAGCCCTTCTTCCCGGCATACAAATGTTAAAACCAAAGGTTTTAAAAAGATCAGCAACGAAATTGAAAAACTTGCCGCCGAACATAAAGCCGGCGAATCGTATGATTTCCGTTCCTTCTTTATCCATGCCAGGCAGATCATTGAACTCTTCAAGAAAACCCGCGATATCTCCGACGCTCATCGAAAAGAGTTATGGGATAAGTGCCGAAAACTGTACGACGGTGTAGTTCACCTGAGAATTGAAAAGTATCCTACCAGCGATGCTATTTCCACGCAGCTTAAGGAAAATACTGTTGAGTTGATCAAGGAAGTTATTCATTTTATCGGAGGGGCTTATGATAAAACTACAATGCAAAGCGCGCGAGATAAATTCAAGACGATGAATAACCACCTCGTTAACCGGACAAAAAGTATGCATAAACCGGACGCTGACTATTGCTGGCAGGCATTCCGGAAATGCAAAGAACAGCTCGATAAAAAAGCCGAATCTCTTAACGCTTCGGCTATGGAGGAAGCAAAAGGGTACCTCGCGACCGCTCTTAAGGGCTTTGAAAGCGAGTCGAATCCCTTTGAAGCCATGAAGATCGTGATTGAGGAGCGGAATAAAACCAAGGACCTGATACTTTCAAAAGAGGACACCGACGAAATAATAAAACAGTTCAACGAGCTTTGGGCTAAACTTGCCGTCAGGCTTGACGGGTTCAAACTCGAAAGGAAAACGAAGCGGGAAGCGAGGAACGCCAAGAGAAAGCAGAGAAAAGCAACGGAACAAACCTTGCATCTGCGTGACGCTGAGCGGCTTGATAAGCTGACGAAACTCATCACGACTATTGAAAGTGAGATTGCAGATCTTGAAATAAAGAGAGATTCTGCTTCCGGTGAAGAATACAGGACTAAAGTGCAGAACTGGATTGATTCGAAGAAAAAGAAATTAACCGAATTCAGCGCCGTGGTCGCCGATTTGAAAACTAAGGTCAGTGTGTTTCAGCATGAAGCCACACCGGATGCCGATGACAAATCTGATAAAACCGGTGAGGCCCAGTAATAACAGGCCTGAAGTACTTCATTGTCAATAAACCTTACGGGGTTTTAAGCCAGTTCACTGATAAGGAAGGGAGACAAACACTCGGCAGTCTTTACCCCTTTCCACAGGGGATTTACCCTGTCGGCAGGCTGGACTTTGATTCGGAGGGACTCCTATTACTTACAAACGATAAGAAGTTAACCCATATTCTTCTTAATGAGAAAGATCACGAACGTGAGTATTTTGCGCAGGTTGAAGGGGTCCCTGATGCCGAAGCGCTCGCGAGAATCAGTGCCGGAGTTGAGATTGAAAAGAAAATGACCCTCCCCGCGAAGTGCCGGATCATCCCTCCCCCCGTTCCGGACAACAGAATTCCCCCGATCCGGTTTCGTGCCAATATTCCGGCAAGCTGGCTCTCAATTACTTTGGTAGAAGGCAGGAACCGTCAGGTCAGGAAAATGACCGCCGCGGTAGGTCATCCTACCCTGAGGCTATTACGGTATAGAATTGTAAATCTAACTATCGAGGGGCTCAAGCAGGGCGGGGTTCGGGAGCTTACGGACCGGGAAAAAGAAAATTTTTTACATAGAATTGGATTTAAATAAATATTTTGCTTAATTTGCATTCGTAATCAATAATTAAAGAAGATTTACCATGCAAACAAAAAAAACTGCCCCGGTTAAATCTCCAGTAGATTTCGACGGAGATTTATTCTTTAACATCACCTCATTAGCCCGCACCATAAATGCCGTTGCCGATGAAGAATTCCAGATTACTGGCTTAGCGCCATCCTCTGCATTTATACTCTTACTTGCGAATAAGATGCCGGGTATAAGCGCGAAGGAGATTAGTATGTTCTTAAATCTCCAGCCATCAACAATCACCCGATTAGTTGACGCTCTTGAAGCAAAGCAGTATGTAAAAAGGAAAGCAGCCGGCAGGAATATGTCTCTCGTTCCGACGAAGAAATCTCTTGCACTGACTCCGAAAATAAAAACTGCTTGGAATGCACTGAACCGCAGGATAAATGGTTTGGTGGGAGCCGCGAATAGCCGTAAGGCCAGCGCCTATATTGGAAAGCTGCACAAAGCTCTTTCAAAATAGTGTTCTTTGATTCTTAATTAACGACCACTCCGCAAGGGGTGGTTGTTTTATTTTAAACCATTCTGATCAGGCATATAATTTCCGGACACGCCGCGCTCTATTTAATTTCAATATTTATTTATGTTTGCTATTTTGACTTAATAAATTAATCTCATTCTGTATATGACCAAGAAAATTCAGTTATCACTATTCGTTTCCCTCTCACTTTTATTCCTTTATGGCTGTGCCCCTTATGAGTACACCGGTAAAAGGGAGATGAGAGGAGTCTGGATTGCCACAGTCGCTAATATTGACTGGCCTGCCTCACGCAATCAAACCACAGAGCAAAAAATCAATGATCTCAAACAGGAACTCGATAAACTAAAAGACGCTGGGATAAACGCGGTTTTCTTTCAGGTCAGGACCGAATGCGACGCGTTGTATGAATCTGATTATGAACCCTGGTCATATTGGCTGACCGGCAAGCAGGGGGAGGCACCCTCGCCATATTTTGATCCGCTGAAAATTGTGATTGAAGAAGCCCACAAACGAGGGATGGAACTGCACGCCTGGCTCAATCCTTACCGTGCGGTTAAAAAAGTCGGAGATTATCCGGCCTCGCCTGATCATATCGCTGTTACGTTCCCTTCCTGGATTCTGACATTCAACGATTATAAAATGCTTGATCCCGGGCTCCCCGCGGTGCGCAATTATATTAAACTGGTTGTCGGAGATATTGTCCGCAAGTATGATGTTGACGGTATCCACTTCGATGATTATTTCTATCCATATTCACCAAAAGTATCAAGCGAGGATTCGCTTACATACGCTCTCTATAATAACGGCATAAATAATGTTGATGACTGGAGGCGATATAATATCAATACTATGATTGCCCAGGTTAATGACACCATTAAACAGGTAAAACCGTGGATCAAATTCGGTGTCAGCCCCTTTGGTATTGTTGAAAACAAGTATGCAGGAACTTCCGGCTTTAACTCATACTCCATTTTGTACTGCGACCCGCTTACCTGGATTAAGGATAAGACAGTGGATTATATCGTTCCTCAGCTTTACTGGGAGATGGAGCACGAAAAAGCTCCTTACTCCAAACTGCTTCCCTGGTGGGCATCAGTCTCTGGGGATGTTCATTTGTATGTAGGTCTTTATTCCAGTAGGTTAGCCTCTCCGAGATACGAAAAGGAAAAAGATGAGATTGACAGGCAGATCAAACTTAACCGTGAAACGGCCAATGTTTCAGGGCATATCTTTTTCAGTTCGAAATCCATTACCTCAAATGCATTCAAAGATTTTTCCGTCCGCCTTAAGAACGAACTTCACTCTCATCCGGCTCTACCCCCGGTGATGGCGTGGCAGAATTTTGTCGTGCCTGCCGCTCCGCTGAAAATGAACGCAGTGTATTCTGGTGGAAAGGTTAAACTTACGTGGGAGCAGACAGACAAGAAAGATGTCTCCGGTTACATCATATACAGGTTCAGCGCTGATGAAGAGATCAACCTGAATAATTCTTCAAAGATTGTTGGAGTGATTCCGGGCGCGGATTCAGCAGAGTATACGGAAGACCTTAAAGGCGCGACCGGAGAATTCAATTATATTATATCAGCCTATAACAGGCTCTACCAGGAAAGTAAAAAAGGACTCTCACTGAAGATAAAAATCAGCGGTTAGAGAAGGTTGATGTGATTGCAGTCACGTATTTTAAAATAATTTTCCGTGCTGTTTTTGTTGACTTTGTAACTAATTATGCTTAAATTAGTAGTCTTGCAAAAATTGAGATAATGGAATCAGGAGACTTTTTTAAGTGAAAAAAGAAAAAGCTACGAAATTTTACAAATCCGAGGAAGTCGCGAAGAAATGGTATGTAATCGACGCAAAGGACAAAACACTCGGTAGAATGGCGACCAAAATAGCCCGTATCATCAGAGGTAAAGACAAACCTGTGTTTACTCCTAATATGGATACCGGTGATTTTGTGATCGTGTTAAATGCTGACCAGGTTCGCGTAACCGGTAAAAGGTCAAGCTTAAAAGAATACTACCACTATTCAGGCTATCCGGGAGGATTAAAAATTAAATCCTTCAGGGAACTTATGGATAAGAAACCGGAATATGTAGTTGAACAGGCCGTCAGAGGTATGCTGCCGAAGACCAGGCTTGGGAATAAACTTATTAAGAAATTAAAAGTATATCGTGGTACTGAGCATCCGCATGTTGCGCAGAAACCGGAAATATTAAACTAAGAGGAAAATTTTTTAATGAACGATAAAATTTATATCGGCAGAAGAAAAACATCCGTAGCCAGGATATCCCTGAAAAGCGGGAACGGAAAAATTGAAGTCAACGGTAAGGATTATGTCGCTTACTTTGGTGAGGGCGTCAATGCGGAAGATATCTTAACCCCTATGAAACTTACCGATAACGAAGGGAAGTTTGATATTGTTGTTAATGTTTCCGGCGGCGGAACAACCGGCCAGGCTCAGGCTACAAGGTTAGCCATTTCAAGGGCGATCATTGATATGGATCCTGAACTGAAGCCTAAACTTAAAGTTGAAGGACTTCTTACCAGAGACCCGAGAATGGTTGAACGCAAAAAATACGGCAGGCCGAAAGCAAGAAAAAGATTCCAGTTCTCTAAACGCTAAAATTTTTTATTTAACTAACTTAATTATTAACCATACTCCCCGATTTGCCCCCTGTGTGCCCGTTAATGTGGCATGAAAGGCGAAAGTGACGGGAGTAAATGAATCAACAGGAGACACCATGAACAAAGTTGATATCCTTCAACTGGTCGAGGCGGGAGCGCATTTCGGCCATTTGACACGCCGTTGGAACCCGAAAATGAAACCATATATCTTTATGGAAAAAAACGGGATTCACATCATTGATCTTAAGAAAACCCAGATCAATATTCACGAAGTTTACGAACAGTTAGCCAAAATTACCGCCGATGGACACAAGGTCCTTTTTGTCGGTACAAAGAAGCAGGCTAAAAATATTATCGAGACCGAAGCCAAAAGAAGCGAAATGAACTGGGTAAGTGAAAGATGGCTCGGCGGTATGCTTACCAATTTTTCTACCATCAGGAAAAGTATCAAACGCCTTCATAACATTGAAAAACAGGAGAGCGATGGTACATTTGAAATGCTTACTAAAAAGGAAAGGCTCTTCCTTTCAAGAGAAAAGGATAAACTGAAAAAGATTCTGGAGGGAGTCGAAACAATGAACAGGCTTCCCGGAGCGCTCTTTGTAGTTGACGTGAAGAAAGAAGAGATCGCGGTAATGGAAGCTAAGAGGCTGGGAATCCCCGTGTTTGCCATTGTGGACACTAACTGCGACCCCGATCCGATTGACCACATCATTCCCGCTAATGATGATGCCGTTAAGACAATTGAACTGATCTTAAAGTTAATGGCTGATGCCGCGATAGAAGGCGGAGCCAAGGCAAAAGAAGTGAAAGCAGAGCAGGCTGCTGAGGGTGAAAGAGTTAAAAAAGAGAAAGGCATCAGGGAAGAACCCGAAACGCCTTCAGGAAAAGAATAATAATTATCAGGTAAATTGAAATGAGTATTACAGCATCACAAGTAAATGATTTAAGAGCCAAGACCGGCGCCGGTATGATGGACTGCAAAAAAGCCCTCACCGAAGCCAATGGCGACATGGAAAAGGCGGTTGATATTCTTCGTAAAAAAGGCGCCGCAGTTGCTGCCAAAAGAGCAGAAAAGAGCGCTAACGAGGGAGTTGTACTGACCAAAGTTGCACAGGATAATCGTTCGGTAAGTATAGTTGAAATTAACTGCGAAACTGATTTCGTCGCGAAATCAGATGACTTTGTTAAGTTTTCACAATCCGTTATTGATTCAGCTTTCAGCAGCAAGGCTTCAAGCGCGGCTGATATTATGAACGCGAATCAGTCTGCACTGACAGATCTTATCGGCAAAGTCGGTGAAAAAATTGAGATATCACGCGCCAGGTTCATAGACAATCCGGGTGGATACGTTGTTGATTACATTCATCCCGGCTCAAAGCTCGGTGTGGTTGTTAACTTCGATAACGTTGACGCGACAAATATGGAGAAGTTTAACCCTATCGCGAAAGATATAGCTATGCAGGTTGCAGCTATGCGCCCGCTCGTAACTTTCCGCGAAGAAATGCCGAAAGATATCGTTGAGAAAGAGATCGAAATATACAAAGAGATCGCACGTAAAGAAGGGAAACCGGATAAGATACTAGAGAATATCGCCACCGGAAAACTTAATAAGTTCTACAGCGAGAACTGTTTGTTTGAACAGGCTTATATAAAGGACAATTCCAAGTCAGTGAAGGACCTTATTGCCGAATTCAATAAACAGAATTCCGCCGATGTTAAGTTGAACACCTTCCTCCGTTTCCACCTCGGCGACGAGAACAAGCAGTAACTTAACCTCCTCAGTTTAAGGCCGCCCCTTTTCAAAATCGGGCGGCTTTTTTGTTTTTCCGCGGAGTTTTTATCCTGTCAGGAATTTTTTGGTTGATCTATCAGAATTACCATATAAACAGGCAGGCCCTTATAACTTTTGGAACTATTTTCGTAAAAATTTGCTTCTATTTATTATAAATCAATCTTGACTTTTTTGTAAAGATTCAGTAACTTTAAGTAATTAAATATATTATTTATTCCAAACGGAGATAAATGAGTACCACAGAAACAAATGAAATTGAAAAACTGGCGAATCAGGAATATAAGTACGGATTCGTCACGGATATTGAGACGGAGAGCGCCCCGAAGGGACTGAATGAAGATATTATCGCCCTCATCTCCAAAAAGAAAAATGAACCGGAATGGATGCTTGAGTACAGGCTCAAAGCATACCGCCACTGGCTGAAAATGGAGGAACCGGAATGGCCGAACGTAAGCTACACAAAGCCGGATTTTCAGGATATTATATATTATTCCGCGCCCAAGAATCGTCCGAAGTATAACAGCCTTGATGAAGTTGACCCTGAGCTGATTAAAACATTTGAGAAACTTGGTATACCGCTCGAAGAACAGAAGATCTTTGCCGGCGTGGCGGTTGACGCGGTATTCGATAGTGTTTCCGTCGCGACAACCTATAAAGAAAAATTAAAAGAGATGGGCATCATTTTTTGCTCGATGTCCGAAGCAATCCAGGAGCACCCTGGCCTGGTAAAAAAGTACATTGGTTCAGTCGTTCCATACACCGATAACTTTTACGCGGCTCTTAACTCAGCCGTGTTCACCGATGGTTCATTCGCCTTCATCCCGAAGGGAGTGCGGTGCCCTATGGAACTTTCGACTTATTTCCGAATAAACGCTTCAAATACAGGACAGTTTGAAAGAACACTCATCGTAGCTGAGGATAGCGCCTATGTTAGTTATCTTGAAGGCTGTACCGCTCCGATGCGGGATGAGAACCAGCTTCACGCTGCTGTCGTGGAACTTGTAGCGCTTGATAACGCGGAAATAAAGTATTCTACAATACAGAACTGGTACGCAGGCGATAAGGAAGGGAGGGGCGGAATATATAATTTCGTTACCAAACGCGGCCTGTGCAAGGGAGTTAACTCGAAAATTTCCTGGACACAGGTTGAGACAGGTTCTTCGATCACCTGGAAATACCCGAGCTGTGTCCTGCAGGGGGATAATTCAATTGGTGAATTCTACTCCGTTGCAGTTACAAACAATATGCAGCAGGCTGATACCGGAACAAAAATGATCCATATCGGACATAATACCCGCTCTACAATTGTTTCCAAAGGAATCTCGGCCGGTGTGAGCAATAATACTTACCGCGGTCTGGTGAAAGTCGGTAAAAAAGCCTCTCACGCCAGGAATTATTCTCAGTGCGACTCGCTTCTTATCGGAGATAAGTGCGGCGCCCATACATTCCCGTACCTTGAAGTTAATAACCCGACTGCAATCATTGAGCATGAAGCCACAACTTCAAAGATCGGTGAAGATCAGATATTTTATCTCAATCAGAGAGGCTTATCTACCGAAGACGCGGTGAGCATGATCGTTAACGGGTACTGCAAGGAAGTATTCAGGGAACTCCCGATGGAATTCGCCGTGGAAGCACAGAAATTATTAAGCGTTAGCCTTGAAGGCAGCGTAGGTTAATCAGAATAAAGTTTAAAAGAAAAGGAAAAATAATGTTAGAAATAAAAAATTTACACGCATCAATCGACGGAAAAGATATTTTAAAGGGAATCAATCTTACGGTAAAGGCTGGCGAGGTCCATGCCATAATGGGACCTAACGGTTCCGGTAAGAGTACACTCGCTCAGGTTCTTGCCGGCAGGGAAGAATATGAAGTCACCGAAGGAGAAGTATTATTCAACGGTAAAAACCTCCTTGAAATGGCTCCTGAAGACAGGGCAAGAGAAGGAGTTTTCCTTGCATTCCAGTACCCGATTGAAATCCCGGGCGTATCAAATGTAAACCTGCTGAAAACCGCGCTGAATGAAATTAGAAAGTACCGTAACGAGGAACCTCTCGATTCAATGGATTTTCTCAACATGATCAAATCTAAAATGTCGCTTGTTGATATGCCCAACGACTTAATGCAGAGATCTGTAAATGAAGGTTTCTCAGGCGGCGAGAAGAAGAGAAATGAAATTTTCCAGATGGCGGTCTTAAATCCGGCGCTAGGTATCCTTGATGAAACTGATTCAGGGCTTGACATAGACGCGCTCAGGATTGTAGCCAACGGCGTTACTAAACTTCGTTCCCCGGAAAATGCATTTGTCGTGGTGACGCACTACCAGAGGCTTCTCAACTACATTGTACCTGACTATGTGCACGTATTATTCAATGGCAGGATAATAAAATCCGGTGATAAGAGCCTGGCACTTGAGCTTGAAGAAAAGGGCTATGACTGGGTGAAAGAGCACATTACAGAATTTGTCGGACAGTAAGGATTGCCCGTAATGGATAAACATAAAGAATTAAAGGAACTTTTTAATAAGGGATTCACCTCCCTTGAAAACCGTCTTAACGGCGGAACTAAGGGCGAACTTCACACTTACCGTAAAGACGCGCTGAAGAGGTTTAACGAACTTCGCTTTCCGACAATTAAAGATGAGGAGTGGAAGTACACAAACATCAGCCCGGTCATCGCTAAATATTTTAAGCCTTCGGCTGACTCAGCGGTCATCGCTGACGCTAAAGGAGTGGACAGGTTTTTCATAAACAGGAATGACTTTATTCATCTTGTATTTGTGAACGGCAGGTTTTCGGATGAATTATCTTTTGGCTGGAAAGAGACTGAGGGATTCACCGTAACAAATCTCAAAACCGCGATAAAGGATAAACCCGAAATTGTTTCAGGTTATATCGGTAAAAACGCGGTGATCGAAGATAATATATTTACCGCGCTCAGTTCTGCTTTTATTGAAGACGGCACATTCATATATGTGAACAAAAATACCGTGGTGGAAAAACCTGTTCATATATTTTATGTGACAAATTCAAATGAAGAGATAATGAACGCGCCGCGAAACCTTTTTATCGCGGGCGCGAACAGCCAGATAAAGGTTATCGAGAGTTATGAAGCGTTATCTTCAGCCGCTTATTTCACGAATGTTGTAACGGAAATCTTCTTAGAAGAAGGAGCGGTCGTAGAGCATATCAAGATACAGGACGAAGCCCTCGGCGCGTATCATATCGCGCGGACGGAAGTATCACAAAAGAAAGCCAGTAATTATCTTTCTTATAACGTCGACTTTGGCGGATCAATAGTAAGAAACAACCTGCACACAAGATTTGATGAATCGGGCGCTGAGAATAACCTTCGCGGTTTATATCTCACTTCAGGCAGCCAGTTAGTGGATAATCATACCAGGATTGACCACGCGATGCCGCACTGCCTCAGCCACGAATTATATAAAGGAGTGCTGAATGACAGTTCCCGCGCTGTCTTCAACGGGAAGGTGATGGTAAGGAAAGACGCTCAGAAAACAAACGCTTTCCAGGAAAACAAAAACCTGCTTCTCTCGGAAGACGCACTTGTAAACACAAAACCTCAGCTTGAAATCTTTGCTGATGATGTAAAATGTACACACGGCGCGACGGTCGGGCAGCTGAGCAAAGACTCGCTCTTTTATCTTAAATCACGCGGTTTTTCACACGATACGGCAATGCGGGTATTGATTTACGCTTTCGCGAGCGATGTTGTGCACGCCATAGATATACCTGAGATTCGCGATTATCTTGAGAAGAAGATAGCGGAAAAATTAGCCACAGGACTAGAAAATTAAAAATGTAAGACACTAAAAAGTGATTAATACAAGTACGAAAACCAAAACTGA
The DNA here is from genome assembly GCA_013360295.1 of Ignavibacteriaceae bacterium. Lineage (GTDB taxonomy): Bacteria > Bacteroidota > Ignavibacteria > Ignavibacteriales > Ignavibacteriaceae > JABWCL01. The sequence goes on along the minus strand of JABWCL010000031.1, from coordinate 26,192 downwards.
TGCCAGTGAGAATTTAATCCTGAAAGATACTTCCGGTTTTGATGCCGGAAGTATCCGGAAGGATTTTCCCATTTTAAATACTACCGTCCACGGTAAGCCGCTTGTCTATCTGGATAACGCCGCAACAACCCATAAACCGCTTGTTGTGATTGAGAAAACCCGGGAATACTTTGAAGAAACCAATTCAAATATTCACAGGGGTGTGCATTTCCTGAGTCAGAAAGCCACGAATGAATATGAAGAAGCTCGCGAAAAAGTCCGCAGTTTCATTAACGCGAAAAGTCTGAAAGAGATCATCTTTACAAAAGGGGCGACCGAGTCGATAAATCTCGTTGCTTCTACATTTGGACGGATGAATATTAACGCTGGCGATGAGATAATTATCTCCTATATGGAGCATCATTCCAATATTGTGCCCTGGCAAATGCTCACACAGGAAAAAGGTGCCGTGCTTAAAGTAGTTCCGATTAACGATCACGGGGAACTTGAAATGGATAAACTCCCCGGTCTTATCTCGGAAAAAACAAAACTGATCTCGATTGTGCACGTTTCAAATTCATTGGGAACTATCAATCCTGTTAAAGAAATTATAGATCTCGCGCATTCGAAAGGGATACCCGTACTTGTGGACGGATCACAGTCAATTCAGCATCTTAAGATTGATGTACGCGAACTTGATTGCGACTTTTTTGTATTCTCGGGACATAAACTATACGGGCCAACCGGAACCGGTGTTCTGTATGGCAAAGAGGAATTGTTGGAGTCTATGCCTCCTTACCAGGGAGGAGGGGATATGATAGCCGCTGTTTCTTTCGAAAAGACTCTCTACAATGAATTGCCGTTCAAGTTCGAAGCCGGAACCCCCAACATCGCGGGGATGATCGGCTTAGGTGCCGCGATTGATTACGTAAGGGGTATAGGTATTGAAAAGATCGCCTCTTACGAAAAATATCTCAGCGACTATGCGGCGAGTCATTTTGTGGATATTCCAAAGTTCCGTCCCATCGGCAGCGCCAAGGAAAAGGTATCAGTGTTTTCATTTATCCTTGCCGGCATACATCCGCACGACATCGGAACTATACTGGATTTCGAGGGAATAGCGATCAGAACCGGGCACCACTGCACGCAGCCGGTTATGAAGAGGTTTAATATTCCCGCCACTGCGCGCGTGTCTATAGCAATGTATAATACAAAGGAAGAAATTGACCACTTTGTACGTGCAATTAATAAAGTATTTGAGGTTTTCGCTTAATGAATAATGAATTAAAAGAACTGTATCAGCAGGTCATACTCGACCATAATAAAAGCCCCCGTAACTACGGCAAACCGGGGGAGTTTAATCATTCAGCCGAAGGTTATAACCCGCTCTGCGGCGATCACGTTGATGTTTACCTGGTGGTAGATGAGGGAATTGTTAAAGACGTAAGGTTTGAGGGAAGCGGATGCGCGATCTCCAAGTCTTCCGCTTCACTAATGACGACTATCGTTAAAGGGAAGACAGTGGAAGAAGCAGAAAGCCTGTTTGAAGATTTCCACGATCTGGTAACCGGGAAACTGACAGATGAAGAAAAAATAGCTTCACTTGGGAAGCTGGGTGTTTTCCAGGGAGTAAGGGATTTCCCGGCGAGAGTAAAGTGCGCGAGCCTTCCGTGGCATACTATGAAGTCGGCGCTTCGCGATGAACCCACAAAAGTAACAGCGGAGCCGTAATGTCGACTTACCAGGAATTGCAGGAAAAAGCTATTAAGGTATTAAAATCTTGTTACGATCCCGAAATACCTGTGGATATATGGGAACTGGGACTGATATACCAGTTAAGGTTTGATGAAGAAAAAAACCTTACTGTTATTATGACTCTTACCTCGCCGATGTGTCCGGTCGCGGGCTCACTTCCGCCTGAAGTGGAGTCGAAACTTCAGAGTATTGAAGGGATCGGGAAAGTAAAAGTTGAACTTGTTTGGAATCCGCCATGGAATAAAGATATGATGAGCGAAGTGGCAAAATTGGAACTTGGATTTTTATAAACCAAAACTATAAGGAGCAGAAGAGAATATGTTTAATGTAATGTCGCGTCCCCCGTTGTATGATGAGGACGCAGTCCAGCCGATGCGTGATGAATTAGTTGCAGTAGGTTTTACGGAACTCCGGACCCCTGCCGCTGTAAACGAAGTAATCGGTATGCATGATGATAAGGCAACACTGGTAATGATCAATTCGGTTTGCGGATGCGCTGCCGGAGGCGCGCGCCCGGGAGTATCTCTCGCGCTGCAGAATAATATTATCCCAGACAGGCTTACCACGGTATTTGCCGGGCAGGATCGTGACGCGGTTGACCAGATGAGGGCACACATAAAGCTTCCCCCGTCATCACCCAGTATGGCGATTTTTAAGAACGGACAGGTAGTTTATTTTATGCCGCGTTATGAAATAGAAGGATATACTCCGCAGCAGATCGCAGATAAACTCGTAAATAAATTTAATGAATTATGCTCGGCTCCCGGGCCATCCATTCCGCCTGAGCAGTACGCGCAGGTGATGTACGCTAAATCGTGCGGTTCAAAGATCCCTGTGTTCAAGGGCAATTAAGAATGAAGTTCAGTTCTCAGGAAGAGTATGGGTTAAGATGCCTTTTGCGGATAGCGAAGGTGAGTCCCGCGGAAGGATTAACAATCCCGGAGATAAGCACCGCTGAAGGGCTAACACAGGCGAACGTGGCAAAACTTCTTCGCATACTCAGAATGGGCGGATTTATTGAAAGTTCAAGAGGGCAGACCGGGGGATACAAACTTTCCAGAAAGCCTGAAGAGATAATTGTGTCACAGGTGCTTAATGCTCTCGGAGGAAGGCTCTTTGAATCTACATTCTGCCTCGACCACGCCGGGGTGGACAATATCTGTACACACTCAATAGATTGTTCTCTTCGTTCGCTCTGGCGTGCCGTGCAAAACGCCGTGGACAGCGTTACGATGAACCTTACTCTACGTGATATGATGAATAGTGAGGAGAAGGTGAAATCTGTGGTTGGCACACTCATTGAAGAAGCCGGGTAGCAATTATTTATTGTTTTGACAATAAGGCTGAGATTTAAGCTCAGCCTTTTTTTATTTGGTTGTTTAATCCCGGAGCAAACTCGTTCTTTAAATATCAGTGTGCATTTTTTCGTCGTAAGGCAACAACTGATCCTTCCCTGCCAGCCACCCATCTTAAGGAAGCTCATTATAAACAAAATTGAATTTTCATAAAGATGCATTTCATTTATTAAGTATCATAACAGTTATTAAATAAAAACAACCATAGTTTCTGCTCATCATTAATCCTGAGTTTTAAGATTGTCTGATCATTTTGTATATTTCTGAATAAATAAAAAACTCAATGAATAATTTTAACCAGATTGATTACGATATTATTGTTCGCCGCATCCTCAGTGAAACAAAGCCTGAAAAGATAATCGTCTTTGGCTCACGGGGGAGGGGAGATAATGCTCCGGATGCTGATCTTGATCTTCTCATAATTGATAAAAGAAATTTTGAGAAGGACGGTGGTCGTTTCGAATTAAGGAAAAGGATCAGGAGAGCGCTTTCAGATATAAATGTTCCTAAAGATATTTTACTATATTCAACCGTAGAAGCAGAATACTGGAAGGATTATCCTAATCACATTCTGTCAACCTGTTTAACTCAGGGTAAGGAGATCTATGCTGCATCTTGATCACGCTAATAAGATGTTGAGGATGAGTACCAAGGATTTCAATGCTCTTACCGGAATGCTGAACCACCCGGAACATTTTTCTGATGAAGTATTTGGATTCCATGCACAGCAAGCTATTGAGAAGGCATCAAAAGCCTGGTTAGATTTATTAAAAGTCGAGTATAGAAGAATTCATGATATTGGTGAACTCTTTAATTTACTCCGACTAAACGGTCAGCAAATCCCGTTAGAATTTTTAGAACTTCAGGATTTAACGGATTATGCAGTTGATTATCGTTACGAACCTCTGGAATCAGATGACCCTTCAATAAACAGACGTGAAATAATTGACAAGGTCAATAACTTTATTGGTTTTGTCAGACAAAAAGTAAGTGATGAAGAAAAAAATGAGTGAATATTCTTATACTTACTTTTATTTTTTTAACGCCGCCTTAGAAAAAATATAATCGGGAATCTTCTGGTTGAATTTGATATTACTCATCCGGAATTCGGTGCCTTCACCTTCCTTTAACATATCTTTGAACACAATTTTTGTCGGAAACCACCTGCCGCCGATCTGCTTAACTTCTGAAAGAGTAGTTCGTTTAAGAAGCTGACCGCTTTTTGCATAGAGTTCTTCTTTGAGCGGAACGAACCGCTCCCTATCAATCCACATTTTCCGTTTGTAATAAGCCGCGTCAGTTACTTTTGCCGTTAATTCGAGAACGTGTACTTTTCTGTCATCAAATATTTCATCTCCGGCGTAGATTGCCGAGTACACATCAGTCAGTTTCCTGTCGTCCATCATATCTACATATGAAAGATCGGAGCCCATTACGGACTGGCGAAGCATATGGCCGGATATCTGAATTATTCTGTCGGTGGAAGGGGAATAAATCCATAACTGACTTTCAAGCTTCAGCATTTTTGTCCCCTGCTCGCGGGGTGGAGTCAGATACTCGGTGAACGATTTCTTATTTCCCACCGAATATGTCCGGGAAGTAACAGTCCTGTCGTTCCGCCTGCCGTGAATCAACATAGCTGATTCAAAGATCCGGTTTTCTGATGAAAGGTTCCTGTCCACTTTCTGCAGTATTGCTTCCGCATCCTGCGATAAAACCTCCGTTGCGGAAATCAATAAAATAAGCAAAAGAAAATGCTTCATATAATCACACCTCTAACTCTGTAAATAATCGGGCAGTATCTCTTTTAAATATACCAATGCCGGCGATCGCGGTACCAATAAGCATTGCCACGACACCGGGAATAAACCCAATATAGAACATCTCCGGTACGACTCTTGCCCGGAAAACCTGCGGCATCATCATAGTTATATTGCCGAAAGAATCCCCAAAATCGAGTCCTGTTTCCTGCAGCCAGTAACTGAATGAAAGCCCCGCCGCGGAGCCAACTACTGAGCCGATGATGCCCACTATCAAAGCTTCGTAAAGCATCATAAAATAAATATGCTTTTTCTCCTCACCGAGAGCGAGCCTTATTCCGTATTCATTATATCGCCTGAGTCCCCCGAGCAAGCCTGTATTCCAAAGTACGACTGATAGCGTAAAGATAAAGATCAATGCGATGATAGTCCCCATTCTGTCCGCGTACGCAAGGTATTCGTCCAGGTCATTTTGCTCACTTAATTTTAACATTTTTGGCGAGAATTCATCACCGGGATCAAAATAGACAGAATTAAAAGTGGATCTCAGCGAATCTGCTCTTTCCTCCGAATAAATATCATCTTTAAAGTATCCCAATATTTCACTTGAGGCGTCCTCCATATCAAGCATTTGCTGTGCGTCTGAAACATCGCAAATAATTCCTCCGCGGTCCAAGATCTGAGAACCGAACTTGATGGTGCCGCATAAAGTGAGTTCGCTGAAAACCATACCCCCGTTCATCGAAGAGCCAAAGAAAGTTACTTTATCGCCGGGTTTGAGGTTAAATCTTTTTGCGAAGTCGTGGCTGATTAAAATTTCTTTTCCATTTTCCGGCAGCTTTCCCTCAACGATGGAAGGAGCAATATTCATTCTCTCATTCTCCCGTGAGCCGGCCGAAAAGAGATCAACACCACGCCCGACAACATTTCCCTGATACTTCGTAACTCCGCTGCTGTCAGGAATATCAATTAGCCCGCCAAAATGGATGCGGGGTACCCACTCAACGCCGGTAAAATCTTTCTTAAGCGATGAAAGCAGGGAGGAAATGTCAGTAAGAGCGAGGTCATTCGGGGCCTGGCTTTCATTTTCCGCGTAAGCCGCCGTAAGGATCTTAACGTGTCCTGTGGAGTATTTCGCGTTCATCGCGATAATATCTCCGAATATCCCCTTAATCCATCCTGTACCAGCAACCGTGAGCATCGCGCCAATGGAGACGATGATCACCGGCAGGAGGCTCCTGCTCCTGTCACGCACGATACCTTTTAAAGTAAATCCGATCATTGCAGCTTTCCTTTCAGGGCTTCCGTCGGCTTCATTTTCGCGATTCTTCTGGCGGGAAGGTAACTAACGATAGTTGCCGCAAGCACTACTATCAGTACTGTCCAGAAAATCAATTCAAGGCTGTAATAAGGATAAAGTGTATCTGCAAGGGTCAGCCCCATATCACCGAAACCGAATGAAATACCATATTTTGCCAAATAGATAAAGAGAGGAATTCCGTAGACCGCGCCGGCGAGAGCCGCAAACACACTGTGTGCCGCCCCTTCAACCGTGAATATACCTATTACCTGAGGGCGGGTCATTCCAAGTGCAATGTATGTTCCGATCTCCCTTTGCCTTCTGAAAATGGAAAGAACTTGTGTATCAAAAATTGCAAGAAGGGCGATAATGAGAAGTATCCCCTGCATTATCATTCCTCCGCCTCGTTTCGAGCGGATGATCTCATCAAGTTCGCGGGTTAGGTAGGAAGGGGGGATGAATTTCCATTCATCGGTTTTACCTTCGTTGTAACTCTCTGAAAGAATAAAATATGTTGCTTCATTTACAAGCCCGGTCATCTTTTGCAGATTCTCAAGTGATAGCCAGATTTGTCCATTATCAACCGAAGGAACATCGCATTTAAATATTTTTATGATATGAACTTCAGTAGCGTCAAATACTCCGTTTTTATCACGCCACCTGATCAGGATATTATCGCCCTCTTTAACTTTCATTAATTTCGCCATCCGTGTGCCGATGACCGCGTTCACTGCGTTATTATCGGCAAGATATCTCGTTGGTATGCTTACAATCTCCTGACGGGGTGCAATACCTTTAAGTATTACGCTAATTAATCTCCCGTCCGGGTATGCTGAAGCCTGTACGACAAGAACAGGAGCAATCTGACCTTCATTAAATTTTTTTATAAGTTTATCATCAATATTTCTGTGTGAGTCCTGAAAGGTGATAGGATCATATCGGTTATACGCCGGATGCCAAAGGTGCCCGCCGCCAACTTCCCACGCCTTAAGGTCCAGCAATCCCTGCCTGTGCCAGCCATCTATAAGCCCCTGATGAAATATTATTACGACGTATGCAAAAGAGAGCACCGTAACGTTCAGCCACGTTCTGAGTCCCGCCCCAATTAAATTCCGGTAAGCGAGTTTGAAGGCTATCATTGTGCATTGCTCCCGTGATTAGGGTTTATTGTGTCTCCCACAATTTTACCGTCAGCAAGAGAAATTATCCTGCTCAGGTATTGCATAACTTTTTCATCATGTGTGGCAAAGATGAATGTTACTTTCAACTCTTCATTCAGTTTCTTCATAGTCTGAAGTATATGGTGCGAATTAACTGAGTCAAGATTTGCCGTAGGTTCATCAGCAAGCACAACTTCGGGCTTTTTCACCATCGAGCGTGCAATCGCCACCCTCTGACTCTCACCCCCCGAGAGCATAGACGGTTTTGAGTTTACTTTATCTGTCAACCCAACCCATTCAAGCGCTTCCATTACAGCCTTGCGCCTTTCAGAAAGAGGAACCTTTTGCAATAACAGAGTAAACTCAACATTTTCGTAAACTGTATAAACAGGCAGAAGGTTGTAGGTCTGGAAAATAAATCCAATATGTTTACTTCTGAGTTGTGCTGACTCTTTATGGCTTAGTCCGATCAGCGATTTATCCATTATACTGGCCTTACCTTCCGTAGGAGTATCGAGTGATCCGATAATATTCAGAAGGGTGGTTTTTCCGGAACCGCTCGGTCCAACAAGTCCCGCGAATTCGCCCTTCTCAAATTTCAGGGTTATATTATTGAGTGCGGTGAAATATCCCGTACCTACCGGAAAATTTTTAACGATTCTTTCAAGCCTGATGATTGTATCTTTATTCATAATGCGATCAATGATTGTAAATATAAAGTAGCTGGAAACCGGCGCCACTGAACGAAGTAGTGTTTCCGCTTTGTTGCGGAAGCGGCGCTTCAGCCGGATTACTGAAAGCCATAACGCTTAATGATGTATTATCCCAGATTAGTTGCCAATTGAGAAAATTATATGAATTATTTCTTTTCCAGTCATAATAGCTGATAAAAGTAATTTGATCAGAGATAGAAATGGGATAAGAAAAAGAGAGCGCGGTTAAATCGGTTTTATTGGAAAATTGAGCCGGCTTTTCTCCCGCTGTGCTTAAAAGATGCTCCGCGGAGATGTTCAAACCGTTACCTAATCCGATAGTGTAGTCTAAACCCGCGGTGATGAGTTCCTGGTTTCGCAGTATTCCCATCTCCGCATCCCGAAATATGAACGCCGATTCTATCCATATTCCGGCTTCATAATCCCATTTGCCGTCAATTCCGATGCGGTGCTCAGATGATTTGTTTTTTGTGCTGATCAGCAAAGGCGCGGTGGTTAGATCCGTTTTGCGGAAATGATAAGTGATTGCGGCCTCACCGTTCAGCAGGGGAGACTGAATCCTTCCGCCGAATTCAGGAGTGGATCTTAATGTTTTAATGAATTCCCAGGTTTTTAATTCACTGTTTCCGTATAGACCCCACAACCAGACATTTGTATTATCAATAAAGTAGTATCTTGTAAGCAACCCCCAAACTCCGTCAGTCAATTGGAGCGGATCCCTGGGATCAATTTTGTCAAACCACATCAGCGGGCGGAGCATTGAAGCGGACCCGAAATTTATTTTCTGCAATCCCGCACGTATTTCGTATTGTTCTCCTGAATATCTCAGCCATATTCGATAAGGTTTTATTTTCGCGGTGTATTCAGGCGTCCGGGTATTTTGGTAAACAGCGCCCGCATAACCGTTTACTGATAACTCGATATCGGTCGAATTTAGGCCGGGGACTGTATAGTTGAGCCGGGGGATATAGCGTGACGGGAGCAGAGCACCGGGGACTTTCGCGGAATTCAGGCTGAAGCCGGTTGAAAACTGCCCGCTAAAGGTGAAATAATCCTGTGCGAGGCAAGCATAATAGCCAGGCAGTGATAGAAATATTAAGAACAAACATCGCACAGTATATGACTCGTAAATTAAACGGTAATAATTACTGGCAAAATTTAATCAATTCCCCCTTATAAAAAGCAGAATAATGCTAAACTATTTTGTAGCTTGTCTTATCTTTACCATCTTCAAGTATCACACCAATTTCCTTCAACCTGTCGCGGATCTTGTCCGATAGCGCGAAGTTTTTTTCTTTTCTCGCTTCGAGCCTTAACTGAATGAGTAGCTCAATTAGTTTTGATTCGAGACCGGCTTCCTTTTTCGCTTCACCCAAAACTGCAAGGACATCACCCGCGGTATGCTGAATGAATTTCTTCGCTGAGGCAAGATACGCGGTCGCAGTATTGCTTTCCGCGAGATGCCTGTTAATATCCTTTACAGCGTCGAATACGACTGCCAACGCCTTTGGTGTATTAATGTCATCATTCATTGCTTCTTCGAACCTTGCGTACTCTTCCCGGAAAAGGGAGTCATCGGGCAAAGCATCCTTCGCAAGTTCTTCAAGCCTGAAGAAAAGGTTGTCGATTTTCAGCCTGCCTGAGTCGGCAGCCTCCAGCGCCTCCGCAGTAAAATTCAGGGGGGAAGCATAGTGAGTTTGCGCGTAAAAGAATCTTAACGTTTCCGCCTGGAATTTCTGCAGAATATCCCTTGTTGTGAAGAAATTACCAAGTGACTTTGACATCTTTTCACTGTCAATATTCAGGAATCCGAAGTGCAGCCAGTAATTCGCAAATGGTTTTCCGTTAGCAGCCTCGCTTTGCGCGATTTCGTTTTCGTGATGTGGGAAGATCAGATCACTTCCGCCGGCGTGTATATCGAAAGTTTTGCCAAGATGTTTGCAACTCATAGCTGAGCACTCAATATGCCAGCCCGGCCGCCCTTTACCCCAGGGGCTTTCCCAGTATGGTTCGCCTTCTTTTGCTTTTTTCCAGAGTGAAAAATCAAGAGGGTTTTTCTTTTCGGAATTAACTTCGACCCTTGATCCTGCTTCAAGTTCTTCCGTGTTCTTACCGCTGAGTTTTCCGTAACCGGTGAATTTCGAGATATCGTAGAAAACGTTTCCTTCAACATTGTACGCGAAACCTTTTTCGACCAGTTTCTCTATCATAGCGATAATGTCAGCCATGTGCGCGGTAGCCGCGGGATATATAGTAGCCGGGAGTATTTTTAACTTCCTGATATCTTCGTGGAACGCGTCGGAGTATTTTTTCGCTATCGCGCTAAAACCCGCACCTTCTTCGTTACTCTTTTTGATAATCTTATCGTCAACATCGGTAAGATTCATAATAAACTTAACTTCAAGCCCGAGATAACGGAAGTAGCGATGAACGAAGTCCGCGTTAATGAAAGAGCGGGCGTTGCCGATGTGGAAAAAGTCGTAAACGGTAGGGCCGCAAACATACATTTTCACCTTCCCCTTTTCAAGCGGATTAAAAGGTTCTTTCCTTCGTGTAAGTGTATTATAAAGCTGTATCATAGTCAATTAAGTTTTTAATAAATAAAAATGCCGTTTGCTGAAATAAGCCAGCAAACGGCAGAAAATAATGGGCCGGAAATCAGACTTCCATAATTTCTTTTTCTTTATGTTTCAGTATCTGGTCAACAAGCGCAACGTGTTCATCGGTCAGCTTCTGAATTTTTTCTTCAGCCTGCTTCAGAGCATCCTCAGGCAGTTTGTCATTCTTCTGTTTCTTCTTGAGGTGTTCGTTAGCGTCGCGCCTCACGTTCCTTACGGCAACTTTCGAGTCCTCGCCGAATTTTTTAACGAGTTTAACAAAATCTTTTCTTCTCTCTTCCGTGAGCGGCGGAATGGGAATCTTCAGGTTAGTCCCGTCGCTAATTGGGTTCAGCCCGAGTTCCGACGCGAGGATAGCCTTATCAATGATCTGAATCTGGCTTTTATCCCACGGTGTAACCGAGAGTGTATGGGCATCGAGAACGGTAACGTTTGCAACCTGTTTGAGAGGAGTCATCGTTCCGTAGTAATCCACTTTAATAGCATCAAGCAGGGCTGTCGTAGCCTTGCCCGTGCGGATCTTGGAAAGCTCATTCCTAAGAGCTTCCATAGTTTTATCCATTTTTTGTTTAGCGTCTTTTATTATGTTTTCCATCTATTCCTCAAAATGATTTCTAATGCGTGACTAATGTACCGATGTTCTCACCGGTAACGAGTGATAATAAATTCCCTGGCTGATCCATATTAAAAACAATGATCGGGAGATTGTTCTCCTGGCAGAGGCTTATCGCCGTGAGGTCCATAACCCGGAGATTTTTCTTCAGAATATCTATGTAAGTGATGTTCTCAAACTTAAGAGCGTCAGGGTTCTTTTCCGGGTCAGAATCAAACACACCGTCAACTCTTGTACCCTTCATGATAGCATCAGCCTGAATTTCGACTGCCCTGAGGGAAGCAGCTGTATCCGTACTGAAATAGGGGTGCCCGGTACCCGCGCCGAAGATCACAATGCGCCCTTTTTCGAGGTGCCTGATCGCACGACGCCTAATGTAGGGTTCTGCGATCTCCTGCATGTGTATTGAACTCATAAGCCTTGAGAAGACCCCTTTCTGCTCAATCGCATTTTGGAGAGCGAGTGAGTTGATCATAGTTGCGAGCATTCCCATCTGATCGCCTGTAACCCTGTCAATCCCCTGTGCTGAAGCGCTGAGCCCCCTGAAAATGTTTCCTCCGCCGATCACAATCCCGACCTCAACCCCTGCGTCGTGTATCTGCTTGACTTCCGAAGCAAAAAAGTCGAGCTTATCGGGATCTATCCCAAAGCCCTTTTGACCCATTAGCGATTCGCCGCTGAGTTTTAATAATACTCTCTTATACTTCAATTTTGCCATCGGTTTCTCTTATTCTGAATATTGAAAAATTAACCTTACAATTTACGAATTAGTGAAAAAATTAGGAATTAAAAATTTAGAAATAAGTATGACAATTTCGGTGAACAGGGGGCATCAGTCGTGTTCTATGAAAAGTATGGCTTACGGCTTATTGCGGTTCTGCTGGTGAACGGAATAGAGACCCGGACATATCCGTAACGAATCAGTAAATCATTTGGGCAGGCGAGGCGAGGGAGTATGGGAAATGTCAGTATTATCGCGAAAGTCACGATTTGAATTACTGTTTTAGAATTATAGAGGTATTTGGGGGACTACAATATTGATGCGCAGGTCACGACCCGCACTGTTATGTTAAATGTCAATAGGCGGCGGAATATTTTTTTATTTTTTCGCAAACTTATTGCAAACCAACCACAAATCTATTCACAATGGAGGTGGAGTTGACAAAGCAATTCCACCTTCCTCTGTGTATTTGTTGAGGGAGAGTTATTTCAACTATTTTCTTAATTTCTTACTCAATAACCTTTCGGCATCCTGTTATCAGTGGTCAAGTTAATGCCACATTTTATTTATTAACTTAAAAAAGGTGTGCAGCCACAAACTACAATAGAATCACTTGATCAAGTGACAGTGCGAGTCGGGGTGGTCTACACTAAATTCTATTCCTAAGGTTTACTAAGTAATTATTTTTATTTTATTCCTTCTTGATAATCTTCTTCTTTTAACCAGATATGCCTTACTCTGTTCAATAGTTTTCTGGCTACGGAAACTATCGCTCTGGTTTTTTTCATTCTTTTACATAACTTCATATAGTATGCACTCATCGCCGGATCTCTTCTAACGGCTATCCAAGCTGCTTCGATTAAATAGTAGCGTAGGTATTTATTTTTCCTGCCGGTTATTCCGGACTTTTTCTTTTTTTCTCCCGATTCCTTCATTATTGGTATAAGACCTACAAACGCTGACAAGGTTTCAATGTTTTTGAATCTCTTCATTTCAACTATCTCGCACATAAGATAGTATGCAGTTATTTTCCCTATTCCCGGCACACTCTTACGTAGCCTATTGAGCAGCGCTTCATTTCCGCCTTCTTTAATTGCTTCTTCTATTTCTTTTTCAACTTCCCGTCTTTTCCTCAGCAAATCTTCAAGCTTTTCGATGTGTCTGCTTAATACCTGTTTCTCCTGCTTATATTCGAACGACATTTGCTTTAGTCTGGCTATGAATTTACAACTCCATTTATCACCATCAGCCATCTTTATCCCCTTGAAATTCAAGAATGTCTTTATCCGATTCTTCTCTCGCGTAATATCTCCCGTTAGAGTATACCTATCCCTGCACAGTGTCCTTATTGCCTCAGCTCTACGATCTAATACATATATCGCCTTCAAATTCCCCTTCATAAGATTCACTGCCAGTTTATTGGCATCGTTTCGGTCATTTTTAGTTATACGCTCCTTATGGTTTGTTGGTACGTCTGCCGGGTTGATCACTATGTTTTTTATCCCCAATTCGTTCAATCTCCGATGAGCGCTAAATCCACTAAATCCTGCTTCGTATACACTATGGTATTCTGCACCAGGGTAATTGCGCCTTAAAAAACTGTTAACCTCTTCCGGCGAACTGCCTGTTACCGTATTCTTTAACTTGCCACCCGACCAGTATACTGCTAACGACCACTGGGTCTTGTGTACGTCTATCCCTATATACAGGGTTTGTCCCGTGAAATCTATTTTTGTATTTTCCATTGGCATCCTTTACCACTTTAGTTAATGATTCTTTGATTAATTTCACTAACTTAATAAGTATTTCTTATTTGTGGAAAGGATGCTTTTTTATTTCCCACATTTAAACATAATAACTACTTTAGAAGATATTGCAAAATTTTCTGTTAAAATAAGAAAGGCGCGGGGTGAGCGCGCCTTCATTAAAAAGATTAATATTTATTTAACCAGGATCATTTTTCGGGAAGTTACTCCGTTAGCGGTGATAAGTGTGTAGTTATATACACCGCTCGAAAGTTTGCTTCCGTCAAACTGAACTGCGTGAGAACCCGCTTCTTTGTATCCGCTGATAAGGGTTTCAACTACTTCACCGAGAGAGTTGGTAACGATTAGTCTTACATCACCAGCCTGTGCAAGTTTGTAAGAAATAACAGTTGAAGGGTTAAAAGGATTCGGGTAGTTCTGGTTCAACGCGAAATCGAAGTCGCTGATCTTATCCTTTATTCCTACAACAATATTGCGGAATAAGTGAACTGTCTTCGTTCCTGCATCGGTTACATAAGCCGTATTTCCGTCCGCGCTGATTACAACGTCATTGGGATTTGCAAATGGCGCGCCATTTGGATCAGGATTCACAGGATCGGTCGCTGAAGGGAGGCTGTAAACATTATTGGCGAAATTGATAAGTACCTGGTATGCCTTTACCCACTTACGGGTGGTATCGTTACCGGCGACCCAGAGATAGCCGTCCTTATCAACATTGATGCCATACGCAATCGAAGTGCCGAGAGCGAGTTCGCCTGAAGCATCTGCAATTCTGGTTCCGGTGTATCCGCCGGGATTTAACTGGCTACCACCTGTCCATATCGCGATACCTCCTGTAACCTGTGCCGCGGATAAGGAATTACGGCTAGTATAAAAAGGTGTTTCGGGCAGCAAATAATCAGCGTTTGGAACAGTCGCGATATCTCTGATCACGTCAAAACCATTATTATGCGGTCCGCCCGGCTCCATCGGGTAGGTTGTTAAAGAAACCCAGGATCCATAGGCCGGGGTCGTGATAGCCCTGTTGAAATTATAAAAACGGATGCTCGTATTGAAAGTGATACCAGTCATAATAATAGTATCTTTCGTAAGAGCTATTCCGTGGATATATGTTCCGTATCCTGAGCCATTAATGTTAAATCCGAACTTTTCGACCAGGTTGGTATCACCCTGTGAGTAGCGGTATAGGGAGGAGAGGGTGTTGGCAACCCGCTGAAACGGAATATTCGCGTCAATAAAAAGATCGGTGCCGAGAGACCCGATACCTCTTATCGCGGCGATATTGCCCGTGAGGGTATCCGAATCGCCGTTCAGATCGTAATCGATCCATTTCTTAAAAACTGTGTCACCCGGATCGAGATAATAAATCGCGTTATGCGCGGATGCCCTTGTGACTTTTGAAGAGGCAACGTACAATCTGCCCTGTGAGTCCATTGTGGTCAGGTAGGGCTGCACCCAGTTTGAATCAGTATCTATCTGGGGGAAACCAATCTGCTTAATAAACGTCCACTCGGGCTGCTGAGCGAAAGCATTCATACTTAACAGTACGAATAAGGTAAGTAAGGATATCTTTTTCATATTACACCATTTCAGTTAAGAATTAAAAATTAAGAATTATTATTTTATTAGTCTCTGAATTTACTTAAGGAATTTACTCTGCATACTTTTTAAAGATGACGGTTGTATTGTGTCCGCCAAAACCAAAAGCGTTGCTTAACGCATATGTAACTGCACGCTGCTGAGGTTTGTGGAATGTATAGTTCAGGTCACATTCCTCATCAGGGAACTCAAAATTTATTGTTGGCGGAATGATGTCGTTCTTTGCCGCAAGTATTGAAGCAATTGCTTCAACTGCGCCTGCCGCCCCCAGAAGGTGCCCGGTCATACTTTTTGTAGAGGAGAGGTTCATCTTGTAAGCGTGTTCTCCGAAGAGCGCCTTTATTGATTTTGTTTCAGCAATGTCACCTAATCCGGTTGAGGTTCCGTGCATATTAATATAATCAATATCTTCCGGATTAAGTTTCGCTGAAGCCAGAGCGCGTTTCATCGCGAGGATCGCGCCCTTTCCCTCCGGTTCCGGCGCGGTAATGTGGTTAGCATCGGCGGAAAGGCCGACACCTACCAGTTCAGCATAGATCTTTGCACCTCTTTTTACAGCGTGCCCGAGTTCTTCAAGGATGAGTGCGCCGCCGCCTTCACCCATTACAAAGCCATCTCGTGTTTTATCGAAAGGACGGCTTGCGGTTGCCGGCGAGTCATTCCGGGTGGATAGCGCTTTATTAGCATTAAAACCGGCGATACCCATTTCGCATATGCTCGCTTCGCTTCCTCCGGTAAGTATCCAGTCAGCCATGCCCTCTTTTATCAACAGGTAGGAATCAATGATATTATTATTCGCGGTAGCGCAGGCGGAAACTATACAATGGTTCGGGCCGCGCAGTCCGTACTGAATTGAAATATGTCCGGGAGCAATATCAGGGATCAGCATCGGGATAAAGAAAGGGGAGACCCTGTCCGGACCGTTGTTATTGAGAGTGGTAGCCTGATTATAGAAAGTCTGAATGCCTCCTATACCGCTTCCGAATACAACACCAAAATTGTTCCGTTCATCCTCACTCAGGGTGGAAGTATCTATTCCGGCATCTTTCAGTACCATACCGGCGCAGGCTATTGCGTACTGGCAGAAAGGGTCCATTCTCCTGGCTGCCTTCCTGTCTAAATAGTTATTTACGTCAAAGCCTTTAAGCTCACAGGCGAATTTAGTTTCATATTTGGTTGTGTCGAAATAAGTAATCGGCGCGGCGCCGCTTACTCCCGCGAGCAGATTATTCCAGTAATCATCAATCGTTAAACCAATTGGGGAGAGTACACTCATCCCTGTAACAACGATCCTGCGTTCTGAACTCATAAATATTTCCTTGGATTTATGGATTTTTTTTTAGTAAGACTGTAATTTAATAAAAATAACTGTGAAAAGAATCTCTTACCGGAGGAAAAAGGGAGCCTTAAACAGCAGAAAAACGGTCTTCCGAATTGGGCTGGGTATGTATAATTAGGAGCCCCGCGCGGATCAGCTTGACGAGGGTCCGGCTGGCGCGCCGGTAGCTAATATTTGCGATCTGGGTTAGCTGGGTTACGGTAATAAATTCGTTCTTCTCGAGGTGATTAAATACGCTTTTTTCAATTTCTCCGATTGTATACTTTTTTAACGCAGCACCCGATGAAGATGCCCTCATAACCCTTATCATTTCTTTGCTTGCCTGTACGCTTTTATCATTTACTCTAACGTAAACTACGGCTTTATTTATGTCGAAAGTTTTTTCATAATCCTGGAAACGGTGAGGCTTCAGGCGTGATTCGGGGATTGTAATAACCACAAGTTCACAATCATCAAGGTTTATAAATTCCTCTTTATATTCCAGGGGAGGCTCACAAAGCCCGTTTGCTGCCTGGCGGATAAGCTCAGATTCGGTTTTTTCGCTTTCAACCCCGACAATATGTTTATCATCATCCACGCCGAAAATAATAACTCCTCCTCCGGTATTCGCAAAGGCCATCATCTCTTTTGCGATTTTTTCCGGAGAGGAGAATTTAAGCTTAAATTCAACATTTATATTCTCACCTTCTTCGATGATATCCCGCAGCGCCCTTTTGTTCATATCAGAAGTCGAGGGTTACATCCGAATAGCGGGCGCGTATCATAGAGGCACGCCTTGTTACATAGCCTGAATTTGTGTTGGGTTTATACTTAAGTGGGGAGGGGATTACAGCGGCAAGCCTTGAAGCTTCATTAAGGTTCAATTCATCCGCATCCTTTTTAAAGTATTCCCGCGAAGCTTTCTGTATTCCGAATACGCCATCGCCCCACTCAATGATGTTAACATAATTTTCGAGTATTGCTTTTTTACTTACTTCTTTTTCGAGGCGGAAGGTTACAAGGAGTTCTTTTGCTTTTCTGATAAAACTTTTGTTCGTTGTAAAATAAAGATTTTTTGAAAGCTGCATTGTGATGGTGCTTCCTCCGCGGGCGAACTTTTTGCGTCTCGTGTTTACCTTCATCGACTTTTTAAGTTCTTTCCAGTCAACTCCTTTATGATCAAAGAAGTTGCCGTCTTCCATCGAGACCACGCCCCGCAGAAAATAAGGGGAAACGTTATCTATATCAACGTAACTGAAAGAAGGATAATAGAACAGGAAACTTTCACGCGCGCGCTGATCCATCAGCGAGCTTACAGAGTTTCCGCGATACTCAATAAGGGGAATACTCAGTCCCGGAAGGCTGAAGTAAAAAAGAAAAACAAGGTATAACACACCCGCTTTGAACTTATGCGAAAGCGCGTAATCCAGCACCTTGTGAATGGGCGCGGTCAGTTCAAAAGGGGAGCTATAGATATCCTGCACCGGAACAGTTCTGCTATGCGATACCGCTTACCAAACGGTACCTGTGGTCAATGACAATGTAAAAAGAATTATAATTATCAATTTGCAGCTTCCTTATGACTAAAGAATACCGGCCGGGTTCCTCTGCTTTCTTTTCTTCTCCCTCAGGGTTATCTTCACCTTCAGGCTTTTCTTCACCGGGTTTCTGCTCCTCGATTATCTGCTGCGGTTGAGCGTTTTTCAGTGAATCTTCTTTCGCTTTCCTGGTTTTCTCCATCTCAATCCGCATCAGTGAATCTTTCCGGTTAGCTTCAATCCGCAGTTTCTCAGAGCGGTAAAATGATACTTTGGGTGTCACCGCGGAAGCGTACTGCGATGATGGGTAATACTTAACCAGAGTGTCATACACAGAAACGGCCGAATCTCCGAGCCTGAGATCATTCTCCAGCAGGAAACCGCAGGTGTAGAGAGATTTGGACGCGAACGGGGAAGAAGGGTGATTAATAAATATATTATAAAAATCGTTGTACGAATTTGTAACATCGCCGCTAAGCATTTTCTTTTCCGCTTCTATAAACAACTGCTTGGCGGGATCAAAGTCAAAGTCAATAGTAGGTTTCCCGATCTTATCGGCGGCGGCGTTCACGATCCTGTCAGTTTTAAAATTGTCGTAGATGTAATTAAACAAGCTGTCGGCGCGTGCTGTATCATCCTCACTCAGGTAAAAGCTTCCAAGAGCAAAAAGTACTTTTGGTTCAAGGGCGTAACCTGATTTGAAGTTTTCCGTGATGTAGTTATAATGATAAAACGCGGAATCGTTTATTTCAAATTCGGTAAAAAATAAATTACCGAGGTCGAGTGACGCCTTGATTATCATCGAACTGAGCGAATCAGCGGTGAGAGTCGGTTTCTGAAGAGCGGAAGATTTTCCGGGAGCAGCGGCAGGAACGGGTTCTTCCTTCTTTGTAATTTCCTCCTCCTCTTCTTCGAAGTCCCTCTCACGATTACGCCCCGCGGGTTGTTTTTCTTCTTCCTGCTGTACCCGGGCCGTTTCTGACTGAAGTACCTGCTGAGTATCCGCGATTGCAGCGGAGTCTGCCGAATATTTTGCGGGATCGAGGGTGTAAGTGAGGTCCCTCTTGTACCCGTTGAGCAGAGTTGTAAGCGAGGTGTATTTAGTGAATAACTGCGCCTTGAATCTTAGCTTTTCAAGATAGTCTGCTGTAGAAGGGACAGTTAGCCCTTTCTGATAATAAACGGAAGCGCTGTCATAGTTTTTATAAACCTCTTCATACAGGGAAGCGATCTCATATTTTATTCCCGCGGCGTTTACTGAACTTGCGTAAGAAGTATCAATAAAGTAGAAATGCTCGAGAGCAGCGTCGGGCCTCCCGGCGGCATTAAGACTAATACCGATCTCAAGGTCGATCACGTCATATTTATCTGAATATTTCGCTTCGGAGCGGAGAGATCTGAAATCAGAAAGAGCCTGCTGTGTTTCACCAAGTTCTCTCTTAACTCTTGACCTTTTGACCAGGGCGTTAAATTCTGTTTCATAATCTGATGTGTAGGTTAGCACTCTTTCAAATGCATCGCCTGCCAACCGGGGATCGTTATTTTTTAGGTACAGTTCTCCGACCTTGTACATCGCAAGACTGTTTACCTGTGAGTTATCGCTTCTGCCGACAAGTTCAAGGAGGAAACGTATTGCCCGCTGGTCATCTTCCTCCTGAAGGTAGTACCTGATGAGGGAAACATAGCCTTCGATCATAAGGTCTTCCTCTTTGGCTGCATATGCTTCCTGGATGACTTCTTCAAGCATTGGTACACCGGTGGAATAATTCCTGAGCGCGATTTCACTTTTGGCTTCCCACAGACGGGCTTCGAGAATGAGGCCGCTTTCCTTTTGTGTGGCAATAATTTCCTGGAACTTCCTCAGAGATTTGAGATAATTTTTCTGGTAGAAGAAAGACTTACCAAGCATCATCAGCGCGTCATCAACGAAGGAAGATTCAGAGTTGAACTGGAGGAGCTTTGAACATTTCTCAATCACCTTATTCATAAGCTGATTAGAATTGCCCGGGAGCGCAGGTTCGGTAAGAGAAAAGAGGTCTTTCCTCTGTTCGATTATCTGGGCTTCAGCCTGTTCGAAGTCGAGCGAGACATTGTAGTAAAGGTTAAAGTAGGTGGTAAAATCATACCACACAGTGCATCCCGAAAGGGAAAAAAGCGCGGCAAAAGCCGCGGCGAGAAGCGGAATTTTAATTTTGTTCATATCAGAGCCGGTTTTACAGTGCCGCGGAGCCCGATTCATCAGTACGTATCCTGATGGCATCGGCGACATCATAAATGAATATTTTACCATCGCCGACCTGCCCGGTTTTAGCGGACTTTAAGATTGCTTCCACGATCTTTTCGGCGCGGTCGTTATCAACCACAACTTCAATTTTTATTTTAGGCACAAACTCAATACGGTATTCGCTGCCGCGGTAGGTTTCCTTATGGCCTTTCTGCCTGCCGTGCCCCCGGACTTCAGTTATCGTCATCCCTTTTATCCCTTCTTCATAGAGGGCTTCTTTCACTTCATCCAGTTTAAATGGACGGATGATGGCTTCAATTTTCTTCATACCGTGTATCCTGAAAAATAAAAATTATTTACCGTGACAGTTTTTGAATTTTTTTCCGCTTCCGCAAGGGCAAAGTTCGTTTCTACCGGTTTTTTCCTCTACCCGCACGGGCTGCATTTTTACCTGCCCTCCGCGGCTGGCTGCCTCTGTCTGGGGGTTCCGGTAAACAAGGTTAGTGCTCTCCTGCTTTGTAGTAACCACCCTGCGCGAAGAAGCTGAGGCGCGTGCCTGCATTTCCTCGCTTGCCTGCGGGAAGAACTTGAAACTGCCTATCACAGTCTCGTCACGGATTGTCTTTACCAACTGGACGAACATATCATATGCTTCATTTTTATATTCAACGAGCGGATCTTTCTGGCCAAACGCCCTGAGCCCGATTCCTTCTTTCAGGTCGTCCATTTCTCTCAGGTGTTCTTTCCACTTATTGTCTATTACGGAAAGCATCGCGTACCTTTCGATCCTTCCCATAATTTCAGCGCCGAGAATCTCTTCTTTTTTACGGTAAAATTCTTTTGCTTCGTCGGATAGTTTCTGCTGTAATCCCGTTTCACCGAGCTTATCAAATTCATCGGGCGTAAGATCAACATTGACCATCAGCGACATCATCATATCCTGTCTGATCCCGTCAATATCCGCACTTTCGAAATGTTTGTGTACAAGGTCAGCGGTATATTCATCGAGCATCTCGAATATTTCTGTTTTCAGCCTTTCGCCTTTAAGCGCGCGGTTTCGTTTTGTATAAATGATTTCGCGCTGCTGGTTCATCACGTTATCGTACTCAAGCAGCCTTTTACGGATAGAGAAGTTATTTTCTTCAACTTTCTTTTGTGCTCTCTCAACAGATTTTGTGATGAGGGGATGCTGAATAACATCGCCTTCCTGCAGTCCCATTCTTTCCATTACAGAAGCAATCCTGTCGCTGCCAAAGAGGCGCATCAGGTCGTCTTCAAGCGAGAGGAAAAACTTTGATGCTCCCGGGTCTCCCTGCCTTCCGGATCGTCCGCGGAGCTGCCTGTCAATACGGCGCGACTCGTGCCTTTCAGTACCAAGAATGAACAAACCGCCGCGGTCTTTAACACCCGCGCCGAGTTTAATATCCGTACCGCGGCCCGCCATATTGGTGGCGATAGTAACCGCGCCAACCTGTCCGGCGAACGCCACAATTTCCGCTTCGCGCTGATGCTGTTTAGCGTTCAGAACGTTATGAGGGATATTCTTCCTCTTCAGCATCCTGCTTATGGTTTCAGAAACTTCAACGGAAGTTGTACCTACAAGCACCGGCCTTCCCTCCGCACGCAGTTCCTCTATCTGGGTTATGACCGCGTTGTATTTTTCGCGCTTGGTTTTATAGACCGCGTCGTCCATATCATCGCGCACGATGTCTTTGTTTGTGGGAATTACCGAGACTTCAAGTTTATAGATCTGGAAGAACTCGCCTTCTTCTGTCTCCGCAGTACCGGTCATACCCGCGAGCTTTTTATACATCCTGAAGTAGTTCTGAAGGGTAATGGTGGCGAGAGTCTGTGTGTCTCTTTCAACTTTAACATTCTCTTTCGCTTCGATTGCCTGGTGAAGCCCGTCGGAGTATCTTCTTCCGGGAAGAATACGGCCGGTGAACTCATCAACAAGCGCGATCTTTCCTTCATCGGTTACGACATACTGGTCGTCCTTTTCAAAAAGCGTGTAAGCTTTTAATAACTGGTAGATTGTATGGAGCCTGTCGCTCTTTTCGGAATAATCGTGGTAAAGTTCGTCCTTCTTTTTATTTTTCATCTCGAAGGAAATGGAAGGGTCATTTTCCAGTTTGCTGATTTCAGTTCCCAGGTCAGGAAGAACAAAAAAGTTTTTGTTTTCGCGTGTCCCTTTGGAAAGTTCTTCTCTTCCTTTTTCAGTCAGGTCGATAGAGTTGTTCTTTTCATCAATAACGAAATAAAGTTCGTCATCAATGATGTGCATATTCTTTCCTTTTTCGCGCAGGAACTCCAGTTCGGTCTCCTGCTGCAAGCGTTTGTATGAAGGCTCAGAAAGAACCTTCAGTAATTTTTTGCTTTTTGGCAGACCTCGGTGCCCGCGCAGGAGCAGTTTACCCGCTGCATAAACACTGTCTTTACTTTCTCCGTTCTCAAGCATTTTCTCAGCCTCTGCAACAATATTAGCCACGAGCGCTGACTGCTGGCGGTAAAGCCTTTCAACCGCGGGTTTCATTTCATCAAATTTCTGGTCATCGGAATCAACCGCGCCGGAAATAATAAGCGGTGTTCTGGCCTCGTCTATAAGTACTGAGTCAACCTCATCCACGATAGCGTAATTATGCACCCTCTGGACCTGGAACTCAGGAGCGATCGCCATATTGTCCCTGAGGTAATCGAAACCGAATTCGTTATTGGTACCGTAGGTTATATCGCACTGGTACTGCTGTTTACGGGTTTCGTGATCCATGCTGCTGAGGATAACGCCGATAGTAAGTCCGTGGAAACGGAAAATTTCACCCATCCACTGGGAGTCGCGCTGAGCCAGATAATCGTTAACTGTTACAAGGTGCACACCTCTTCCGGTGAGTGCGTTCAGGTAGATAGGAAGTGTAGCCACAAGCGTTTTTCCTTCGCCCGTTGCCATTTCAGCAATCTTGCCGTTATGGAGAACGATACCGCCCATCAATTGCACGTCATAGGGGATCATTTCCCATAGGGTTTTATGCCCCATAACATCCCAGCTTTTGCCAACAAGCCTGCGGCAGGTATCTTTTACAACGGCAAATGCTTCAGGTAAAATCTCATCAAGGATCTCTTCGTACTTTTCGGTCAGTTCAGTTTGTAATTCAGTAAGTTCATCGTGAATGGCCTGGCTGTCAAATTCCTCATCAGAACGCAGCTGGTTCTCAAGCTCTTCAATCTTACCCCTTATTTCGGCAGTACCTTCCTGTAATTTTGCTTTGAATTCGAGGGTTTTTGCCTTAAGTTGTTCATCCGAAAGAGTTGATAACTGTTCATAAATACCGTTAATCTCTTCAACAATCGGCTGCATTTCTTTCAGGTCGCGGGTCTTCTTATCCCCGAACAACTTCTTTAGAAAATCGAGCATCTAAATAAATCTCCAAAAATATTATAAGCTCTAAAGTTAATTACTGTTAAAAGAATATGCAATTAACTTATTTATATACGTCCGGTTGTGTGACAAAAATGTCAGGTAAAGTGCCCTTTTAGGAAGCAATGATGAGGATTATCCTATGGTAAGATAAAGTATAATGCTCTGGGAAGTCTATTAGCTGTTGGCCTCCCTTATGGCAGAGCAGTATCTGAAGTGGTCAATTTTTGGAAAACGAAGTAAGTTGTTCTTATTTTATTTCTGTTTTGCAGTAAATATGCTGCAAAACAGAGAAACAATCATAAAACATAATCGTAGCACATTCTGAAAGCCCTCACTCAGCATTATTTCGGATTGCGGAAATTTTGTTCAAGTTTGTATTTTTAATTATGGAAAATCTTAAAACCCTTAACGGAGTAAAAATAGTTTTAACGCGCAGCGCTGTTCAGTCGGCGGAGTCTGCAGAGATGTTCAGGTCGCGGGGCGCAGAGGTGCTGGCTGTTCCTGCGATTGAAATCAAACCGGCGGAGAAAGTCCCGGAACTGCTCAGGCTCGCGGCGGACTTTAAAATTATTGATTATATCATCTTTACGTCAAGTAACTCGGTTAAATATTTTTACGAATATCGCGAAAAACATAATCTGAAACTGAATTTGACCGGTTCTTTATTTATTGCGGTAGGCGATAAGACAGCAAAAAAACTCCGGGAACACTACGCGGGTGAAATATATATTCCGGCAAATTTTGATTCGTCTACGCTTGCTGAGGAGATAAAAAATACTTTCGAAATAAAGAATAAAACAGTACTCATTCCAAGATCGGATATAGGAAGGAACACGCTTCCGGATGCGCTTGATGCGGCAGGGGCCGATGTAATAAGTGCAGTGGTTTACAGGAATGTAATTCCTGCCGAAAACCGCTTACCCGATCTGAAAGAAAAGCTGGATGATTTTAAAGATGCCTATTTCATTTTTTCCAGCCCATCCACATTTAATAATTTCCTTATCCTTGCGGAAATAGAAAAGCCGTCAAAATATTTTGAAGGGAAAAAAGTTGTTGCTATTGGTCCCGTTACGAAGAATGAAATAGAATCAGCGGGAATTACAAATGTGCTAATGCCCGAAAGAGCCACGATGGAAGGAATCCGGGAGATGATAGAGATGTTTGTGCGATAATTTTCACAATGCGTCCAATCTTCTGAAGTTTAAACAATGTTTGCTCAACTGCGTAGCAGTGGCATATAAGTAACACACTCATCCTGCCCCTCATATAACAAGTTCCGTAGGAACGGTATGTTGCTAAGTCGTTTCTGGAATCTCCCTGTTGTTACTCCGATACTACTGAAGAATATGCCGTTCCTACGGAACTTGGGGCGGTGATGTTGTGGCATTGTTGGCTGCTACTAATACGTCTTTCCCATGGAACTGGCGGTGGTGATGTCGTGTCTGCCGGTGTTGCTACTAAGATGCCGTTCCTTCGGAACTCCTTATTTGAAGAAAATGATTTGTATTACTAACATATCGTCTCAACGGAACTAATGACTGAGGAAGATGACAAAGAACTGTATGAGTCAGATAACTGAAAGCACTCTAAACTTTTTTTCAGAACTGCGTAGCAGTGGCATATAAGTAACACACTCATCCTCCCCCTCATATAACAAGTTCCGCAGGAACGGTATGTTGCTAAGTCGTCTCTGGAATCTCCCTGTTGTTACTCCGATACTACAGAAGAATATGTCGTTCCTACGGAACTCTTGATGTAGGGGGGAGCGATTGTGTTACTAATATGTCGTTCCTACGGAACTTGGGGCGGTGATGTTGTGGCATTGTTGGCTGCTACTAATACGTCGTTCCTATGGAACTGGCGGTGGTGATGTCGTGGCATTGTTGGCTGCTACTAATACGTCGTTCCTATGGAACTGGCGGTGGTGATGTCGTGGCATTGTTGGCTGCTACTAATATGTCGTTCCTACGGAACTTGGGGTGGTGATGTCGTGGCATTGTTGGCTGCTACTAATACGTCGTTCCTACGGAACTTGGGGTGGTGATGTCGTGGCATTGTTGGCTGCTACTAATACGTCGTTCCCATGGAACTGGCGGTGGTGATGTTGTGGCATTGTTGGCTGCTACTAATATGTCGTTCCTACGGAACTTGGGGCGGTGATGTTGTGGCATTGTTGGCTGCTACTAATATGTCGTTCCTATGGAACTTGGGGTGGTGATGTCGTGGCATTGTTGGCTGCTACTAATATGTCGTTCCTATGGAACTTGGGGTGGTGATGTCGTGGCATTGTTGGCTGCTACTAATATGTCGTTCCTACGGAACTTGGGGTGGTGATGTCGTGGCATTGTTGGCTGCTAC
>JABWCL010000078.1 GCA_013360295.1 Ignavibacteriaceae bacterium | reverse complement strand
TTGTGGTATGCGCTCGATAGGAAATATATCCAGTCAAAATTTCTTACAACCGCATCAGTCGTCCTTTTCCCGTTGGCAAGATAATGCGAACTTGTCCCCACTATTCCACCGATATTCTCAAGAGTGGTTAAACTGCTGAAATTCTGGCTGCCGGGAAAGATATTATTTTGACCGGTATAGGTGTACCAGTTGTCAGGATTCGGGAATAAAAAATTTGTGAATTTTGTGTTAAACCCGAATGAGGTCTCGATGTTAGTTTTAAAATAATATGCGCTATCCTGATTGCCATTGCCAAATGTTCCGATGATAATTGGCTGGCTGCTCTGGCTCATTATTGCCAGGTTAAAAAGTAGAACAGATGAGAATATCATTAGTTTTCTCATTCAGAACCCTTTCTATATTTATCTATTTTAACAGAACCGCTTTCTTCACTTCACTGTAAATAAGTATTCCTTTTTCAGGATTGAGTATTTCGAGTAACACTATATATATGCCGCTCGCTTTTTCTTTCCCCAAGATATCGTATTCATATTCATAATATCCACCCATCTTCTCTTCTTCAGTTTTTTCCAATACCTCCCCCTTGATGTCAAAGATCACTATCCTCACTTTCGACTCCTCTTTTATTCTGTATGGGATTACTATCTTTCCAGCCGTAGGATTTGGATAAATATCATACAGCTTATTTTCATTCTTCCCCTGTTCATATTCACGCACACCAGTTACTACATATCCCACAGTTTCGCTCGCTTCACTTAATTTTCCCTGCATATCTTTGCTTCTTATCCGATAGTAAACTTTTCCAAATCCGGTGAAAGGTATCGGCAGTACCGCGCTTGTATCAGCAGTCTCAAGCAGGAATTTCGTCGAATCCGCAATAAAGTTATCTACTGTATCGGTGTAAAGATAATATGACCGGAAATCAACTTCGTAATTCGGGTTCCATTTTAATTCAAGAGTTCTTAGTGTGTCATTAGCTCTTAGCTTCAAATTTACAGGTACACTCGGCGGCAGGTCGGCATATTCATAGATCATACCATAGATCCCGCCCACAGGGCCTATGTCACTTCGGCTGCTGTCTGGGTCGAGTATCCCCGGATCACCGGCATCTATTAACGGAGAGTACTTCTGCAGCCTTCCGTCAACTTCCTCCGGTATTCCCGTCATTTTATACACCATCGGATATGCGATGATATTTGTGCTGTCATACCATGGCCTGATATCGCTCTTCCATAATGCATTATATTTGAAACTTAACCCATCCCCGGCTTCCCTGAACAGCTTCGGCACTTCATAAAAAATATTATTATGCATCTTACAGTTGCCGTAAACATTAAACCCGTATTCGTGATTTATATAAAAAAGGTTATTGGTTATTTCAGTGTTTTTGGATATTGTACCCAGCGGACTGAAATTGTGTATGTCGTCTTCGAAACCCAGGACAGTATTATTTCTAAAATATGTTGTAAAAAGTGAACTCCAGCCATTATCCATTATCTGACCATATTCTCCGAGGGTGATAACATTATTATGAAGATCCACCTTGCACGGCTGTCCGTTCGTGTTGCCGGATAAATACACCTCATAACCAACGTAGATTAAATAATTATTATAAAAATCTATCTGATACGGGCGCTCTATAGATGCGCTCGTTAAGGTTGTATTGCTAAAATAAAATATGCTGTTACTGATAACGGCATCTGATGCCCCAAGTGGATATCTGACATAATCAAAAAATATATTCTTGACCTTGACTTTTATTAGATGATTGGCGTTAATGCCGGCATCGATTGTCGGTATAAAAATAGCTACTCTCAGTGTAAGATCTGTAATGCTACTGCTATCTTGCATAAAAATTATATGTCTTGTACTACCTTGCGGGACTACAGTTGCGCAATCAATTATAGTATTAATCATACCATTACCGATAATTGAAAGGCCCGGTATCATAAATACCTGTTCTTTAAATACGCCTTCTGATAGGTATATCGTATCACCCGGCACACAAACATTAATGCACTTCTGTATGCTGTCACTCGCAGTTGCCCAACTGGTATATGGGGGTATTGGAGTGGGGTTTCCTGCCTTCACATAACGGATTGTGGAGTGGACATTAATTTGCAGGAAGATAAATATTATCAGGAGTGATGAGCTGTTAAGTTTTTTCATAAACTTATCTCAATTGTTCGATATAATTTTTATAATAACAAGAAAAGATCAAAGTTTTTCCTTTCCTTTTGGCATAGTGCGGAGTGAGTTTTCCGCAAAAGTTTTACCTCACGCATCGGCAGCCCGGTTCATTGGTCTGGCTCATCAGCTTTTTAAATAAAACCTTAATCAAATTTAAGCGTATTTCTAATAAAAATCTATGAATATTTTTGCTTATAAATTCATACTTCGCAACTAAAAATGTAACACAGGATATTTTCCTGTGGACGGTTTATATTGCTCATATGCTTCTTACAAGCAGCAGGACTAATAAGTTAGTCCGGTCTTATTACACCGTTCGCAGGTAGATATTTATCCCGCTCCGTGGGAACCTGCGTTACACTCTTTAAGTTTTGAAAGCAGCTGGCTTAATCAGGTAGTCTCGTTATGATTCACCCGCCTCAGGTAGATAACCTGAGTTACATTATTGATGGATAACCCGCGTTATATTTTTATTATTTTGAAAGCAGTAGGCTTAATCAGGTAGTC